>JBLHRR010000036.1:0-38177 GCA_047626155.1 Saprospiraceae bacterium | reverse complement strand
CGGAAGACGGAAGACGGAATAGTTACAAATAAGTTTATTCTCTTCTAACCTTCTTCCACTTTCTTATTCTAGATCTTGCATTTTTATACGGTGATGAAGTGTTCAATTGAATCATTCGTCCAAGCGGATATTTTCCATACCAAGGCCTTTCATATAAATCTTGTTCTTCCGTTTTTGCTACCAATTCTAAAATTCTTTGTACGGTCTGCTCTAATTTTTTCTGTAATTTTTCAAAGTCCTCCGCACCATAGTCCTTATAGGATTTTTGGGCAAGCAGACCTAGTTCATTCCATTTATAACCTTCCTCAGGAAAAACAACCTCTTCGCCTTTTTCTTTCTTATCCTGCCATTTCAAAAGCAATTCTCCCCACCCAATTAAATAGGCCAAGAGGTTTTCGATACTTATTTGGGTTCCTTTTGCATGACCTTCCAATTCTACAATTGTAGTGAGTGCTATGGGAATATCGACTACTTCTTTCTTTAGTTTATCGTAAGCCGTATTGATCGCCGAAAGGAGTTCTGACTTATTTTTCGGAATGGGCATTTTTCTAAAATTTTAAAATTCAAACCATAAATGTTCTAAAACAAATGCAAGGACAAAGAATAACTTTTGTAAATATAACAAAGCTCTCGGAAACTTTCTTCAAGTTCATATTGTATATCTTCTTGTTCGAAAACAGTTAATAATAATATGTCAAAATTAAAACTTCGCAAAAAAGAATTACAACAGCTCGGTTATCCAGACGGGCCTGCCATTGGTATGGCCATAAATATGATGTTAAAGCATTATAAGCGTTTGCCCAAAAATGATGTACTCATTTTATTAAAAGATATAGTAGAGAACGCTGAGAACTACAAAAAAGATAAAAACCTTAATCGTATTGTAACCGCTCTTTACCCTGAGGATCCTGAGCAGAGAATAGAAATCCCTTTAATTGAAAATCCTAAACACTACCCTATCTACGGAGCAGATGGAATAGAGCAAGGAGCTACAGATCAAATGGATATTGCTATGCGCCTCCCCGTAACCGTAGCAGGTGCTTTGATGCCTGATGCACATCCGGGTTATGGCTTGCCCATCGGAGGAGTACTTGCTGTTGAAAATGCCGTCATCCCTTACGGTGTAGGAATGGACATTGGATGCAGGATGTGTCTAAGTATCTATGATAGAAAACCAGAAGTACTGATCAATAAAACCCGGGATTGGAAAACGATACTCCTAGAAAACACGCGCTTCGGGAAAAGAGAATTTGACTTTCCGATGGACCATGAAGTATTACATTCTCCTCTTTTTAAAGAAATCCCTTTTCTAAAACCATTGATTGGAAAAGCCAGAAAACAGATTGGCTCTTCAGGTTCTGGAAACCACTTTGTAGAATTCGGCGAGGTAAATATTACAGACATCAATAATGAATTTGCATTACCCCTCGGAACTTACTTGGGCGTTTTGTCACACTCTGGATCTAGAGGTTTCGGAGCACATATCGCAAAGGAATACACTAACATCGCTATGAATAAATGCCTGCTTCCAAACGAAGCGAAGCACCTTGCTTGGTTGAGTCTTGATACTGAAGAGGGTCAGGAATATTGGTTGGCTATGAACTTAGCCGGTGATTATGCGGCTGCTTGTCATGATCATATTCACCAACGGATTAGTAAGGCGATGGGTGATCAACCAATTGCTGTTATTGAGAATCACCACAACTTTGCTTGGAAAGAAAAAATGGAAAATGGAAAAGAAGCCATTGTCCATAGAAAGGGAGCAACGCCTGCCGGAAAAGGTGTCCTCGGCATTATTCCAGGATCCATGACAGCTCCAGGTTATATTGTTCGAGGCACTGGAGCGGTTCATTCTATTAACTCTGCTTCACATGGAGCTGGGCGAAAAATGTCAAGAACAAAAGCCCAAAAATCTACCACTCATAATGCATTGAAAAAGCATTTAAAAGAAAAAGGAGTATCCTTAATTGGTGGTGGCTTGGATGAAGCGCCTTTTGCGTATAAGGATATTGAAGCCGTAATGGATCGACAGAAAAAGCTAGTGGATATTATTGGGACTTTCCTTCCGAAAATTGTGAGAATGGCTCGTTAAGAAACTAAGCATGAGCCATAAATAACAATAGACCTACTTTTACAAGTAGGTCTATTGTTATTGTTTCTACAATTGCTATAATTTACAATTCGTAATTAGGCTTCAATGAACCTGGGTGTCCATCTCCAGAATAGAAATCTCTGATGATTTTTACGATAGCATCCGGATCGTCTACGATAGGAATCAAGTCCATGTCCTTAGCACTGATATTACCCTGCTGTTCTAACATTACATTTTCAATCCACTCTCTCATACCTCCCCAGAACTCAGTACCAACCAAAATAATAGGCACTGCTGAAATCTTTTTTGTTTGGATTAAAGTCAACACTTCAAAAAGCTCATCGAGGGTTCCGAAGCCACCAGGCATAACCACAAAAGCTTGCGCATACTTCACGAACATTACTTTTCTAACAAAGAAATAACGGTAGTTTAAGTTATGCTCTGGATCAATATATGGGTTGTGACTTTGTTCGAATGGCAGGTCAATATTTAAGCCTACAGATAAACCGTTATTCAAGGATGCTCCTTTATTTCCAGCTTCCATGATTCCTGGGCCACCTCCTGTGATCACACCAAACCCTTCGTCTGTCATACGCTTAGCTATGTCTACCGCAAGTTTATAGTACTTGTTATCTGGTTTCGTTCTGGCAGATCCAAAAATAGAAATACAAGGTCCGGTGTTGTTCATTACTTCAAAACCGTCTACGAATTCTGAAATCACTTTGAACATCGTCCAGGAATTTTCTCCTTTTATTTCATTCCACTGCTTTCTATTCGGATTCTCTTTGATTGGATCTAGTTTTTGATCGTTAGACATAATTATCGATTTTAGTGTTTGTCAAGAGGTGAAGGAGAAATAACCATTTCCATTCAAACCGGATAGTTATTGATTCTGAGTCCCTATATTAAAGTTATGCTGTTTATTTACAGCAAAGAGCCTGTCATATATGACAGGCTCTGCTAGTTACATAAAATTTTTTATTTCTTTGACAAATTCCGTGTTTTATAGTTCCTCAAATAGATTTTCAACTCTCCTTTCGTTACTCTACAGCCGCTTTTGAAAATCTTTTTGAGGAATCACGTCATTTGTAAAAGAAAGGTGTTTTTATTCTTTCAAAAGGTAATGGACTAATTTGACATTGTCTTATACGTCGTGTATTCCTTTTTAATAAATGCTTGTAATTCATCTACGCTACCAAATTTCTTGAAGAGCTTTTGCAGTTCACTCACTGTTTCTTCAGTATTTGGTACAACGTATTTAAAGACATCTTCCTCTGTAATTACATCACCACTAAGTATAACCAATCGCTCAATTACGTTACGAAGTTCACGGATATTTCCTGTCCAGTTTACGTTTTTCAAAGCTGCCATCGCTTCTTTAGCTACTTTTTTAGGAGATACACCATATTCATTGCAAACCAATTTATTGAAATGATCTACCAAGGCAGGAATGTCTCCTCTTCGTTCGTTCAGGGGAGGGACATCAATAATGATAACCGCTAAACGGTGATATAAATCTTCCCGGAATTGGTTATTTCGGATTTGCTGCCGAAGGTCTTTATTTGTTGCCGCAATTACGCGAACGTCTACTCTAATTTCTTTTTCCCCACCAACTCTGGTAATCTTGGATTCTTGCAAAGCTCTCAATACTTTAGCTTGTGCATCCAAACTCATGTCCCCGATTTCATCAAGGAAAATGGTTCCACCGTTGGCTTGTTCAAATTTACCAATACGCTGTTTGTGTGCAGAGGTAAAAGAACCTTTTTCATGTCCAAATAATTCACTCTCAATTAATTCAGAAGGAATTGCCGCGCAGTTCACTTCAATAATTGGATATTTAGCACGTGGCGATTTCTCGTGCATCCAACGAGCCACTAATTCCTTACCAGTACCGTTTGACCCTGTAATAAGAACACGTGCATCCGTTGGAGCCACTCGCTCGATTGTTTCTTTAATTTTTACGATGGAGTCAGAAGCACCAATAATATTTTGGATTTTGTTACGATCTACTTTGCGCTTCAGCACCTTAGTTTCTGTAATCAAGGAAGATTTATCCATTGCATTTCGAACCGTGATTAACATACGATTCAAATCCGGTGGTTTTGAGATAAAGTCAAAAGCTCCTTTTTTAACCGCTTCTACTGCAGTGTCTATGTTGGCGTGACCAGAGATCATAATCACCGGTGTTTCAGACGCTAATGTCTGTACGCGTTCCAAAGCTTCCATGCCATCCATCTTAGGCATTTTAATATCCATGATCACAACATCGAATTTGGCTTTTTTCAAATTCACCATCGCGTCAAGACCATCGGTTGCTTCTACAACTTCGTATTTTTCAAATTCCAAAATTTCCCGAAGTGTTTTTCGGATGCTTGCTTCATCATCTACTACAAGGATCTTAGCCATAAGAGTGAATTGTTTTTTAAGTTTTAAAAAGAAGGTGTCTCAAGTTGTTTGTCTTTGCTTAGCGAACAATTGTCCTGAAGATGGACAATATTGGAATTTAGCTGAAGCTAGTACAGAGTAATAACATATATATAAAACTTCAATTTTAACGCCAAAATTACTTGATTAGTTACTTTTCTTTAAAAAAATAATTATTATTTCTATGCATTAAACATATACTTATCAAGTATTTACACTTTATGTCTTTTCATATTTGAATAATATGTCGTTAATATGGGATAAACTGCTCATTGTTGACAGCAGCTGTTTTCTATTGAGATTAGAAACTCTCCTCCTTTAATAAATAACGTGGTTCCTTAAAAAGGTAAATGCAATCGCATTTAAGCATTCAATTCTTGAATAGCCATCCAAGCCATTAAGCCGGTGCTTAGACTCAAGCTACTTTCATCTACATCAAAAGTATTGGTATGTACAGGAGACGTAATCCCTTTTTCTTTATTCCCTGTCCCTAGTCGATAAAAACAAGCGGGTATTTCTTGAGAGTAGTACGAGAAATCTTCAGCAGTCATTCTTCGGGGAAGGTCAACTACATTAGCTTCGCCCAGATACTCCACGGCATAAGCTCGTGCTTTATGGGTAAGCTCCTCATTATTAAAAAGCGAAGGATAGCCTTTTTTAATATCCAAATCACAAACAGCTCCATAGGCCTTGGCGATGTGTTTGGTAATTTTCTTCATTCTTTTATGGGCTTTCTTTCGCCACTCTTCATCCATTGTTCTGAACGTTCCTTCCAATTGTATTTCATTGGGAATGACATTCGTTGCTCCCCCTACAGAATTTATTTTCCCAAATGTCAAAACGGAGGGAATCAATGGGTTGGCTTCACGGCTGATCACCTGCTGCAATGCTAACACGATCTGAGCAGTAACCACTAGCGGATCGATACAATCTTGTGGCAAAGCACCATGCCCTCCCCTACCTTTCACCGTCATGTACAATTCATCAGCAGAGGCCATATATTGACCGGGGCAAAAACCAACAGTCCCTGCTTCCAAGGGTGGATGCACATGCTGGCCAAAAATATTTTGTGGCTTAGGTTTTTCTAAAACACCTTCCTTAATAAGGATAGAAGCACCACCAGGTAGTTTTTCTTCTGCTGGTTGAAAAATGAGTTTTACCTTTCCAGAAAAATGAGCTTTTACCTTATCCAAAATCATCGCTGTTCCTAGTAAAGAAGAGGTATGTACATCATGACCGCAAGCATGCATCACTCCATCAACTTTTGATTTGTAAGGCACTTCATTAATTTCTAGTATTGGTAAGGCGTCTATATCAGCGCGCAATGCGACCACTTTATCTGATTGCTTTTCCGCTTCTCCTTGAATGATCGCCACACATCCATGTTCTGCCCAGCCGTGGGTATGCGAAATTCCTAATTCCGTTAATTGTTTAGAAATGAATTTTCCGGTGTTAACTTCTTTATAAGACAACTCCGGGTTTTCGTGTAAGTGCCTCCTCAATGCAACGATCTCAGGATAGATTTCGGCAGCGGCTTTTTTTATTTGATCGAGTAGCATAGGTTGGTGAATTAGTTGAATAGTGAATTAGTCCCCACTTTCATGAATTGGTTAAAGAGTGAATTGGTTTCCCGATCGTAAAAACATAGAATAGTCTCTTTACTAGTGAATCGATCCCTTGCGGATTCCTTTCCAAAAAATATCTAAGTCATGCTGGACCGTATAATCTTTTGCATATAAAAAATTCAGACGCTGGACCGTAGGTGCATTTACAGTCTCCACTCGTAAAGCATCCAAAGGAGAAAAGATACCTGCTTTTATTTTTGGCAAGGTCGTCATTGACTCTGTTGTTGGTATATAGCTTACCCAACTTTTATTATTGGTAAGCACTTCAAATATACTACGAACTATTTGGCTTTTTTGTTTGAGAAATAAAATCCAAATTGGCGTAGTCAATAGAAGAAGCAACGAAATAAGGATGTCCATTGAACGCTTATTTCTTTTGTTTCCAGCTTGAACTATTTGAAAACGAATATCAATGGTGTATAATTCTCCTGCACTGTTTTTTGATGCGCTACCAATAATACTGAGGCTCTCTTTAGGAACGATCTTGTAGGCATAGTCAGGGCCTAATTTAGTCATCCATGCCATGATGTCTTGTGCGGCAATATCTTTGGAACAGAAAATTAATTCATCAACTTTATAGATATGAACAACTTCATCCAATTGATTTAGTTCACTTAAATACCGTTTAGAATCGTCCACTCCAGAAGGAGCTACCGTGCCGATAAAGTTTTTCTGTTGCTCTGCCTGATGTAATAAATGTACAACTCGCTGGCTCTCTTCTGCCGAACCTACAATCACCAAATTACTAGTATTTTCCCGGCCAAATCCAAAATCTTTATACTTAATAAAATGGATAACAAAACGTAGTATTATTGTTGACAACAAAGCCCAAACGGCACCTAAAATAATTAATATCCGAGAGGGTCTATAGGCTAGATCCAGAAAGCCATAAACTGCAGCTAACAATATAGTTCCGAAAAGTATTCCTCTCGTTAACTTCCTTACGTTTTGGTTGGGATCATACCCTCCACTTATATAAATTCCAAAAATCCAGATAAGGATATACAAAGGAACATTGAAATATAAAAATGAAGAAGTGTAATAATTAGGATCGTTAAAATAATAATTTGCCCAAAAATCTTTCAGGTAAAATAATCCTGTGAAAATAATCACCGCATCTAAAGCAGGTAGATATAATTGTTTGAACAGATTACTAACCAGGGTTAGCAAAGCTCGGAGATAAATAGCGAGATTGAGCATCAGAACAAATAGCCGCGCCTGCTCTCCTTGAAAATGCTTTTTAGCAAAAATAATCATCGCTTTATAAAATACGCGAACATAATTAAGACTGCCTTTTTTTGTACTCTCTCCTTTATAATGAATGATGGTTGTTTCGGGAAAGTAGTAATTTTTATAACCTCCTTTTACGATTCGGTAGGATAAATCTATGTCCTCTCCGTACATAAAGAAAGCTTCATCCAGCCATCCTATTTTATCTAACACCGTTTTTCGCAACAACATAAAAGCTCCCGCAAGTACTTCAATTTGGTGCGTTTCATTGTCATCTAAATAACCAAGGTGATAGTGATTAAATGTTTTTGATTTTGGAAATAAAGCAGCCAAACCGAACGCTTTATAAAAGGCAACAGCAGGAGAAGGGAAGCCACGTTTGCTTTCAGGTAAAAAATTGCCGGAGCCATCAATCATCTTTACGCCAAGGCCTCCTGCATCAGCGTGAGCATCCATGAAATTCACGCAAGCTCTAAATGTACTTTCTTCAACAACCGTATCAGGGTTTAATAACAATATGTATTCTCCTCTTGCTACTTCTATGGCCTGATTATTCGCGCAGGAAAAGCCTACGTTGTCTTTATTCACAATAAGCTTGACTTCAGGGAATTTCTCCCGAACCATTGCCACAGAGTCATCAACAGAATTATTATCGACCACAAAAACTTCAGTCTCTATTCCATCGGAAGCAATCCGAACAGAGAGCAGTGCCTGTTCCAGAAAGTATTTAACATTGTAATTGACAATAATTACAGAAAGCTTCATATGATATTATTCTCCCTGTATTCTATAAGGTGTTCTTGCAGCGATAGACCTTCCGAGGGTCATTTCATCAGCGTATTCCAATTCATTTCCAAAAGAAATTCCTCTTGCGATGGTACTTATTTTCACGCCACTATTTTGCGCTTGTTTTCCAATAAAAAAGATCGTGGTATCTCCATCAATAGTTGGGCTAATCGCCATGACCAATTCCTGAATGTTCCCAATTGCGATGCGGTTCATCAAGCCGGTAATATTTATATCTTCA
This sequence comes from Saprospiraceae bacterium, assembly GCA_047626155.1. Lineage (GTDB taxonomy): Bacteria > Bacteroidota > Bacteroidia > Chitinophagales > Saprospiraceae > CALGLS01. The sequence continues at coordinate 29,779 of JBLHRR010000036.1, read as the reverse complement.
GGCCCTATTCCTTCAATTGGAGAGATCACGCCTCCCAACACATGATAATGTCCTTTGTACTGACCAGTATCTTCAATTGCCATAACGTCTCTCACCGACTCCACCACACAAATTGTTGAAGCATCTCTCCTACTATCTGTACAAATATTACACACCGCTTCATCAGAAATATTAGCACAGATGGTACACTCTTTTATTTCTCTACGCATCTTTTGCAGAGCCTGACTTATCTGCTCAGTATATCCTATATCTTGCTTGATGAGATGTAGCACTAATCGCAAAGCTGTTTTCTTTCCTATTCCTGGTAAAGTGGAAAAGGCATTGACAGCATCTTCTATTAATTTCGATGGAAAATTCATGGAGCAAAGGTAAGAAATTTGTTGTTCCTTCCTGTCCTATGAGAAATATCAGAAGAATTTATAGGCTTACAAACATAATTATTTATTTAAAATTTGCATTTTTGTGTTTTTATATAAACTTCGTTCTGGTGTGTCTGTTTAAGTATTTATAAACTAGAACATAAATCAAAAATAATTATGGCAGAAGTGATCAGAATGCCCCGTATGAGCGATACCATGGAAGAAGGCGTTATCGTAGGTTGGTTAAAGCAAGTTGGAGACGCTGTAGAACCCGGTGACGTTTTAGCTGAAGTCGAAACAGATAAGGCTACAATGGAATTGGAAAGCTTTCAGGATGGCGTATTACTATATATCGGCGTGAAAGAAGGTGCGGTTCCCGTAAATGGAATTCTTGCTGTAATAGGGGAAGAAGGAGAGGATTATAAAGCTGCCTTGGCCGCAGAAGAAGCAAATAGTGGCGCTACCCAGGAAACGCCCCCTGCGGCAGCTCCAGAAGAAGCACCGAAACAAGAAACTAAACCTGCGCCTGTTCCAACGACTACAACTGCCAGCGCTCCTGTTGCGATACCTAGCTCAGATACACGGATCAAAGCATCTCCTCTGGCCAAATCCATGGCTCAGGATTCTGGTGTTAACCTTTCAGCTATTTCTGGAAGCGGAGACAACGGTCGAATTATAAAAAGAGACATAGAAGCTTATTTGGCAAAAGGCCCTATCGCAGCTCCTTCAAATGGTCAGGCAGCGGCCCCTACTGCTGCACCAGTACCACAGGTTGATGCTTTTACTTTTGCACAAGATAGAGTCGATCAGGATCAGCCTGTAAGCCAAATGCGAAAAGTCATTGCTCGTCGCTTAGGAGAAAGTAAGTTTGGAGCGCCTCATTTTTATCTTACAATGGATATCGACATGACCAACACCATTAAAGCTCGTAAGAGTTTGAATGAAGTTGCTCCTGTTAAAATATCTTTCAATGATTTGGTGGTTAAAGCTTCTGCTGCAGCGCTTAGAAAGCACCCTGCTATCAATTCATCCTGGTTGGGGGATAGCATTCGTCAAAATGGAAATATAAACATCGGTGTAGCTGTTGCTGTTCCTGATGGTTTACTCGTTCCTGTTGTCCGATATGCCGATATGAAATCCCTTTCACAGATTAATGTTGAAGTTAAAGACTTGGCTGGTAAAGCTAAAAACAAAAAACTTCAGCCTGCAGAAATGACTGGGAATACATTCACCATTTCCAATCTTGGGATGTTCGGTATTGATGAATTTACGGCAATTATCAATCCGCCTGATGCTTGCATTTTAGCAGTGGGAGGCATTGCGCAGAAGCCAGTCGTAAAAGACGGTAATATTATTGTTGGAAATATGATGAAAGTAACCTTGTCCTGCGACCATAGAGTGGTAGACGGAGCTACTGGAGCCAAATTCTTACAAACGCTTAAAGGTATGCTGGAAGATCCTATTCGCCTGCTGGCTTAATAAGTATCAATAAAAATTAAAATCAGAATCTGTCCTACAATTTTCTAAGCTCTTCTACCTAGAAGTATTTCAATTAGAAAATTGCACGGTATACAGGTTCTGATTTTTTTTTGCAATCAAGTCAAGACAAAATGAAAAAAACACTCGTACTAGGAGCCAGTCCTAATCCAACCCGATACGCTTACCTTGCGGTACAGCGTCTTTTATCTAATGGCTATGAGGTTGTGCCCCTTGGTATTCGAAAAAATGCAACGATTGGTGAGTTAGCTATCTTAAATGGCCAGCCTATCCTAGATGACATCCATACCATTACTTTGTATTTAAACTCAAGCAGGCAGCAGCCTTATTATGACTATATGCTGAGTTTAAAGCCAAGCCGCATTATTTTTAATCCCGGAACGGAAAATACGGAGTTGATAAATTTAGCAAAAACCAAAGGAATAGATACTGTCATTGCTTGTACTTTGGTCATGTTGTCCACCAATCAGTACTAATCAAACAGCTCCCCTTATAAATTCACTCTTTTATTCTAGGGAGATTGCCCCTCTGTCTTATTATTTATTCTCTTCTGATGAAAAATATGGTTAAATAAAAAAGAGCCTCGTTCAAATGAACGAGGCTCTTTTTTATTATTTAGAAAGTTGTTACTTTACTACTAGTAACCAGCTTCTTTGTTACCTGAGTAGTTTGTTCCTTTCTTAGAAGAACCTTTCCCAGCGTTTCCAACACCGCAATCAGGCTTACCCATATTGGTTTCTCCCTGAGCTACTTTGAATTCAACACGACGGTTCATTAAGCTACCAGTGCTAGTTGGAACCAAGTTGGTGTTTTCACCACCCCAATTTAGAACGAAACGGCTTCTGTCAATTCCGTATTTGCTAGACATGTAGTCGATAACAGCATTTGCACGATTGTAAGAAAGCACATTGTTATAGCAGTCTCCAGATAATTTATCTGTGTGACCTGTAGCTACGATCTTGATATCTGCGTTAGCTTTCATTACGCTTGCAAGTTGGTGTAATTTACCATACTCAACAGTACGAATGTTGTAATTATCCAAACCGAAGTTAACTATAGGTAGGAACCAGTCCTGAATACCAGTTGGTCCTGGGTTATAGTTAGCCAATTTAGCATCAACGATTTTATTAACATCGCCTTCACTTAGGATAACTGGCTGAGGTACCTGAGCAACTCCTTTACCATCAATTTCATATCCTGGAGGAGAGTAACGTTCGTCGTCTTTACCATCTAACAATCCGTCGCCGTCACTATCCAAAGCAATACCTCTAGTATCTACAGGGTATCCTTTTTCACTTTCTGGCTCTTGATCAAGCATATTGATAACACCATCTTCGTCGTCGTCAGATAAATCCAAGATTGGACGCTGCTTTACTTCAGCTAAATCTTCCGCTAACATGTCAAATGGACTTACCCACCATAATGGCTCAGAACGAGAATCTTCTTTTTTACCAATGTTGATATTGACTCGAATACTAGTATAGTTTACTAGATCTCTGTATGCAGTTAAATCCTCACTAGATCTCCATCTGTAACCATCAATCAAATCACCATTGCTACCAAAAACGATGGTTGCTTTATGTTCAATACCGATATTGAACTTATCATTAATTTTGTAAGAAAGACCAATACCTAGGTCAGCATGAGTGTTAAATTGGCGGTCATCGCCATTTGAACGACCTTTTGCTAATTCACCACTAGTTTCGTAATCACCATCAAGTATGTCTTTTATGTCTTTTCTGGCGTCACGACGATCGTCACGGCTATCGCTCACATTTGGATAATCAGTGCCAATCCTACTGAAATCATATATGGTGCTGCCGTCTAGAGCATCGTGATATGTCTTGAAGGTATTTAACCCGATGCCTGCCAATGCATACCAGTTCCATTTTTTAGTAGATCGGTTGAAGCTGAAACTATTTAAGCTCCAAACTCCCTGAACGCTTACAGAAGCAAACTTTGTTTGGTAGTTGTGGTACCAATCATTTCCAGCAGTACCATAACCCAACCCTCTAAGAACCGGGTTAGCCGCCGCTGGAGAGCTCTCGCTTCCACCACTATTTCTTGGCTCTAAGCCTGTACCTTGTCCATACATTGCGTCTACTCGAATAGACCATGCGTAATCAATAGCTCTTCGGAAGTGAAGACCTACTCCCCACCCTGGATTTGGAACAATATCACCGATCACCATGAAGTGACCCGCGTTAATACCAATTTCAGATTGATGTTTCGGTTGAGCGTTGAATTTTAATCCTCGGTAAGAGTTGCTGTCGTCCTGAGCGGAGATGGTGCAGAGGGAAACACCAAGAAACATTAAGCAGAATAATGCAATTTTCCTTGTCATAGGGTTTTTACTTTGATGAATTAACAAATAGGTTATGCCGTGTTATGGACATTTATAAAACGAACTGAACTGCAAATGTATCTTTTTTTTCTAAGGTCTCAAATAATTTAGACTTTTTTTTGCAATCCTTTATCTTCAATTAAAAGTTTATTCGTTTATCCTTGTAAGTCAGGGGCTTTAAGTCATATTTCGTTAAATAGTGAATCATTGAAATACATTGTTTTCGGCCATTTTAAAATGGTTATAAACGAGGGTATTTCTTTTTCATATTAACAAATAATAAAATAATAATTATTGTCAATATGAGTACTTCAATTCTATTGAATTCTTCAAGGCTTGTCAACTAATATGCCTCTAACAACCACTCTTTTAGAGATAGGTCATGCTTTTAGGCAATTAACTCCTCATATGAGTGGGGTTAAATACGCGGTTAAATTTGCAATGTTTCGACTATTTATAAGGATTCGTGGTTAAATGATTTACTTTTGCAAAAATTATTATAGACATGCTGCAGAATTGGTTAAGCCCGATTTCCCTTTCAACATCTAAACTGAAGGGAGAAAACGTTCGCAAACAGGAATTTGGAAATAAAATTCAAACCTTCGAAAAGCGATTCCCTAAGTTAAAAAATACACAGATCGCAATAATTGGTATTGGTGATGAACAAGCTAATCAGGTTCGTGAGGAACTTTATAAGCTCAGTTTTCCTTTCAAAAAATTAAAAATTGCGGATATAGGAAACGTCAGGAATGAACAAATTTCGTTTTTGATTCCTATTATTACCGAGTTACTCGACAGTGGTATATTTCCCATTTTGATCGGAAATAAGGAAAATGGAACCCTCGCTCAGTTCAAAGCGCATAAAAATCGTCAACAGCTCGTGAATCTCGCCATCGTCGACGAACAAGTCAGATGCGACCCCGATGAAAAACCTACTTCTGAGTTTTATTTCCTCAACGATTTACTTCGAGTAAAACACCCCTCCCTTTTCCATTTGGATATTATTGCTTGTCAATCTCACTTCATTTCTGGCCCTTCAAGGATACTTCCTGGGACTACTCATTTTGATTTTGCAAGACTAGGAAATGTACGAAATAACATAGAATCGATAGAACCATTGGCTCGCGATGCTGATTTAATGAGCTTTAGTCTTTCTGCACTTAAACAATCTGAAGCTCCAGGGCAAGCAGACGCTAGCCCTAGTGGCTTGTTTTCAGAAGAAGCCTGCCAAATCTGTAGGTATGCCGGGATTAGTGATAAACTAAGCTCGATGGGCATCTATGGCTACGATCCGACAAAAGATACTAATCGTCAGACAGCAAAAGTCATTGCCCAAATGGTTTGGTACTTCGTTGATGGTTTTGTAAATAGAAAAGACGATTACCCAATTAGTTCAGACGGGCTAACTGAATATATCGTAGATATGAAAAGCATGCAGCAGAATCTTACCTTCTGGAAAAGTGAAAAAAGTGGCCGGTGGTGGATACAAGTTCCTGTGAAAACAAAAAAGAAACATCAACGACATCGCCTAATCCCTTGTTCCTACAGAGACTATAAAATGACCTGTCAGGATGAAATACCGGAAAGGCTTTTAGTGGCTTTTAAGCGATTTATGTAATTTCCAGAAAAGACTCTAATTTTATTTCGCGAGACCCTTTGAGCAAAAAATGTGCATTAGTAACTGTATGATCGGCATACCAGTTCTTTAAGTCATTAATAGTGACAAATCGTCGAATATGCTCTGCCTTTTGAGACGTTTGATTAAAGGCTCTACCAACCAACCAAACGTCAGTAAAGTTTTTTTCCAAGGCCAAGGTTACTATATTTTCATGTTCCTCCTCACTAAAAGGCCCCAATTCCAACATATCCCCCAATATGACAATTCTTTTATCAGCTGGCATTGTTGAAAAGTAAGTCAATGCTTTTGACATACTATCTGGGTTCGCATTATAAGCGTCCATTAAATAAGTATTTGTTCCCTCTGTAATTAACTGAGATCGATTATTAGTTGGTACATAACTTTCGATGGCTTCTTTTATTTTAGCAGTAGCTACCTTAAAATAACGCCCTGTAACAATAGCGGTCATTATATTGCTAAAATTATAGACTCCCATTAAATGACTATTCACTTCAACTAGGTCTCCGGTTTCATTATCTCGAAATGCCGATTTCACAAGAGGATGACTGGCGAGTAAGGCTACTTCGTTTAGGTGTAATGCTTCGTTCTTTTCTTCGTACAGGAGCTGGTATTTATTGTCCCCCGCTAAAGTGGTTAAATATTTTTCGTCTTTATTAACAAAAACCATCCCCCCTGTTGATTGCAGATGGCGGTATAATTCAGATTTAGCTTGCTTCACTCCTTCCAAATTTTTAAACCCTTCTAGATGTGCTTTCCCAATATTTGTAATCAACCCATGAGTTGGCAAAGCTATTTTACACAAAAAGTCAATTTCGTTCCGATGATTCGCCCCCATTTCAATGATAGCGAATTCTGTATCTAAAGGCATTTCCAAAAGCGTAAGTGGAACACCAATGTGGTTATTCAAATTCCCTTTAGTGCAATGCGTCTTAAAATGGCTACTAAAAACTGCGTTAAGTAATTCCTTTGTCGTCGTTTTACCATTACTACCGGTGATTGCCAACAAAGGCATTGTTAATTGTTTACGATGGTATTGTGCTAGATCCTGAAGTGTAGACAATACATCTTTGACTAAAAGGCAGGAAGGTTCCTTTTCATGTCCTACCTCATCTACAACCGAGTAAGCAGCACCTTTCCGGATAGCTTCAGCGGCATACTTGTTTCCATTAAAGTTAGGTCCTTTCAAAGCAAAGAAAATACATCCAGGTTCTATTTTTCTACTATCCGTAATCACCTTCGGGTATTGCTGATATTTTTGATAGAGATCTGTAAGGTTAGTCATAAGAGTATGGTAATATCGTATAAATAAGATTCTTTGACGAATTCTGTATTTTTATAATTCCTAAAATAGGTTTTCAGCACTCCCTTCATGTACTACAGTCGCTTTCGATTTTTTTTGAGGAACCACATCATTTGTCAAAGAAGGATAAATAATAAGTCGAGCAGCAAGGTAACAACAAAAAAGTCTCTGCAAATGAATGCAGAGACTTTTTTAAGGCTAGAATTAGCTCTATACAAAGAAACTAAATCACTTGTATCTTCTCTTTTCTTTTTTACGTTTGACTTTGAAGTTATTTCCTCCAGCATCATCGTTACCAGTTGGTCCACCCGTACGAGTCATAGCACAACGGAAACCGATTGTTCTGTCAGATTTATCTTCTTCTTTAAACCTTCTTGCTCCGGGAGCCATCCAGTAAGCTCTATCTGCCCAAGATCCACCTTTAATTACTCTTGACTTGTCAGAGATCAAAGATGTTTTACCATAGTCATACAGAACGAAAGATTCTTTATCACCATCAAGGTAGTTATATACCTGACCACGCTTGTAGTTTTCACGTGTGGCTACTTCATCATCTTCAACGTAACGGTATCTTACACGACCAAGGCTGTCTTTTTCAACTGGTCTTCCGTTCTCATCTAAAACCTTAGTTTCAAATTTACCACCACGATAAGGGTTCAAATCATGATTTTCAACATCACTAAGTGTCTGAGAAGTCAAAGGTCTGTAAAGATCCATTGTCCATTCATTAACGTTACCAGCCATGTTATATAAACCAAAATCGTTAGGCATATAAGCTCTTACTGGGGAAGGAATGTGTGCGTTATCATTCAACTTACCAGCCATCCCCATATAATCACCTCGTGCTTTTTTGAAGTTAGCTAAGATTTCACCTTGGTATTTGTTACGTTTCTGAGAACGAACGGTGTTACCATCCCAAGGATAGATACGTCTGTCAGAGATACGTTCGTCTTTAGCAGACACCTGCTTTCCGATCAAAGCTAAAGCCGCGTATTCCCATTCTGCCTCAGTTGGCAAACGGTAAGAAGGCAATAAAATACCATCTTCAAATTTAACAGGTCTTTCACCACCTGTACGCAAGTCTTTCATGTTTTTCTTAACATCTCCCTGATACTGACCAACGAGGTAAGACTCTGTGTTGAAGTTATCCTCGTCCTTTTGTTCTGGATTTGGATTTAGAATTCCTTTTTCTATAAGAATCATTTCGTTTACACGATCTGTTCTCCATTTACAGAATTCATTGGCTTGTAACCAACTTACCCCAACTACAGGATAATTATCATAAGAAGGGTGACGGAAGTAAGTTTCAACGAAAGGTTCGTTGTAAGCTAATTCCTCTCTCCAAACCAAGGTATCTGGTAAGGCGTTGAGATATACTTCAGGATAAGATTCATCGAAAACCCGGTCAATCCAATACAGATATTCCTTATAGTCGATGTTTGCAACTTCGGTTTCATCCATATAGAAAGAAGAAACGGTTACTCTTCTAGGAATAGAGTTCCAGTCGTAGGTAACATCCTGTTCTGTATTACCCATGGTGAATGTACCACCCTGAACTAATACCAGATTAGGACCCGTTACCTGGCCTTCGTAATCAGTTTTTTCAAATCCACCCCATTTCTGGTCATTGTATTTCCAACCGGTGGTAGCTGATCGTTCTTTTTTCCCACAAGAGGAAAGTAAGAATGCGAACAAGCAGAGAACGGAAACTAGCTTCAGCAGTTTTTTCATCGTACTAACTTTGTTTTTTTGATTAAGACCAACAAATATAAATAAAAAAAGAAAATACTTGTTGTGAACTTCGATTATTGTATAAAATGAGGCAAAATCGATACCTAAGGGCCCGAAGATACTCAATATTTAGCGAAATAGGTGGAGACAATCATTAATATCTTGCTTCGGCTCCCTTAATCGGATACCCATCGAAATTTCGTGCGCACCTCCGGATTCACTTCCCAGAGCCGAGAGGGTGACATCATAACTGTATCCAATTTTAAAAAGTCCTTTTTGAATTCCAATAAGGAAGATCGCTGCATCTGAATTCGTTTTGGAATAACGATACCAGGCTCCTGCGTAAACCATGCCGAGACCGGCGTAAGCGCCTGCATTCAGTTGCCCGAAATCTGCTTGTCTGATCCATAGAAGATTTGGTGATATAAACGCCTTCTTAATGTTCTTATTGTTTTCAAATAGTGGTATCTCTCCTCCAATATGTAAAGAGTAACGTAATGGCAATCCCTCGTTAAGATTATCCTTCACTCCAATAAAAGCCTCATTAGGCGTATTAAGGTGTTTTATAGAAAACCCACCATATATATATTTACTGTAAGCTAAAATCCCCGCAGACATATCTAAGTAGGTGTTAGTTAAGTCATCAGGTCTGACTTCGGCAGAAGGATAAGGATTACCTGTTGGAGAAATCGCACCATTCTCAGGATCCAATTGATCTAAGAAAAGTAACTTTTCCCAATCCAGTCTCGCCTGAACAACACTAGCCTCTGCTCCAAATTTCACAAAAGTATTCTCTGTAATTTTCAATCGGTAAGAATAGATACCACTCACCTTTACGGTCTGCAAGGTTCCGTCTCCGGCATCATCAGCGAGTATAACAAGACCTACCCCGCTATTAATGTAGTCTAAATATTGATCATAGGAGGCAGAATACGTTTGATAAGCATTGAGCTCTGGCCATTGATTTCTGTAGTTCAGCGCAAAAGACGGCGCATAGCTATTTCCAGCAAAGGCAGGATTTATCTGAAGTGGAGCCGAATAATATTGACTAAAGATGGGATCTTGTGCAACAGCAGTAGCTGTCAGAAGAAAACATCCTATTATTGTAGTAAAAAGAATTTGTCTTATCATTGACTTTTGATTATTTAACGGGGTAGTCGAAAAGTTAAGATTGTTAATTTAGCCAAAATACCCCATAGTTCCGCTGTTATCAAACAATACCCAAATATTATTAACGTTTTTATAACAATTCCAAAAACGCGCCTTTACTTCCAAAAATTGCAAACATAGATTCACTAATCCTTGTTCTGTCGAAAACTTCACAATATTATGAAAAAAGTTATATTTTTTTGCCTACTTATCTGCTTTTTGCCAGCCATTAGTCATGCACAAAGCTTTTCTGTTAAAAAAACGATTAACTGGGACGAATCTCCTGTAATTCATAACCCTACAGGAAACCACCCAAAAATAATTTGGGCCTTTGAAGGCGCTAGCTATAATAGTAACACTCCTACCCTTCCTTATGTTGGTCACCAATTTCCTGCTAGTAGTTATGGTAACCTGGAAGTAAGCATTATAAATGCGCAATATGAACCTTTTGACAAAAAGGACTCTCCAGATGACTGGATATTGGAAGGAGACCTCGTCTTTCAAAACACCGTTACTAAAAATAGATCTGAATTCTTTGCTCAACTTTCTTTCATTCCCATTAGAAAAATTGCTTCCAACCAATTCGAACGGTTGACTTCATTTGAATTTCGTGTACGCTTCAACCCAACAGCTAAGGCTTCTCTAAGAGGAGACAATACCTATACCTCTGTTTTAACCGATGGAGACATTTATAAAATAGCTGTTTCCCAAAATGGCATCCACAAAATTACACATGCTTTCCTAAAAGATGAACTGGGAATTGATATTGACAACATTAATCCTGCAAAAATAAAACTATACGGAAACGGAGGTGGTTCATTAGCTGAACCTATAGCAACCGAAAGATTAGATGACCTCGAAGAAAATGCGATATGGATCAGCGATGGAAATGATGGAAATTTCGATGCTAGTGATTTTATCTTATTCTATGCTGAAGGTCCCAATAAGTGGATGCTAAACAGCGACAGCTCTTACCTAGAACACCGTGCAAATGTTTATGACACACAAAATTACTACTTCCTTAAAATAGACGGGGAGAACGGCTTAAGGGTAGGCGATGCCAGCCACAGTATAGGAGCTCTTGGCACAACCGTTCACACAACAAATGCTTATACCGACCTAATCAGAATAGGAGACGATAAATACAATCTTCTATTTGAATCTCCAAGTTCTCAGGGTTCTGGCCAACAATGGTTCTCCGACATCTTCAATCCGGTAAGGATGCGAAGCTATGACGCCGGAATCAACGACATCGTTTCAGGGAGTCTCGCTCACTTAAAAATAGACTTTGCTTGCAGAGCGAGCAGCGATACTCGTTTTAAGGCAACCCTTAGCGGTCAAACCTTCAATAGTCCAAATGCAAAGAGCGTTAGACTCAGCGATTCGGAGAGTATCTACGCAAAATCGACCATAGTAAACACGGATTTAACTATCAATTCAACAAATTTGACAATCGACATTGACTATCCTTCTGTTGGAGATGGAACAAACTCTGGATGGTTGGATGATATTGAATTGAATTTACGACGTCCCTTAACCCTTATTAATCAGGATGTTATCTTCCGGGATTTTCAATCTACCGGCTTTAGCAGTACAAAATACCAATTGAGCGGAGCTGTTAACGCGACAGAAGTCTGGGACATAACAAATTCCTTACATCCTAACAAAATTACGGGCACCAGCTTTTCAGGAAATACTTTATCCTTTGGCGCCAACTCTACCGACTTGCGAACTTATGTTGCCTTTAATTCCGGAAGTGACTTCCCTAACCCTGTGAAAATTAGCGAGAAATTAACGAATCAAAATTATCACGGCATCAGTGCTACAGACATGGTGGTGATTTATCATTCGGAATTCCAGTCTGCTGCGGAGAGATTTGCGACTCATCGTTCTGACCATGATAATATTTCCATCGAATTAGTTGATGTAGAAAAGTTATATAATGAGTTCTCTGGTGGTTCAAAGGATCCAACCGCCATTCGCGATTTTGCAAGAATGCTCTTAAACCGTAGTGACCAGTTTAAATACATATTACTATTTGGAGATGGTAGCTTTGACGCAAGAAACCTCAATGGTGCCGGACAAGACTATGTTCCCGTTTATGAAACACCTAATGGCCTGGATCCAATTAACTCCTTCCCTTCTGATGATTACTTCACTCTTATTTCTGACGATGATGGAAACACAATCATAACTGGTTTAATGGATGTCGCTATTGGCCGTTTTCCCGTCCGTTCAATTACGGAAGCAAATGGCGTTGTAGATAAAATTATCCGCTACGATAATTCTTCAGGGGTATTGGGAGACTGGAGAAACAGAATTGTTTTTATCGCCGATGATGAAGACAATAACACGCATCTTAAAGACTCCGATGAAATTTCGGAAATCGTTAAAGAGGCGCATCCTATTTTAAATGTTGATAAAATTTACTTTGACGCATTCCAACAGGTTTCTACTTCAGGTGGAGCTCGCTACCCAAAAGTGCAGGAGACTATTACTCGAGAAGTCTTCAAAGGACTCTTGGCTCTAAGTTATATGGGACACGGTGGAGGTCGCGGATGGGCCCAGGAGCGAGTATTAACGAACTCAGATATTGCGGGCTGGGACAACAAAGACAAAATGCCACTCTTAGTGACAGCCACCTGTTCTTTTGCTGGCTATGATGAAGCCTCCTATACTTCTGCTGGCGAACAGGTATTCCTTAAAAATGATGGTGGTGCCATAGCCCTGTTTACAACAACCCGCGCAGTATATACAAATTCTAATAAGGCGCTTAATAAGGGGGTGATGGAACAACTTTTCGTATTATCTAGCTCTTTCCGCCCAACGATGGGAGAGATTCTTAGAGTTTCTAAAAACACAGGAGGCAGTGGTCCTAACCCAAGTGCTAGCTATCTGCAAAATTCTCGGAAGTTTACCATGCTCGGTGATCCTTCACAATATCTTGCGATTCCGTCTTTAAATGTGACAACTACCGCTATAAATGAACAACCAATAAGTACTGCACCCGATACCATTCGAGCCTTACAAACTGTAACGATTAGCGGTACAGTAACCAATGGTAATGGTTCCGTAATCACTGATTTCAATGGTATCGTCTACCCTACTATTTTTGATAAAGAAGTTTCCATTTCTACCTTAGGGCAGGATTCCGGCAGTCCAATCACATCTTTCAATTTGCAACGTAATATTATTTTCAAAGGAAGAGCCAGTGTTAATAATGGATTATTTAGTTTTACTTTTGTTGTTCCAAAAGATATCAATTATGAATTTGGAAAAGGGAAAATAAGCTACTATGCTAAGCAAGAAAACAGCCAAGTAGATGCACGTGGTTTTTATGACAACATCGTTATTGGAGGAACTGACTCTAATGGTATTCAAGATGATCAAGGACCTTTGGTAGAAGTCTATATGAATAATGAAGATTTCATCTCTGGTGGAATTACTGATTCAGCCCCTACCTTGCTTGTTAAGTTATCCGATGATCATGGTATCAATGTCGTTGGCAACAGTATTGGTCATGACCTTTCTGCTATTCTGGATCAAAACAGTCAAAACACCTATATCCTTAACGACTTTTACGAATCTGAGATAGACGACTATACAAAAGGAACGGTGAGTTTTCCACTTTTAGACATAGAGGAAGGTTTACACAAAATCACTGTCAAAGCCTGGGATGTAGCCAATAATTCTGCAGAAGGGTTTACAGAGTTTTTAGTGACTAGCGGAGAAGACGCAGCCTTAGACCATGTATTAAACTACCCTAACCCTTTTACAACTTCTACCTGTTTTCAGTTTGAACACAATATGGCTAATCAAACCTTAGATGTTCAAGTTCAAATTTTTACTGTCTCTGGTAAATTAGCGAAAACGATTGTCGCTCAAGTGGATGCAAATGGTTATAGAATCTCTGATGAAATCAAATGGGATGGTAAAGACGACTATGGTGATCAGCTTGCTAAAGGGGTCTATCTATATAAGGTAAAGGTCAATTCCTTAAGTGATCCCAGCGGAAAATCCAGAGGAGAAAGTGATTATGAAAAACTGGTTATTCTTAAGTAAACACTATTAAATTCATCTTTGACCCAATCCCTATTTTACAGAAGTCAAAGATTTAGATAAATTAAGGTTCGATATTTGCAAAATAATATACGTTTGCAAGCATTATAATAATGTCTTTATTAACTATGACATTTCGTTGTTACTAACAGGAACCAAAAATCCTACACAAACCGGATTAAAGCGTATATTTGCAAATAATTTTTGAATAAGATCTTAGAATACAACATGAAAAATTTAACAAGCTCTATTATTATCTTACTCCTTTGCTTCATTTCTTTCCCGTCTTTCGGCCAATTTGGCTGTGTACTAAACTCTAGTACAGGAGCATGGGAAAGCCCTAGTGGAGGTCCTTGTGTGAACTCTATTATTACAGCAGTTCCATTTCTTCGAATCGTGCCTGATGCTCGCTCCGGTGGGATGGGAGACGTAGGGATTGGAATTTCTGCAGACGCCAACTCTATGGGTAACAATGCTTCAAAATTGGCTTTTGTAGATAAAGACTTAAGCATTGCCGCTACTTATACTCCTTGGTTAAGAGCTTTGGGAATTCCTGATGTTTATCTAGCTTACCTTTCAGGCTTTAAGCAAATTGATAAATTATCAACAGTTGGTTTCTCTCTACGGTACTTTTCTCTAGGAACAATTTCCTTTACAGACGACAATGGTGCTGATCTGGGCCAGGGCAACCCAAATGAGTTTGAAATAGCTGTTGGTTATGCTCGCCAATTATCTCCTAATCTTGCTGTTTCTATTACTCCCAAATTTATTTATTCGAACCTGGCAGCTGGACAAAATGTAGGTAGTGTAGAAATCACTCCTGGTGTTGCAGGTGCGGCAGACTTTTCTTTTACCTATAAGAAAGAAATTGGCCTGAATGGTAAAAAGACAGATTTAACTGCAGGACTTGCTGTATCGAACTTAGGTACTAAAATCTCTTATACCAAATCTATTAATAAAGACTACATTCCTACCAACCTTGGTTTGGGTGCTGCTTGGAGTATTAATGCTGATGAATTCAACTCTATTACCTTTGCTTTAGACATCAATAAGCTCTTAGTTCCAACGCCTTGCCTTTCTGAGAACCCAGGAGATTGTGATACTGACGGAAATGATATATTGGATTATAAAGAAAAGTCTATGTTTGGAGGTGTTCTGGGTTCTTTCAGCGATGCTCCAGGCGGTGGAGCAGAAGAATTTAGAGAATTGATGTATTCTATTGGTGTTGAATACTGGTATGACAAGCAATTTGCAGTCAGAGCTGGTTACTACCATGAGCATGCTTCTAAGGGTAACCGTAAATTCTTTACCGTTGGCCTAGGATTAAAGTACAATATCTTCGGATTGAATTTCTCTTACTTGGTACCGACTACTCAACAGAGAAACCCACTAGATAATACCCTACGATTTACGTTGATGTTTGACTTTGGTGCTTTCGATTATGAAGATCAGTAACAGGATCTATATAAATAACAAACTGTTTGCAGCAAAAAAAAGTGGGTGCGTCATTAAGTTGACGCACCCACTTTTTTTTTGAATAGAGACAGACTAATTGGATTTTAATAACCCTCTGAAACTATCCTCTTCGTTCTGATAAATTATTTAACCACTTTTCCCTGCCAGAAATGATCTTTACTAATCGCTTGAATCATATAAATTCCGGGAGCCAAGTCGTTCAATCCCCCTAAAGTGATTTCAGATCCGGATGGCATATATTCCCGACTTAACAATAACTTCCCGTTTGTATCAAACAACCTCAACTCGGTTCCTGATTTCAACCAATTTTCCGAAAGGTCTAATATAAGCTCATCGCTAAATGGATTTGGAAAAGGCTTTATAGCCGGCACTGACGTTGTAGTTGTTATAGCCGATACCATTGTCCAGGTCACCCACTGATCAACATTGAAGGACATTAATCTAGGTGGCAATTCCACTTGTCCTAAATCAAACTGCTCAGAAGAAATGTAACCACTGTCATTGTCCTTAAATGTGATCGCTTCTGTTTGGCTATTGACCAAACCACTTCCCAATCCGATTCTTCGTTTATTTCCACTAAAAAAGGAGTTGTCTTTATAGTCGTATAGTAACCACATAAAATTTAATCCAACTTCGGTATACCCCAAAAGAGCAATAGTTCCTTCTTCATTAATATCAGCGCTGGTAATGAGCCCGTCTACATCAAAAGTAAACCTAGGAAGCGCAGTATGGAAACCTGGCTCAGCAAGAATAGTATAATGACGAGTTTGATTGTCCATCCAATTTTTAGTAAAAAGATGTAAGCTGTCATTATGAAAAAAGAAGGCCTCACAGTCGTAATCGTGATTGTTGTTATTCTCTGAAAAATCAGTTTGGTCAGCGAAAGAAAAATTAATAGGTTGTGCGTTTAAAACACTATTCCCCAATTCCGCCTTATCTATTTTGTAAATTCGAAGGTCTGTTCTATTACCATCATTATTACCAAAATCTCCCAGATAAATATGGGTATCACTTTCTGCCATATCTTCCCAATCCTTGTTTGTTCCAATCACTAATAATGTTTGTTGGATCGAGCCGTCCAATGGATCTATTCGATAAATTTCATTGGCGTTTCCTGCATCATTCTGTGTGTAAAGTCCTTCTGTTAAATGTGCTAGACCAGAGTTCTCAATAAGTTGATCCGGCAATACTGCTATTTGACCAAGGGTATAAGCCGTTACAGGGTAAGAACAGGAACCATCATTCAACATAGCTAATTCATCGTAGTTATCTGCCTGTGGGTCCGTACAACCAGATTGGGAATGAAGACTTCCGAAAAAGCAAAGCAAGATGCTGAGGGTTATTGATGTTCTCACAATATTATTTTTTTGAAGTGTGTCCTAATTTTTACAATTATAAAATAAGCACCGCAAACGATAAGCCGGATCCTGTCGACAGTAAGAACAAGTTCTGACTGCGGGTTATCATTTATCTACCACCAATATTACTATTAGCGTGTATCTGCCTACCCTCCCCTGCTGCAAATGTTGCGAACAACAAAAGCAATAGCGCGAGCAACGCTACTCCGAAGAGCCGAGGTGTACATGGCATTTCAATCCACAAGGTTTATTCGCCAAACAGATTACTCTGCTCCGCCGTGCGCTCTTACCGCACATTTTCACCCTTACCACGCCTTACGGTGTGGCGGTTATTTTCTGCAACACTTTCTGTATTCCGACTAGGTCGGAACCCCATTCGTTAAATGGTGTGGCGCTCTGCATTGTCCGGACTTTCCTCATTTCCGTGATGGACCAAGCCAAAACGAAACCGCGATAACCTGTTTGCGATGCTTATGGGGCAAAGATAGTAGGTTCTTTGACGAATTCCGCGTTTTCATAGTTCCTCATATAGATTTCCAAAGAAGGGGATAGTAAAAGGTTTACGATAGGAAGTAAATGCAACTCTACCTCTTTATTATCGTATTTAGTAACAATAAAACACTTCGCTTTCATCTAGCCCAAGCCTCACACAATGCTATTCTTCTAATCGGTTCTATCTTAGGTCCGTTTTTGGACAAGTTGAATAACACCATAAGAACATATAATTTTTTATTATTATTCATAATAACCGTAATTGGATTAAATTTTGTGGTTATTTTTGTAATTACCTAAGCAGGAGAAATCCAGTAGCCATCTACCTTTTCGGACAATTTACAGGCATAACTTACACCTTAGTCAAATGACAAAGCAACAAAAATACGCCCTCTTCCTGACCATCGCTTTTTTCATCGCCGCTATCGGCTTTGATTATAACCTCAACCAAACTTCCAAGTTGGACAACTATGGTGTACATATTCAGGAAACGCTACAAAGTCAAGAAGCCTCTGTTCTTCGTTTTTTCGATAACAAAGAATTTATCCAACGCCAATTGGCAAAGGATAAAACAGTTGATCCACAAGAACAACTGGCCGACTATGAATATATTAGTCAACTAGCCAAGAAGGAATACACTGTTCTCATTTACCAAGCTGGCAAGTTGATTTTTTGGAATAACCAGTATGCTTCGACCCCCTCAAAAACAATTGACAAAAACAATAATCCTACATCCACAGGTCTCACCTCTGATCTAGTGGAAACAAAGAATGGTTATTATTTGATGAAAGCACAAAACTTCATCAACAAAACATACGGGGCCTATAGGATGGTAGCCATGATTCCCGTCAAATATAATTTCAGTATAGAAAGTAATTATCTCTCTAACCGTTTTGTTGCCAACGAAAATATTCCACATAACATTTCTGTTTCGAAAAATTCCTCGGAGTATCCCATTGCTAACAAGCAAGGAGAAGTCGTTTTCTATTTAAATGCTGAGGGGGCCATCTTTGACAGAAGTCAACAACTTCGATTGTTATATCTTTATTTGACTGGATTCCTCTTACTCATCTTTTTCATAAATGCTAGTGCAAAAAAAATGATAGCAGACGGCACCCCTCTTTTAGGAGCTGGTGTTTTTATTGTCGCTGTTTTTGCTGTTCGCCTTTTAACAATAATTCTACATTTCAGCGAACGCTTTAGTGAATTACCTGTTTTTGCGCAGACCTTTGACAAGAGCCTTATCAGTACTTCCTTAGGTGATCTTTTAATGAATATCGTACTCCTCCTTTGGATTATGTTTTTCTTCCATAAGGAATTCCCTAACAGAAGTTTTGCAAAACACTCACAAAAAGGAAAATTTGCTTTAACCTACTTTAGTTATCTTTTTGTTTTGGCAGCCGTACTGGTCTTATCCTGGGTATTCAAATCCTTAATCTTCAATAACAATGTTCAATTTGATTTTAGTAATACACTAGCGCAAAGTCAATCTGGAATAATTGCCATTTTTGGAATTATTTTATTGTTGTTAGCCCTCTTTTTATTCAGTCATAAAATGATGCTGAATATTGCGAATATTGCATTGAAGAGAAAAGAAAGATTTATGGCACTAGGACTAGCGATCCTATCACTGATTCCGATAATAAGTTTCCTCAACTTTATGCTCCCAGTCGTTTATTTATTGCTGATTGCATCGAGTTTTGTTTTACTCTTTGACATGTTCATAGATAGTAAATCCGTGACCTTTACCTGGATGGTTATTTGGTTGGTTATTTTGAGCGCATTTCCTTCCATGCTCTTATTTAAATACAATGCTTATCAGGATAGAATATTAAGAAGTTCTTATGCGGAAAAATTAGCTCAGATTAAAGATAAGATTGCGGAGCCTGAGCTCTTCGACCTAAAAGAGCAATTAATAGCGGATACTACCTTTAAGGATCTTTTCTTACCTTACTTCTTTGCAGATCAAAAAGACATTGCGCAAAGAATTGAACAATACTTCTACAAAAACAATTATCTCTTTTACAATTACGACTTCATCCTCAATGCCTATGATGATAATTCAGTGGCAATTTATAAAGAAATAGAAGAAGACCTTAGCGACTTTAAAGCGGCTTATCAAAAAGCCATACCCACTAGTTATTCAGGCCTTAAGCTTTCGGTTGATCAGGAGCAGTCCCGCATTAATTACCTTTTGGATGTCTCATTGCCTCCTACTGAGAATTCGGTAAAACCAATACGCCTTACCATGCGGGTGAACCGTCAAAAACGAGAACAATCAAGAGTGTATACGGAGCTACTTGTCGATCGTCCTTTCAAAAAATTAAAAAATCTTGACCAGTACGATTATGCGATTTATAAAAACAATGTAAAAATTGATGGGGAAGGAGATAGCTATGGCAATGTTTACAATTTACCTCGAACGGCCGAAAGGGGCCATACCATTTCTATTGAAAAGGATGGCCGTTCAGAAATCGTGCATGCCTCAAATAACGATGATATTAAAGTAGTTATCGGTAAAACACTGGAAGAGTATATTGCCATTGTCTCTTTCTTTTCTTACATCTTTGGAGCATTGGTTTTAATTATTTTATTGCTTGCCTTTATCAATAAACTATTTCCGTTTCTTCCGGACACGCTTCGCTTTTCCTTATTCCAAAAAGCACCTTCTTTAAAGAATCGAATTCAGTATTTCATCATCGCCTTAATTTTTATTTCCTTTATAATTATTGGTTTTGTAACCATTTGGTTCTTTCAGGATTCGCATCACAACTATCATGAAAACAGATTAAAACGTAAAGCGGATTCTGTTATTAAAAATTCTGAGCACCAACTAAAAATGATGTATGCTTCTGGGGATAGTATTGATCTTGGAAAATTGATAGAACCCATTGCGCGTATCCACCGCATTGACATCAACATGTATGATTTGAATGGCTTTTTGAAAGCATCTTCTGAAAAGGACATCTTCCGGCAAGGCGTTCTTGAAGGTAGGATAAGTGCCCCGGCACTTTATGCATTAAATACTCAAAAGCATAGTGAGTCCCGACAAGAGAATGAACATATTGGTGATTTATTTTACAACGCTGCATACCTTGCACTAAATGATCCCAATGGAAAAACAGTAGCTTATCTCGGACTCCCCTATTATTCCAAACAACGGGCCTTACGAAGTGACGTATCCGTATTCATGAGCACCTTGCTTAACGTATACGTAATTCTATTGTTAATGGCTGGTGCTATTGCCATTATGGTAGCTGATAACATTACCCGTCCATTGGTTGCCATTGGAGATAAGATGAAACAAATAAAATTGGTTAAGAGGAATGAGCCACTGGAATATCCACGTAAAGATGAGATTGGAACGCTGGTAGCTGAGTTTAATAAAATGACTCGTGAACTGGAAAACAATGCCATCCAACTGGAGCAGACCGCCCAGGAAGGTGCCTGGAGGGAAATGGCAAAACAAGTTGCGCACGAAATTAAAAACCCGCTCACGCCGATGAAGCTGAGTATTCAATATCTATTACATGCTTATCAATCGAACCCAGATGATATTGAACCGCTGATGAAGCGAGTGGCTAATACGCTCGTAGAGCAAATTGACAATCTTGCTTCTATCGCAGCAGAGTTCTCCACTTTTGCAAAAATGCCTCGTGCCGAAAATCAAAGAATTTTAGTTAACTCCCTCGTGCTTTCTGTTTTTGAGTTATTCAGCAATGAATCCTCAGGTATGATGGAATTAAACCTAGAACAACCTAAAGAACAGTTCTATGTTTTTGCAGATAAGAATCACTTGATGCGGGTTTTAAACAACCTGATTAAGAATGCAATCCAAGCTATTCCGGATGAACGTAAAGGCATGATTAGTGTCAGCCTATTCAAAAAGCACGATGCCGCTATTGTAAAAGTCTCCGATAACGGAACCGGTATTGCAGATGATAAAAAAGATAAGGTATTCGTGCCTAACTTTACAACGAAAAACTCCGGAACAGGTCTTGGATTAGCAATTTCCAAAAACATCATCGAATCAGTAAGCGGACGAATTTGGTTTGAAACAACAGTGGGAGTTGGTACTGATTTTTATATTGAGTTACCACTTGTTGAAATTAATGAAATGGAGGAGGTTGGGTAATTTCAGTAAATAACTCTACCTTGTTGATTATTACTTAGTAGAAAACTATGGCCTTAGACGACAATAAACTCCTTGGCAATCTTACCAAACCTTTTAGTCTTGAACTGATGGAACATGAAACGATGGATGCCCATCTCGACGATATTATCCCTAACGTAAAACCCTGGAGTGAGGATTTAAGAGAGGAAGAATTTTACCTGGATACCCGCTGGTTAGAGATCAGAGATACAGATGACTTCCTCGAAACAGTACTCCACATCTTCCGTCCGGAGAATGAATACCTACTATCCATAGATGGAAATATTTCAAAAGGCATCTGGAGAGTACTGGAAAGATCAAATACGCTCATCATTGAATTAGGCGCCGATGGTTCTGTTGTCAAAAGCGAATTATACGATCTTGCTTTCCTAAATAAAGATTTTTTCATTCTTAAAAAACATGGCGACCAAAAGCGAAAAGGTAGAAGGAAGTATTTTGTCATGGGCCGTGAAGCCGTTGTTAGAAATTTAGAATGGCGAGAGATTATGGATAAACTTTTTGGGAACTATAAAAACAATTCTCAATTTTTATTTTTGCTTGCCGTCGTTATTATAATTGTCATTGGAGTATTGGCCTTTTCTCTTTTTTAAATTCTCCTCTTTAACAAATCTTCAAAGGCTTCTATTTTTTTTTCACAGACGCTCTCAAAACAAAAGAGCCACTACTAAATCAGCAGTGGCTCTTTTTTATTTTATATAGGCGATCAGAAATTTATTTTCCTAAAACCTCCAACATGGTCTTCCCAATATGCGCAGGAGATTTAACAACGTGTATTCCACACTCTGCCATGATCTTCATTTTCGCTTCCGCTGTATCGTCATCACCACCAATGATCGCTCCGGCGTGTCCCATAGTTCGTCCTTTGGGAGCCGTCTGACCTGCGATGAAACCAACAACAGGTTTCGTAGCATTTGCTTTGATCCAACGAGCAGCATCTGCTTCCATGTTTCCTCCGATCTCACCGATCATGATGATCCCATCAGTCTCTGGATCTTCCATAAGCAATTGAACTGCATCCTTTGTAGTTGTTCCTACAATAGGATCACCACCGATTCCGATACAAGTAGACTGACCTAAGCCTGCCTTTGTAACCTGATCTACGGCCTCATAAGTCAAGGTTCCAGAACGAGATACGATACCGATCCTTCCTTTATTGTGAATAAAACCAGGCATGATACCTACCTTCGCTTCACCCGGTGTCATTACCCCAGGGCAATTAGGTCCTACCAAACGACAGTCTCTGTCATCGATATATGATTTTACTTTTACCATATCCTGTACAGGAATACCTTCTGTAATACAAATGATTACTTTGATACCTGCGTCAGCCGCTTCCATCACTGCATCGGCAGCGAATCTTGGAGGTACGAAAATAATGCTGGTATTAGCACCTGCTTTTTTTACCGCTTCATCTACGCTGTTGAACACAGGTAGTCCAAGGTGTTCTTGCCCTCCTTTACCTGGAGTTACACCACCAACTACATTGGTTCCGTATTCGATCATTTGACCGGCGTGGAAAGTTCCTTCCTTACCAGTGAATCCCTGAACGATGATTTTTGAGTTTTTGTCAACTAATACTGCCATTATTTTTTAGTTATATGGTTTACAATTTATTTCGTTTGCTCAGCAAAAGAAGCTTTTGCTGAGCAGCTCATTTCTATTCTTCTACAAAGATAAAAACATCCTCCTTATCCTTTTTCATAAAGTAATGCTCGCGGGCAAATTTCTCTTTATTAGTATTCAAGTCTTCTTTATCCTTTTTTACTTTTTCAATCTGAACCTTATAATAAGATTTATCTGCCTCTAAATTATTCAAACTTTGGTTAAGTTTCCATTGAGTCATCACATCATGCTTATCGAAGAAGATAATCCAGGCCGCGCCTAACACTAATACCACGAAGTACCTGTTTCTCAGAGGTGCGGGTATCATTTTAAGGATTGGTTTGAATGGATTATTTCTGACAGCCATGAGTTAAATCTATTTTATTTACCCTAATAATGCAACTCCAGGGAATACTCCAGAAGAACCTAATTCCTCTTCTATTCTCAGTAACTGATTATATTTAGCGACTCTATCCGATCTTGAAGCGGAGCCAGTTTTGATCTGCCCTGTGTTTAAGGCTACTGCCAAATCCGCAATAGTCACATCTTCTGTTTCTCCAGAACGATGACTAATTACGTTGGTATAACCGTTTCTAGTGGCCAATCTTACAGTCTCAATCGTTTCTGTCAAACTTCCGATTTGGTTTACTTTTATCAAAATAGAGTTAGCAGAGTTCTTTTCTATTCCTTGCTGAAGACGTTTTGTATTGGTAACGAATAAATCATCTCCAACAAGCTGTACACGATCTCCTAAAGTTTTATTCAATTCTGTCCATCCTGTCCAATCATCTTCATCCAATCCATCTTCAATAGAAAAAATCGGATAATTATCGCACCATTCTTTCCAGTAAGAAACCATTTCAGAAGAAGTTAATTTATCACCCGTAGATTGGTGAAAGTGGTATACTTTTTCTTCTGCATTATAAAATTCAGAAGCTGCAGCATCCATTGCGATAACCACTTCTTCTCCTGGCTTATATCCTGCTTTCTCAATAGAAGTTAAGACTATTTCTATCGCTTCTTTGTTTGATTTTATATTGGGTGCAAAACCACCTTCGTCTCCCACGTTGGTAGAATAACCCTTGGAGGACAATACTTTTTTAAGGTTATGGAAGATCTCAGTTCCCATTCTTAAAGACTCCGAGAATGTTTTTGCTCCAACAGGAACAATCATGAATTCCTGGAAATCAATGCTGTTATCTGCATGCGAACCACCATTAAGAATGTTCATCATCGGTACTGGCAACACATGTGCATTTACTCCTCCGATGTAACGATATAGTGGTTGGTTTAATTCCTGAGCAGCAGCCTTTGCCGCAGCCATAGATACACCCAAAATTGCGTTTGCACCAAGTACGGCTTTGTTCGGTGTTCCATCCAAGTCAATCATGATCTGATCGATGTATACCTGATCGAATATATCAACCCCGATGAGGCTTTCTCTTATTTTTTCTTCAACGTTCGCACAGGCTTTTGATACGCCTTTCCCCATATAAATATCTCCCCCATCTCGTAACTCTACCGCCTCATACTTTCCAGTAGAAGCACCTGAAGGAACTGCGGCACGTCCAATTACTCCTGACTTTGTAATTACGTCTACCTCTACCGTTGGATTTCCTCTTGAATCAAAAATTTGTCTTGATTTAATGTCTTTAATTTCACTCATTGATTTGTGTTTTAAATGATTGTGATTCTTTGACGAACCCGTTTTTAATGATTGTGCTCTAACGTTTTAACGTTATTCGCGATTAGTTGTACAAAGTCATCAAATAAATACCTAGAGTCGTGTGGTCCAGGTGAAGACTCTGGATGATATTGTACAGAGAATGCATTCGTATTTTTAACACTAATGCCTTCAATGGTATCATCATTTAAGTTAACATGAGTAATTTCTATGGTTTCCGCATTGTCAGTAATAGCCTGCGGACTTACGCCAAAACCGTGGTTCTGACTTGTTATTTCACAACGTCCTGTTTGAATATTTTTTACCGGGTGATTGATTCCACGGTGACCGTTGTGCATTTTATAAGTTGGTATTCCGTTGGCCAAAGCTAATATTTGATGTCCAAGACAAATACCAAACAATGGGAGGTTTTTATTTAATATTTCCTTTGTTGTTTCTACGGCATAAGACATAGAAGCAGGGTCACCTGGACCATTAGATAAAAAATATCCATTAGGGTTCCAAGCCTGCATCTCGTCAAAAGATGTTTTTGCTGGAAAAACATTCAAATAGCAACCACGCTCTACTAGCGAACGAAGTATATTTTTCTTTACGCCAAAATCCAAAACAGCTACTCGGTAAGAAGCATCGGGATCGCCAAGGCAGTAAGAGGATTTGGTACTGACTTCAGAAGCTAATTCAAGTCCTTCCATTGGAGGCACCTCTTTTAGCAGCTTTTTTAGCTCATCAATATCTGTGATTTCAGAAGAGATGATGGCGTTCATTGCTCCTTTATCTCTAATGTGTCGAACAATAGCTCTAGTGTCGACATCAGAAATGGAAACGATGTTCTCATTATTCAAATAATCTTGAATAGAGAGATCAGCCTGTTGTCTAGAATATTTGTTAGTAAAATTTTTACAGATCAAACCTCTGATTTTGACGCCAGCAGATTCAACATCTGTTTCTTTTGTTCCGTAGTTACCAATATGTGCATTAGTTGCGATCAGTAACTGACCAGCATAAGACGGATCAGTAAAAATTTCCTGATAGCCAGTCATTCCTGTATTGAAGCAAATCTCTCCGGTTGTTGTTCCGATTTTTCCTGCTGCGTTTCCGTGGAAGGCTGTTCCATCTGCTAATAATAATACGGCTCTTTTTTTATTAAAGTCACTCATATAATAAGGTTTTTTGCAAATATAAAACTAGAAATTGACTTGACAGAATCTTATGGTATATAAAAAAAGCGACACCAGTTGGCATCGCTTTTTTTATTATCTCATTCATACACAATTCTTATTCTTCTTCGCTTGAAGAAGTAGTTGTGGTAGCGGCAGCAACTGCAGCGCCCTTCTTCTTTCCTCCTCTTCTTCTTGTCTTCTTCTTCGTATCGCTAGAACTGGAAGTGTATTTTGTTAATGTTTTGTTATAGTCAACAAATTCTATCATAGCCATGTCAGCACCATCTGATTTACGGAAGCCCATTTTAATGATACGTAAGTATCCTCCTGGACGATCAGCAATAGCAGCTGCAATGTCACTGAATAACTCTTTAACCGTTTCCTTGTCTTGAAGGTAACTGAATACAACTCTTCGTGAGTGGGTCGTATTTGTTTTCGCTTTGGTTACAATTGGCTCCAGATGTAAACGAAGAGCCTTTGCTTTTGCCAAAGTTGTAAAAATGCGTTTGTGTTCGATCAACGCGTTAGACATATTTTTCAATAAAGCCTTACGGTGTCCTACTTTACGCTTTAGATGGTTGAATTTTTTTCCGTGACGCATCTTAACTATTTTTTAGAATGTTATTAACTCCGTAGCACCTGTAAGCCTTAGTTACTACAATTTGAAAGGAAGAAGTGGCTTTCCTTTATTATTACTTTTATAGCCGGCGAAGGAAGTATAAATTAATCTTCGTCCAACTTATATTTCGACAAGTCCATACCGAAAGTCAATCCTTTATCCTGAAGTAATTCTTCGATTTCGACTAAAGACTTCTTACCAAAGTTTCGGAATTTCAGTAACTCGTGTGTATCGTAACGAACCATTTCTGCCAAAGTATTGATCTTAGCTGCCTTAAGACAGTTGTAAGCTCTTACAGAAAGGTCAAGATCTTCCAATGATGTTTTCAACAACTTACGCATGTGTAGAATATGCTCATCTACGATGCTATCTTCGCTGCTGCCTACTTCATCGAAAGTAATATTTTCATCCGTGATTAACATCAAGTGTTGGATCAAAATTCTGGATGCTTCTTTGACTGCTTCTTCCGGGTGAATGGTTCCGTCAGTCAATACATCTATTGTTAAT
This sequence comes from Saprospiraceae bacterium, assembly GCA_047626155.1. GTDB lineage: Bacteria > Bacteroidota > Bacteroidia > Chitinophagales > Saprospiraceae > CALGLS01. The sequence goes on along the minus strand of JBLHRR010000036.1, from coordinate 2,629 downwards.
TTCTCGTAATCCGTTCTTTGTCCAACACGTGTGTTAGATACTTTATAGGATACATTTTTGATTGGCGTATAGATTGCATCAATTGGAATTACTCCGATAGCTGCATCTTTTGGCAGATTTTCGTCTGCAGGAACATAACCACGACCTTTAGTTACCGTTAACTCCATTTCTAGATTAACGAAAGGTTCCATGTGGCATATTACTAAATCCGAGTTCATGATTTTGAAGACATTAGTATGTTCTTCAATATCACCAGCTTTAAAAGCTTCTTTACCCGAAATAGTTAGGTATATTTTCTCTGAGTTCAAATCTTCATCAGAGATCAACTGCTTGATTCGGATTTGCTTTAGATTAAGGATAATATCAACTACATCTTCTACAACTCCTCTGATGGTAGCAAACTCATGTTCTACACCGGCGATTCTTACCGCAGAGATAGCATAACCTTCCAAAGAAGATAATAGTACCCGACGTAGAGAGTTTCCTATTGTTTGTCCAAAACCAGGTTCTAACGGTTTGAATTCAAAGGTTCCTTCAAAGTCAGTCGCTTTTTGTAAAATGATCTTTTCCGGCTTCTGAAAGTTTAGTATATTCATATGCGAAAAATACTTTAGTGAAGAGGGTGAATAAAAAAAGACGAAGAGGCCATTCTGTTTCTAACCAAAAAATATTGGCTATGAAACGGAATGGCCTTACATGAAGACTCTTATTTAGAGTAAAGTTCTACGATTAACTGTTCGTTAATCTTTTCTGGAATTTGTTCTCTTTCAGGAAAGTTAACGAATACTCCTTCCATCTTGTCAGGATTAAATTCTAACCATCCGAATTTACGAACTTCCGATTTAGATTTAACAGCATCCTGAATGATCTCGAAGTGTTGAGATTTCCCTCTAACGCCAACTACATCACCAGCTCTTAGTGTTGCCGAAGGAATGTTGGTCACAACGCCATTTAATACGATGTGTTTATGAGAAACTAATTGACGAGCCGCTCTTCTAGTTGGAGCGATACCTAATCGGTATACCACGTTGTCTAATCTAGCTTCTAACAATTGTAGTAATACTTCTCCAGTTACACCACCTTTTCGGCTGGCGATTCCAAAAGTATTTCTAAATTGTCTTTCCAAAACACCGTAAGTGTACTTTGCCTTTTGCTTTTCAAGCAATTGATTAGCATAGTCAGAACGTTGCTTTCTTCTTCTGGAATTACCGTGCATTCCTGGACGGTATTTCTTTTTATCAAATGCTTTATCGAAACCAAAAATTGGTTCTCCTAATGCTCTTGCTACTTTTGAAGTAGGTCCGGTATATCTTGCCATTTTAAAATATATTTTTAAATAGAAAGCGAATAACGCTTAAACTCTTCTTCTTTTAGGAGGTCTACAACCATTATGAGGTACTGGAGTAACATCCTTGATTGTAGAAATTTTGATACCTGCACCATCTACAGCACGAATTGCTGCTTCACGTCCGGAACCAGGTCCTTTCACATAAGCCTGTGCAGTTCTCATACCCGCTTCGTAAGCAACGCGTGCAGCGTCAGAAGCTGCCATTTGAGCTGCATATGGAGTGTTCTTTTTAGAACCTCTAAATCCAGCTTTACCTGCAGATGCCCAGGAGATAACTTGCCCCTGTTTGTTACAAAGAGAAATAATGATATTGTTGAAGCTGGCTTTAACATATAGTATGCCTTCCGGATCAACTTTTACTTTTCTTTTCTTTACTTTTTTAACCTTTGCCATAATGCGAGCGCTAAAAATTGAATAATATTATTTATTACTTGGTTACCTTCTTCTTGTTAGCAACAGTCTTACGCTTACCTTTTCTGGTACGTGCATTAGTCTGAGTACGCTGACCTCTCAATGGTAATCCTTTCCTATGTCTTAATCCTCTATAACACCCGATATCCATCAAACGCTTAATGTTCATTTGGATTTCAGATCTCAATTGTCCTTCTACTTTGTATTCTTCCTGAAGGATACGTCCAATCTCTTTGATATTCTCATCAGTCCATTCATTGACCTTTGTACTTTCGTCAATTTTAGCCTGTGCTAATATCTGAGAAGAAGAAGAGCGACCTATTCCGTAGATATAGGTGAGGCCTATAATTCCTCTTTTATTTTTCGGTAAATCATTTCCAGCAATACGAGCCATAATTAGTATCTTTTGTAGATTTCAAAAATAGTGATCGTCTAACCTTGACGCTGCTTGAACCTAGGGTTCTTTTTGTTAATCACATACAACTTCCCCTTTCTTCTCACAATCTTACAGTCTACTGACCTCTTTTTGATTGATGCTCTAACTTTCATTTTATTCTATTTATATCTGTAAATTATTCTTCCTCTTGATAAATCATATGGCGACATTTCTACAGAAACCTTATCACCAGGTAAAATTCGGATATAGTGCATTCGCATTTTACCAGATATCGTTGCGACGATTTTATGATCATTCTGAAGTCTTACTCTAAACATTGCGTTGGAGAGTGCTTCTTCAATTATACCGTCTTGCTTTATTAAGTCCTGTTTAGCCATACTTTTATTTTCGGAGTGCAAAGATAGTTAAAAAATATTATAATTCTCCATTTTGAAACAAAATAAACAATTCTAATTTCCATCTATCTCTCTACT
>JBLHRR010000035.1:0-38417 GCA_047626155.1 Saprospiraceae bacterium | reverse complement strand
GCCGTATTAAAAACATCCACTACCATTTGGTTGAATTTATCTACCATCTCAATATTTGTTTTCACGATAGGAGAGGAACATTCGAGCGCACAAGGAAATAAAAAACAAAATTTTATAGACCGGACCTTAAAATACAAATCAAGGTTATTTCTCACTTCTGGCGGAAAAATGCGAACACCAAATGACTCTCAATTTGCAAAGCAGTTTCTATCCGCAGTCCGCAGTTTTGGGGGAGCAGATGGTATCGTTTCGTTTAGCGAATTAGTGGCATCACTGGAAACGGCGAGACCACAACCTAAAAGCGGATAGTTTGGAGATCATCAAACGGGCGGGAATTTTTTAATGGTTTTGGATGATGGAAAGAATAATGCAAAGAAAACAAATAATAATAATACGAGTACATCAAATAACAATAACAATAAAAATACATCAATAAATGTTAATTCACGCCTCGCCGATTTGAATGGTTGGAAAGCTGCAGAGAAGACCAAGAGTTTGGAGGGCTATCAAAAATACATCAGCACATTTCCTAGTGGTGCATTCATATCTAAGGCAAAGCAAAAAGAAAAAATATTCTTAGAAGAAACAGAATGGGAGATTGCTAATATGCTCGGGACCAAAGACGCTTATCAGAAATACATTGATGATTATCCTAAGGGGATGTACCGCAAAGAGGCAATAAGTCAAAGAAAAAAAACGCTAAAAAAAGTAGGAGAGCGGCACCAAGGAGGGTCTATTTTCCAAATAGATGCTAGTGGTGACCATGGTTTAGTATGTATAATGAAGCAGACTTAGGTAAACTCAATTGGGATGAAGCGGTATTGGCATGTGAATCTTATTCAGGGGGTGGATATACGGATTGGTACTTACCGTCCAAAGAGGAATTGAATTTGATGTATACTAAATTATACAAAAAAGAGCTTGGAGGATTTGGTTCAGACTATTACTGGACTACTACGGACGCTGGTAATAGCTCTATGTCTTGTCAGAGGTTCGACTTTGATGTTCATGCCGGTGTCTTAAAAAGAGGGCACTGCCTTGTTCGTGCTGTTCGAGCTTTTTAACTATGTAAATAAGATAGACGATAATTAATTGGCACTAAATGATTTCATTTGGTGGAACATAGCAAATTAGCATTCCGCCAATTATATTTTTTACCGCAACACCGCTACGTTCGCTTGAAAAAGCGTAGCGCTCTTTGCGCCGTTGCGGTAAAAAATCATTTGACCAAATCAATTCGTCTTCAACCACCCCGTAATACTCATCCGAGGCTTATGACTAAGCAACACCTCATGTTCCAATTCACTGCTTTTAAAAAACACACATTTTCCATCCATTGGAGAAATGGTTTGAGAATAATCATCATGGTAAATACACAACTCCCCGCCATCGCCTAGTTCCCAATTTTCATTCATATACATGATCATTGAAAAGGCTCTTTTTTGGTTGTCTCGGAATTGGTCAAGATGTCTTTTGTAGAAACTACCTTTTTCATAAAAGGCATAGTGAAATTCATATCCAGTAATTCCTGAGTAACAGGTTCTGTTCAGGTATTTTACAAAATCATCTATTACATCTAAGAAATTATTTTCGTGGATATTATCGTGCTTGCGGTCCAGCCAATAAATGATGTCACTTCTAATTTGTTTGTCGCTAAGAAGTTTTGAATTATTTCCAATCCCAGCAGTTTTCAGTTGCTTCTCTTGGTAGAGTAACAATAGATTTTCTTTAAGGTGTTTCGATAAATCCTTATTTAGAAAATCACCAATTAACCCGACTCTATTTTCTAAAAAGCTGGTGATAATGGTTTCAAATTTTTGTTCCAATGTTAATTGATTCACCCTAACCAGCATAAAACTGATGGTGCTGTAATGTTAGTCTTTAATAAATGGGGAAGAGCGTAAATGATGATATGCTTTTGAGATAAGTGGGTTCTCGTCATGTCATTATGCTTCTAATGTCGCTGGGAAAGCGGAATATTGGTTTGATGGAGCAAGAGGTAGAACCGCTTTTCCCGGAATTGGTTATTAACTATTCGCAGTTAGGTTTCCACTATTTGCATTAATAGGGGAGTTCAGGGCCTACTGCGGAACAATTACGTCTTTCAACTAAGAGGAAATGAAAGTTCCCAAATTTGGAATTCCGATATAAAGTTCCTATTTTTGGAATATTATGCGAATAATAGCAAAATGAACACTAAAGGAATTTTGGGAAAAATATAGGGACTTTGAGCAGGCTTTATTGAGTTGGTATAAAGTTACAAAAAGTGCTAAGGAGTCAGTGAATAATAACTTTCCTATTTATACTTGTAGATTCTGCACTGTCCTTCGTTAAAAAAATATCGTGTAGCTACGGCTATGCTCAATTTTTTTGCCTCGGTCAGCACAAAATCTACTGCGTCTAAATCAGAACCTTATTAATCTCTGGCTCCTAAGTGGCAAGATTTTGAAGAGGTAAAACAGCAATTCGGAACTTGTAAGGTCTTAGGTCAGGACAGAATAATATTTAAGATTAAAGGGAATAATTATAGATTGATTGTAAAAATAACTTTTGTAAATCAAATTATCTGGATACGATTTATTGGAGCGCATACAGAATATGATTCAATAAATGCTAAAGAAATATAACATGAAATTGAAGGTAATTAAAACGGAAAAGGATTATCAAAAATCCTTAAAAAGGTTAGATAAAATATTCCACGCAAAACCCGGTTCCAAGGAACAGGAGGAGTTAGAGGTGTTGGTGATTCTAATAGAAAAATATGAGAATGAAACAGTAGTGGAGTTTCCTGATCCTGATCCAATTGAGGCGATCAAATTTAAAATGGAACAAATGGGGTTGTCTCAAAAAGACTTGGCAGAATTAATTGGTTTAAAAAGCAGAGCCTCCGAAATCCTAGCTAGAAAAAGACCCATGAGTATTAATATTATTCGGAAACTAAGTCAAGCATTATCAATTCCTGCTGATATATTAATACAACCGTATAAAACAGCCTGAAGAACGAGATGGGAACTATTTTTTTACCGTTAGTTATATTGCTAATAACTAACAAAAAAAGATGTCAGAATTACAACAAGCCCTCCACAACAGTGTTCTTACTAACTGCTGGTCTTTTTAAGGAAAGCAATAAAAGTAAAAAAAGGCTAGCGTAAGTTAAGGTCTTGAAGTGCCAATAATACTGTCGGAAATGTCCAAGTAACAATTCGAGGTTGGTTAAGGTTAGTATTAAAATTAAAAGAAGAGCGTATTTATAATTAATTTTTTTAGCATAGAAAAAACAATGGTGGACCAGGTATGCAATAGCAGGAAATAAAAAGAGGAATGCATAGCTTCTTTGTTGAGGGAATATTAAAGGAATGACTCCTAATATGTAGCTCAACTCCCATAGTTGTTTGATTCTCGAATCATTATCTCTGAAAATTGATTTTAAATTTAAGAAAAATAAAGAGAAGCATATCAAGAATAATTTAACAACGAGAATTAATATTATTACAATCTGAGGGTCAAGGTCTACTATGTTTCGTTTGACTTTTAAAGAATAGGAATTTCCGATTCCGTCAATAGTAAGTGTCGAAATTAAGGAAGCAACTCCATGAATGTTTCTAGTACTTACATCAAAGACATTCAAAGATTGAGAAGGATTAATAGAATTAGCCCAAGCTAAGTTTTGAGCAGTATTGTATTCCAATCCAACGTATAAGGACGGAACAAAAAACAATAAAAACGTAAATGTCAGACTAAGGAAGGCCGCTTTAAAATATCCTCTGAATATAAAATAGGGGATAGCTACAACAGGAAGCAATTTAGTGATAATCCCTAAGCTCAATATTAAAGCTCCGAAAGAAATCTGTTTCTTATTCCGTATGCGATAAATACTTTCTAGGACAGAGAACAATAAAAAGATGGTAAATTGAACAAGGTGGAAATTGAAATACAATAAAAAGGATATTGATAAAAACGAATACAGCGTTAGTTTAAAATTATCAGAATTTGAATAGCGATGAAAGGGAAGGTATTGTCGTAACAGCCACCAAACTCTGAGGATTAAAAAAATATTAATTATTTTCCATATTGATGCAGCGACAAGGAAAGGGAGTAGCGTAAAGGGGTAAAGCAGAAACGCAAGCGTTGGGCTCCCCATGTATGGAAAAACAGCAGGTGCCCCATAGCGGCGTACATAAATTTCTTCGTTTTTAAAAAAGTCAACTGAAGCCTCTAAGTAAATTAGAAAATCCCCTAGTCTGCTATATTCTCCTATAATGAATATACAAATAAGGGAAATGAAAATCCAGAGCTGCGCTTTTTGAGTTTTTAAGTTAAAAAGATTCATAAGTCGCTAAAAGTAAAGTTGTGTTGTATCGAAAGTGTAATTTAGCAAACAATACTAAAATTGTCAAAATAACACTGGATATCTTCGGAAGATATCCAAGTAGTGTTTCTATTGTAGCTAGATGCGCGATAGCTGATGGTATTGAAGATAGAGTAGCAGAGGGTTGTTTTATACGAAATTTAAATCAACGGCTACTCAAGGGGGAACAAGGTTGGAAGAATCAGGGGATATTTTGCTGGAGGATTAGAATTAGGTATACGAGTAAAAGCTAAGAGAATATTCACTTTTGATATTGGAGGCCAAGTATTCAAGTTTCGAGGAGATAGTCATCAAATAGGAAAGGAATGTCTTGGGGCAATTCCTGAATTTGGAGCACCGTATAAAGGGGGAATAGGAACGATTTATATTTATGTTTTCGTAACTATTCAGTATGCGGCAGTTAGCAGTTGGCTTCCCTATAACGTACGATAGTGGGAAGCTAACTGCTAACTGCCAGAAGCCAACTGCTGAAGAGTTACATATTTTCTTAAGTAAGTAATATGTGCTAATAGCATCCATAAACGAATAATTCGAAATAAAATGGAGAGGAGGAAATAATTATGAAGTGAAATGTAAAACGCTAAATTATTATAATGGAAAAAACAATGAAAACAATATTCATTTTTATTAACTCTTATCTTCTCTGCCTCCTCATCGGGAATGCTCAAGGAATTCAAACAAAAGAATTGTATGCAGAGTTAGGAGTGAAAAAGATAATAGAGCACTTGTACGTAATAAATGTTGATGGATCAATCAGAGACTCCATTTTGATAGAAGAGCGATATTTGGACAGCTTGGGAAGAACAACTAAAAGGGTAATCAGGGACACCTCTAAGTATGTAGATACTTATACTTATGTTTATAATGAGAAATCACAATTGAGTAGGATAAAGGGATCAACAACAAGGAGAAATATATATTTACAAGAAAATATATTTAAGTATAATGATAAAGGATTGGTTAGGATTGAAAAAACATCTATCAATGGAAAGACAGGAGGGAGGACTAAATATACCTATAATTCAAAAGACCAATTAAGGGAGGAGTTCATTACAAGTTATAGTCCTTCTAAATATTATAAGAAAATAAATTATTTATATAATAGTAGTGGGCAAATATTAAAAGCGATAGCAACAGCTAAAACAAGAAAACAGGAGGTACGTGAGTATGAATATGACGAAAAAGGGAATCTCATTTATATTCACCTAATTAAAAATGGAAATGAGCCAAAGTTTTTCATAGAGTATGGTTTTGATGATGAAAATCGAAGAATAAAAGAAAAATATTATTGTCGAATAACTAGTAGAGTGCCAGAAGTCTATGCAAATATCCTTTCTCAAAAAGGTGATATTCGGGTCGTGAAATATAAATACGATGAAAAAGGTTTGTTAGAAGAAAAAAAGCAATGGTTACATAATATATTTATTGGATTGAAGAGATATAGCTATGAAGATGCTGCTGGTGTGAATTAAAGGCGTAAGGGAATAGTAATCAGTAAACGTAATGTTATAAAATTAATCGATGAAAGAGATGTTAGCTCGTTTTATCATAATAATGCTATTGCTGAACTTTATTTCATGTGAGTCTGATAATTCAATAAGGGAAGAGGCTAAGCAAAATGTAGCATTATCTATAAAAGTAGATTACACCTACCTAAATTGGTTATGGCTGAAAAAGATCAATACAAATAATGGATCAAATTTTTATGCATTTACAGACTTCAAACTAAATTCAGAGAATAAATTTCAAACCGAAGTATGTGATAGGTTGAGGAATATACTAGAGAATTATGAATTCCCTAATTCATCTAATGTCGGTGAAGAAATATCGAATAAATTTATGCTAAGCTTGAAAGGGTGTATACTTAGTAATGAATTCGAAGAAAAGATAATTGCTAGTCTTGATGAAGGAATAAAAAATAATAACTTGAATAAAGAGTATTATGCAATGTTGATAGATCACATTCGAATGAATAATAAATTACCTCAGAAATACGGTAGTTTCGTAAGAAGAGTAGATCACCTCACGATTGAACCTGTTATGCCAGTTTTAGATAGTATAAACTTAAATAAGGCTAGAGCAAAACTAGGCCTTTCGAAATATCCAATTTATCTTGAAAAGATGAAAGAGGAAATGATGCAAACCCATTATATTATTTGCCCTTAATTTTTTTAAAAAAACCATAATAAGCAGATTCGCATAAATCTATAACAAATTGAAAGTCCTAAACATTCATAAACGAATACTAAATCAACCGAAAAGTAAAGTGTCGGAATTGATTAAAGCGTTATCAAGCGAAAACGATAAAATTTGGCCAAAGGGGAAATGGCCCGCCATGAAATTTGAAGGTGGAATTCAGGTTGGAGCAAAAGGTGGACATGGGCCAATAAGATACACAGTAGAAAAATATAATCCGAATGAAATAATTCAATTTCGATTTTCAAGACCTAAAGGGCTTAATGGAATTCATAAGTTCGAAATAAGAGAACTGGGAGACAACCAAACGGAAATTAAACACACCATAGATATGAACACGGAAGGAAAAGGAACATGGCTGTGGCTTCTTGCCATACGTTCCTTGCATGATGCGCTAATTGAGGATGGATTTGACAAGCTTGAAAATAACTTTCCTGGAGAGGTGAAGTCGACGGAATGGAGTGGGTGGGTTAAATTTCTTCGGAAGCAAATGGAGCGGAGAAGAAAGTCAGGTACAAATTAGATGATAACAATAGAAATGTAAAAAAAATAAAAGAGAAGTTTACGGATAGGGAGGCGGTGATTGTGAATTTGAATGAGTGATTTAGGTCGAAATAATAGCTATGAACAAAATAAAAGCCATACTCCTCTTTCTCAGCCTCCTATTTGTGATAAACAAAATAGAGGCACAACAACCGTATGGCGTAATGAGCGATTCCACCGTGATTAACTTTATAGAAGATGAAATAATAGCAGAGTATGATTATATGAAGATTCTTACCAACTATCGAGACTCAACATATAAAAGGAATTTAAAGGTTTATCAGGAAGCTGGGATGTATGTTGTCAAATTAGTGAATGCTTGTAGTATTTTAGAAGGAGAAATGGAGATGACAGGTGAACATCTCAGATATCTTGAATACGAGATCCTTGAACAGGATGAAAGAATCAGGGACCTAATTAAAGATTTAAGATCTAGGCTCGTTGAATTAACTTTAGAGAAATATAAGTATAAGATTTGCAGAGAAAAAAAATTGAAGTGTATTCTTGAGAAGGATAACATAATTCATGCTGACAAAGAAGTAATAGATGTAACTAAAGACTTTATAAGCCTATTGCAAGATGAAAAAGAAGAGGTAAAGAAAATGTTTGAATCAGCAATGCAACCTTCAAAGAGTAGATTCAAAAGAGTTGTTTATAAAGAAAGGAATATAATTAGCCTCCAAAAATATAAAGGATCAGTTGGATCTATTAAGATTGAATAACGCAATAGAGTTAGTCACTAGATTAGACACTGCGAAAGTCGTTCTTGATATAAATGTACCATTGTACTACTCTGTAAGAGGACTTCATCAAACAGTTTCGAGCTTTCTGGGGAATTGTCTGACCTACCGCTGTCATCCCGAGCAAGCGTAGCGAGTCGAGGGACAAAATCCATCCCTCTCCCTCTCACATGGAGATTTCGAGCAAACTTATGCGAAGCAAAATGCGTCGAGAAATCCACCTCCTTCCAAAAAAAAATCTAACTACTAAACAAAACACCCAATAACAGCTCCTCAACAAAAAAAAGGCTTTGGAGCAAATCACCCCAAAGCCTTTGTAGAAACAATGTTATTTTTAATACGCTAGGATTACTCAACCACCACCATCTCCAATATCTCCACCTCCCCAAATCCAATTTTCAAACAATACAATCCCGGACTCAAACCACCCATATCCACAGACCATAAATCTCCAGTCTGATCCTTCTCAAAATTCCGAAGCGGCCGACCCAATAAATCATAAACCACTAAAGTCATCTCGGTCAAATCGCTCTTAATATAAACCATCCCCTTAGTCGGATTTGGATAAATAGACAGAGAATAATCATCCGGATTATCCAGCGCATTTATAAATTCAAGTACTATCGTTTCTTCAAACACACAACCATTCGCATCCGTAACAGTATAGGTATAACTGCCCGCAATCAAATCGGTTATTTCAAAAGTATCGGCACCGTTATCCCACAAAATGGTATAAGGCATCGTTCCTCCACTGACCGCCACACTGATGTTTCCAGCTAAGGAAGACATCGGATTCGTGCTCGTTGAAGCAACGTCTAAGGCAGAAGCTTGATCCAAAGAAAAACTTTCCACTAGCTCACAATTGTTAGCATCAGTAATGGTTACATCGTAATCACCAGCAGTCAAATCACTGATAGTAGATTCGATATCACCGTTGCTCCATAGGTAGTCAAAACCACCAGCACCACCAGAAGGACTTAGCATAATGCTACCATCCATATCGCCAAAGCAATCAATAGAATCCAGTTCACTTTCGAGGCTGATTAGTGGAGGCTCGAAGAGGACGATGCTGTTCATTTGTTGACAATTGTTTTCGTCAGTAACCGTCACGCTATAAGAACCTTCTCCCAAACCAGGAAGACTCGAATCAGTCGTTCCATCGTTCCATTCAAAGGCAACAGTCCCCGTACCACCTGAAGTCGTAATAGAAAGGATACCATCGCTTCCCCCAAAACAGCTGATGGGGTCAACCGTGATATCGAACACAATCAAAGCCGCTTCCGCCACTTCAATATCTTCAACATTCGTACAACCATCACTATCTGTAACAGTGACTTCGTAATTCCCCGCTGCCAGATTCACTATCATCGCTTCCGTCATTCCATTGCTCCACGCGTAAGTGAATTCGTCGGTTCCACCAGAGGCAGTGACAGAAATATTTCCATTCGTTCCTTCAAAACAATCCACTGCATCTACCAGCACATCAAGAACAATAGCGGGAGGCTCTGTGACATTTACATCTCCAATTTTTGTGCAATTATTACCATCCGTAATAGTGAATTCATAATTGCCAGCAGCCAAATTGTTAAGCTCACTTCCCGTTTCTCCATTAGCCCATTGGTAGGACAAAGGTCCCGTTCCACCAGCGGCCAGAATGCTAAGACTTCCATTCGTTTCACCAAAACAACTGACGCCTTCAAATGTATATTCAAAATTAATAGGGAAGGGAGCAGCGATTGTAAAACTTTCGATTGTCTCACAATTATTGTCATCCGTAATGGTCAATTCGTATGGCCCATCTGCCAAGTCGTTGACCTCCGTTCCAGTTATTCCATTGCTCCACGCGTAGTTGAGGTTGCCTGTTCCGCCACTAGCTGTGACATTAATCGAACCATTCGTTTCACTAGCGCAGCTGATGTCACCAACTACTGCATCAAGTGTGATCTGACTAGGCTCTGAAATATAAACCGTTTCGCTATGAGCGCAATTATTAGTATCTGTAATAGTAATGTTGTAATTTCCTTCTGAAAGATTGTTAGTCGAGTTTTCTATATCTCCGTTAGACCATTCATAACTGAAGTTTTCTGTTCCTCCAGATGCAGTGACTAAGATGTTTCCGTTCGCTCCTTCAAAACAACTAATCGCATTAGCCTCAACATCGGTAGTGATATCGGAAGGCGATGTCAGAGACATTTCTTCGACCTTTTCACAATTGTTAGCATCGGTGATGGTTACATCATACAAGCCTGCTACTAGGTCGCTAATCATCGTCCCAGTCTCTCCGTTGCTCCATTCGTAGCTCAAAGTTCCCGTACCTCCAGTAGCCGTCGCTGCAAGACTTCCATTCGTTCCTTCAAAACAATCAATGGCATCTGCTTCAATAGCCAGACTGATCGGGGTAGGGGAGACTAAATCAAAATTTTCTATAATTTCACAATTATTAGCATCCGTAATAGTAATGTTGTAATTTCCTTCTGATAGGTTGTCAATAGCGTTTTCTGTTCCACTGTTGCTCCATTCATAAGTCAAGTTACCTGTTCCGCCAGAAGCGCTAACAATAATACTACCATCTGTGCCTTCATTACAATTGATGGCTGCCACTTCAGCAGTAACTGAGATAGGAGTCGGTTCAGAAACGTAGACCAACTCAACCTGTTCACAATTATTGGCGTCCGTGAGGGTGACTTCGTAATTCCCTTCTGCTATATTGTCAATCATATTATCGTTACTCCCATTGTCCCAGGCATAGGAAATGGTGCCAGTTCCTCCATACGTAGTTAAGATAATGTTTCCATCTGTACCGTCAGTACAATTAACATCATTCACTTCAATGTCAAGCGTAATAGGAAGGGCTTCCGAAATAGAAATAGGTTCTATATGCTCGCAATTGTTACTATCTGTAATGGTAAGAATATACTCACCTGCTGTTAGGTTATCCGTTACCGTACTACTGCCGCCATTACTCCATTCATAATCTAAAGTACCTGATCCGCCAGAAGCAGTTACCGTGATGCTTCCATCAGCTCCATCAGCACAGTTTATAGGATCTACTGCAATGTCAAGCGAAATGGCCGGAGCTTGAGGAAGATATACGGCCTCTGTGTATTCACAATTATTGGCGTCTGTAATTATAATGTTGTAAGTTCCTTCTGTTAAGTTGTTGTTATTCGCTTCATCCGTTCCGTTATCCCACTGGTAGGCAAGTGAACCTGTTCCGCCAATAGCTGTGAGGTTAATGTTACCATCTGTTCCACCAAAGCAATTTACAGCGTCTACCGCAACGTCAACGCTAATAGGAGCGTCCGGTTGGGAAAGGAAAACAGAATCAGTGTGCGCACAATTGTTTGCATCAGTAGCAGTGATAAAGTATTGTCCGCTTATCAAGTTATTGATCTCGTTTTGAGTACCTCCATTGCTCCAGTCGAAATCGAAATCACCCGTTCCACCGGAAGCAGTTAGGTTAATATTTCCATCGGCTCCCTCATAACAATTAATAGCTGCTGTTTCAATTTCAAAAGAAATAGGGGAAGGGGCTGTTAAGGAAAAGGATTCTGTATACGTACAATTATTATCGTCTGTAATAGTAATGTTGTAATTTCCGGGTGTTAGATTGCTTAGCTCGTTTTCAGTAGTGCTATTGCCCCATAAATAGTCAAGGGTACCCGTTCCACCAGAAGTCATCAGAGCGATATTTCCATCGGAACCGCCAGTACATTTTATATCATCCAGTTCAACATCAAGCGAAATAGCAGCTGGTTCAAAAATAGAAATGCTGTCATAATGCTGGCAGTTGGCTTGATCCGTGATGGTAACTGCAACGATACCTCCAGGAAGATTTTGCAAACTGTCTCCAGATTGTTGATTGCTCCAATTATAGTTATAAGGCTCCAATCCGCCATTTACCGAAAGGTTAAGCGAACCATTCGTATCGCCAAAGCAACCAAGGGTATTCGTTGTGGAAATGGAACTGTTCATAGTGGTATATCCAGCGACTACGGTTTCTTCAAGCAAAGTACATCCATTTTCATCGGTTACGGTTAGTTGGTAGGTTCCAGGCAGAAGGCCTTCTATTTCATTATCCGTTCCTGATTGGCCGTTACTCCATTGATACAAATAATCTCCGGTACCACCTGTTATAGCAGCACTGATCATTCCTTGGTCATTTCCAAAACAAGAAGATTCCGTAATAAGGTTTCCTTCTAGTGCATCCGAATTAAATTCAAAAGTATAAGTATTCTCAACAGTACAGTTACTGGAATCACTTATGATTACGCTATAGTCGCCTTGGGGCAAACTGTTTAGATCTTCAGTGCTGGTTCCATTTGACCAAGCATAAGTATAAGGCGCCTGCCCTCCGCTCATAGTCAAGTCAATGGCGGCAAGTTCGCCAAAACAAAGTATTTCCGTAAGGGATTCTTGTAGTATTAAAGCCGGTGCATCCAGCAGTTGAACCGTTTCTATTTCTGTACAAGATAAAGCATTAGAAACGGTAACGGTATAAGTTCCCGAAGTGAGTGTATTAAGGGTAGGTGTAGTTGCTCCGTTTGACCAGTTGTATGAAAAAGTACTGTTGCCGTTTGCTTGTAGATCGATGGTTCCATTGCTCTCTCCAAAACAAGGCTCTTGCGAACCATAAGTCAAAGTGAAAGGCTCAGATACCGTTATGGTAATGTCATCGGATTGAGTAATTCCATTAGCGTCCGTTACGGTAACCGAATATAAATTGGCACCAGAAAGAGGATTCACAGAAATCGCAGATAATACAGAACCCGTACTCCATATATAGGTACAATTGTTACATTGAGCAAAGGAAGCATCCAGTGTAAAAACTTCAGAATTACAAGAAGTGAGGTCATTACCCAATTGCAAAACCCCTTGATTGGTAATACCAGGAGATCCTTTTTCAGTAGCTACTGAAAACCAGCTTTGTGCCATCGCATTGTCAAGGGTAGGGCTAATGAGTTCGAGGCTAGCTCCTGTTCCATCAGCTGCAATTGGCCAAGGTAAAGCATCGTCATAACGAACGGTATCTCTGAAAGAGCGATTGGCGTTATTGATGGAAATCCATTCTCCTCCATTGCTCAAGCCAAAACCTCCAGTTATCGAATTGCCAAAGTTGCTGACTATATTAGTCACTTGTGGATGTACTGTTGTAAATTTGATTTGGTCTTGAACCAAAACCAAAAACCCTCCTGCTTCAATGCTGGTGTTTGCTGGAATGTTGAAATAATTACCACTTCCATCTTCCAAAAACCAACCAGAGACATCAACAGCAGTTGCACCTGCATTGTGCAATTCTATCCAATCGCCTGCATCACAAGCGTTAGGAGAGTTGTAATTTATTTCATTGATAACAATGTCTCCGATTTGGGTAGAACCCAATTGAAAATGAGCAGTGATGGTTTCGTCGCCACTAAGATTCATCGTAGTCACAGCCTCTGTTCCTAAGCTGGAAGGTGTCCATTCCGTGAAAGTATAACCTGGATTCGGAATGGTATATAAAGGCACATCGATTCCGGCAAAGTGTCGACCTGACCAAGGAAACTGCGCTTCAAACAAATGCGTAGTATTCAGATGAATGACTCCGCCTGCAAGCGGTGCCGCCGTTAATGTGAGATCGACTACGGCATCAATATCATCGGAGAAATAATCGTGAACCTGGTTGAAAACTTCTTCATTTCTATGGGTAGCAAACAATCGTGCGATGTCCAAATCTCCGGCCCAGTCGTTGTCTCCATCCCACCAAAAGTCTGCATGTTGAGGAATCTCAGCTACGTAAAGTGCTTCAAATTCATTGATTCTTTCTTGGGTACGATCTTCTGTAAATAGAATGTTAAGTTGATCCGCCATTCGATTGAAGAAGATGATTCGCAAACTATCGTTTTCCATCAACTTACGTAAAAGTACTGTTGAATATGGTTCGTTGTGGTTGTAGGTTTCTGTATCAGCCATAACCATTTCTATGGATGGACTGGTCCAGTCTCCTGAGTTATAATCATCAGAAAGTGGATTGAGGCCTAGACTACCATCAAGATCATAGACAAAGAATCTCCATCGTTCTCCTTCCTGCCGTAAGCGCCAACGTCGGTTGTTGTTGCCCGGCCAATCATTATTATCTATGTAAATATTGAAAATAAAATAATCGAAAAAATGATCTAGCTTAATATTCGCTTGAATCTCCGCTAAGTCGTCGGGCTGATTAAAATCTGCGCCCTCGATAAACTCTTGATAGGCATCCCAAGCGTCCGTGTTGCCATGATCCGCATTGCTGGTATTGACCACCAAATCCGCCGCGTCTTTGTCAATGTCATAATGGGTCTTCAAATAACGGTAATCCATTTTTTCTCTAAGGTTATGGATGCCAAAGTATTCTCCATTTAGATAAACGATAACCGGACGGAAGTCCTGCAAATCCAGATCCGGATCTTTGATGAGGGAATCTACAGCGGCAATGTCTCTAACCAAACTACTAGCCAAGGCATCCCGACATAACATTCTTTTCCAATCGTTACCGGAAGCCCGCAAAATGAAAGAACCATATTGATCATAGTCCTGAGTTGGAAAAAGCGGATAGTTTATTTTATTACTGCCATAGGAATTTCTGGCTCTGAAGCTTAAACCTTTGTGCGGATAAGTTTGACTATATCTACCATGTATTTGGATCCCCATGTCCTGTCGAAATCCGAAGTTGCCATCTGCCTCATATAACTCCACGTGAACCGGTTGCTCGATTCGATCTAGGTAGTTTTCATAAATACCTTCATCTTCATCCCAGAAGTGATCATCGTCTGTAGATAGACAAATAATAGGAAGGGTATGGTCAATGTCAAACAAGTAAGTATGTGTCATAGTTCGACTCGGTTCCATATCGGTCGCAAAAGCTCTGGCACGTAAGACTGTTGTTGTGCTTGTGTAAAAGGGAGTGCTAAATTCATTGTCATTTTCTGTTGGTTCTGAACCATTAGTGGTGTAGTAAATGGTGGCATTGCTGCTGGTCGTAGTAAGGGTCACCAGAAAGCCACTGCTAAAATGCCCTCCAACTTGATTGGCCACGGGCATATCGACAACGGAAGTCGTTCCTCCATTACTATCGTCTGGCGTCGGGCCAGAAAAGAAAACCCAGGGGGTCTGACCATCTTGTTCACGTCCAATCGAAACATTTGCAGACATAATGCCATAGGTATAGCTGTCTATGACGGTAGTGCCATCGGAATCAACCAAAGCAAACGATTCTCCTGATGCGGACAATTTGAAAGTGGTATGCATCGCTCCCTGATTCGATTGATTATCGCACCAAACCAATAAGTAGCCCATGGCGGGAATGGTAGTTTGTGAAGCCTGCGTAGGTGGAATGTAGTATTTAACCAGATTGCCTAAATCATCGGTGAGGTACATCCCTCCAATGTCTATAGGATTGGAAGTGGCATTGTATAACTCAACCCAGTCATCAGATTCACCAAACTCATCGGTGTTGGTATTGGAATTGGAAGCTAGGATTTCATTGATGAAAATACTTTGTGCTAGCGTATCATTTCCAAAAGGATTGAGTAGGCAGAAACAGAACACGATTAGGTGACTGAGGTGTGTTGTTTTTTTCATGTTGTACAGGTTTTATTTAAATTGGTTTAATGTAAGTTTAGGGTAAATTAATTAGAAAGCATTATCGGGTAATGCAGACGAAAACTATTCATTTGCTTTATAACAAATGATCTACAAGTTGATGGTTTGTGCTTTTGTCGGTTAATGAGGTGGAGGGCCATCAAGGTTCTGGGGAAGTCAAATCAATTTGCATTCAGTGAAAATCCGATAATTCTGTATTAATAGCGTTAGACGACTCAGCTTCTATTGGGTTTGGGCAAAACAGAAGAATACAACGAATTTATTCAAGTCCACAGAATTAGAGGGAAGAAGATTGCTTTAAAAAAGATTAAGACATAAATGTACGAAATAAAAGGGGGATGAGAATACCATGAATGAGGTAGAAAGTGGTGAGATTTGGTCTTAAATGGCAGAGGAGTGACAATTTATGGAGTGTTTTGAATTTTGTCTTTCAAGGGGGAGAGTCGGTTCTTGAGTTTAAATGCACCACTTATTTCAAGATGAACGGTTAGTCCCATCTTGAAATAAGCAATGACCTCTTAATATTGTTCTATTTAACTTTCTAATTTCTTCAAAACGTTCATCAACTGCGGCGCTGACTTCATACCCACACTTTCTGTAATTTTCTTCAGATTTGGATCAAAAATAAAGAGGGTAGGGTAGCCTCGTAATCCTAGAGAACGGGTGAACTCGTGCTGCGAGTTTCTTCTGGTGCTCGGAATCGCCGCGTTGTAATTCGGGTTTTTAAATTCCTTACCATTGAAAGAAATGGTCTCGCCAGACTCTCCGTTGAACTTCACTGCATAGTAATTGTCATCCAGATACTTGATCAAACCTGGATCTTTGAATGTACTACGCATCATCATCTTACAAGGCCCACACCAGGCGGTGTAAACGTCAACAAGAATTTTACGTGGTTCTTTTTTTACTCGTTCTTGTACTTCTGTAATGCTCAACCACTCAATGTTTTGGCCTGCTTTGGCTTGTGGCATATTTGCCGTTGATGTAGGCTTTGGTGCTACCTTTAGGGCAGGAGTTGGTTGATTTGGTGTTACTGTTGGAGCTGCCTCAGCGGTGGCGGTTGCTTGTTGTTCTCCTCCACAGGCTGATAACAGTATAGCTAGAAAAAGGATTGATAGGTACTTCATTTTTTATTTTTATTTAATGATTAGATTTATAATTTTATATCACTGCATCGCAAAAATCCCCTGCAGTTCTCCTTCCAAATCCTCCACATCAATATTCTTTGCAATGATCTTTCCATTTCTATCCAGTAGATAATTAGTGGGCAATGCCTCCACGTCGTATTCGTCTCTCACCGGTGAATTGAAGCCCTTTAAATCCGACACCTGAACCCAGTCTAGTCCATCGTTTTGAATGGCGTTTTTCCAGCTAATGGCACTGGAATCCATAGAGACGGAGTAGATTTCAAAACCTTGTTTACGGTATTCATCATAGAGTGGTTTGAAATAATAGCAGTTTACTTCATTACAGACCATACTATATGAGGCCCAGAAGTCTACCAAAACCACCTGCGCGTTCAAAGTCGACAAAGGTATCATTTCTCCCTCAGGATTTTGCAAGGTGAGGTCTGGGAAATATTGACCTTCTTCTAAACCAATTAAAGAAACCAGATCACTGTAATCTGGATCTATTGATTCTTCAGGCGCATTAAAATAGCTAAAAAGCAGAAAAACTGCTGCCGCTGCTGCTGCTGCTGTAATCCAGTGGCCAATATAGCGTCGCGGCTTTTGCGCACTACCTTGTTGCTCATCGAGCCGCTCTTCCATCTGATCCCAGTTATTAGCGGCATCTTTTGGCAGGTAATCGAAAGCGTCTTTGTGGCCGGTGAAGAAGTTTTCTAATTTATCGTTCATTGATGGCGAATTTTACTTTTTCTTTCAATCGTTTTTTTCCTCTGTTAAATTGAGTAATGGAAGTCGAAACCGAGATGCCCATAATTTCTGAAATTTCCTTATGGTCATATCCTTCCAGCAGATAGAGGCTGATGATGGTCCGATAGCCGGGGGCAAGCTCAGACAGCGCCTTTTTAGCAATAGTGATATTCCATTGCTGGATTCCTTCATCCACCGGATCTTCTTTTTCGAAAGGGAAATCATCAGCAGATTCCAGATCATAGAGCGGCATTTTTCCCTTTTGCCTCAGTAATGTAATAGCGTTGTTAACCACAATCCGTTTGGCCCAGCCTTCAAATTTCACGGTCTCCTTTAAGCCTCTTAAGCTGCTGAATATTTTCATAAAAGACTCCTGTACCACATCCCGCGCATCTTCCTTATGCCAAACCACCCGATAAGCGATATTCAGAAACCGATGGGCATATCGCTCATACAACATCTGCTGCGCTTGACGATTTCCGTCGATGCATTCTTGGAGGAGCTGGCTTTGTAGGTCTTGCGACACTCGTTCTGTTTCGATGTATGGTTGTATTTAAAGATGTTCTAATTGGGTAACAACGAAAAATTAGCTAAAAGCTTGACTGTATAGTGATCTAAATAATTTTTAGTGTCAATAATCATAGACTAAGAAAGATAATGGATATTGCATAGTTTAACTGGATTTGGGTAAAAAAAGTTATTATTGTGGAGGTAACCGCTACGGCGCAACGAAGACGCTACGTTTTCTCCCACGAATCAAGGGTATCTACAGTCATATGTCATATCCACCAATTGATCTTTGATGGCAGAAAGAAGGGAGAACAAAAGCTATACGCAATGGTACGTTTTGTTTCACCACAATAAAAGACTCTGGAGGAGTCGACCCTACATTCATCCGGGGTCGCTGCCCGGGGCTCGCAAAAAAAACAAACCAATGTCTCAACTAAAAAAGAAACTCAATATCTACGGACTTACCATGATCGCTGTCGGTGCCTGTATCGGTTCCGGAATATTTAGCTCTCCGGGGCAAGTGGCAGCAGCCGTTCCCAATCATACTTTGGTCTTGGCCGTTTGGGCGCTGGGTGGTGTTATTGCTTTGACGGGAGCGCTGACCTTTTCTGAATTGGGCGCGATGTTTCCAAAAGCAGGAGGGGTTTATGTTTATCTCAAAGAAGCTTACGGAGAGATGACGGGCTTCCTTTATGGCTGGGTGATTTTATTGGTGATCAACTCAGGAGCCTTGGCAGCACTGGCCATTACTTTTGCGGATTACATGACTTATTTTATAGTCATGACTGACCAGGTGAAGGTCGTTTTAGCTGCTGTTACCATTATCTTTTTGACGGGGATAAACGCAGTGGGAATCAATATGAGTCAGATCTTCGCGAATCTGTTTAGCACCTTAAAGCTTATCGCAATTGCAGGAATAATCTTAGCCGGTTTTGTTTTCTACAATGCCGAAAAAGTACCGTTGGATTTTACAATGGCTTCTGCTCCTGAAAATATTTTTAACGCCATGTTGGTTGGTTTGATTGGGGTGCTGTGGTCAATGGGTGGATGGCATCACGCCTCCTATTTGTCGGAAGAAGCCATAGATGCGAAGAGAACCGTTCCTAGAGCTATGATCTTGGGGGTGTTAATCGTGACGGTGATGTATGTCCTTGTCAATCTTGCCTACATGATGTTATTGCCTTTGCCGGATATTGCTGCTTCCTCAAGAGTGGCAGGGGATGCGGTAGGGCAGGTGGTTTCCTTTGGCGGAAAATTAGTAGCAGTCATCATAGCCATTTCTATTTTTGGAACGATAGGGATTTATACGATGTCGGCTCCTCGTGTTTATTTTGCCATGGCAAAGGATGGCGTGTTTTTCAAGGGGCTTTCTAAAATTCATCCAACTTATGGGACTCCTGTAAATGCGATGTTAGTTCAAGCGATTTGGGCGATTGTCCTATTGCTGTTTTGGGGCGCCTTTGAGGAATTGATCTCCTATGTTACCTTCATGGATATTATCTTTATGACCATGGCGGGTATCAGTATCTTTATTTTTAGAAATAAAAGACCAGCGGCGGAGCGGCCCATTAAAGCATTGGGCTATCCGATCATTCCAATTATTTTTATCCTCATCTCCACTGCCTTTGTGATTAGTACCTTCTTTGAAAAATGGGAACAGGCGATTGGTGGCTTGATTGTGTTGGGCTTAGGCTTGCCGGTTTATTATTATTTTAAGAGTCAGAAAGAACGGACTTAGTTTCCAGTGCACTTAGGGATCATATGCTCTGCTAGGACTTGGGTGTTAGGGGCAGGAGATGTAGTCGAAGGGACCCCCATTCTCTAAAGGGGAGACCTAACGCATGCCTGAGGTTTACCGATATGTAGCTCCCTTTTAGACATCGTTGCGCTGGCAAGAAGTGTATAGTAATTTACTGTTTTTTACATTTCACTGGAGCCCATTTGACCGGCCCGCTCTCGTCTGCGACAGTCGGACTGGCTCAGGGCAGGCAGAGTCTTCTAACCAAACCATTCCATAACCAGATTCCTAGCCTCCAACAAATTCGCCCGTTCCTTTTCCGAAACCCCCTTCCATCCCTTACTATCCTGCTGCGCTAAATAAAAATCCTGATAATGCAGCCCAAAGTAAATCAAAGCATAAAAAACAAGAATCCCAACCAATAATTTCCAACTCAAAGTAAACAAAGCAACCAGCAGTAAAATCAATGTTGGAATCATATAAATCGCTAAGGAAAAACCTAGAATAATAGAACCATAGAAAGCAGGTTTCTTTATATTTTTATCTGCAAAAGACTGGGCAAGTCCAAAAGGAATTTTATAAAACAAGCCATAGCCAATCAACCAAAAGGGGAGTCCGATTAGAAAGAATAAATTATAAGCAAAATGGTAATAGCTCGGTTGCGCTAGCGCAAAGTCACTCAACTTATGTTGCTGTAAAAGCTGTTGGTAGTGTTCGACTTGTTGACGAATTTTTTCTTTGTCACTTGCTTCCATTGTATTAACGGTATTGGCAATATGGACTTCCTCACGGATTGACTGATTAGTTCTGATCTTATATGGCAATAGCGTTTTGTTCCGCTCATTTCTCTTATAACTGAGAATATGATCTGTAAAAGGAGCATCAGCATTATCCGCAATATGAACAACGGATTCTTTCAGTTGCCGTGTAATCTCATCCGTTATTTGTTTGACTGCCTTTCTTGGGTTTTCCTTATAAGCATCGAGGTAGTCTTCAAGCAGAATAGGCTCACCCACTGCATTCATCATTTCACTACGCAGTTCATTGGCAGCGGTGTAGTTTACACTAATTGGAAGAATACAGTATTTACCATTTGGATGTTTTTCAAAAGCACCTAACAATAACCTCGCAGTTCCTTTCTGAATAGGGCGTAGTTTCTTTTCATGTTCTGTCTGCCCCTCTGCGAGTACTAAAATATTTTGGCCTTTGCCCAATTGGTCATAGCACCGTTCGAAGGTATCCTGATTGTTTTTTAAACTACTATAACCGTCTCTGAAACGAAAGACCGGAATAGTTTTTATCTGGTTTAGAAACCAAATAACGATGGGTTTAACGAATAAATCACCCCGCAATAAAAAGCTGGTGCTTGGTCCAATATGAGCTGCCACAAAAATAGGATCTAAAAAAGCAGTAGGGTGATTGACCGCAAAAAGAATAGCACGGTCTTTAGGGATTTTTTCTTCGCCATAGAAATATAGCTTCTTAAAATAGAAGTGGAAAAGAATCCGGATGAATGGTTTTAGTAATTGGTAAATCATTTAAAAATCTTGTAGTTCAGTTCGTTTTTTCAATAAGGCGATTCTGGTTTCCTCGTGTAGTTTCTCAGCAGCCCAGGCCATCCGCCATTTAGAAAAATACTCTTGATAGAGGAGGGCAAAGTAGCCCCAAAACGGCAGCAAGATAATAAAGAAGAGCCATTTCGTCATTCCAATTGACAAACAGAGAATGGCTAGTAAAAAATAATAAAGGAGTAGGCCACCAATGCCAATACAAATGCCCAGTGACATTTTATCCTCCATATCTGTTACCTTATTTTGCTTGAAATATTGTGCATATTTTACCGGAAGGTAATTTCCAATATAACCGAGTATAAAAGGAAGAAAACCCAAAGCCAAAATGAATAGGCCCGTCCACTTCGGAAAGAAAGGATTGGCAAGCCCCCAGTCGCTTATTTTTAATTGAGTCAGTTCGCTATGGTAAGCATCTACTTGTTTTTTTAAATCGGTTTTAGTAACGTATGCTAATTGATTAACTTTTTTTGCAATAGCAATTTCGGCAAGAAGACGCTTTTTATTCTGACGGTCAACAATAGGAAAAATACCATCATTTTGCTCGTTTCTGTATAGTTGTAACAATTGCTCCGTAAAGTTCTCATCGGCTTCTTTATTAATTACAACAACGTGTTTCCGAAGCCTTTTGTCCAGCTCTGCGGTGATGGATTTGATGGCTTCCTGAGGATGAAGATCGTATTGCGCTATGTATTCCTGAACCGCAATAGGAGCCCCAAAATCCAACATGATTTCACTACGGAAATCATTAGGATAAGTATAATTGACACCAACAGGAACAATCTGAATATCAAGGTCTCTGTATTTTTCTAACGCTCCAAAAGCCAATCTGGCCGTTCCCTTTCGCAATGGTCGCAATCGCTTTTCCTGAATACAGCCACCTTCAGCCATGATCAAAATGGTTTTCCCTGCATTAATGGCCTCGAAGCATTTTTCCAGGGTCGAAAGATTACTTTTAATTTTACTGTAACCGCCATCTTTCATACGGAAGATCGGCAAGATGTGTACGCTTCTTAGCAGCTTAGCATGCCAGGACTTCTTGAATAGATTACCCCTGGCTAAAAAATGCAGTGGTTCTGATAGGTGAGTAGCTAATAAACAAGGTTCGATGAAAATAGTAGGATGGTTAATGGCAAGAATGACCGGTTTTTCCCAAGGGATACGTTCCTCATTGGTGAAATAGATTTTTCGAAAAGTAGTTCGAATCGCAATTTGGGCGAGCGGTCTGACTAGTTTGTATAGCATTTATTGTTTACCAAATTCCATCGCGGCTAAGCCTTAGATAATGTAGTGATTGATTGAAAATTGAAGAAGGGATAGGTGGTATGTTATAATCACCGTTCTCTCTTCGTAAGAGGTAAAGATAAAATTCTTTATAGGATGTTCTTAGTAAGAACGAAAAATTCTTAAAACACTCTGGTTTGCAATCGTTCTATTGTTGGCTTGGCGACTTTGGCTTTCCAGGCATGATCGCTGGTGGTGAGAAGGGCCAGAAGGTTTGTTTTACCATATAAATTTGCAGTCATATCTGGGTCTGCTCCAGCTTTTACTAAGACCCGTAGCAGTTCTTCCAGGTTCGAAGGAACAATTTGGCGCCAGATTTCGATACCATTGGAACCGAGGTAATGGATTAAACCAGCCCGATGACCATAGGCCGAACGTTGGTTAATTACTTGAGGGTACTGTCTTAAATGGTCACTTAAAACCTGAATATGTCCGCTGAGCAGAATATTTATGGCCATCTCAAAAGCAGGGTCGTGCTTGGTCGTCGATAAAGCCTCCACAGCGACCCAATCCTCAAACCCATAAGCCTTGGCTACCGTAAATTGGAAATCTTCCAAATCCATTTCAGAATCAAATATAACTGTAGGAGATTCTGCGATTAACTCAGGATGATGATTTGAAATTTCAATGGTGACTGCGGGATTTTCAACCTTATAATGACGTAGTAAGTTAAGGCTGTAGTTTTCCAGTTCCTCAAGAATAGAAGAGTAGGAGAGACGTTGCTCAATGATGGAGTGATGCAGTTGTTGTACACTTACTGCTGCTTCAGGTTGATATATTCTATGGGTGCTCAAATTATGTGCTAATTTTCTATAAAACTAAGCGATAAGGGGAAGGGGAAAGAATAGAGGTGTGGGAAGTTTTCGCTTTAGTTAATGGTTTAAATCGAATATGTAAACTATTTTGGAATAAAGTCTAATATGTCCAGGCTTAAGTTATAGCGACTTAGTTCTTCAAAATGGGATAGAGGCTAGTTCATTGAAACCCTTTCAATGATCCAAATCGTCCAATCTTAAGTTTACATTAGAAACTAGGTTTTCAAGAAAAATTTCATCTTGAGATTTATCTAATAAAATTTCAGGGCGATTAATAGTTTCTTTTCTATATTTAGATATAATATGTTCTTTAGATGAAAAATGTTTTTTACTTTAAGTAATAATTCATTCGTGTTAAATGGCTGGTTACACGACTCCCGGACTTGATTATGGTGGTGCTACACCTGTTGATGAAAAATATCAAATTGATGGAATTCCTGAATTAAATAAAACAAAAAACACTACAGATATTAGAGGTTATTCGGTTTCGGGTGTTCGGTTTCCGGCCGACCGTACCATTCTATTTGGAATAAAATCTATTAAAGAACAAAATTTAGTTCAATTAAATATTGACCTTGTGCAACGTGGTGTTGCTGGTGATGATAGTTGGTATTCAAAACCTCAAAAAAATATCTTGTAAATGGAGATATTAAACATAACTATTCTTTATTATTTAATTCCAATTGAGAATGGCTCTAAGTGACAACGAAAAATTAAATCCCGATGTGGAAACGATTATGTAAATCAAAATGACCACAGGGAGAGTGATTTATATAATCATTTCCACCAAAGAAATCGGGAAATTATTTTTGGTGTAATATATTAAGTATATAAAAAATATCTACCTTGATTTCGAAATTTGAAATTTTTTACAAAAAAAACTAACAATAGAAAATGAGAGCCATTCTAATTACAATAGTCCTATTCTCTGCACTTCAAGTTTTCGGTCAACAGAAATTTGTCTCGCAGGACTACATTCCTGGTAATATACCAAGCTATAAACCAGCCTATCAAGAAGATTATCCAGAATGGGCAAAAATGCTTTATCAAGAAAATAGCAACTATTATGAAATAGAGCAGGCTTATGAAAAGTGGGAAACAACGGGTGCGACTAACTTCAGACCGATTCGGAAATATTACAAAATATGGGAAAGAAATATCCTTCCTTTTGTGACCGAGAATGGAACAATTCAATTATCGAATTTAGCCCGAAATTATAAGGACACCTATTATAATAATGTAGCTCAATCTAACCGAGAAGCTCAATCTGGGATTCTAAGAACTGGAGTAGAATGGGAGTTTCTTGGTCCAAAAGAGACGTTTTGGTTAAATGAATCGGGAGCTTCACAGGCACCTGAAGCCTGTCCTTGGCAAGTAAATATTTACACCTTTGATGTGGCAAAAAACAATCTGTCAGTCCTCTATTGTGGAACAGAAACTGGCTTTGTCAATAAGTCCATAGATAATGGAATGAATTGGGATTTGTTAGCGCGTGAATATAGTTTTGGTGGGGCGGTTACTGCGCTTGCAATTCATCCGCTTGATGAAAATATTGTATACGTGGGAGCAGGTATGCAAATTCATAAAACAACGGATGGGGGAGAGACTTGGACAGCGATGCTTCCATCAAATGGATTATTTCCTGCAGATCAAATCACGATAGATACTAATAATCCTAATAAAATATTTGCAGCAGGAGGGGAGGGGATTTATTTGTCGACTGATGATGGTAACATTTGGTCGAACGTATGGAATGCTCAAACTTATGATGTTCATACCAAGTCTGACAATTCTGATATGGTTTATGGCATCTCTAATGTAAATGGGAATTTCACAATAGCTATTTCAATAGATGGCGGCACAACTTTTAATATTGATCCAAATTTTCCTACAATACAAGATCAGGCAGGCGGTTTGTTGGCAGTAAGTCCAGCAGCTCCTGACGATTTGTTTGCCATATTATTGGCTGCTGATAATACCCCATTATTATACAAAGGTAATATGCTCTCGAATACTTGGGATTTAATTGCCACAGGTCAAACCAACGCTTTTCCCTTAAATAATGGTCAAGGTTTTTTTGACCTCGCACTTGAAGTTTCCCCTACGGATCCTGACCTAATCTTTGCGGGGACTTCGACCTTGTATAAATCAACCAATGGCGGCGCAAGCTTTACTATAATTGGTGGATATGGTGGAGACTTTCCCATACATCCTGATATTCAAGATATGAAAATACTGGATGATGGATCAACTTGGGTTGCAACAGATGGCGGTTTTACGCACGCTACCGATAATTTCATTTCTACCTCCAACGCCACTGCAAAAAACAAAAATTTAGTGGGCTCCGATATGTGGGGCTTTGATCAAGGCTGGAATGAGGATGTGATTGTTGGCGGTCGTTATCACAATGGAAATACGGCAATAGCAGACTTTTATCAGCCAAAAGCCCTTCGCATGGGTGGTGCGGAATCGCCAACGGGTTGGGTAATGAAGGGAAAAAGTAGGCATGTTGCATTTAATGATTTAGGAGCGGGTTGGATACTTCCAGAAACTGCGGAATCAGAACCTCAAGGTAGATTCCTTTTTAGTAAATACCCGAACATGGATGAATATGGCGGGAGAAGAGGGAATATGCTTTTTCATCCGAATTATTACGAAGTCATTTATCTCGGAGAAGAAGATAGTTTTTGGAAGAGTTCTGACATGGGGACTTCTTTTGAGTTACTGCATGATTTTGGCCAACGAATTCGATTTTGCCAAATAGCTTATGATGATCCGAATATAATTTATGCGGATATTGTCGGCCAAGGATTGTTCCGAAGTGAAGATGGTGGATATACTTGGAATGCGAAACCAACGCTTACCAATGGCTCAAATGGATCAGGATATTGGGAGGGTAAATTGCATTTTGTGATTTCGCCAAACAATGCAAATACAATTTATGCTTGTTTACAAAATGGAACTTGGTCTTCGGATTTAGGAGAAGTATTTAAGTCAACGGATGGGGGAGACTCTTGGGAGAATTGGTCAGGTACTTTGGATGAATTCACAAAAACATTGGCGATTCAGCCTGATGCATTAGGCAATGATCTATTGTATTTGTTTACAGATAATACGAGTGGCAAACCTGGCCAGTGTTATGTTCGAAGAGATGGAGAAGATGATTGGTCAACTTTTGGCGATTTATATCCTGCTCGGATGTCTCCAAATCATGCGTTGCCATTTTTCAGAGATAGTAAAATTAGGGTTGCAGGAAATGGGGGTATTTGGGAAAACATGTTGGATGAAGAAAACTTCCAACCCATTGTCCAACCTTGGGTAGAACGTCCATTCTTCAATTGTATGCTCGACACCATTCGCTTCGATGATCATTCTATATTGAATCATGAAAATTGCACCTGGACATGGGATATACAACCTGCTCCATTATATATTGATGATGTGAATAATCGGAATCCTAAAGTTGTATTAGGTAACCCGGGGAGTTATGATGTGACTTTGACCGTCCAAAAAGGTGGAACGACTTACGCCAAAACAATAGAAGATATGGTCAGTACCACAGCATGCCCTTCGCTGGACAATTGCGATAATCCTGCCTTTGCGCCAAAGGATTTGTGGGCATTAGAATATGTAGATAGTGAAGAAATCAATTCTCCTGGTTTGGCTATAATGGCTTTTGACAATAATCCAGAAACAATCTGGCATACCCAATGGAGTACAGGTTCACCTGATTACCCACATGAAATGCAAATAGATTTGGGGGAAGTTTTTGACATTCATGAGTTTACTTATTTCCCTCGACAGAATGGACAGAATGGTTGGATAAAAGATTATGAATTATACTTTAGTGAAGATTTACAGGATTGGGGGACTGCAGATATGGTAGGTGAATTTGAAAATTCAGCTGCTCCCCATAAGGTTACTTTTCAAACACCCGCAGTTGGTCGATATTTTAGGCTTGTTGCAATTTCAGAGGTAAATGGAAACCCCTGGGCATCCGCTTCTGAATTTGAAATCAAAGGCTGCTATCATGATTTAGTTTCGACGGAAGAGTTGCTAAAATACCAGACTTTAAAAACTTTCCCTGTGCCGACGCAGGGTGTTTTTGAAATATCTCTGCCTTCGGATGGGGTGTTTGAATATTCGATTTACACCTTGGCAGGAAGCTTTGTTAAAAGCGGAAAAAGTCAGCAGACTAAGGAATCTTTAGCTTTGGATTTGTCTGGATTTGGAAATGGGATGTATGTGATTCGATTGATGGATCAGTTTGGGCGGCGCTATTTTGTGAAGGTGCTTAAGGAGGAGTAATTAAAAGAGATTAATAAAGGGAAAGTAACAACAAAGAATTAACTTCCCGATTTGGAAACGATTATGTAAATCAAAATGACCAAAGGGAGAGTGATTTATATAATCGTTTCCACCAAAGAAATCGGGAAATTATTTTTTGTGTAATACAAAGATTACGGAACTAATATGAAAGAAGAAACTATAAAATCTATTTTTAATTCATTTAATCATGGCTCTAATTATTTAAGCCACTCAGAATTAAATACGGGTCATATTAACGATACATTTTTTGTAAATACAGATTCAGGTAATAAGTACATTCTACAAAGAATAAATCATCATGTATTTAAAGATGTTGCTGGTTTAGTCAATAATAAAGTTTTAATAAGCAATCATATTAGGAGCAAATTTTCAAGTGTTTCAGAAGAGGAGTTCACTAAAACAAACCTCACTTTTATAAAAGCAAAAAATACAGATTTATATTATCATAAGCAAAATGGGGATTTCTGGAATGTAATGGTTTTTATTGAGGAGAGCATTACGCACGAAATTGTAATTGACGAGGAAATCGCTTACGAAGGCGGTAAACTTTTAGGAGCGTTTTTAAACTATACTTCAGATTTTGATAGTAGTCAATTAATAGAGGTAATTCCGCATTTTCATGATATGTCTTTTCGCTACAAGGAGTATGCTTATTCAATTCAAAGCGCTTCAAAAGATCGATTGCAAAAAGCATCAAAATACATAAACATAGTAAGCGAATTAAAAGAAGAAATGCACATTCTTCAAAAATTAAAAGACGCTGGAGAAATCCCGTTAAGAGTTACTCATAACGACACAAAGATATCTAACGCTCTTTTCGATAAAGATAATAACGGTATTTGTATGATAGATACAGATACTGTAATGCCAGGAATAATACACTACGATTTTGGTGATGCCATTAGAACAATTTGTAATACTGCTGCAGAAGATGAAAAGGATTTATCTAAAGTGGAATTTAATTTAGATTATTTTCAAGGATATAAAAAAGGATTTCTAGAGAAAACAGAACATTCGTTAACTTCTATCGAATTAGAATATTTGCCATTAGCAGCAAAAACAATGATTTTCATCATGGCATTGCGGTTTTTGACTGATTACTTAAAACATGATGTTTATTATAAAACGAAGTATCCAGAACACAATTTAGATCGGGCTAAAAATCAGTTTAAGTTAATAGAAAGTTTTTCTGAAAAACTTTCGTAACTGTTTAGTGGGTATAGTCTAGCTGTTGATAGGAGGAAGGACCAAAACTTCGGGAGTCCGAAGTTTCCCACTAATGCAAACCTTGAATTTGATAGTCCTGTAGTCTATGAGTTTCACGTTCGATGGAAACTTCGGTCTTCGGACTTTCGTCTGAATAGGTACAAGTTATCAAAATAAATAACAGAAACTATGATATCCTTAAGCACATTAGATTACTCAATAATAATAACATTCTTTGCGATAACACTATTCATTGGGATATATGTTTCAAAAAAGGCAGGAGAGAATTCTACAGAATTTTTTCTTTCTGGCAGAACTATGCCTTGGTGGTTATTAGGTGTATCTATGGTTGCTACAACCTTTTCTACAGATACTCCGAACTTGGTAACAGACATCGTAAGAACCAACGGCGTTTCAGGTAACTGGGTTTGGTGGGCATTTTTAATTACGGGTTTATTAACCGTTTTTGTCTATGCTAAATTATGGCGAAAATCTAACGTAAAGACAGATATTGAGTTTTATGAATTTAGGTACGGAGGAAAACCCGCTAAATTTTTAAGGAAATTCAGAGCCGTTTACTTAGGGGTTATTTTTAACGTAATAACCATGTCTGCCGTAACATTAGCCGCAATTAAAATAGGTAGTATTATGTTGGGTTTAGAACCCTGGCAAACCGTAATTAGTGCAGGTCTTATAACGGTTGTGTTTAGTGCATTGGGTGGATTTAAAGGAGTGGTTTACACCGATTTTGTTTTGTTTTTTGTAGCAATGGGAGGAGCAATAGGCGCGGCATATTATTTAGTTAATATACCGGAAGTCGGTGGTCTCGAAGCCTTACTCGATAACGAAAATGTGAAAGATAAACTTTCTATCCTACCAGGCTTCAGCGATAAAAACGCGGTAATTACGCTGTTCATTATCCCCTTATCCGTACAATGGTGGAGCTCTTGGTATCCAGGAGCAGAACCAGGTGGGGGGACTGTACCTTCCGGGTTACTCGCCATGCTTTTAGGATGTGTCTTAATTTACAGTTGCATTTTTGCTACAGGGTATTATATATACGGAGACTATAATTATGCATTATCATTAACTGGTGTTGCAATTGTTTCGGGATTATTCTTGATAAGAACATGGAAGAAGATAAGAACCAACTTGTTATAGTTCTTTTTTAAAACAAATTAAAGGTATCAAAAATGTTAAAAAGTAATATAGACAAAGCAACAGATTTCGAAAAAAGATTCGAAAATATTGGAACTGTAGTTTATGAAGATGCTACCTCAGCTTCAAAGGTAATCGCAGCAGAAATTTCAAGCCTTATTAAGTTAAAGCAATCTCAAAGGCAACCCTGTATTTTAGGTTTAGCTACCGGTTCTTCACCAAAAGGATTGTATGCAGAATTGGTGCGTTTGCACAAGGAAGAAGGTTTAAGTTTTAAAAATGTAGTGTCTTTTAATTTAGATGAATACTATCCTATGGAACCAGATTCTGTAAATAGTTATGTTCGTTTTATGCAAGAACAATTATTTAATCATGTAGATATTTTATTAGAAAATTGCCACGTTCCAGAAGGAACATTGTCCAAAAAAGATATTAGAGATTATTGTGATCAATATGAAGCAAAAATTGAAGCTTTAGGAGGAATCGATTTACAAATTTTAGGAATTGGAGGAAATGGTCATATTGGTTTTAACGAATCTGGTTCACTTCAAAATTCGAAAACAAGGTTGGTTGCTTTAGATCATATTACAAGAGTTGCAGCAAGTGGAGATTTCTCTGGTTTAGAAAACACGCCAAGAACAGCAATTACGTTAGGAGTGAAA
Source organism: Saprospiraceae bacterium (assembly GCA_047626155.1). Classification (GTDB taxonomy): domain Bacteria; phylum Bacteroidota; class Bacteroidia; order Chitinophagales; family Saprospiraceae; genus CALGLS01. Next base: position 7,805 of record JBLHRR010000035.1, on the reverse strand, counting down.
AAAATAATGGAAGCAAAAAGAGTCATTTTAATGGCTTGGGGAGAAAGTAAATCGAATATTATAAAAGCTTCTGTAGAAGATGAAGTTACTAGTTTAGTGCCCGCTTCTTATTTGCAAGAACATAGAAATGCTACTTTTATTTTAGATCAAGCAGCTTCCTCAAAATTAACTAGAATTAATACACCTTGGTTAGTAGAAAAAATTGTTTGGACAGATCAATTAATTAGAAAAGCAGTTTTAAGTTTAGCGCTTCATTTGAAGAAGCCAATTTTAATGTTAACGGACGCAGATTATATAGAGAACGGAATGAGTGATTTATTAGCTGATTCTGGCCCTGCGTATGATATTAATATTAAAATTTTTAATAAACTACAAAATACAATTACAGGTTGGCCAGGAGGAAAACCAAATGCCGACGATAGTAAAAGACCTGAAAGAGCGGAGCCAGCAAAAAAACGGGTGTTAATTTTTAGCCCACATCCAGATGATGATATTATTAGTATGGGGGGAACTTTTAAAAGGCTGCACGAACAAGGTCATGAGGTTCATGTTGGGTATCAAACCTCTGGAAATATTGCTGTAGCAGATGATGAAGCGTTGCGTTTTGCAAGTTTTGTATGTGATTACAATGATAAATTTGGAATTGATAATTCAGAAGCAAATGATATTTATAAAAGAGTAGTGACCTTTTTAAAGAATAAAAAATCAAGTGAAATTGATACGCCAGAAGTTAGATATATTAAAGGCTTAATTCGAAAGGGAGAAGCAAGAGCTACTTGTCGTTTTGTAGGGTTGCCAGATTCTCAAATTCATTTTATGGAATTGCCATTTTACGAAACTGGTACTATTAAAAAGAATCCTATTGGAGTTGGAGATGTACAAATTACCTTAGATCTTATTGAAAAAATTAAACCACATCAAATTTATGCAGCAGGTGATTTAGCTGATCCACACGGAACACACAAAGTGTGCTTAGATGCCATTTTTGCAGCTGTAAAAGAATTAAAACCTAAAGACTTCATGAAAGATTGTTGGCTATGGTTGTACAGAGGGGCATGGCAAGAATGGGGAGTTGATGAAATAGAAATGGCAGTACCTATGGGGCCAGATCAAGTATTGGAAAAAAGAAAAGGTATTTTTAAACATCAATCACAAAAAGATGGTGTTGTGTTTCAAGGGGCTGACAGTAGAGAGTTTTGGCAACGTGCTGAAGATAGGAATAGAGAAACAGCCGATTTATATGATGCTTTAGGTTTGTCACATTATGCGGCTATGGAAGCCTTTGTAAAATGGGAATATTAATTGGAAAACGCAGTTTTCCAAACTACTTTATTGGCTGCTTTTCTATCTTCTTCACCCGCTTTTTTCTTAGCGCTAAATAATTACATATTTCACCCAAGGTAGGTAAGCTTTGGTAGATTTATTTTGACCACTGTTCTGTTCCCGTAGCCTACGTTCTGGATCGTTAGACATTCCTATATAAATGCTATCTGAATCTTTACTGTGGAGTACATAGATTAAAAAAGTCATGATAGTTTTTATTAAAAAAGCCCACTAAAAAATTAGTGAGCTTTTATGTGACCCCGGCAGGGTTCGAACCTGCAACCTTCAGAGCCGAAATCTGAAATTCTATCCAGTTGAACTACGGAGCCGGATAACATTGTGCAAAACTAACATTGCTTTTTGTAGTAACAAAGGATTCTATCTACTAATTTGTATCTTTCGTACTTATATTCATAAAATATTCAAAACCCAAAGCATGACAAAAGCAATATACCTCACCTTCTTCCTATTTCTAAGCCTGACAAACAATGCTCAGCAAATAGTATCCTCCGAGTTCTTAGAGAGCCAGACCGCAGGTCAGCTACAAGCGCAGTTCCTTCAGAATTTCAATAATGGAGTGGACATGTACCGGATCCTCTACAAAACAACAGATATACATGGTGTCCCGGATACGGCTTCCGGTCTGTTGATTGTTCCAGACGAACCAAATTTTAATTACCCATTGTTGTGTTACCAGCATGGAACCATCAATAGCCGATGGGATGTCCCTTCTCAGCTGGCAGGTGGCTACGAATTGGCTATGGCGATTAGCGGCCAAGGCTTTGCGGTGTTAGCCCCCGACTTTTTAGGCTTGGGAGAATCCCGTGGTTTGCATCCCTATGTACACGCAGAAACGGAAGCCAGAGCAGCCATAGACATGCTTTTCGCTGTTCAGGAGTATGCAGATGTAAGTAACGATTTAACCCTAAATGATCAGCTCTTTATAACAGGATATTCGCAGGGAGGTCATGCCGCACTTGCTGCTCATAAATATATCGAAGAGAACTATTCCGACTATTTCACGGTAACGGCTTCTTCACCGATGTCTGGACCTTATAGTATTTCTGAAAAGATGAAAGACTTTACGTTAAGTGATGAACAGTATAACTTCGTGTCTTATATTGCTTGGGTAACCTTGTCTTACGAGTTGGCTTACGGTGATCTTTTTACAGATCTAGGTGATTTTTTCAAAGCCCCTTATGTTCCTTTTATAGAACAGTTTGCAAACGAAGAAATAACCTTGAGTGAATTAAATACGAGTTTAATCCAAACCTTAATTGCACAAAATGGTGCAGGGCAGGTCAAGCCAAAACTAATGCTACAGGATGACATCTTGGATGCGCTTCTTAATGATCCGACACATCCGGCCAGCATGGCATTGGCAGACAATGATCTGGTTGATTGGGTACCTCTTGCTCCGACGCGTTTGATGGGCTGTACCGCCGATGACCAAGTGACTTTTCAAAATGCAACATTCACCAGTCAGATAATGAATGACAATGGCGCAACTGATGTAGCAGCTGTAGATGTAAATCCTACGGCAGATCACGGAGCCTGCGTAATTCCTGCTACATTAGCAACCATACTTTTTTTCCAGGGCTACCAGCAAATAGGAATCATAGAAAGCGCACAGGAGCCGCTCAGCGCAAATGCTTTGATTAACATTCAACCAAATCCTGCTACGGATTATGTGAATGTTCAATTAACGGAATTCGCAAATAGTAATAACAGTTATGACTTGAGTCTTTACAATGTGAATGGAAAATTACTTCACCAAACACAGTTGTCTGGAAGAGGAATGTTAAAAGTATCTACCAGAGATATCGCTCCCGGAATCTATTTGTTACAAGTGAGAGGGGAGGAGGGTGTTTATACTCGGAAGGTGGTGGTGGAATAAGTTTTACAACTTCAACTTCAAAGCCGCTCATGTCGTAAATTACTTGCGAATTATGGGGATTGAAGTTGAAAAATGCAGCTAATGCGCCTCAAGTTGTTCCTAGATTGATATGACAAAATTTGGAAATTTGCCATATACTTAGATTGCCCTTAATTCGCGAATCGCTCGCGAATTAAGGGCATTGAAGTTAAACTTGAAATTTTTTTACAAAATCCTCATAGGTTCACTACCTTTCCATAGCCTTCACCCCTTCATTCATCCACGTCGGCATTGGTTTCTCTTTTAAATAATGGTCAAAGAAAGCCAGCATTCTATTTTGGAAATCAATCCTATTCTGTCGCTTCACCGGCCAATGCGGTTCGCCATTATAATTCAATAGCCACGCAGGTTTGTTCAATCGGCGCATAGCCACGAAAAACTCAATTCCCTGATACCAAGGCACAGCGCCATCCTTGTCGTTGTGCAAAATCAAAACGGGTGTATTGACTTTATCCAGATTGAAAAGTGGCGAGTTCTTTTTATACAAGTCAGGACGTTCCCAAATCGTCGCACCAATTCTACTTTGTGTATGCTCATATTGAAACATTCGACTCAAGCCTGAACGCCAGCGGATGCCTCCATAAGCAGAAAACATATTGACCACGGGCGCACCGGATTCTGCACAAGCAAAGAGATCGGTTTTGGTAATAATGTGCGCTACCTGATAACCACCCCAGCTGTGTCCTTGCAAACCAATTCTATCTTTGTCGATAGGTGTCGAGTTTTCTAACAATGATTCTACGCCAGATACAACAATGTCTAAGGCATCGTCACCCGGATTGCCTTCGGTGTAAAGAATATCAGGGTTAAAAATCCAATAGCCTTGATTGGTATACAAGCTATAGTTGATGGTGGAGCGGTGCGGGTAAGGCGCTCTATGCCCATGAAGACGATCCGAACTACGCTCATAAAAGTTAACGATCATTGGATACTTCTTGTCAGGATCGATATTCGCAGGTTTGGCGAGCATGCCTGTGTGTTGTCTGCCATTCTTATCTGTCCATTCATATAAAGAGATGGATCCCCACTTGTAATCCTTTTGTTGAGGGTTGGTATTACTGATTCTTTTACTGCGCTTTATTTTGTTATTAAAATAGTAAAGATCTGGGAAAGTCTGGAAATTTTCTTTTGTATAAACAATGGTGTTTTTATCTCTGGCTTTAAATGGCTGGCGGCTGAATTGGTAGGCATCAGTCGCTAGCTTTTTGACTTTGCCGTTCTTTAAGTTAAGGTGAACATAGCCCGATTGTTTGTCGTCTTCCTGGAAGAGGCGTAATAGGATGGTTTCATTGTTTTTGATGAATCGTTCTTCCTTGTTTAGGTCGAGGTACCGGTAAACTGTTTTTGAAGCTCGGCCATTTGTAAGTTTTTTGTTAGGTATTTTACCTTGGGGGTCTATTTTCCAAATATCATAACGATCATTGATGTAGATGAAAGCATCGTTCTCCCCCCAGCCAGCAATGCCATAACCACCCGGAAGGCTAGGCGTGTCATGCTGTTCATTATAGAAAGGAGTACTATTGTTATCTGTTAGTTGCAGTATGCTGCTTTGCGCAATGTTATAGCAGAACCAAGAGGCATCTGTGTAACTGTACCAATAGACAAAACCCCCATTGGTCGATAGTCTTGGAGAACCTCTAAGTCCATTGGCTACCAGTTGTTTACGTTTGTTTTTTGCATTGATAACATAAACATCTTTAGGAATGGGAAAGCCTTCCCAGGACATGCTTCTGAGATAAGGTTCTTCCGTATAAACCAACACCCAATCTGCATTTCCCTCGTCTCCAATTCTACTGTTAGGAAGCGCTTGATCTTCTAGTATTTGATACTGTCCGGTTTTGGGAAACCAAACAGAACGATAGCTTTTTTTCTTATCTTCTTCCAAGGTCACATTTTGCTGAGTCTGTAGGCGACTATCCTGATAACCCCAAATCTCGACCTTTACTTTTTCCTCTTCTAGTAAAGAAGTATCGGGCAAAAATGGAAGAGGCTTGATGCCAAAAAACAATTTGCTTCCGTCGGGTGAAAAAAGAGGTTCATATTCTGAACTGATATTCCAATCTTTGGGCATAAATGAATCACCAGCTGCACCGATCAGAGCTGCTTCCTCACTAGTCCCTTCCTCGAAATAAAACAATTGATAAGGCCTTGTTCGGTTGTCCGTAGTGTCTAAATCCGCAATGAAAGCAGCTTGAGTACCATTCTCCGAAAGGCTAAGTTTGTGATACTCTCCTTTATATCTAAATAATGGTTTTAGAGATTTCTTCTCGCCATCAAATAAGTAAATGCCTGGGATGAATTCAGACTCATCGCCGCTACTGCTAAATAATACCCTCTTTGATTTTTTCGAAAAGGCATACTCTTTTACAAATGGATAGATTATTTCCTTCCCCGTAGCCAACTCATGTAAAACGAGTTTCGATCCGCTTTTTTTTGACTCCACTTTTATAGAAGGTTGCCCTGGGCCAGCATTGAGTACCAATGAGTCCTTATTGTCATAGGGCTCCATTTGATAAATCAACCAATCATCCCAATGTTTTGGCATTTTAAAATCTTTCACATCCGGAATTCGAGTGGTCTTATTCTGAGCCAAATCATAAATTAACAAGGTGTCTCCAGGCAAATCTTCTTCTTTTACCTTCCGTCTTTTTAACTCCCTAATACTATCTCTAGAGGGATAAATAAAACAAGCTAGGTAGCGGCTGTCCTCACTGAGGTAAGCTTTATTGGCTCGGTCAACCTTCACTTGTCGATCCGTTTTGGTATCGTGAATTTTCAAGCGTCCGTCCATCTGCTCTCGGGCTTCCTCATAAACTACCCATCGTCCATCATTGCTAATTTGCGCATTCCGGATCTGATACCATTGGTCGTAAACCGCAGGAGTCATGATTTGTTTTTGGGCAAATAAGCAGGAAAAGGAACACATGCAAATCAGGATATAAAAGAAGACGTTATTCTTGATAAAGAGAAGGCTTTGACGCATGGTATTTGTATTAGAGTGACTGTGATACACAAAGGGGTAAATATAGTTAAATACCTTTCAATTTTACCTGGATTAACCGCTTATCAATTTCTAAGTAATTGGTCAAAAATAATGATAAGTTTTGGCCGAGGCTATTTTTGAGTTAATCAAGGAGTATAAAACGGAGTTATGCCTTAGCATAATGAGTATTTTTACGACGAAGGATAACTTAAAAATAGACCGCCATAACTTATTGATTATTTTGAACAGTTACTTCTTATCTTTGCAGACTAAAATAACGATACAATGATTAGATTTTTTTGCCTTTGTTTATTGCTGGTGGTTTTCAGTTGCGGAAGTGATTCGCCAAGCACATCTGGCACCAAAACAAAAGGCCTTAAACAGGATGAAGGAACGGCAAAAATGATTGCCATCCTCTCAGAAGCACATGCCAATATAGATCCGACGAAAGTGAGTTATCACCTCAATTCCGTGAAAGCAGAAAGCTATAAAGCACAACTTGGGCAAGATCTCAATCTCAACGATAAATTAGCAGCAAAAGGGAAATACGGTAACGAACTATTACTCGCCGGTAAAACCCATGAAGCCATTATTGAAATCGAGTAACTCATGGCATCGCTGAAGGAAAATCGGGTAGACATCAGATACATCAATCATGTAAATAAATTGTTAGCGATAGCTTATATGCGTTTGGGCGAACAGGAGAATTGTTTAGGTAAAAATAATAGTGAGTCCTGCATTCTGCCTATTCAAGGGGAAGGCATTTATGATTTGACGAGAGGCCCCAAAACGGCTATCTCTCTGTATAAATCCATTTTGGAAACGGAGCCAACAGACATGGAAACCATCTGGTTGTTAAACATTGCTTACATGACCTTAGGCGAATATCCCGCAGGTGTTCCTGCTCAATACCTCATTCCCGAACGGGCTTTTAAATCAGGAAAAGAAGTGGCCCCCTTTAAAAACATTTCCAATGATTTGAACTTGGCTACGGTAGCATTGGCCGGAGGTTCCTGTATCGAAGACTTTAATAAAGATGGATTTCTGGACATCATGGTATCCTCTTGGGGTGTTAACGATCAGGTTCAGTTTTTTGTAAACAAAGGAGATGGCAGCTTTGAAGATCGAACGGCAGAAACCGGATTGCTCGGTATAACCGGAGGCCTCAACATGGTCCATGCAGACTACAATAACGACGGTTTCTCCGATGTCCTCGTTCTTCGGGGAGCCTGGTTTATGGACCAAGGAAGAATTCCTAATTCATTGTTGCGAAACAATGGAGATGGCTCTTTTTCTGATGTAACACTGGAGGCTGGATTGTTTTCCAAATATCCGACACAAGCCGCCACCTGGGCTGATTTCAACAATGACGGATGGCTGGATCTTTTTATTGGGAATGAGGCTGGTGACAAAATAGATGTACCCTGCGAACTCTTTATCAGTAACAAAGGCAAGTTTACTAATGTAACCGACCAGGCAAACCTTGGAACAATTAGAGGAGTTGTAAAAGGAGTCACTAGCGGAGACCTTAATAATGATGGTTTCACGGATTTATACATTTCC
>JBLHRR010000034.1:0-39145 GCA_047626155.1 Saprospiraceae bacterium | reverse complement strand
GTCGGACTGGTTCCAGTCAGACGGGTTATTTTTTGTGTAATAAATCAAAATAGGTTTTTGGACAAATCTGGTGGTAGCGCCTGATTAGGTGGACGGGAAGACGGGAAGACGGAAGACGGAAGACGGGGAGACGGGAAGACGGGAAGACGGTTTCCGCGATCGCAGGCCGTCTTCCGTCCACTGTAAATCTATTTCCAAAACAAAATAAATATGACAAAGGCAAAAACTATTCTTACCCTTGCAACGGTACTATTCTTTTTTATTCAATAGAGGTTATTCCAAATAGAATGGTACGGTCGGTCGGAAACCGAACACCCGAAACCGAATAACCTCTAATCTAGGGCTCAGGTAAGTGCTTCTTTTACCTCCGTGGATACCATTTGTGCAGGAGAAGAATTGTTAATGGGGAAAGGAAATTTTTCGATCTAATTATATTTCATATTTCTAATGCCTGGAACGGAATGTATAAAAATAAACCAGCTCCGACGGATGTATATATTTGGCAACTTAGCTTCTCTTAGCCCGATGCAGGAACCGGAGCGATATTGGTTTTAAAAGAAGCGGGTGACCTTACCTTGATTCGGTAGGGTTGATGAATTAAACTAAGCCGATATTACCCTGTTCTTGATTCCCATAAATAGTGTACTTTTGCGCCCAATGAAGATCAACAACAAGCAATTATTTATCTTTCATATCCTCCTTTGGTTGGTATTAGAACTGATGGCCAATCCCATCGGAAATTTCCCATTGAACGACGACTGGGCCTATTACCAGAATGTATATTACCTCTCTGAAGAAGGGCGTTTTTTCTTTAGCGATTGGCTCGCCATGACCTTGGTTTTGCAGGTGGTATGGGGAGCCTTCGTTTGCAAAATATTTGGTTTTTCTTTTACCGTATTAAGAATTGCAACCGTATTGTTGGCAGTAGGAGGAACCTGGTCTTGTTTTCTTTTTTTTAATAAGTTCTGTAAACATAAAATAGTAGCTTATCTGGCGGCCTTATTGTTATTAATTAATCCGCTATACTTTTCCCTCGCCAATAGTTTTATGACAGAGGTTCATTTCCTGGTGGCCTTTATTCCTGGTTTGTATTGCTTCGTTCAGTACCTCGATACCAATGAATCAAAAAGGAATAAATACTGGTGGGGAGGAATGTTGTTTAGTATGATGGCGACCATGGTTCGTCAACCTGGATTAATGTTACCCTTGGCTTTTGCAATGGTTCATTTATGGAGGTACAAGGCGACGTTTAAAATCCGGAACTTAGTTACGGCAGTAGTTCCTCTGGTCTTTACTTTTTTGCTCTACAAGTTATACAGCTACTGGCTATTAAGTACGCAGGTTGATATGCCGGTGTATGGACAAATCGGTCTCTTGTTTGAAGCATTATGGGATGGCACTCTTTCCTTTAAATTGATAAGCAGAAACAGCGAATTTCTATTTTACTGTGGTTGGTTTCTATTGCCATTGAGCTTGTATGTCTCTAAATACTATTGGGAAGTAACAACAAGAATACAAAAGGGAATTGCAGGCTTTCTCTCTTTGTTTTTAGCAAGTTCTTTTGCCTTGAAATTTCACCTTTTCCCTATGGGGAATATGATAGGGAACTTATGGCTGGGGCCAAAAACCTTGTACAAAGAACAAGGGCATGAAGATCTTTCTGAATTAATGATGTCTGAGCAAAGTTGGTTGTTGGTAAAATGGATTGGTTGCCTCGCGGGCATTTTAATGATTTTCCTTTTAATCCTATCGCTGTTTCGTCACTTTAAAGAAAAACGTTGGTCGGTCTTAATGTTAGTAATTGTGATCTGCGGTTATTATGCTTTTTTGATATTGAATCCTTATTACATAGATCGCTATGTTTTGATATTCCTTCCTTTGTTGATTCCTATACTATTGCCAGCTGATGCTGATTTTAAAACACCAATGTTATTGAAAATAGGAAGTGGGTTAGCGTTTGTAGTACTATTGTTTTACAGTGTCAGTGGAACCCGTGATTATCTTTCATGGAACAGAATGGCTTGGGGGATTTCAGAAGGCTTGGAAAAAGAGCGCCGCATTTCACCAAAGAAAATAAAAGGTGGATTTGAATATACCTGCTGGCACGATAACCCAACGTTTTTAGAAGAACCTGCTAATTTATCAACAGATACTTCCACCTACGCCGTTTCATTTGAACCCTTTCTTTGTGGTTGGGAAAAGGAATCCGTACATCCTTATTTCAGCTGGAGTTTTATGAAAAGTAGTTCCATTTATTTACATGAAAAGCAAGCACTTAATGCCAACGTCTCCGTCTTAAGCGCCGACGTAGAAATGGTAAATTCGGAAGGCGATCTTTTCACTTCTGACTCGACCGTTTTATTAGTCAATAGAGCCCCTCGTGATTCTAGCTACAGTTTATCAGGGAAATACAGTATCCGCTTGGATGAAAAGAAACGCTATAGTTTTACTTTAGAAATGGATCGGAATTCTCCCTGCTATGAAATAATAACAAGGGTTTGGCGAAAGCGAAAAACACAATCAGATTTACAAAAAGTGAAAACCCCTTCTGTTTTGGTAGTCAGTACGGACAACTTTAATTTTTATAAAAATATAATCATAGACCGTCGCCCTGATGGCTGGGAACAAATCGAATGTCGAGTCCAATTATATGGGCACACCGAAGCCGATAAAGTAAAAGTATATCTTTGGAATAATAGTGGTGAGGTACAGTGGTTTGATGACTTTGAATGTATTGTGCGGTGAGGGGTATGTGCTCAAGAAAAAAAATCTCCACACTCCTCACCAGCTTTCCGCCGTTGAGTTCGCATGAAGATTTCCTTTCGCAGCCTAGTTACAGGCATCTTGAACCAAGCAATTCTAAAACAAGAAAGCCTTTTAATAACAACAACCCCAAATCAATACAATTCACCTGCGTGTTAAGGGGGTTGATTTGATTTGAGGCTGCTTTTGATTTGAAATTTCTTCTTAGAATTGTCTTATCTTAAACCCAGGCCACAATCATATTAGTTGAAATCTACGCTTTCGCAGCATACCCCTTCAATCCATAAAACAAGATGTACCCGTAACAACCAACCAATAATAAATAGGAAGGTTGCAGACCAAAAGTATCCGCCAATATCCCCATCAAAAGAGGAACAACAGCTCCACCTACAATGGCGGTAACCAACAAGCCAGAACCTTTAGCTGTTAAAGGGCCAAGTCCATCAATAGCAAGGGTAAAGATATTACCCCACATGATGGAATTGCAAAGGCCTAAAATAATCAGACACCACATAGCAGCAGGACCACTTAGCATCACCGCAGCAATTAAAAGAACAATAGCAAGCACCGCGTTGAAAGCTAAAAGCGCATGCGATTTCATAGTTTGCAACAACCCCGCACCAAGGAAACGACCAACCATCAAACCTCCCCAATAAAAGGAAAGGAAACGGCCTGCCTCAGATTCTTCCAACCCCGCAATGTGATCCAATCCAGCGAAATTAATCATATAAGAAGCGACAGCAACCTCGGCTCCGACATACATAAAGATGGCAATGGCGCCAAGCTTCAAATGCGGGAAATCCCAAATGGTACGCTTGTCTGTTTCGGAATTGGTATCCTGCATTCCTTCCAAGTCCTTGATGTCTGGTAATGGAATGAAAAAGAAAATTAGCGCTACCGCTAACAATGCTATTGCTAAACCAACATAAGGCATCTGTACTGCCGCCGCAGCCTCTGCCTGTGGTAATCCACTTAAGCCTTTCAGAATAAAATACGCTCCAAAGAAAGGAGCTATTGTTTTTGCAACAGAATTAAAACCCTGTGCTAAGTTCAATCGACTGGCAGCTTTTTCAGGAGCACCCAAAACAGCCACATAAGGATTAGCGGCTACTTGCAACATGGTCACACCCGTTGCTAATATGAAAAGCGCGCCCAAAAACAATGGGAACATAACGGTCATAGAAGCAGGTACAAAAAGCAAGCAACCAACAGCCATCGTACAAAGGCCCAAAATAATTCCTTTTCGGTAGCCAATGCGATCCAATATCCTGGAAGCAGGTATCGCCATTAAGGCAAAAGCAATGAAAAAACAGAATTGAACAAGAATGGCTTGCGTATACCCAAAATCAAAAACCTTCTTTACAAAAGGAACGAGCACGCCGTTCATTTCCGTCAAAAAAGCCCACATGAAAAAGAGGATAACAAAAAGAGAAAAGGCCGTCTGGTAGGACGGTTGATTTGATTTAGGCATAGTTTGGTTTCGTTTGTTTGCCTAAAGTTAATCTAAACCTTGGTTTTCAGATAGGCTTTGCAATAAAAAAAAGCGGAAAAGGTAGTCATATTTCCTTTTCCGCTTTTTACGCGACTTTCAACTGTTGCAACGATGGCTTATGCTAAGCGATTATGCTAAAAATTATTATCACTCCCCAGTATGTAACGAACACTGATACTTCCATATCTAGCTCCAAAAGGACTTAGAATGGAACCGAGGAAAAGAGTAGGGCGCCAGTCAATAGAAACATTCAGAGGCATATCATCGAAGTAATAATCCAGACCAATGTATCCTGAAAGACTCAGAGATATATCAGAACCAGGATCGATAAAATCAGAATTATAACGCCAGAATTGAGCGCCCGCTCCAAATCCATAATAATAGCGAAGCCCCTCGAAATCTTCAATCTCTAGAGGTTCATGAATTTGATAAGCGGCATTGACGGATATTGAATTATAACCACTGTACCACCAGGTAGTCCCAACGTAAGCTTCTATGGCTCCCTTCTCACTGATAAAATATTTAGCAGAAGCAGAAAGCGGTGATCCGAGTCGAGCTCCAATAGCCGTTTTGTATCCATCTTGTGCTACAACGGAGTCTAAAAATAAAGAGCCGGTTAAGAAGAAAAAGAGAAGAAGGGAGTTTTTCATAAGTAGGTTGTTTTTTGGTTTTGAAAATGTAATCATTTTGTTAAGTGATAATTAAGAAATAACTCAAGAATCTTGTCTGCCATTTTCTGACTCTAATGACTATCATTAAAATCAACTAGGAAATGGTAATGGACGTAAAGATGCCGAAATTATTTATTTTCATTCCTTAACTCTCTTTTTTACCTTTTTATTATTTAACCACCGTCAAATCTCCCTTATACAAAATCAAAATGCCATCCGCAAAAAGGACTTCAGCTACATAAACGAAAACCCCAGGCTGAACAACATCGCCTTTGAAACTTCCATCCCAACCAATTCGCTCATCATTCGCGGAGAAGTCTGAATTTTGGAAAACCAACTCCCCCCAGCGATCAAAAACTCTTAAGAAATTGACCTGAACCACTTCCTCTCGATTGGCATACACCGTAAAGTTTTGGTTACTCGCATCTCCATTCGGACTAAATGCATTCGGGATATAAACAGCTCGTGGTTTTTCCACAGAAATAGTCACTTCATTGAAAGCGGAACAACCATTAGCATCCACTGCCTGAATCGCGTACATCGTAGTATACGACGGATTTACTAGCGGGTTCAAACAAGTATTACAATCCATGAATTCAAGAGTAGACCAGAAGAAAGTATCTATGTCAAAATTGGGAACAGTAGGTATTTCATAGCTTTCTCCAAGCGTAATGATTTGGTCTCCTCCAAGATCGATAAAGTTAAGCGATGGTGCCGGGACAGTAGTGTTATAAGATACGACACAATCATTTACATCTTGGATTATAACTTCTTGCAATCCACTTTCTACAAAAGGAATGGTGTAAGGAAAGGCATCAATGCTGCCAAAGAATTGTCCATCAATTGAAAATTCATAAGGTCCGTTTCCGCCAAAAATCGTATCCAGTATAATGCTGCCATCTGCATCCCCAAAACAAGTCGGAGCAGTAGCCATTCCCGAAACTTGAACCAGCGTCGGCTCCGTCAATGTAATAGTAGCCTCGGCGGTACAACCTATGGCATCCGTCGCTGTAACCATATAGGTGCCTGCGTTTAAGTTGTCCGTTGTTTCTCCGTTTGTTCCATTATTCCAACTGTAAGCATAAGGAGCCTGACCATTTTCAGCAGTAGCCAAAGTACTACCATCTGCGCTACCACTACAGCTTATTCCAAAACCATCAAAGTCACTTTGTACCGTTGCAATCACCGTAATGTTACTAAAAGAAATAGTCACAGAATTACTCTGTAAAGTAGGCGTACAAGGAATACTCGGATCAGAAACATCCAATATGCTGTAAGTCGTCGTTGTGCTAGGGGTGACCATAATGGTATGGCCATCTGCAATGTTTATCAAATTAAGAACCGTTCCTCCATTGTCAAAAACAACATTGTAGCTGTTGCCTCCTTCTAGGTTAAAGGTGATAAGGGTCGAATCTCCTGGGCAGATGAAATCGGTAGCATCGAGAGAAGCCGTTACGGTAGGATAGAAAGCCAGGTTAACATTGATGAGACTATCGCAGCCTGCGAAAGAACCACCGGGGAGATTTTCCGTTCCTGTTGGATTTCCTATATCGTAAGTCGTTCCGTTAATCACCAGAAATTCGTCCTCGCAAAGGGTTTCATTGATGTTGGAAGGAAACACGTTGGAGAAGCTTAGGGTTATAGTAACAATAGAATCACAACCCAGATAATTGGCACCAGCTAAAAGCGCTGTTCCCGTAGGATTGGCTTCATTGTAAAGTGTTCCGTCAATGGTGATTTCAAAACCATCACCTTCACAACCATTTCGTTCGAAGTCGCCAGTGCTTGTTGCATTGAAAGTTAAGTTAATGATAACAATAGAATCACAAGTGGCCGTTGCTAATGTTTCCATACCATTTGGATTGCCTTCGTTGTATATTGTTCCGTTGACCATTACGGTATAACCGTCGCCACTACAACCCATGTAGTTTTCCGTTCCATTAAGCGTATTGCTGAAGTTAAGATTGATGGTGACAATAGAATCGCAACCAAAGTTATTGCTCAGTAGTTCTGTGCCACTTGAGTTTCCTTCGTTGTATGTTGTTCCATTTACCGTTATTTCATAGCCATCGCCAATACATCCGTTGTAGCTCTCGTTTCCGTTGCTACTAGGGGTGTAAGTCAGATTAATGATGACAATAGAATCACAGTTACTATTGCTGATCAGCATTTCGGTACCGGTAGGATTGGCTTCGTTATAAAGCGTTCCATTGACCATGACGGAGTATCCGTCATTTTCACAGCCCATGTAGAGTTCTGTTCCTGCCAGTGAATTACTAAACATCAGATTAATTATAACAATAGAATCGCAGCCCGTAGAACCAGTAAGCGTCTCTGTTCCCACAGGGTTTCCTTCGTTGTACACAACGCCATTTACCAAAACCACGTATCCATCATTCTCACAACCGTTATAGCTTTCTGTTCCGCTTAGTTCTGGTAGGAATGTTAGTGCAATGCTGACGATAGAGTCGCAGCCAATGCTACTGACTACCGTTTCCACTCCATTTTGATTTCCTTCATTATACGCAGTTCCTCCAACGATGACTTCATAGCCATCATTTTCACAGCCAGTGTAGAATTCACCTCCTGTCAAGAAACTATTGAAGGTCAGTGTTATAGTAACAATAGAATCGCAACCGCCGCCACTGATCAATGTTTCGATTCCTGTAGGGTTTCCTTCGTTGTATGCTGCCCCATTCACCGTTACTTCGTATCCGTCGCCATTGCAACCATTATAGGTTTCTTCACCAGAGACAGAGCTATTGAATGCTAGGTTGATGCTAACAATAGAGTCACAACCTACACCATTTAGTATGGTTTCTGTTCCTATCGGATTTCCTTCGTTGTAAAGTGTTCCGTTTACCAATACGCTGTATCCATCACCGAGACAACCGTCATGTATCTCCTCGCCAAAAGTGGAGGGTGCGTAAACTAGGTCTATGATTACTAGAGAGTCGCAACCATTACTACTCATCAGGGTTTCCGCGCCGCTATTATTTCCTTCGTTATATAGTGTTCCGTTTACAAGAACGTCGTAACCATCACTCTGGCAACCATTGTAACTTTCCGTTCCAGTAAGCAAGTCGCTGAAGCTTAAATCAATTACAACAATAGAATCACAACCATTAACCGTCAGCATGTTTTCTGTGCCATCTGTGTTTAGTTGATTATAGGTAGTTCCGTTTACCACAATGCTGTAACCATCATCAGTACAACCATTGTAGTTATTGCTAAGCATATAACTTTCGTTAAAAACGAGATTGATGCTAACAATGGAATCACAATTCAAGCTGCTGTTCAGCGTTTCTGTTCCGGTAGAATTACTTTCGTTATAGATCGTACCGTTTACCGAAATGGTGTAGCCATTGCCAGAACAACCGGTGTAGTTCTCCTCACCCGTTAAAATATTATTGTAAACTAGATTAATGGTAACAATAGAATCACAACCGCCGTTGCTTGGTAATGTCTCTGTACCGATTGGATTGCCTTGATTGTAAATGACGTTATTCACCGTGACGGAATAACCATCGCCATCACAACCGATATAACCTTCTTCGCCCATCAAAATGTCTGCAAAAGTCAAAGTGATAGTTACGATAGAATCACAACCGCCAGTTCCAATTAGCGTTTCCATACCATTAGGGAATCCTTCATTGTAAATGGTTCCATTTACGGTAACGGAATAGCCATCTCCAGTACAGCCATTATGAGATTCAGTACCAGTTAAGGCTTGGTTGTAAGTCAAATTGATGGTCACTATAGAATCACACCCAGTACTACTTGGAATGGTTTCCGTTCCCGTAGGGATTGCTTCGTTGTATAAATTTCCATTTAAAGTAATGGAATAACCATCGCCAGTACAGCCATTGTGTAAGGCTTCTCCATTGACGGGAAGAGTGTAGCTTAGGTTTATTGTAACAATAGAATCACAATTACTACTACTACTAGTCATTGTTTCTGTTCCGAGAGGAGTTGCTTCATTGTAAGTTTCTCCATTGACGACCACACTATAGCCATCACCAGAGCAACCAGAGTATTCTTCCGTTCCTGTTAAAATATCGTTGAAAACCAGAATAATAGTTATAACAGAATCACAACCTATGCTGCTCGTGACCGTTTCCATTCCGTTCGGGGTATCTTGGTCGTAAGTTGTTCCGTTGACGATTACACTGTAGCCATCGTTTAGACAGCCTGTGTATGATTCGGTTCCACTAAGATCGGGAAGGAAAGAGAGGTCTATCGTAACAATAGAATCGCAACTGCTGTTACTGGTTATTGTTTCCATTCCGGAAGGAGTTGCTTCATCGTAAGTTTCTCCATTGACGACCACACTATAGCCGTCTCCTTGGCAACCTACGTAGGATTCTGTTCCAGTTAAGGTTTCGCTGAAATTTAAATCAATGGTCACCAATGAATCACAACCATTAAAAGCCGTGATTAATTCTGTTCCATCTGGAGTTGCTTCATTATAAATTATATTATTAACCACTACAGAATAACCATCACCTTGACAGCCATCATGTGTTTCCTCTCCTGTAGCATCATTGTTTCCAACTTCAATACTACAAAAGTCCAGTGGAATCACTCTATCACAAAAGGCATCAGTGATCGTATTTAAGGTAACGGTAATAGTCGTGTTCATAGCATCGTCTCCACATACGTCTACCAAGAAAAAAGCATCATTGGTTACCTCGGTTAGCATTTGTATCCCTGTAACTGGATGGTTGATTTCATAGTCAACTGAAAAAGGAGGGGTTCCTGTTAAGGTCACCATAATAGAAGTACAACCTAAAGGACAAATAAAGGCATTCTGTTGAATACTCGCATTTGGCAATTCATGTATAATAAACGGTGTCCCCTGACTAACGGATAAACAAAGATCAGTCTGATCTACCGTCCCTGTTCCATTGTCATTTGCAGCTACTGCTGAAATATAGTATAAGGTATTTGGCAACAAGCCAGCTATTGCAGAAAGGTCAAAGTCAGGACTGCTGTTGGTGGCGAAGATGGTACCTAAACTATTCCCCGCATTGTCATGCAAAACAAAAAGTAAAATATCATCACCATCTAATGTCTCATCAGCAGCGTGAGTCGCAGTAATGGTTTCACCTACACATGGATTCAAAGTATTGTTGTCCATATTTCCTGCATCGGTGATGCAATCACAAACGAGGTTGTTGCCACTGACTTCCACCGGCCCACAGTCATTGGCGTCTGTAATGAAAAAGCTATAAGCTGTTCCTATGGCAATCGGATCACTAGTAAATTGTGTCCCGGTTAAAGTCCCCGTCCCACCAGTTACTGTATAGGGAGCTGTGCCACCACTGATGTCAAAGCTTACCACGTAGTCCAGGTTAGAAGCGGTACAGTCATCGCTAAGGTTGTTGAAAACAGGTAATGGGTCAAGGGTCAAGGAAACGGCTACGAGTTCCGAGGTACAACCATTTACCGTCAAGGTAGCAAAGATAGTTGTCGGCCCTGAGTTATAGTTTGCTGGATTTCCAATAGGAGCCTGAATAGCGTCAAACCATTGAATGATTCCACTTCCGATAGCAGCATTGATACTTGTTAAATCGAAGGAGGCTTGTCCTGTTCCCTCATCACAGGCAGATAGACTTGCTGGGTTTGCGATAGGAATTGGGATCACCATCGCTGTAGCATTATTGGTTAAGGCGTTGTCGCAATTCCCTAACAATGCATTTACTAAAGTGACAGTGATATCGGTGTTTCCTAAAGTAAGAGGAAGTGTTGCCATCCCACTGCCATCCAGTGTAATGTTTTGATCCGGGCCTCCTGTATTGTAAGTAATAATTGCATTGGCCGTACCACTAAAAGTAAAATTGACCTCTTCTTCTTCGCAGGCAGAAATTGGAGTAACAGAAACCGTAGCGGTTGGGGTAGGGGCGATGCTGACAGTCGCCGCATCATTAAGGGTTTGGATGCAATTTGCAAAATCGACACTGATAAGACTATAGGTGAAGTTATTGCTTCCGGCGGTGATTGTAACAGTCGCGCTGCCATTATTATCAAGCAGTATGGTCGTATTTGTGACTTCGTTGTCATAGGTGACGGTCGAGTTAGGAGTTCCTGAGAAAGTAAAAGTTACAGGGGCTCCTTCACAGGCTGTAGCGGGTGTCACAGAAATAGTGGCATTTGGTAGCGGCGTAACATCAACCGTTGCAAATTCATTTAGGACAGCTGTACAGTTGTTAAGGCTGGCCGCAGTTAAAATATAGGTAATAGAAATACTTGATGTAGGGATGGTCGTCTGGAATATGCCCGAAGCATCCAATGTAATGGTTTGGCTTCCTGTCGGATCAGTATAGCTTACGTCCGCATTGGGTGTCCCTGAAATAGTGAAAGTAACCAATGCCCCTTCGCAGACGCTTGTCGGTGCTACTGAGATAGTTGCTGTAGGAGGAGGGATAACCGTTACGGTGACACTTTCATTGAGCGACCCACTACAGTTTCCTAGTGTAGCAGCAATTAATGTAAATGTCATGTTGGATGAACCTGTTATTGCGTTTGTTGTCGCTATTCCGGAAGCATTTAAGATGATGTCCTGGTTACTAATGCCGTCATTATAAGTAATGGTGGCATTAGGGGTTCCTGTGAAAGTGAAAACAACATTTTCGTTTTCACAAGCCGTAGTAGGGTTTACCGAAATGTTTGCAAACGGCGCAGGAGAAATAATAACGGTCGCTGCATCTCCTAGTGGTTGTGAGCAACCGTTTAAAGAGACATCCAATAAAATATAGGTAACGTCAGCAGCTCCTAAAATGATCGTAACATCGGCGAATCCAGTACCATCTAAAACGACAATTTGGCTACCAAAGCCATCATCATAAGTGACGGTCGCATCCGGTGTTCCAATAAAAGTAAATATAGCTATTTCACCAGAGCAAGCTGTAGTAGGGTTAACAGAGATGCCAGCTGTTGGACTTGGTGTAACCGTCACAGTGACAGGATCATTTAGGCTTTGCGAGCAAGCCCCGAGTGTCACATCCAACAAGGTGTAGGTAATATCCGAGTTCAAGGCAATGGTCCCCGTGGAGTTAAAACCTGAAGCATCTAAAACCAGGCTTTGGTTGAAACTGCCATTAAAAAAGGTCACCGTTGCATTTGGCGTTCCCGAAAATATAAAGGTAACTAGATCGCCCTCACAAGCGAACATCGGAACTGCAGAGATGGTCGCTGTTGGTGGCGGTAAAACAAAAACAGTTGCTGCATCGGCCAGTGGCTCGACACAGTTGTTCAGTTCTGCACTTAAGAGACTATATGTTAAATCAGAAGAACCCAAAGGAACTGTAATAGTACTGAAGCCTGTAGGACTTAATGTAATGACGTTGTTAGAAGATCCGTCGTTGTAGGTTATTATCGCATTCGGTGTCCCTGAAAAAGTAAAAATTACCAACTCTCCCGGACAGGCGTTAGAGGGCGAAACGGAAATAGTTGCGCTTGGATTAGCGGTAACCACTACCGTAGCAGAACCACTTGCAGGGCCAGTACATCCATTTAGGCTAACACTAACTAGGCTATAAGTGATATCAATAGTACCTGTAAAATCAGGAACAGATGCGTTGCCGCTTCCATCTAATATAACAGTCTGGTTACTGGCGCCATCAAAATAGGTGACTGTTGCATTTGGCGTGCCAGTGAATGTAAAGTTAACGGCTGTATTTTGGCAAGCAGTCATTGGAGCGACAGAAATGTTCGCTGTAGGCGGAGGGGCAATGGTTACGGTTGCTGAATCGCTTAAGGTAGCCATGCAGCTTCCCAGAGTAATATCTATTAATGTATAAGTAATGTTAGAAGATCCTGCGGTAGTATTGACTGTTGCCATGCCGGCACCATTGAGTGTTACGGTTTGGTTACTACTGCCATCAAAATAAGTAACGATGGCGTTTGGAGTTCCGGTAAAGGTGAAGGTAACGGTAGCACCAGAACAAGCAGAACTGGGGTTAGCGGAAATAGTAGCCGTAGGAGCAGAGACAACTCCAACTGTTTCTGTAGCTTCTCCGGTACAACCATTTGGATCGGTTGTGATTAAAGTATAAGTCTCCCCATTACTAGGATTGGAAGCAGTTGTATTTTGAGCAGAGGGATTGGCAATGGTACCGCTACCGTTATTCGACCACATCCAGGAAACGACAGATGAAGGATCAGTGGCATCTCCATCGAGTGTTAAAGTAGAACCGACACAAAAAGGAGCATTGGTGGTTATACTTGGAGCTGCCTCGTAGCAAACAATAGCAATATTATTGAATGTAATGGATTCACTACTGGCCCAAGTTTGAGTGACAATAGTCATGTCGGCAGTTGTTGCTCCGTTTGTACAAAAATTATTACCGACAATGGTTCCGGATTGTTCTATGTCAGCTGTTCCTACGTCACCAATCAAATCTTCACCGACGTTAGTGCCATCAATATTAAAAACAACCCATAAAAAATCCCAACACATGTTACAATCTCCTGCACCAGGGTTGGTCGGATCTCCGGCGCAAGGAAAGCCAGAGAAATTACACTCATCTGGTGTTTCCATGTTCCCTGATCCCACAAAATCATCAGAAAAGCTATAGTCTACAGAAAAGCTCACGGAGGTACAGTTAGAGACATTCACGGAATAAACATCCGGGCCTGTGGGGCCATCCGAATTACCATAAGTAGCTCCAGGGTCAGTAAGGATGGTTGTCTGTCCCCAGCTCTGTTGCGCCAAAGCGCTAAAAAGCATTAGGAGGATAGTCAGTTTTGGAACGTCTTTCCAATTAGTAGGAATACCAGGAGAAGACAGAGAGTAATTGCAAAACATATTGATGGTTATTGTTTTTTGTTTCCTTTCTAAAAAAAGTGAATTTATAACAAAGGTATGATGGTTTGCCAAAAGACAGTGAGACCTTCCTTCATTTTTAGTCACTATTCTTTTTTTATCTAAAATAGTGTGTGATCGGACTGTAAAGGTAGCAATGGATTAACTCGGTAAAACGGGGTTGTTTCCAGTTTAGTGGTTCGCCTGTTGAATATCAGGCAAACAAGTGGATTAGGTTTGTAAAACATAAAAATAGCTAAGTGCTTGAGTACAAAAGCGTCTAAATTATTTTTAGTCCTAAACTCTAAAACGAATTTACGATTTTTACAGCAAATTTGCGCTGAATTTATAGGTTAACTATTGATTAAGTGTTCATTTTTGGAACGAACTATAGAGAAGACCCCTTTAATAAGATAATTGCAGCCTGAAAAAAGCTGAAAGAATCAACTAGATTCCTTCCTTTTGGACTTTGACCTGAGATCTCCTAGGATCAGCCTTGCAAGCCCTTGGCGTTCCCATCGAAATCACCTATTTTTGTCCCTCTTTTGAGAAAGCAAATTAACAGAACCAAAAAAATGCACATGCAAAATCTAAGTGAACAGGAAATCGTGCGCCGTGAGGCCATGGAACAAATCAGAGCTTTGGGAGTAGATCCATACCCGGCAGAAGGATTTGAGGTGAATTATAAAACGACTGACTACTCTACGGCGGACTTTGAGGCCAAATTGATCAAAGAGTTGGAAGGCCTTAAGGCCGTTGGTGCTGCTGGAGCTAAAAAGATAGCTGACTTTCTCAGAAAAAATAAATTTAAAACAGATGTTCTTTTAGCAAATGAAGAAATGACGAGTGCTTACAACTTGTCAGATACTGCTGAGTTTGATGATTCTACCGGACGAGCTGCTATGCCAATGGATGAATTTGTCGGAGGATTGAGAGCGGCTTGTTTAGGAGATTTCGGACCAGAGAAAACGCCAGTTGTTACCATCGCAGGTCGATTTATGCGTAGCCGTGGTTCTTTCGCAGAATTGCAGGATGCGAACGGAAGCGTACAGATATTCGTCGGTAAAGGAAAGTATGGAGAAACAGACGAGGAGAAGGAACTTAATGCCAAGCTATTGAAGCTGATTCACTTTGGTGACTTTATTGGTGTAACGGGGGAATTGTTTGTCACTCAAATGGGAGAAGTAACGGTCCGGGTAAAACAATTACGTTTCTTATCAAAGGCGCTTAAGAACTTGCCAATTGTAAAAAAGGACAAAGACGGAAACACCCATGATGCATTTACTGATCCTGAATTACGCTACCGCCAACGTTATGTTGATTTGGTCGTGAATCCGGGAGTGAAAGATGCTTTCGTGAAGCGTTCTAAAATGTACAACTCCATACGCGAGTATCTGAACGAAAAAGAATACCTCGAAGTGGAGACGCCAATCTTGCAACCAATTTATGGCGGCGCTGCGGCTCGTCCATTTACCACGCACCACAATACTTTGGATATGAAACTCTATTTGCGAATTGCAAATGAGCTGTATCTGAAAAGATTAATCGTCGGTGGTTTTGATGGCGTCTATGAATTCTCTAAAGATTTTAGAAACGAAGGAATGAGTCGTTTCCACAATCCGGAGTTTACACAAATAGAATTATATGTCGCTTACAAAGATTACGAATGGATGATGAATCTAGTAGAAGAGATGGTGGAGAAAGTAGCGATAGATACGAATGGCACTACTAAGGTACAAGTCGGTGAAAATATCATTGATTTCAAACGTCCTTGGAAGCGTTTCACGATGTATGAAGCCATCGAGCATTTTACTGGAATTGATATTTCAAAAATGACAGAAGACGAGTTGGTAGCTACTGCTAAAAAGCTACATGTACCGGTTGATAAATCAATGGGGAAAGGAAAACTTATTGATGAAATCTTTGGAGAAACCTGTGAGGCAAAATTGATTCAGCCTACCTTTATAACAGACTACCCAATCGAGATGTCGCCATTAGCTAAAAAGCACCGAACGGCAGAAGGATTGGTTGAGCGTTTTGAAGCGGTTTGTAATGGTAAGGAAATCTGTAACTCTTTCACGGAGTTAAATGATCCAATCGACCAACGGGAACGTTTCGAAGCCCAGTTGGAACTCGGAAAACGAGGAGACGACGAAGCAATGATTTTGGATGAAGATTTTCTACGTGCCCTCGAATACGGCATGCCTCCAACGGCTGGACTCGGAATAGGAATGGATCGTCTGGCTATGATTATGACCAACTCAAATAGTATCCAGGATGTTCTGTTCTTCCCTCAAATGAAACCGGAAAAAGGAGAAGAGGAAGAAGATGGAAATATAGAAGAATAGGCATAGAATTCGTACGACTAGGCAGTGTGAGGCAGCAGCTACTCTTTTAGTAGTGAGAGGAATAGGAAATGGAACGCTGTCTGGTCGTAGGAATAAAAAACATATAATTTATGATTATTAAACATCCCGTAATTAAGTTGTTATTTTTGGCATTGCTGTCCTGCACTGCTTGCACTTCTTCCTCAGAATCAGAAGCCAAGAACGAGGAAACAACAACTACTCCAATCACTACCAGTACTACTAATACACCAGTAAGGTCATCTGTTATTCAGATCGACTCTTCCGGGGCTATGCCTACGGTGAAGTACACCGAACCTGCTGTAGATCGGACCGGAAAGGGAGACGCAGAAGGAAGTCCTTTTTTACCTGAATTATTGCAAGAGGTTTTTCCTTTAGATGCAGGTGGACTTAATCGTTTTTCTGCTGCCAACGGCTCGCCAAAATTATTAGACAATCAAAAAGGAACACAGTCGAGAATGGTGTACAGAGACCCTAGCGACAGTGATCGACAAATAACAATAAGCATTACAGATTCGGGAACGACAGGATTAATAATGGATCAAATTGCGGATTGGCTTAAGTATCCAAAAAGTACAAAAACAGATAATACTATAGAGCGCACTGGTTCGTTAAAAGGTTTTCCATATTACGAATATTATGTGACTGAAACGCAGGAAGGAGAAATTCACCTGTTGGTGAATAAACGTTTTGAAGTAGTCGCAAAGGGTAGGGGAGTCACTTATGAAGTCTTGGTGAAAGCAATGGAAACCTTGGACTTGAAGAGCTTGTATTAAAGGTTGTTAACAAGATGCAAACGGCTTAGGTTTTATCCCTTCCTTCAACAGGAATTTTTATTTTTAATTAAGTAATAATTATGAAAAAACTAGTCACAATTTTATCTCTCGTTTTATTGGTGGGTTTCTCAGCTCAGGCGCAGAACAACAATCAAGACATGCAGCTTGAAATGGAAAAGGCGATGGAGCAGATGCAGGAAATGATGAAAGGCTTCGGCAGCTGGATGGCTGATGCGCCCATGTTTTTAGATACTACGATTGTTCGCGAATTCAACTTTTCGCCAGAAGGACTGCAAGAGATGATGGAGCAAATCCCAATGGACGATATGAGCAACCTGTTCTTTCAATTTTCGCCAGATAGCTTGATGCAAAATGATATGTTCAAAGGCATGGAAGAAATGATGGAGCAGTGGTCAAATCAGGATATGTCCGGCATGGAAGACTTCTTTAAAGATTTTGAAAAGCTAATGCCTGAATATCAGAATCCGCAACGTCCTGTTGATCCAAATACACCAAAAGAAAAGCCTAAGAAAAAACGTAAAACGACTACTTTATAACAATGCTAATAATCAACGCTTTTTTTGGAGTGCTATGCGTCATGGGTTTCCTCGGGTTATTCATGCCGGATGTATTTGGCGGTGATGATTTTATAGATGCCTATAAGTTGCTGGCTCAGTTATTCCTTTTTGGTTTCACGGCTTTTCAAGTTTTAAAACGTGTCTTTTTCTATAAAGTAAAAGGAAATATTAATATCATTAAGTTGGTGAAAACGAGTGATGCACAAATTCGATTATTGGTGCAAGGAGTTGTAATTACATTGTTGTTTCTTGCTTATATAAAGTTCTATGGGAATCTGATGGATTTCGATACCATTATGATCGGTATTCTTTTATTCTACTACGGTACTCAGGTGCTGGAACATGGTCGCCCCTCTATTTATATTGACGATTATGCTTTTTCTTACGATGACTATTTCGTCAAGCAATGGCCCTGGGCAAGTTTAGAGCACATTGAATTTGAAGAAGAAGAACTTCGGTTAATTGGAAAAGACAGCGATTTCGAATTGGATTTTGAATCCATTGACGATATTGACTTTGTACGTTTGGATGATGAATTAGAACGCTCTATATTAGATGGAGAATTTGCAAGCAGCCTGACTTCTAATGACCTTGTCGGGATTATTAAAAACCATGCTAAGGCAAATGAAGTGAATATTCGAGCGGTGGTGGAAGAGTAGATTTCAGATCACAAGCAAGCTCAAATCAATTCCCGTGATACGCGAATCGAGTGTATTGAAATTACGGTTTAGGCTAACTCATAAGTACCCACTAAAATGACCGAAGACAGCTATTTATTACTCGCCCAAGTTCTCCTGATCTCTTTAGTACTCCTTATCCTTTGGTTGATTTATAAAGGTACTCACCGAATTTTATCAGCTCAGCATATTGAAAAGGCGGAAAAGATATCTACTTATTTACTCGCAGGTTTAATTTGCTGGTTACTGCTCACAGGGCTAGTCTCCCTTTCTGGTTTCTTTACCAACTTTGAAGAACTGCCCCCACGAATCGCCCTTGCCATGCTTCCTCCTGTTTTTGTAACAATATATTTACTGTTCTCTAAAAAGTTTGCTCGTTTTCTGGAACTCGTTCCTGAGCGCTGGTTTATCTATCCCCAAAGTTTTAGATTTCCCCTTGAAGTGATTTTATGGTTGGGCTTTCTGGGGGGAGCCATTCCTTTTCAGATGACCTTTGAAGGCTTCAATTTTGACATCATCGTTGGACTGACTGCTTATATCGCAGGCTTCGTTTTTTTTGCCCCCAATCGCTATCGCCGTTTCGAAGCCATCATTTGGAATATTTTCGGCTTAGTGTTATTGGTGAATATCGTAGCGATAGCTATTGTCTCTACGCCATCTCCATTCCGTATTTTCATGAACGAACCCGCCAACAGAATACTGGCCTATTTTCCATTTATTTGGGTACCTGGCTTTTTAGTACCATTGGCTTTTGCGCTGCATGTCTTTTCCTTAAAGCAATTGATCTTTATGTCGAAAAATAAGCGGAGAAAATTTACCTTGCGGAAAGATTAAAAATACAAACGGTTCTTAGTTCTATAGTAGGGTTGATCAGGGTTCCCCATAAATGTAAGGTAAGTGCGAACCAAGGGAACCCTGATCAATTTTCATCCACTCTCTAAATATGACGAGGAGCCACAAAAACCAGTGTATGCCTATTTACAAAAACAAAGTCATCTGGATCACTGGAGCTTCTTCCGGAATTGGCGCTGCCCTAGCACAATATTTTGCGAAAGCTGGTGGCCGTCTCATCCTCTCTGCCCGAAGGCAGCCACAACTAGAAGAGGTCAAACAGAGTCTCAACCTACCGGATGAGAATGTCTTAGTCCTCCCACTAGATTTGGGCCTTCATGACGAATTACCAGCGAAGGTAGACTTAGCAATGGCTCACTTTGGCCAGATAGATTATCTGATTAATAACGGTGGAATTAGCCAGCGTTCCCTAATCGTTGATACTGATTTTTCCGTTTATAAAAGGCTAGTAGATATAGATTATCTCGGAACGGTAGCGCTGACGAAAGCAGTCCTCCCTGTTTTTATCAAACAACAAAGCGGGCACTTTTCAGTGGTCACCAGTCTAATGGGCAAGTTCTCAGCACCACTTCGTTCCGGCTATTGCGGAGCGAAACATGCCCTACACGGTTTCTTCGATGCCTTAAGGATGGAACATGAAAAGGACAACGTTCAAGTACTGACTATTTGTCCAGGTTTTATCCATACTGATATTTCTATGAATGCGCTTTCCGCTGATGGTTCCAAACAAAATTCGATGGACAAAGCAACGAAGGGAGGCTTGTCGGCTGAAGGTTGTGCGGCGCAGATTGCAAAGGCGATAAAGCAGGGGAAGTATGAAGTATTAATCGGAGGGAAAGAAACCTTTGCCGTTTATCTGAAAAGATTTTTTCCAAGGCTGTTGCACCGAGTGGTGATGCGGTCGGAGGTGACGTAGAATCGATAACTGCAACTGGATTGGTTTCCTAAACTTCCGCATAGGTTAGGGAAAAGTTTAGTAAATCTAATACGACCAAAAAAAAAACCGGTGACTGGAAGCAGTTACCGGTTTTTTTATTGTAAAAGCCTTGTTTTAAATTGCAAAGCTTTCTCCGCAGGCACACTCACGCGCGGCATTTGGATTGTTAAAATAAAACCCTTTACCATTCAACCCGCCGGAAAATTCCAGTGTGGTATTACAGAGATACAAAAAGCTCTTTAAGTCCGTCACAACCTTTACGCCATTGTCTTCAAAGATCTGGTCGTTGGGTTGGCTTTCATTATCGAAATCCATTTTGTAAGACAAACCAGAGCAACCTCCGCTAATCACGGATACGCGAATGAAGAAGTCTTCAGTCATAGACTCCTGCGTTTTTAATTCTGTTATTTTTGATTTGGCACTTTCTGCTACGAAAAGCATATCGTTTAGATTTTATGTAATGAAAAATGGCGGCTATTAGAATTTAGGCGTTCTTCTCTCGGTAATCCTTAATAGCTCCTTTGATCGCATCCTCTGCCAATACAGAACAGTGAATTTTTACTGGAGGCAAAGCCAACTCTTCTACGATAGCCATATTGTCAATCGTCTGCGCTTCTTCGATTGTCTTTCCTTTAAGCCACTCTGTAGCTAAAGAAGAAGAAGCAATGGCAGAACCACAACCAAAAGTTTTGAACTTAGCATCTTTGATAATGCCAGTTTCGTCATCTACCTCAATTTGAAGACGCATAACGTCACCACACTCAGGAGCACCGACAAGGCCGGTTCCAACATTAGTTTTACTTTTGTCAAGCGTTCCAACATTTTTTGGATTCTTGAAATGGTCCAATAATTTTTCTGAATAAGCCATGATTTCTATTTTTATTTTGATTGCTGAATTTGAATATTGAAGGCACTCTATTCGTGAATTCAACAGTCAAGGTTTATTTAGTTATTTATTTAAGCTATTAGTGTGCCGACCATTCAATGCTGTCGATATCCACACCTTCTTTATACATTTCCCAAATTGGGCTCAAGTCACGCATGTGATTCACACCATTCGTAACCGCTTCGATAGCGTAGTCAATTTCTTCATCTGTCGTGAAACGGCCAAGGCTGAATCTGATAGAAGAATGAGCAAGATCATCACCCAAACCAAGTGCTACTAATACATAAGACGGCTCTAGAGACGCTGAGGTGCAAGCAGATCCGGAAGATACTCCGATTTCCTGGTTGAAAGTCATCATCAGTCCTTCGCCTTCCACGTGTTTGAAAGAGATGTTCGTTACATGGGGCATACGGTGTTCCGTATTACCGTTGATGTAAACCTCCTCCATATTATCATATAATGCTTTCTCTAAACGGTCTCTCATTTTAGCCAATCGTTCATTATCCTTTACCATTTCCTTTCTGGACAATTCAGCCGCTTTTCCAAAACCTACGATACCAGGTACATTCAAAGTACCAGAACGCATTCCTCTTTCATGACCACCGCCATCCATTTGAGAAGTTACTTTTACTCTTGGGTTTTTACGACTAACATATAAAGCACCGACGCCCTTAGGTCCGTACATTTTGTGTCCAGTGAAAGCCATCAAGTGAACACCTACTTCTTTAGGATTCACTGGAATCTTTCCAACGACCTGCGTCGCATCACTCATAAAAAGGACACCATGCTTTGCGCAAAGATCTCCAATTGCTTTCATTGGCTGGATAACTCCAGTTTCGTTGTTCGCCCACATGATAGAAATCATGATCGTGTTTTCCTTGATCGCCGCTTCCAGCTTTCCAAGGTCTACCAAACCATCGTTTTCTACATCGAGGTAAGTAACCTCACCACCCATCTTTTCAATCTTATCACAAGAATCAAGAACCGCTTTGTGCTCCGTGGTCAAGGTGATAATGTGGTTTCCTTTTCGGGAATACATTTCAAAAGCACCTTTCAGCGCCAAATTATCTGCTTCGGTCGCCCCTGAAGTGAAAATGATCTCTTTACCAGAAACGCCAATTAACTCTGCAATTTGGTCACGGGCATAGTCAACCGCTTCTTCAGCTGCCCAACCAAAAGGGTGGTTTCGGCTCGCTGCATTTCCAGGGTGATTATAGAAATAAGGCAACATAGCATCTACGACTCTTGGGTCAGTAGGAGTAGTTGAGTTATTGTCGAGGTAGATAAGTTTCTTGTCAGACATATTTAAATTTATGTTTTTTCTGTTTAAGCCACAAATATAATTATTTTTTTTGGCTAAAATACTTGAATGTGTCTAGGTTTTCTAATGTAAAAGCTTCTTTATTTAGAATAAATCTAAGTAAATGCGCTTGACTGCAAATATAACCAATTTTAAGGTGAAAATGTTTGCGCTAAAGGAAAATTTGTTTTGATAAAAAGCTGAGGGGAGCAGTTTCCGAATGGAATGTGATCGCAGCGGTGTCCAATCGTCGGGGGAAGGACTTTGCTAAGAGCCTGAGGAGAGGGACGGAGGGAGTGTTTCGTAAAAAACAAACAGGTCAAACCAATTATTGGCTTGACCTGTTGTTCGGTTAGAAATCTAACCTTTATACTCTAATATCTCAACGGGATAATTATTTCTTAATAGAGAATACATAGTTATCACTATTATCAGTAGGCTCAACATTTACTTCAGTAACTAATAAGAAGTAGTAGTTACCATTGCTTTCTACAACGAATTCATCTCCAACAACTACCACATCACTTACACCACCAGAAAGATCATCACTGTTATCAAAAGCGCCTTGTATACCTTCAATTGTATTAACGTCAGCATAACCAGAACCATCTGGCAGGTTACCAGCGTACTTTAGTGTAGCTGTACCAGCAGCAGATATTTTCGTAATCCAGTTTACATCAGCATTACCTCCGTTAATACCCTCATCTTTAATATCTCCATCAGCAGAACCAACACCAGTACCGCTCTCTAGATCTAACCCTCCTGTACCTGAAGGGCCTGCTGCGTTCAATAATATACCAGTAATTTCAGTAGAAAGAGTACCTACAATAACATTCACATCTACAGAACCAACCAAGCCATTAGCATCAGTTACTTCGAAAGTGTAAACACCAGTAGCAGTAGGTCTGATTGTAATTTCAGCCATAGTCAAAGAAGTTGAACCTGCAGCCAATAATAAAGGATTAGCATCAAAAGCAGTTCCTTCGTAATCAATGTTTGCAAAGTCAGTATCAAGCACACCTCCTACTAATAAACCAATAGAAGCGATGTCGCTAGTAGCTGTAGCACTGATTCTTATGATCGTAGCTCCACCAGGAGTTACTGTTACAGGATCAGTTCCATTGAATTCAACTATTGGAGCAACAGCAGCACCAATAGTGTTAATCAATAAAGAAGAAGTAGTTACTTCCCCATTCTTATCAGCTACTTCAAAAGTATACTCTACTTCTGCTTCATCTGTATGTGCAGTGATAGTAAGGTCCCAAGTGAAGCCATCTAAGTCAGCATCAGGAATTACTTGTGGGTTGTTAGCAGGATCAATTCCGTCAATAAGAATACGAGTAAGTGCATCAACGTTGGCTCCAGCCTCTTTGACAGTTAAAGAATTAAGTTGTGCATCTCCTAAGGATGCAACAACTTGTACAGTAAATGTAGCTCCAGGAGCTACATTAGCACCAGCAAGAGAAGTGATTTCAGCACTTACAGTTGGTCCAAGCTCTACAGTGGTATCGTCAGATCCACAAGAAGAAATTCCGAAAATGGCCAAAGCCAAAAACAATGCATTAAAAAATGAGAGATTTTTCATTTCTGATTTAGTTTTATTTAAATAAAAGTGGTTAATAAAAAGGTCTATACTTTAAAAGTCAATTTTTAGGAGATGACCACGAATGAATCATAGCGCTATAAAATTTTCTGTCGTAGAAACGCATTGAAAACGAGATATGTTGGGTAAGAGCTGCCTTAATTTGGCGCAAGATTACTAAGTATTTTGTTAAAGGTTTTTAGGGGATATGTTACAAATTGTGAATAAGAGGCCCTTGTGGTCATTAAATTAGGGCAAATAGCCAAGTCAGCAATAGGAAGTTAGGTAGATTTGAAGATCAGGGAAATTAAAAAACATCCGGCAAGCACAGGCTACTTGTAAGAGAGTCGCGAATAATTACTTGTTTAAAAGATGATTACTCACTAAAGCCTGTTGCCCCGGATGCGCAATTAAATAATACTAAGTGGGTTGCTTTATATTTAAAGTGGTTTTTCGTTTGCCCTTTGTCCATTATTGCCCAGAAAGAAGAGGGTCGATAATAGTAAGATTGCTTTTTCCATAACAGTAGGGTTTTAGTTGGTTAAGGATATTTTTCACTAAGTTATTCGTTGTTGTTGATACAATACTACCAATAAAAATCCCATGAAACCAGCCTGCTTACGCCCCTTTTCCCGTAACTTGCCCGTCTTAACTACCTTTAACCTTTGAAGTGCATTTTAACAAGTGTTCTCAAATTTCGTTAACAAATAATTCGTTGATAACGAGTGGTTTAAGTAAAATGTTAAGGAAAAGAGAGAATGGCGGAAACCAACTTTAACATATGTTAAAATGGATAAAAGAGGTCATAACGTTGCGCATTCGTTGCGTCGTTGCGGTTACCATTAAATTTTGTACGCTTCCAAACTTAGAAATCTTCATCGATTGAAAAACAAAAAGAACCCTTCCTCCGGCAAAGAGATTAATCCTAATCTCCAGCAAAGCTTCCAACGTCATAAAAGGCCTCAGTTGACCATAGCCGAATATGTGGCCGGGCTTCAGTCTGGTGATCGTATGATTTTGGCGCAAGCCATTACAATGGTTGAAAGCAATCGGCCGGAGCGAGTCGCTATGGCGCAGGATGTTTTGCAATTGTTGAGAAAAGAGAAAAAGGAGACCTTTAGGATTGGAATAACAGGATCACCAGGAGTGGGGAAAAGTACTTTTGTTGAAGCACTGGGCATGCATTTTATTGAGCAAGATCATAAAGTTGCTGTCTTATCTATAGACCCGAGTAGTAATATTACAAAGGGTTCCATACTGGGAGATAAAACGAGAATGACAGAACTCTCTGCCAATGACAATGCCTTCATTCGACCTTCTCCCTCTGCCGGCACACTGGGTGGCGTAGCAAGAAATACTAGGGAGACCATTGAACTCTGCGAAGCGGCAGGCTATGATCGCATTTTAGTAGAAACAGTCGGTGTCGGACAATCCGAAACCAGTGTATATTATATGACTGATTTTTTCCTCTTACTATTACTGCCAGGAGCGGGTGACGATTTGCAAGGCATTAAAAGAGGGATTGTAGAAATGGCTGATCTCCTCATTATCAACAAAGCGGATGGAGACAGAACTCAATTGGCGCTGGATTCAAAAAAGGATTATCAAAATGCCCTTCGCTTATTTCCTGTAAAGCAAGGCGGCTGGCAACCTAAAGTAACTACTTGCTCGGCCCTGCATGGAAAAGGCATTCCAGAGATTAGTAAAACCCTGAATAAGTATCGTACGGAAGGTTCCCTCCTTGAATCCAAACGCGCAGATCAAAACAAATACTGGATGTACGAAGCCATCGAGAATGGTCTTCATGCCGCCTTCTTCCAAAATGAAGCGATTAAAAAGGCGCTGACTGAAATGGAATTGGCGATAGCAAAAGGGGAGCGTTCTCCTTTTCAGGCAGCAGAGGAGCTACTGCGCTTGTTTGCTAAAGGGCGCTAATTCTACTAGGTCATTATCAGAAATGCAACTGAAGTCTATTTTAGGAAATTATAAAACCAATAGTAATTTCTGACATGTTGAAATGTAAGCCACCCGCTTTTTTTACGAATTTGATCTACTTATATGTAAAGTAAGTCGCTATTCGTTGACTTGAAATTAGTGCAGACTGGTTCTAGCATATTTTAATGCTATATCACTACCTACCAATGGTTAAAATATTATACTTTTGTGTAAAGTAAGCCAAAAACCGATTTGTTATAATCGACAATTTTGTAATCCCTGAACATATCTTACTTTCTCTTCCCCCCTTCTCTTTACTAACTTAAAGCAAATAATCGTTATCTTTATGGGAGAATTAGGCAAGAAATAGGTCAGTCATCCCTATTCTATAACTAATTCATATAGCCACAGCCAGTTAATTATAAATGATATCGTTTGAAATGATAAGTCATCTTACTTATTGGGATCAAATTGATATTTGAACAAAACATAACACCTCAAGTCCTCTCTATGCGACTACTCGTATACATATGTTTGATGTCCTTTTCGTATGCAACTGTTGCGCAGACTACAGTAGTAGAAAAGGTGAAAAGCTATGTGGACAGCAAAGAATACGCTAAGGCGAAGCAAATAATAACACAACAGTTGGAAAAAACGGAGGACAATGGGCTCCTCGTTGCCTTATGGTATTATAAAGGTCGTTTGTGGACAGAGGAGTATTTTGAAACGGCCAATATATTCGAAGAATCAGATGCTGCTTATCAGGAAAAATCTTACCGTTTACTAGAAGGGATCGCTGCTTTCCAGAATGCAGTCAAGCGAAATGATGGAGACTATAGCGAAACGGCCCTTCGTCAAATCGGTGGTTTGCATAGATACCTTAAAGATATGGCCTTTTCTTATTTACACAAAAAGAATACTGAGCGATTTTACCTCAACTTACATTGGGCCAGAAGTTGTGATCGCTTTGTACAACAATATGTACCCGAATCTGCGAATTATGAAATGGATACGATGCTTTTGTATCTGGTGGCTCATGGAGCAGAATTAACGGATAGAAGTTTTGAAGTGAAGTCTTGTTATGAAGCACTATTGTTAGAAGGAGTTACAGAGGAGGAACTATTTGTAGACAATTACAGTATGTTGATGGCGTTGGGTGAAATGGAAAGAGCGAAGAATATTGTTGAGCAGGGATTGTTAAAATACTCCGGTTCTATTGCCTTGATCAAGAATAAGCTGCATTGGCTGATGACAAATGAGTATTACGAAGAAACCATTACTTTCGTAAATGAGAAGACTGCAATATTGCCGGAGTCAGAAACAGGTCGCTTTTATTTTGTAAAAGGACTGGCTTGGGATGCTCGCTATCAGGAGGCACTCCGTTTGCAAATTCCAGATGCAGGCTTCTACTTTCAAGAAACAGAAAAAGCCTATCAAAAGGCCGTCAGCATATCACCTACCACTTTTGATTTTGCTTTCAACTTAGCGGCCTTATACTACAATAAGGTCGTTCTCATCCAACCTGATAGCATCCCTGCTACGAACCATGCAAATGACTACGCTCTTTTTATGCAGCGAGCAACCGAGACTTTGGAAACAACCCTTGATCTCAACGCCGCGGACCGTAAAGTAATAGATGCATTGGAAGATCTTTATCGTCGTACCAATCAAACAGAAAAATTAGAGCAGTTGAGAAATCCTAAGGGCACTGGAAATTAAGTTTCGTCTGAGTTTGAATAGATTGTTTTGAAATTAATCGAGGCAGAGAGGACGCGAATAGCCTTAGCTATTTAAGGAGTTTCTAACGAAGAGTAATTTCAAAAGAAGCATTCAAAAGGGATAGAACTTAGTTTACAATGCACTAAGCAACAACGAAAAATTACCTTCCCGATTTGGAAACGCTGACTTTCTTAAACGGACCAATTGTTTCTTCTGTTTATGGAAATTTTGAAGAAGTAATTGCACGGGAGCCTGTGAATTCATAGCTTGTGAAAAACAGAGAAGGCTGTAAATTTTTATTTTATCCTGTCTAATAATCCTGACTGACCCCTAAGTTTTTTCTTTCGCCAGTGTAAAATGGAAATTACAATAGTTTTGCATTGTTTCTTTTAGAGATATATAATTTTGTTTTACTATATTCGCTACTATTCCCCGCCTAAGTAGTAGACGACATTCACAAAATATTGCTCACTTCTTAAAATTTCTAAAAATGAAAAAACTTTTACTTAGCCTATGCTTAGTAGTAGGCTTCTTCTCGCAAAGTGCTCTTTTTGCACAACCTGCTAATGATAATTGTGCGGATGCAAGCCCAATTTCAGAAGGCACCAATCAAATGATAACCACTGTAGATGCCACCACTGATGGGTCCGACCATGCAGGTGCGGATAATTGTGAATCAGGAGGAACAACTCCAGCGGTTACTTACAATGATGTCTGGTATATGTATACCTCGACAATTACTGGCCAGGTGGAGTGGAGCCTTTGTGGCTCTGTAGATTTTGACTCTAAAATTTATGTCTACAATGGCTCCGCAAACTGCCCACCCACAGATACAGACATTCTTGCTTGTAATGAAGATGCTGGTGCCTGTGCGAATTCCAGTTCTTTAATTACGTTCGATGTGGTAGCCGGAGAAAGTTATTTATTACGAGTAGGAGGCTACGGCGATGGTGCTCCAGGAGCTTCTGGAAGTGGTACCTTTAGCATCACAGAGTATATTCCTGCTCCTACTCCAGACAATGATGACTGTGCAGACGCAACAGTTATTTCTTATGTAATGGATTATGAATTTGATAACAACGATGCTACAACAGATGGTCCAGAACACCCTGGAAATCCATGTTTCGGTTTTGGAGATAATACGGTCCAAACTGATATTTGGTATAGTTTCACTGCACCACAAACAGGATCGGTAGAATGGTCTACCTGTAATTTGACGACGCTTGATACTCGTATGGCAGTATATACAGGAGCCGGAAGCTGCCCATACACAGACGGAGATTTATACGGTTGTAACGATGATGGTGGTGGCTGTGCAGACTTTACTTCCATGATGATTTTTGACGTCACGGAGGGAGAAACTTATTTACTACGTCTCGGTGGTTATAATGGAACTGATGGAATGGGTACAATGAACCTTATTGATATTATACCTCCGGAGCCACCTCTGAATGACCTTTGTACGGATGCAAGTGATGTCCCATACGTAATGACTAGAGATGCAGCAGATGCATTGGATGATTTCTTCTCTGGTTCTACGATTGCTTCTACTTTCGATAGTGACCAGTTTATTTTTCCAGAATGTATAGGAAACACCAATGGGGGGGAATTCGGAGATGTTTGGTTTACATTCAATACAGAAGGAAATACAGAGCTAGAATTCCGAATGCTTACAGAAACTCCGATGGGAGAATACTACATAGACCTTTGGGAGAATTGCGATACCTTTGCTTTAGATGATAATATTATGGGTGATTGTATGTATCTGGATGGGACTACGTTAGCTGGTTTATATGTAGATACAATTATGGGTTTACCTCCTGTAGATACAGAGTATTTAATGAGAATCATCACCCGATTTACTTCTGATATCCCAGGTGATTTTTGGTTCCAACTTGTAGGAGAAAATACCTCCGCAGTAGAAGAGTTGGCTGTAGAAGAATTGTTGTTTTTCCCTAATCCTGCCGCTGACCAGGCTACCTTAAAATTCAATTTACTTGAAAGTGGAACGGTTGATTTCGAAATCACAAACATCTTAGGGGAGCGATTGTATCAGGAAAATAAAGGAACGCTTTCCTCTGGGAATTATAATTTCCCGATAACGCTATCTAATTTTGATCCAGGGGTTTATATGCTTTCTATTCGTATGGATGAAAAAGTGAAAACACTGAAATTTATAAAAGAATAAAAAGGACAGAAATATTAATAATATGATATAAATCAAAAGCCCCGATTCAGTTATTCTGAATCGGGGCTTTTATTTATATCAGTGGATAATTACTTCTCCGAAATAACCATCAGCTTGGCATAGTGCATTTTGCTATCCTTCGATATTAAAGTTACAAGGGTTGAGGGATTGGGAAAACAAAGGTTGGTAAGTAACATTAGGTCGGGTATCCTCGGAGGAAAGAGAAGACAACACAACTTAACACTTGCTAAGAGAACTGTTTTTGTGAGATTGACAAAATAAGTCTATGGTTCTGTTGTTAAGAAAGAGGTTTTGGATATGACAATTATTCATTACACGTTTTTTTATCAAGTACCCAACGGAGGCGGTTAATTAGCCGTTATCAGAGTATAAAATGAGGTTTATTTACCGTAATTTTACATTAGCGAGCATTTTATCTTAAATTTTGCTTCGTGGTTTTACGAGCCAAGAAGAGGGTTTTATTATAGCTTTAAATGATTTTACGGACCGTTTTATTTATTAACAACAAAAAGAATCATCATGAAAACGAAATTTCAACTTTTATTAATTGCAGCGCTGTTTTTCACTATTAGTTCCTGTGTGAAGGAAGGAGTAGATGTTGAGTATAATTACTATGATGAAGAGGGCTATGTTGAGATGAAGAAAGTACTTAATCTACCAGAGACGCCAATGGCTTATCATAACGAATATCCAAGTTATTATATAAATTCCTCCTCTTTTTCTTTCAATAGGGACTTAGCTACACTGGGCCGCGTAATCTTTTATGATAAGGCCTTATCTAGTGATGGAACAATATCTTGTGCTTCCTGCCACGACCAAGCTGCTGCTTTTGCAGATAACAAACAATTTAGTGATGGGGTGGACGGAAAAGTCACTGCAAGAAACTCTTTGGCGCTGGGTTCTGTATTTAGTTTTCAGGAATACTATGGAAGTATAATCTCCAACCGAGTTCCTTTCTTCTGGGATAATAGAGCCAATAACGTAGAAGATCAGTCGAGAGAAACTTTCGCCAATGATCGAGAAATGAACATGGAAATGCATGATGTGGTTAACGCGATGAATAACCAACCTTATTACCGTCCTTTATTAAAAGTAATTCGAGGTTCGGAAGTAGCTGATGAATATACGGCATTAGAAGCCGTTAGTGTGTTTGTAAATAGTATTTCTAGCTACAACTCTTTATATGATGATGCACTATCTGAATATTTTGATGAAAATCAAAACTTGGATAATATCAGAACAGCTGAGTTGCCTTTATTCAGCCCTATCGAAAACCAAGGAAAAGAATTCTATATAACTAACTGTGGGGGTTGTCATGGTGCAACCAATGGTCTACCTGGTGAATTAATGGCCAACAATGGTTTGGATCTAGACTATGAAGACGAAGGTATGGGCAATGGTGTTTTCAAAGTTCCAACATTACGTAACATAACACTTACAGCTCCTTATATGCACGATGGTCGCTTTGCTACTATAGATGATGTATTGGACCATTACTCAGGAGGCATCAAAAATCATACATATCTTTCTTCCCAATTGGAGAAACCAGATGGTACAGCTCGACCGATTCTTATTACGACATCTGACCGGGAAGCACTGAAGGCTTTCTTTAATACCTTCTTGGATGACGAAGCCCTTACTGCAGAAAAGTATTCCGACCCTTTTATTCAATAAGATAGAGGATATGTAGTCTTTAATTTTGTT
Organism: Saprospiraceae bacterium; assembly: GCA_047626155.1. Classification (GTDB taxonomy): domain Bacteria; phylum Bacteroidota; class Bacteroidia; order Chitinophagales; family Saprospiraceae; genus CALGLS01. The sequence continues at coordinate 7,892 of JBLHRR010000034.1, read as the reverse complement.
TTATTTTCAACTGTTCATGAAAGTATTTAAAACGATTAACCTTTTTTGACAAACCCGGCGGCCCAATAGATTTGTCAAAAAAATACTATTACTGACCAACTATGAAAAATACATTTTACCTGCTTTGCCTTTTTGTAAGCAGCTTGTTTTATTCTTCTTGTAATAATTATTTGTATACCGCACCTGAGGCAAATTTATTAATGCTATCAGAAGAAGGGGACATGAAAGTTTCTGCCGGTCTCGGTTTTACAACAGTTCGGGAAGCGAACGTTAATGTACAAGCGGCTTATAGTCCGATTGAACACCTCGGGGTAGCTATGAGTTATTTTCAGATCGGTGGTTTATCCCATCCAAAAACGGATGGAGAAAACGGAAATAACGGAATTTCCAGCGTAACTGGAGAGTTGGCAGTAGGCTACTATTTGAAGAAAGAGATTAATACAGTAAAGAATCGAGGGACAGAAATGGAAAGCCCTGTACGGAATCAATTGCTATTTGATGCCTATGCTGGTTATGGCTTTGGAAATGTTAGAAGGGCTTTTAATGTAGGAGATCTGAATTTTAATTCACAACATTATTTTATTCAGGGAGGAGCTCATTACCAAAGTAAACTGTTGACAATAAGCTACGCTTTAAGAGGTGTATTATTGGATTATACAAAAGGTAGGGTAAATGGTAATTTATCTGACTCTGATTTGGCTAGGGCTAATTCATTGAAGAATAGCCCTTTTCCATTTATTGAATCTTCATTCCGTGTTCAGGCTGGCTGTGAAAAAATAAAATGTTATTTTAGCAGAAGCTGGATGATGGCACCTCTCAATAATAAAAAACTAGATTATGGCCCTACTTCATGGCATGCAGGTATCGTACTTAATTTGAATGCTCTTTCTAGAAATAAAGAAGTAGTAGAAGATATATGATTAAGAACCAAATAAACTTATAACTTCTCTTTAAGGTATTGTCCTGTAAAAGATTCCTTCACTTTTATCGCATCTTCCGGTCTTCCCTGAAAGACAAGATGTCCGCCATTCTTACCGCCCACAGGTCCAAGGTCAATTAACCAATCCGCTGATTTTATGACTTCCATATTGTGTTCCACTACGATGACGCTATGACCTTTTTCCACAAGAGCGTTTAAAGCGTCTAGCAATTTTTGAATATCGTGGAAATGTAATCCTGTTGTTGGCTCATCAAAAATGAATAGAATATGTTCTTTGGTTCTTTCTTTACCCAAGAAGGATGCTAGCTTCACTCGTTGCGCTTCTCCACCAGATAGAGTGCTGGAGGATTGTCCAAGTTTTACATAACCCAGACCAACATTGAACAGTGGTTGGATTTTCTGAATGATGTCTTTTTGATCTTTGAAAAAATCTAAAGCCTCTTCTACGCTGAGGTTCAAAATATCAAAGATGTTTTTGTCTTTGAAGCGAACTTCTAAAACTTCCTGTCGGAATCGTTCTCCTTTGCAGGCTTCACACTCCAAACGAACATCTGCAAGAAACTGCATTTCTACCACTTGTTCGCCTTCCCCCTTACATTCCTCACAACGGCCACCTTCCACATTGAAAGAAAAATGCCCTGGTTTGAAACCGCGAATCCGTGACAATTGCTGTTCAGCCATCGTCTTCCGAATGGCATCATAAGCTTTGACATAGGTAACTGGATTGGAACGAGATGATTTTCCAATTGGGCTTTGGCTTACCATTTCCACAACTGTGATTTGTTTGACATCGCCACTCAATTCGTCGTGAATCCCTGGTGCTGTTTTATAAGATTCTCCCAAGAACTTCAGCATCGCAGGATATAGAATCTGTTTGACCAAGGTTGTTTTTCCAGAGCCGGAAACGCCACTTACTACAATTAAATTATTTAAAGGAAATTGTACATCAATGCCTTTTAAGTTATTTTGTAAAGCACCTTTTATAAAAATAGACCGAGTAAATTTTCGACGCCTTTCGGGAACGGGGATGACCATTTGTTCCGTCATGTAAAGAGTGGTCAGACTCTGTTCCGCTTTTTTATAAATGTCTTTAAACGGCCCAGCATAGACAACTTCTCCACCATGAATACCCGCTTGCGGGCCCATGTCGATTAGATAATCGGCATTTTTTATAATGTCTTCCTCGTGTTCCACTACGATAACGGTGTTACCAAGGTCGCGAAGATTTTTGAGCACTTCAACTAATTTACTGGTGTCCTTGGGATGCAGTCCAATACTCGGTTCGTCCAGGATGTACATAGAGCTGGTAAGGTTGGAGCCCAGTGTTCTGGTCAAGTTGATACGCTGCGTTTCACCACCACTAAGAGTAGAAGAGATTCTGTTGAGCGTCAAATATCCAAGCCCAACTTTGTCCATAAAAGTTAAACGGTTAGTTATCTCCAGAATGATTCTTTTGGCAATGGTCTTATCGTTATCGTTTAATTTCAATTTATTAAAAAGTTCCAACAATTCATCTACAGGCGTTAAAACCAGATCCGTAATAGAGTGCTTCTGGATTTTTACGTAGCTTGCTTCTGGCCGCAATCTACCACCATCACAATTGTTGCAGATGGTTCGCCCTCGGTAACGCGCCAGCATGACCCGGTTTTGAATTTTGTATGTTTTTGCCTCCAGCTCAGTGAAGTAATCGTCGATGCCTTCGAAGTGGGCGTTACCGGTCCATAATAATTTCCGCTCTTTTTTACTTAAATCTTGATAAGGGTTATGTACCGGAAAGTCAAAATGGTGCGCGTTTTTGAGCAGTTGGTTTAAATACATCCCCGATTTCTCTCCACGCCAACAAGCGATGGCTCCTTCATAAACAGATTTAGAATGATCGGGAATTACTTTGTTTTCATCAATGCCCATGGTGCGGCCGTAGCCTTCGCATTTGGGACAAGCACCGTAAGGGTTATTGTAATTGAAAAGTTGGTGGGTTGGTTCAAGGAAAATCATACCGTCCAGTTCGAAACGGTTGTTGAAAGTTTGTCCTTTGCCCCCCATGACATCAACGACGCAAGTTCCTTCACTTTCGTGAAAGGCAGTTTGTACAGAATCGCCGGTACGTTGGAAGTTTTCCAGATCATCTTTAGCAACGACCAAACGATCTATTAATACCAAGATTAGATTCCCCTTAGTGTCTTGTATTTGTTTTGTTAGAATTTCATCTTTTGCGTCAATCAAATCCTGCATGAACACCAGTTCTTTTTTGTACTGAACTCTGGTGTATCCTTTTTGAATAAGCAAATCAAATTCCTGTTGGATTGTTCGTTCGTATTTTCGCTGTAGAGGTATGAACAACTGAATCTTCGTTCCTTCTTTTTTTGATTGAATAAAATCAACGACATCAGTCACCTCATGCTTTTTAACAATCTTTCCAGAAATAGGGGAGTAGGTTTTCCCGATACGAGCAAATAACAAACGGAGGTAGTCATAAATTTCGGTAAGAGACCCCACGGTAGAGCGTGCATTGCTGGTACTCACTTTCTGCTCAATGGCAATGGCCGGGCAAATACCATTGATGTAATCAACATCCGGCTTTTTCATTCGCATCAAAAATTGACGAGCATAGGAAGAAAGACTTTCTACATACCGGCGCTGCCCTTCGGCATAAAGCGTATCCATAGTAATGGAGGATTTACCGGAACCAGATACTCCAGTGACAACCACCAACTGATTTTTCGGAATGGTGATGTTGATGTTTTTAAGATTGTTGGCACGAGCACCTTTAATCTCAATGCTGTTTTTGAGTGCTTTTTTTGCTTTCTTCTCAAGAAAGGCAGTGGTGTTTTTAGTAGGCATGTTTTCTCCGTATTAGTTATAGGTTGCCGGTTAATGAAATATAACACGAGCATTGTTAGCGCTTAGCATTTCTTCCTTACATGGAATGTTATAAAAGGCATAAGGTTCATTTTTTTCGGGAGATAAAAGTAAGACTTTTAGAGGGGAAATGGGCTACTCAGAGCAAACGATCATAGGGGAAATATATGGTAGTCTAAATTATATTATGTCTAATACCTGGAGTCTTCTTACTCCCATTCTTTCTGAGTTTAGGGTGCTTTTCCAAATAAAATAACAAGAATTGGCTCATTTTATGTATAAATACTCTACATTTGGTAGGAGAGCTTAATATTCTTCATCGATTGTCAAAAAGGATAGTTAATTTCCTGTTAACATTCGTTAAAAGCATACGAAACTAAATATTTGTTCTTATATTGGACTTGATTTTAAAGTAGAAATACTACATCTTTACTCTAGAATCAAAAAAATAAATTCTTTCATCACTAAAATTGCATACTCTATAAGCGTAAAACTTCTACACTAAATTATTTTTTCTTTTGAACTAAAATAGGATAGTTATGCAAGTTACACAGCTTACAGATCAGCAACTGATCGCGCAATACCTTCAGGGTGATGAGAAGTCTTTTGAAACTCTTCTCGGCCGGCACCGGCAAAAAATCTATACTTCCATTTATTTATTTGTAAAAGATACTGCTCTTGCAGAGGATATCTTTCAGGAAGTATTCATCAAAATTATAGATACATTACGTAAAGGAAAGTACAACCACGAAGGAAAATTCGTGCAGTGGGCTATGCGTATTTCCTACAACATGTGTGTGGATTACTTCCGTCGAAACAAAAGACGTCCGAAAGTAAGTCCAACAGAAACCTTTGACATTTTCGATGTTCTTCAGTCTTCTGATGCTAATGCAGAGCAGAACATGATCAAAAGCCAGACGCACGATAAGATTCGTTCTTTGGTAGATCAGTTGCCAGCAGAGCAAAGAGAAGTCGTTATTCTTCGTCACTATGCGGACATGAGCTTTAAAGAAATTTCTCAATTGACAAGAGTGAGTATCAATACGGCATTGGGTCGTATGCGTTATGCGTTGATCAACATTCGTAAGATGATTGAGGAGAAACAAGTAACTCTTCAATAAAAGCACTGTTGACTTTTGACTTTCAACCATTGAGTGTATATGATATGCAGTGTGGAGAAGTCAATGGTCAAACGTTAACAGTCGATGGTCGCTAAGTAACAGTAGAAAAATTAATTTGCTTGCGTCCAAAAAAAGAAAAATAGAAACAGTAGTACGTTGATTCGTGCTACTGTTTTTTTTGTGGCTATTGTTCCAGTTGTTGTAACAGCCATTTTTCACTCATAACCATTTCTTGATTTTCACTAATGGGCGAGTTTAATTAAATTATGTTGGAGAAGATAGTTCTATACTGAGATTGAAAGTTTATGATTTAAACGGAAACTGCTTGAGGGCTAAAGATTGTATTTTAGAAAAAGGAACGAATGTACTGGAGCTCGAACTTAGTTTACAATGCACTTAGTGGCCTAGGGACAGGTATTTTTTGGTTCAAATTGGGGAGAGAGGATATGGTAGCGGTATTCTAAGAATTCCTATCTTTAGTCCCAAACAATATAGATTAAAGATGAAAAACATAAAATTCCCTACTGCTCATACCATACTTTTGATCATTGCTGCGCTGGTAGCGGTTATGACTTACCTTGTTCCCTCTGGCCAATTTGATCGTCTAGGTTATAACAAGGAGAAGAAGGAATTTACACAGACTGGAGAAGGGGATCCGAAAATTTTCCCTGCTACTCAAGAAACGCTGGATCAGCTGGGAATAAAAATACCATTGGAAAAATTTACCAGCGGAGACATTTACAAACCTGTCGGTATTCCAGGAACCTATCATAGTTTGCCTGCGAAACCTCAAGGATTGAAAGCTTTTATCGAATCGCCTTTGAAAGGAATCATGCAAGCAATTGATGTTATTTTGTTTGTTTTAATTATTGGAGGATTCATAGGAGTAATTAACCATACTGGGGCTTTTGATGCGGGAGTTGCTTGGCTGGCCAAAGCCTTAAAAGGTAAAGAGTCTCTTCTAATCGTATTGATAACCATCTTGATTGCTATCGGTGGGACGACTTTCGGATTAGCAGAAGAAACCATAGCTTTTTATCCAATATTAGTTCCTGTTTTCTTAGCAGCGGGTTATGATGCAATGGTGGCGCTGGCTGCTATTTATATCGGATCCTGCATGGGAACAATGGCTTCTACGGTAAATCCTTTTAGTGCTATTATTGCCTCTGATTCTGCAGGTATCAATTGGACAAATGGAATTAATGGCCGTATTTTTATGCTAGTTACAGGTGTGTCTATTTGTCTTTGGTACATCATTCGATATGCCGAGCGGGTAAGAAAAGACCCTAGCCGTTCTATAATTTTTAATCAGAAGGAAGAGATTGAAGCAATGTTTAAAAGTAAGACCTTAGATCAAAAGCACGAATTCACTTGGCAGATTCGGCTTGTGTTGCTTATTTTTATTGGATGTTTTATCTTTATGATTTTTACGGTATCCCAATGGGGGTGGTGGTTCCTAGAAATGACCAGCATCTTCTTTGTAGGATCTGTCGTAATTGGAATTGTTGCTTGGGTAGGAGAGAAGGCTTTTGTCAAAGCCTTTGTAGAAGGAGCTAAGGATTTATTATCGGTTGCACTCATCATCGGTCTGGCACGTGGAATCACTGTTATAATGGATGATGGTTTAATTAGTGACTCGTTATTATATTCCGCTTCCGGGGCAGTAGAAGGAATGTCTAAAGGTGTTTTCATAAATGTAATGATGTTCCTCTATGCAGGTTTATCCTTCTTCATTCCATCCTCTTCCGGGATGGCCGTTCTTTCCATGCCGATTATGGCACCGCTTGCTGACGTCGTTGGCATCGGTCGAGAAATGGTCGTAGATGCATACCAATACGGAATGGGCCTGATGGCCTTCATTACACCAACCGGTCTGATCCTCGCCTCGCTCACCATGGTAAACGTGACCTTAGATAAATGGCTTCGATTTGTAATGCCACTGTTATTGATTTTGACATTATTTACGATGGTTGTGCTGACGGTTTCTGTATACATGGGTTAATTGAAAGAGACTATACGTTTTTCAAAGACAAATTTTACCTAATCTACTATCTCTGCGGATGGCAGCCACTGCTTTAGGAGCTGTTATGCGGCGCAATGTCGTTACTAAGAAAACGCAATAAGTTGTAAATTAAGAGCACGCTCGCTCTGCGGCCTCTGCGCGCGCTGCGTGAGTAAATACACTAAAAAGGGAATGTCCTTTTTTGATGACAGCATTATGTAGTAAGACAGGAGGCTGGGAGGCAGCGATGGCTAAAAGTTTACATGAGCTAATCCAAAAATTGCCAACTCACTCCAAAGCGTAAATAAGCATAGGGTAAAGCGTAATCTTTTATTTGATAGTGGAAATCGTAATAGTAATCGGGAGAGAAGTATTGCAATAAATTTTCCTGTTTTACAAAAAAGCGAAAAGTCTTTACTCTGAAATTGACAAAGACATCAAGGTCTAGATATGTATAGGGCACAGTATCTCCATTTTCGTAGGGCGCTAAGAAAAATTGCCCGGTGGATGGTTGATAGCCCATTGCATCATAGGGCGTATTGAGCCGAAGGTCGATTCCGATTTGTACGCTCAGAACATCGTTGAAAAGTAGATCGTCATAATACAAACTGTGCAAGCTGTAAAGTTCAGGCAGACGAATCACATTTTTAGAAATTTGCTGTAATGTAACCTGATTGTTGAGGTGGATTTTCCAAACACTGAATTTCTTTTTTAGCGTAAGCTGCCCAATACTTAATGGACTGTTATACTGCTCTGCAAAACCATCTGCATTATAAAAAGTATAGTTATTCAATAAATGATATTCTCCAATCAACGCCAAGTTGAATCGTGGCAGACTGTAGATTAAGGAAATATTCGTTTCAAAGGTTTTATCAAAATCATTTTTCCAAACGACTTGTTGCGACAGCAAGTGTTGATACTCCATCAGATTAGGGGAGTAAGATTGATGCGCAACCCGAGCCTTCACTTG
>JBLHRR010000033.1:0-39718 GCA_047626155.1 Saprospiraceae bacterium | reverse complement strand
CCTTTATCTATCTAAAGACTATAATGATAAACAGTCAAGGAGATTTTTTCACCTACGTTGAGAACGAATTGATTGGACTAGATGACAACTTAAACGAGTCTTTTAAAGATTTTAAAAAAGCAGGTGATATAACTCCGTCATTATTTAGCAGAATGATATTCAACTACGACAAAGTGAATCTTCAGGATGATCGGATCAGACTTTTCATGGGTATTATTTATCTTCAACTAAGCCATAACAACAGAAAACCACAAGAGTCTTACAAATAGTTGTATAATGATATAGCTAAGAAATTTAAGGAGCGGGAGGAAAGGAATTCTAATAAGGAGTGATAACTCCTCAACCAAACACCTCCAAAAAAGGATCTCTCCCCATAATCGTATAAAAGAACAACGCCCCAAGCAGCCCATGATAAATACCAAGAACAATTAAATTCCGCCCTTTCAAAAACAAAGTCGTATAAACAATAGCCAATAAAAAAGTAGCGGCCACTAGTATAAGAAATGAACGATTGCAAAAATGGTAGCCGTTAGCAATACCACCCAAAAGTTCTTGGTCTTTATCTTTTCGGAATCCTTCAGGTTTTGAGCTAAAACTCCGATCATAATAAACTGCTGAACAATTCCCCAAAGTGGGTAAATCAACAGGATTGGGATTATTCGACTGTTGAGAACCGTCGTCTATAACACATTGCCTACAACTATAAACAAGACAGATAAAACCAATGCAAAAGGAAGAAGTTCGAAAAAGGTCTGCTTAAAATTTTTAGTATTCATTCCCCAATAGTCGAGGATTTTTGGTTCCTGTTTCTTTCGTAGTAAGACGTAACTAACCCAGAAGATACAGGCGCTACTTATGTAAAGAAGTCTAAAACCTAGAACATCCATTAAATAGGAATTTTCCAAGACCTGTTAAGACTACAGTTAAGATTTCGAATATTCGTCTTTTTTCGGAGATTGTCATTTTATCTCTGCTAGAGTTTTAAAAACTTAAAATAGACACTTACAACACCACCTCAATCACCTCCACCACCCCACCCCTCAAACCAACAATCGCCATTTGCATCCGCACCACCCGCTTCGCCTTCCGATCCACAAAGTAACGAACAACATAACCCTCTCCATTCAAAGAACAAAGCGCAATGTCATCTTCGTTGGAACAGCTATAATAATTTAAAGTCCCTTTTATTTCCTCCAACTTTGTGATGCTAAAAGGCGCCTCGGTCATGTCCGGAACAACTAGTGGGTACGAGAGTGATTTTTTAAGCGTATAATAATTTCCCAGTTTTAAATCCTTGTAATGAATGATGTTCAAATTATTCATTACAAGATTCTTGTATTCCTCGGATAGGCCCTCTGAAATTTCATAGCTTTTGTACTTCTCAAAACGTCCATCATCCACCGCTCCATGAAGTCCTTCGACCCTCGGTGCATCTGCCTTACTTTTGTTATAAGTAATTTCAAAGCTCGTCTTTTTAGTGGACATAGTGCCTCCCGACGAATAGCGCGTAATCGTTCCCAACATTGGTTTAGTCAATCTCTTCATTCGATCTATGGTCAAACGATCCTTATTGCCATTGCTATTTTTTCGACCATCATAAACAATTCTTTTACGACGTCCGTTTTTAGCCAAATCATAACGGAAACGATGCCGGAATACCTGAGTGGGGAAAGCTGTATCTCGGACTTGCAAAACGAAGTCCATTTCTTTTCCTTTGTATTTATCAAAAACCTCTTCAGGAATAAAAGTGGCAAAATCATTTATCTGACTAGGCATCACCGCTACATCGTAATCCAATTCAACTAAGCTGTCCTGTAAATCGCTGCGGATCAAAATCTGCTCCCAACCTTCATTCTTATCCCCTACCCGAGATTCCCCCAAAGCTCTTCGTGTTTTAGTTTTAGTTTTAGTTTTAGAATCAGTTTCTTCCATCACTCGTTCTGCCAATTCTCCTTCCCCAGCAAAAGAACTTTTCTTATTACTGCATTCCGCAATGGTAAAAAGTAAGCGGATGACTATAATGCTAAAGAAAGCCCACCTAAGAAACTTCGCCCAAGGCCCATCGCTAGATTTGGTACGCACTTTTCTTTTTGTGGTATTGCTACGCCCGCTACTATTTGTGCGCTTATTGTTAGGCGATTGTGATTTTTTGTTTGAAATATTTACTTTAGGCTTCTTTTTGGTATTAATTCGATGAGACGATGCACTTCGTTTAGTCACTTTCAGATATTGCCGCAGGTCCCTTCCCGTCCGCTTGAAATTCTCGGAAGTTGTTACATCCTCTGCAATGTCATAAGCCTCCAATAGTGTAAACAAATCTCCTCGTCTGTATTTCCCAAAAAGGTTTTGTCTTCTGATCGCGCCGTTCACTACATTGTTGTGGCACCAAGCCGCATACATAAATCCAATGTCTTTAAAAGCTCCAGGTAGGTAAGGAAAACAATTGTAAAAATCCAGATCGACTAACTCCGGAATACTTTCGTGCAAAGCCATACCTCCTTGCCTTGAAAAAGGATGAGGATGCGCCACTGGCAAATCATCTATCTTTGCTTTCAATGTTACATAAGCTTTGTTATAAGATTTGTCTTGTTGCTCTGGCGCCATCTTCGAAGTATAATCGAATATTACCGATAGCCTGTTTGGAGTTGAACCATTGACGTTTTCCAGAAACTTAGCGGTCTCCTGATTCAGCTTAAAAGCAATATATCCGTTTATCTGATACTGCTGTTCTCTATCTTCCAGCACCATTTGCTGAGCAGCCCTACTTGAGAAAAAGGACATACTTCCTGATTCCAAAAAGTGAACTAAGTCTTTGTTTTTATAAATTTGTAAATGGAGTGTTAAGTTTTGCTGCAATTCCTCGAATATTTCCAGCACTTCATTCTTGTCTACCACTATCCCATTCCGCTCTATGGTTGGGCCTTCTGTCAATTGAAAATGTAAGAGGATCTCTTTCTTAATGGACTTCAAAGTCGTACTATCCAATCGCTTGATTTGGGCAGGAGTGAGAATGCGAATTGGATTTTTGTACTTCATATTTTTTGGTAACCGCAACGGCGCGACGAAAGACGCGACGTTTTTATGTAAACAAGTCTCGCTTTGCTCGACGTTTTTTTTGAACCACAAAGGGACACGAAGAGACACAAAGTTTTCGCGTAGTTCTGAAAGGACGATGTAGATAAGGGATGAAGAAAGAATAAGTTTCCGATTTGAGATCGAAATATTTGAATCAGGTGATCGAAAAAAGTACAGATATAGCCGCCTATTTCAAAGTTTTTTTGAAGAATCTGAATCAAATGGTTTCCTTTCAAATCGGATAGTTATTATTGCTGACCCCCTAAGGATAAGACTTCCGTCCTAGCTACTTCAGCCCCGTCCCCTCATTCTTAAACAAACCATCATTCCCTTCCCGATCTTTCATACGCATCAAATCCTCTATTACTTTCACCAAATCTATCAAGTTATTTGCTTCCATCGCACGGTCTCCCCGGTCAATTAATTCGGCGGCTTTTCCTCGTTCTTTGAAATTATAATTTTTTAAAAAGACATAGTGCATCATGATATCTTCAGGAGTGGTAGGTGTTCGGCGACCGATTCTGCGGGAGATGCTTTGCATATGATTGATCTTCATTTTTATGGTAGTAACATTTCCCTCTTGCAGGAATTTAATCTCCTGAGCAATCAAATCCTCGTATTCCTTTTTGTCCGATGGTTCTGCTTGTTGGTCTTCTACAAAATAGCCGGTGCTTCCTTTGGCTTCATAATACTCTTCAATGACTTTCGTCAAAAGGCTGGTGCTGAAAACCTCTTGAATGCGCTTTCCAATTTCACGTTTTTTCACATCCAATATATAGAAATCATCAGAGACCGTATCCTCGCTAACCGTATTGGCCGCTTCCATGAGCTCTTTGATTTCCTTATTTACTTTTACCACTATGGCGGCCTGTTCAAATTTCCCACTACGTTCCAGCCCTTTTAATTTACCGCTGAGGTTTTGCTCGAAAGCTTTTAGCTCTGCCAACAATACATTTTTAGTTATGCTATTTTCAGAAGGACTAAAAGTGTTTTCCACCTCCTGATCTGTTAGTGTAAAATAGGCCCCGACTTTTAGGTCACGAGATTCTGTGATTTCCAATGTCAGTTCTACATCCGAGCCTTTGATGAGGTCGCGTTCCAAGGTTTGACCGTTTACGCTAATCATTCCAATAAGTTTATTTGCCGCGGGGATGGAGTCTATATCACCTTCAAAAACCTTAATGACAATTTCTTCTGAGGAACCTTTGTGAATGGTCTTGGACACCTGCTTGGTAATTGTTTTCCGCAAAGGAAGAATATCGTTCTTTTTGAAAATGGGTTCTAGGAAAGTCGTTTCGTTTTCTACCGCATCTACTTCCAGGCAAATGTTATTCGGCAAAGGCTGTCCATCTATGGAAAACTTGCCCTGCATGATGCCGATTCCTTCTTGAGAAATCGCTGTCCCACTTTTGTCTAACACTTTAAATACAAATGCATTAAGGGTATCCTTAACCAGCGGTAAGTTAATGGTCATTTTCTTTTGCATATCCAATACTCCAGAGTCATAACCGCCATCTGTACGAGTTATTCGGTAAGTCAAGCCTTCCACAGATTCTTCAGTGACCACTAGCAATAAAGCTTCTACCTCCCTACTAACTTGTTCATAGGCGAGCTTATAACGATCTATTGGATTGGCAGAGCCTTGAGCAGTAGTACTATTGTTTTCTTTTTTTGACTTTCGTTTAAGCCCAGCGTAGTAAGCAGCACCAATCACCACTGCTGTAGTTGGATCAAGAGAGGTATTAATCTCAACGCCATATTTTGTATTTAGTGTGTTACGAACTAATGGCATATAAGTCGAACCACCAATCAGCAAGATACATTTAAGGTCTTCTTTACTTAGTTTATTTCTGGAAATAATAAGGTCTATCAGCTTTATCGTTTTCTCAATGTAAGGCTCTATTAGTTTTTCAAATTCGTCCTTAGACAATTCCAAAAACACTTCTATCTCTTCGCCAGAATCGTCCGTTACTTCAAATTCTATTTCGGCAACAGCGCTATTGGTCAATACTTTTTTAGCTTCTTCTGCCAAAAACAACAATTTATAATACAGCCGATTGTATTTCCCGGATGCCTTTTTCAGTTCGGTTTCCAGATTAGCAAAGGTTCCTTTATTTTCTAAATTAGGAATAATAAAACCATCAATAATCGCATTATCAAAATCGGTACCACCTAAATAATTGTCTCCTTCGTGATCCACAATTTTCAATTCCCCGTCGGCTATAGCAGTCAGTGCCACATCAAAGGTTCCTCCTCCCAAATCGTAGACCAGCCACTTCCCATCACTGATGTCCAAATCCGCTTTATTGGCGTAAGCCAACGAAGCCGCAATTGGTTCTTGTAACAATACAACTTCAAAAAATCCAGCCTGATAGCCCGCCTTCTTAGTTGCATTAGATTGTACCGTATCAAAAGCGGAAGGAATGGTAATAACCACAGAGTCAACCGCTGTACCATCATGAATAAAATGCTTCAATTCCTTAAGCACCATCGCGGACAAATCTATCGGTGTCACCATACGACTAGACGACTCTACTACATAAGTCTCCGCCGTCCCCATTTTCCGCTTAAACAATCCGAACACATTGTTATTAGATTTTTGCAATAGCTCCCTGGCCTTGTCTCCAACAATAGTTCTCTCATTTTTAAACGCCACTACCGAGGACAAAGTCTCCTTCAAATTGACTGGGTTCTTAAACACCACTACGTCTCCTTTTTCATAGCGAGCTATGGCAGAGTTGGTGGTTCCTAGGTCAATTCCAAAATCTATTGTTGTACTCATTTGTTTTAGTTTTAGCGTTTCTGTTCAGTATGTGACTTTTAGCAGTTGGTAGTTAGCTATTAGCTTCCCTATATCGCGAAAGTGGGAAGCTAATAGCTAACTGCTAAAAGCCAACAGCTACTTACTTCTTCTTAGGATGCACCAATTTCATTTCGTTTACCAATCGAGTTGCACCAGCATACTTATCAATAATAAAAAGCAAGTATCTGGCATCTACCATGATATTTCGACAAATAGAAGCGTCGTAGTTAAAGTCACTCATGGTGCCTTCCCAAGCACGGTCGAAGTTAAGACCGATTAGGTTTCCGTGAGCATCGATGACCGGGCTTCCAGAGTTACCACCAGTGGTATGATTCGTTCCGATGAAGCAAACAGGCATCTTCCCGTCTTTATCAGCGTACGGACCGTAGTCTTTCTTCTTATACAATTCCAATAGTTTCGTAGGCATATCGAATTCATAATCGCCAGGAACATATTTAGCGACCACTCCCGAAAGGTGAGTTACGGGTGTATATCGCACGGCATCTCTTGGGTTGTAACCATCTACTTTTCCGTAAGTCACTCGCAGCGTTCCATTGGCATCCGGGTAGTACCGCTTCTTTGGTAATACTTCCATTTGTGCCTTCATGTATTTGCGTTGAAGTTCATTGAGTTGATCTTGCAGATCGTTTAATTTTGGCGAAACAAACTCCCCATAACCCGCTCTCAGTTCACTGGCCAATTGCACCAATGGATCTTCACTTAATCTCTTTACAGCCTCCGCAGGGTCGCCTTCTAACAATTTCATTACAGCTTCCTCATCTGTCAGAATAGAACTTGCGTAAAGCTTTGCAGCCAACTTATCATAATCTGGAGCCATCATCTTGCGCTGGAAACTAGATACGATTTTTGACATCTCTTTTATCGGTACATTTTCCACATACATTTTGGAAAGAGCTGCAAATACCTTTTGGTCAATCCGAGCTTGGTAATTTTTATAAAAACTACCGAAGAAAGGAACCAGTCGTTCTTTGAAACCATTGAAGCCTTCTGCTCCTTTTTCATTGTATAAATCGATCAAACGAGCGCCGTAGCCAGCCACCCGCATCAGCTCTATGTTTCGTCCCATCACTTCATTGTGGTAATCACGAGTCAGGGCATAAGGTTCTATGTCTGTGTATAAAGTTTTAAATTGGTCGAGGTAGCTTACATACTTATGAAATTTATCATTCTCTTTTGCCACTTCCATCATTTCATCTTCGAAGCGCTGTTTACGCCCTACCCCGTCTGTTCTTTTCAAGCCCTGGCTTTCGCCAATCCACTTTTTCCAATAGTTTGCTATTCGGGCAAATTTAGAAGCATACTGCAAACGGACACCTTCATCAGCACGCATCTCCGCACCAACGATTTTCAAAGCCTCATCTCGTATCGCAATTTTGGCCGGATTTAATACATCCACCATTTGCTCAATAGCATATGATGGCAGGTACTCACTAGTACGTCCAGGAAAACCAAAAATCATTGTAAAGTCTCCTTCTTCTACACCATCCAGTGAAATAGGCAAAAAGTGCTTAGGCGTGTACGGTTTGTTATTTTCAGAATAATCAGCAGGCAAGTTATCCGGACCAGCATAGATTCTAAACAAAGAAAAGTCACCAGTGTGTCTTGGCCAAATCCAGTTATCTGTATCCGAACCAAATTTACCAACCGACTCTGGAGGCGTTCCCACCAATCGTACATCCGTATACGTCACGGTAATAAACATGAAATATTGATTGCCATTAAAGAAAGGACGAACCATCGCTTCTTCATGTGCTTCTTTTTTAGCAGCATCCCTCACCAATTTCAGATTGATGTCAATCGCTGACTGACGCATAACTGGATCGAGATCTTCACTTACATCTTGCAATACCAGATCCGTTACATCTTCAATTCGCGAAATAAGCGTAGCCGTAAGATTCTTGTTAGGCAATTCATCGTTTAATTGATTAGCCCAGAAACCATCCCGCAAATAGTTTTTCTCCATCGTAGAGTGACTTTGGATTTGGCTATAACCACAGTGGTGGTTGGTCAGCAGCAAACCCTGAGAGGAAATAATCTCTGAAGTACAACCCCCATTGAAATGTACGATGGCATCTTTTAGTGATCCTTTATTGACGCTGTAAATGTCTTCAGCGGTCATTTTCATGCCCATACTTTGCATTTCGCTTTCGTTGAGGGCTTTAAGTAATAGTGGAAGCCACATCCCTTCTCCAGCAAAAAGCGCTGAGCTAAAGAAAGTGATGGAGAGGCATAAAAGGGCTTGTTTGAATATCTTATTCATATAAATGGTATTTGATATTGAGTAATAAAGAAGGGATAAAAGTAGGCTTTCTGGAAGGAAAACAGGAAAATTGTGGGTTGTTTTATGTAGCCGCCTTGCTTCACTTGACCTTTTTTTCACCGCAACTGCGCTAGGAGCACTACGATAACGCAATATCCCAAAAGCATTCCTTACCTTGTAACCGAGAACAACAACCTTAAATAATTACCTTTTTCAAATTCTAATATGTACGCCATAAAAACAATCCTCTGTTTTCTGATAGGTCTACTATTTTGTAATACGCCTTCAAATGCTCAGGTCAACTTCACCGCCAACGACAAAGTCCCCGACTACAACCACCCTTTCGGCTACGGAACTAACCTTGGCTATTATCCGCCCTGGAAGGACTACCAACTAGCCGACATTGCAGCGGGTAACCCTAGCGAAAACATTCCGGGTCTTGGCGTTACCGCCATCCGACCTGCCTTGCCAGATCGTTTCGTTCAACAATATGGCTACAATATTAGATTAAAGGAATTCCAACACTACTTCGACATTGGCACACGAGACAATACCGTATTCGTTGGCTATCCTTCCAAAGAGCATAAAGACACCACTGTTTACTGCACCGAGCATGCCAACGAAAGCTTTGCCAACCTATACGAACCCATCTGGGACAATGGCGAAAACGGCACGCCAGTCAATGATAATAATTACCTGGCCGTATACCTTTATAACATCGTTACTAAATACGGCGACAACGTAAAATACTGGGAAATATGGAACGAACCCGACTTTGACTGGACCAACCACGCCTGGCTACCTCCTGGAAAACCCGGCAACTGGTGGGACAATGATCCACCGCCCTGTCAAAACGCCTTGAAGGCTCCGATCTATCATTACATCCGAATGCTGCGGGTCAGCTATGAAGTGATCAAGTCTATTTCGCCAGACGATTATGTGGCTATTGGTGGATTGGGTTACCCCAGCTTCCTGGATGCCGTTTGCAGAAACACAGACAATCCTAACAATGGAAATACATCAACCGATTTTCCGTTAAAAGGCGGTGCCTATTTTGATTGTATGAGCTTTCATTCATATCCGCATATAGACGGATCTTTACGCCATTGGAGCAATGATATTTATGGTTTTGTATATGAGCGCCATTCCGATAAAGCAGTGGAAGGCGTCGTTCGATTGCATGGGGAGTTTAAATCTGTTTTAGAAAAACATGGCTACGGCCAGAAGTATCCGCAAAAAGCTTTTATTTTGACAGAATGCAATATCCCCAGAAAGGAGATCGATGTTTTCATAGGTTCAGAGGAAGCACAGACTAACTTTTTAATAAAATCCATGATCGCCGCTCAGCAAATTGGAATCCGGCAATATCTTGTTTTTGACCTTGGCGAAACCAATGATCCGGAGAGCGCTACTAGTGAATTTCAGCTTATGGGGCTTTATCAAAACCTGAACTCTACGCCACCCGGCCAGGAAAAAGTAAACCGTTCTGCGATTGGGTTTAAAACCATTGCCACTTTATTAAAAACAGCGAAGTACGATGCACAAAAAACAAACGAGTTACATTTACCAAAAAGAGTAAAAGGTGCAGCCTTTCGGCAAAAAGACAATAGCTACACCTATGCCTTGTGGGCGGAAACGAAAACAGATCAAAGCGAACAAGCTAGTGCCGGTTATCGTTTTCCTGATCGCTTTAAAACAGACTTACTATTGGTCAAAAAGTGGGATTTTTCAAAAACGGGAATTGTCAAACGCGTAAAAGGACCGACGATATTATTGACGGGAGCGCCGATTTTTGTAGAGGTAAAATGAGGCCTGATGCTTCTCGCTTCGCTTGAAGTTTTTTCACCGCAGCGGCGCAAGGAGCGCAACGTTTTTTCTTACGAATTGAGCGAATCCAAGGATATGGCATATCCCCCCAAAAAGATCGTCATATCAGAGGAGGGGCAATGAGCTATGCGTTCGGTATGTTCAGTGTCCGCGCTACCCCATTCTGTCTCCTAACTAGAATTATTAAATCCTATTAGATAGATTATCTTTATTTCTTCAGAAGGGCTTCTCATTAAAAATCTAAGTAAAATCATAACTTTGAGCTTTAATAAATTCCTTTTTCTTATTAAGGAATTCATACAAAACTCAATCACTCAAAACACAACACTACTTTCACATGTCAGCACTACAAACTCCTCTCCGATACCTCCTAATCCTCTGCCTTCTTTTCAACTTTAGTTGCAAAGACACACCAAAGACCACCACCACTAGTGCTTCTGAACCAAAAGCCAATGTAAACAATCCTGCCTTTCGGCAAAAAACAGTAGAGAAAAAAATCGGAGACTGCGGTGAAGGTAGCGACTGTCTGGAAGTGACCGCCACCTACCCCATTCTAAGCGGAGTAAAAGCGGAGATTCAGGAAAAAATAAACAACGATATAATGGAGGAGGTGATTGCAAGTATGGAAATTGAACAAGAAGTAAAGCCCGGACCATTTGCCATTGATAGTGCTACCCAACAATGGGTTGAAGCGTACCAAGAATACCTTAATGAAGATTTACAATACAGAGTGGCCATGACTTTCCAACTCGACGGTAAAGGAAGCATCTATAAGCACTATGCTGTGACGGAACTGCCCGTCTCTACCTACACTGGGGGAGCGCATCCCAATTACCTCTCTCTTTTCTCCAATTATAACCTCAATACAGGAGCACTTATAGAAATGGAAGACATCATCAGTGATAGCATCGCTTTTAAAAAAGTAGTAGAAAAAGCATTCAAGCAAGCGGTAGAAAAAAAAGAAGGAGACTTAGATATGAGCTTATACTTTTGGGACAAACCTTTTTACCTACCTGCCAATTATGCCATCACGGAAAAGGGCTTGTACTTTGTTTACAATCCATACGAAGTAGCGCCTTATGCCTTTGGGCTCACAGCGTTTACGGTAGCTTATAAAGATTTGGAAGGACTTGTTAAACTTCCATAAGTGATGCCTTTCATAGTATTTCGAACTCAAAATGGATATTTATTAACACTTCATCCCTTAAAAACAGTATATTTTTCGTAATATCGTACTGTTCTAAACTCTAGAGATACAGAGTCATTTCCTCCCAATTACTACATACGCCCTGAATTAGACTGCCGATTTTGAATAAGGCTTATTCGCTGCTTTCTAACTATTTTAACCAATCAATTCCGCTTTTAAATGAAACGAATACTTACACTTTATCTACTTACCCTTTTGATGGCACAATCGCTTTTCGCCCAAAAGCTACCAACTACTAATGTCTATTTATTTGACACAAGTACTCAAGAAGATGCCTCTTTCAAATTGACCAATCCAATTTACCTGACGGCTTTCAACAATGAGGGGTATAATAACCAACCTTACTTTATGAACAATGAGGAACTGTACCTCACCGTGCAGCTTTCTGAGGACACGACTCAAACAGATATTTATTCGCTAAATTTCAAAACGGGTGTAAAAACGCAAGTCACCGCAACTTCAGAATCAGAGTACTCTCCGACTTATCAATACAACATGTTTAACAATATTAAGTCGCCTCCTCAGTTTACCTGCATACGGGTAGAAAATGATGCAAATGCCTCGCAGCGGTTGTGGCGTTTTCCATTGAGTAGAAAGAATAATGGAAAAGCCATTTTCGCAGGGCAAAACAAAATTGGCTACCATGCTTGGATCAATGATTACGAAGCGGTACTCTTTATTGTTGATACTCCGCATCGACTGATCGTTGCCAATAATAGAAGTGGAAACACTCAAAACATTGGCACCAATATAGGCCGCTGTCTTCAGCGAAATAGCGGAGATGAAATCCACTACGTTTTCAAACTGAGTCCAGATGTTTGGTTCATCAGAGCCATAGATCCTGTTACCAGAAAAACTCGTTCGATCGTAGAAACGGTACCTGGTTCGGAGGATTTTGTCCTAATGCCTGATGGTTCTATACTCATGGCAAAGGATAGTAAAGTATACCACTGGAATCCAACAATATCCAATGACTGGATTGAGATTGCTGATCTGCAAAACTATAGTATTGGTAATATTACTCGACTGGCTCTTCGGGCTGGGAAGTTGGCTTTGGTGAATAAGTCGCCGTTTTAAATATAAATCAAATTGTGAAACCATTACTATCTTCGAAAGATAAAGCTCTTGTTCAGACTTTCAATGAAGTTACCCTGTGGTCTGGCCCTTTCGGGCGTTTATTGTTAGAAAACATTCCGATGAAAAAAGGGATGACCGTTTTGGACATTGGCTTTGGAACAGGTTTTCCTTTGATATAGCTAAGTCAACGCTTCGGAGAACATTCTACGATTTTTGGTGTTGACATTTGGAAAGAAGCCATTGTCTGGGTTAAACATAAAATTGAGATTTTAAATCTTAGTAACATCACTATTCTTGAAAAAAGTGCAACTAACATTAACATAAAAAATCAGGAGGTAGACCTTATAACTTCAAAGCTCGGAATCAATAACTTCGAAGACAAGGAAACAGTTTACAAAGAAATACACCGCATTTTAAAACCCGATGGTTTCCTATGCATTACTACTAATCCTGTTGGAAATTTCAAACAACTCGAATGCAAAAAAACATTCATGAAAAATACAATTCTCCTACTCTTCCTTTTCGCTTTTGCCAATACCCTATTTGCTCAAAGCAACCGCAGTTACAAAAAAGAAATAAAAGAACATCGCAAAGATTACAAGGCGGATTTTCTAAAGGAGGAACGCTCTCCCTTTTATGGGAAAAAGAAAGCACTCAAGAAGATGCGATTCTATAAAGCCAATAAAAGTTACAAAGTAGAATGTCAGTTTCAGCGAACCGAAGATGCCAAACCATTCGACATGGCAACCTACAGTGGTAAAGTAAAAACCTTCATCAAACATGGCATCATCAGTTTCGAAATAGCGGGACAAAAACAAGAACTTTCCATCTATAGAAATATGGGACTGATGCGCGTAGAAGCCTACGCCAACCACTTGTTCCTTCCGTTCAAGGATAAAACCAACGACATCAAAACCTATGGCGGAGGCAGATACATCGACCTGGAAGTGAGTGATATTGTAAATGGCAAAGTGACTATTGATTTCAACAAATGCTACAACCCCTGGTGTGCTTTTAGTGGAGGTTACAATTGTCCCGTACCGCCCAAAGAGAATCATTTGACTATTGAGATGAAGGTGGGCGAAAAGAAATTTAAAGGCAAGAAGTATTGAGGCGATTTTTGTTCCGTAGTTAAACCCCAAAATATGCAGCGCCTATTCACCGATCAACTCCAACGCGAGGTACAAATCTCCTGGCCACCAAAGCGAATAGTTTCTTTAGTGCCTTCTCAAACAGAATTGCTCTGCCACCTAGGGCTTGAAAAAGAATTGGTTGGGCTCACGAAATTTTGCATCCATCCTCCGGAGGCGAAAACCTATGCATCCATCATCGGAGGCACTAAAAACTTACACCTTGACAAAATAGCCGCTCTAAAACCCGATCTCATCATTGGAAACAAAGAAGAAAACCAGCAGGAGCAGATTGAAGCGCTCATGGTCGATTTCCCTGTTTGGATGAGTGATATTAGCAACTTGGAGGAAGCTTTGGAAATGATTCATTCCATTGGCCAAATCACCAATCGGGAAACAGCTGGTAAGGCGTTGTCCTCGGAGATAGAAAACAGTTTCGCTATTCTATCCTCTAATCAAAGCCCCATCAAGGCGGCCTACCTCATTTGGCGAAAGCCATATATGGTAGCTGCTTCCGGAACTTTTATTGACAACCTCTTAACTAAATCTGGATTTTCTAATGTTTTTCAAAATGAAAGCAGATACCCGCAAAAGAGTTCAGAAGAACTGATGGAAGCAAGGCCCGAAGTTATTTTGCTTTCTTCTGAGCCCTACCCTTTCCAAGATAAACATATAGCAGAGTTGCAGAAAATTTGTCCAGAGGCGACGATCTTACTGGTCGACGGAGAGCTTTTCTCTTGGTATGGCAACCGCTTATTGCATTCGGCAAGCTATTTCGCTAAATTGCGGAAAGAATTGACTTCCTCTTAAAATTAGTAGTTCAGGCAATATGGCATGCTAATTCCTACTTTATAAATAACGTCATGAAGCCTTTTTATAGAAACCAAAACAACTGAACAACTACTTACGAAAAATAAAACTTTCCTATGAAGACCAACTTTTTAACAATCCTCTGCCTTTTCTTTCTATCCA
Source organism: Saprospiraceae bacterium (assembly GCA_047626155.1). Classification (GTDB taxonomy): domain Bacteria; phylum Bacteroidota; class Bacteroidia; order Chitinophagales; family Saprospiraceae; genus CALGLS01. The sequence goes on along the minus strand of JBLHRR010000033.1, from coordinate 25,346 downwards.
ATCTTTTTGCTCAACAAATCAAGGATGAACTTATTGTTCGCTTAGCGCCAGAGACAAATGCCGCTGACTTTGAACAATCGCTAAGCTATGATCGTAGCTTAAGCGAAAGCATTCTTGAATTCACGAGCATTGGCCCCAGCTGGGATTTGTATAAAATGGTGGTTAAGGAAGCTGCTGCCGATCAAATTCTTGCAGCTTTAAATAGAAATGATGCTGTAATATCCACTGGGTATAACTTCCAACTAAAAACAAAAGACAATACGCCCAATGATGTTCAATTTGGAGAGCAATGGGATATGGAAGTCATTAATGCCCCTGAAGTCTGGGAATTTACCACCGGCGGGGTTACTGCTTTAGGAGACACGATTGTAATCGCGAACCTAGAGTATACTGATCTGGATCACGAAGATTTAGTTGATAATATCTGGATTAACCATAATGAAATACCAAACAACTTTGACGACGACGACGACAATGGCTATATCGATGACTATCGAGGTTATAATGTTCTGACGTTTAACGATTTTGTAGATACTGAATTTTTGGAAGTTAACTCACACGGTACACAGGTATCGGGGATTATGGCAGCCAGTGGTAACAATACGCTTGGAATATCAGGAGTTAACTGGAATGTAAAATTGATGGTGGTGAGTAGCAAATTGGTTTTTAGTGATATTGTAGGCAGTTATCAATACATTTTAGACATGCGAACTTTGTACAATGATACCAATGGAGCAAAAGGTGCTTTTATAGTTTGTACCAATGCCAGTTTCGGTATAAAGGCCTTTCCTCAAGATGAACCTATATTTGAAGACTGGTGTGATATATTTGATTCCTTAGGAGAAGTAGGTGTTTTGAGTGTGGGCGCAACCACCAATGACAATGTAGATATTGACATAATGGGCGACATGCCTACCTCCTGTCCCAGCGAATACCTGGTGACCGTAACGAATGTTACACAAGCCAATCTGCAAAGAGGAGGCTTTAGCAATGTAAATATTGACTTGGGAGCTCCAGGTTCAGAAGCATTGTCTACAGAGCCTTTTGATGTCTATGGCGATATTGGAGGAACCTCTTCTGCAGCACCTCATGTTACAGGTGGCATTGGCCTTTTGTATAGTGCGCCCTGTTTATCGTTTGCCGAGGATATGAAAGCTAATCCGGCTGCTGCTGCTTTGACAATGAAAGACTTTATTCTAAGTGGAACTTCACCATTAGGCTCTCTTGAAGATATTACGGTAACTGGAGGACTGCTCAATCTTAAGAAGAGCTTTGATTTAATGCAGAACTATTGCGGAAGCTCTACTGGCCCACTAGAAATTCTGACTGTGAGAACGAATATAGATCGACAGGAAATATCGGTAGAGTATCAAACGCCTGAGAATGGACCATATACTGTAAGGGTTTATGATGCGCTGGGGCGTTTAATATTAGACGGAGTGGACGAGCTGGAACTATTCGATAGTAAAAAGTTTAACATTGACTTAAGCCCATTTGCTAGTGGTGTTTACTTTTTATCTATTGAAAATGTAGATAATATCGTATCGAAACCTTTTGTGGTTTATTACAACGAGAAGTAAATTTATTTAACTTTAACTGTTAACCTTAACCGTTAACTGCCCCACTGACGTGTTAAGCATGTAACTACTTATTTAACTGTTGGTAGTTAGCTTACCACCGTCGCTCGTTATAGGGAAGCCAAAGCTAATGGCCATATAGCTAGAAGCCATATAGTGAATTGATACATTTTTTTATAAAAACCTTTTGCAATAGCGGATTTTTGCTGTATCTTTGCACACCGAAAGTGAAAATGGTATAGAAAGAGCTGAAAAGCAGCTCTTTACCATATAGTACATCACTAAAATATTGGCTTCGTAGCTCAACTGGATAGAGTACCGCACTACGGATGCGGAGGTTAAAGGTTCGAACCCTTTCGAGGTCACCAGGCATTTCTAAGTATTTTTATGCTAAAAGAAAGCCCAATTTAAGAATGATATAAAACATACCGATCATGTCGAAAGTTTGTCAACTAACAGGAAAGCGCCCTATGTCGGGTAACAATGTGTCTCACTCTCATAGAAAAACACGTCGTCGTTTTTTACCTAATTTGAATACGAAGCGTTTCTTCATTCCTGAACTAGAGAAATGGGTAACACTTAAAATCTCTGCTGCTGCTTTACGCTCTATTAATAAATTAGGCGTTTGGGCATACATTCAAAAAATGGAAAAGAAGGGAAACCTTACTGGTTTGAATGTTAACAAGTTACAAAAGAAATAATCACTCTATTTTTAGAGTGAATCTGAAAAAACATTAAAATATTCCATAATGGCTAAGAAAAGCAAAGGTAATAGACTACAGGTCATCCTTGAATGTACAGAACACAAAACATCTGGTCTTCCAGGTACTTCTCGTTACATTACTCAGAAGAACAGAAAAAATACACCGGACAGATTGGAGTTGAAGAAATACAACCCAATTATGAAGAAAATGACTGTTCACAAAGAAATTAAGTAATTTCGGTCGTATATTTATATCGCTCCTTGAGCACATAATTTATTTGATTGTTTAATTACCGTTCGGTTTTCGATCCGGTCGGCTAAAAAAAAATATCATGGCAAAGAAAGTATCAAAGAACTCCAGAGTAGGACAAAGAGCCGCAAACGCAGGTTCTGGTCGTGATTTCGTAAAAGTGGTAAAGAGTATGAAGGACCCAGCGAGTGGAAAATACACTTATAAAGAAGTAATGATCCACAAAGACGAGGTAAAAGCATTTTTCGCTAAGAAATAAGCATACTTCTCTTGTGATTTACCCAAAAGGCTTTTCTTTTAACTAAGGAAAGCCTTTTGCTATTGGGTGCAAGAACCAAAGGGATGTAGGTGCGGCGCTGTTAACCTATACCCGAACAGAGCGGAGTTTTAACGCTGCCGGATCTAAAGGCCCTCCTCGTATTTAATATGATTTTTTCTACAAACGGAGCTGGTCCTACAGACCTTTCTTTACGCCATCTCCCTGCTTCCCTCACAACCCTTAAATCTTAAAATTCCGAGGAAACTGATGGGATTAATAAATAGCCTGCGAAAAACTAGACTGATCCTGTAAAATATTACTAAAAAGGGTTACTTTCGGTCGATTCAACCATCTAAACTATTAGTGGGTCATTCCGCTACATCATTTAATATTATCAACAGCATACCCTATGAGTTTTTTTAAAAAGTTTTTCGGGAAGAAGAAACCAGAAGAGGAAGTAGCAAAAATAGAAAAGGAACTGGACAAAGGTTTAGAAAAAACTAAAACCGGGTTCTTCTCCAAGATAACTAAGGTCATCGCTGGTAAATCTACCGTAGATGTAGAGGTACTCGATGAGCTGGAGGGAGTACTCATCTCCTCCGATGTCGGACTGGACACAACTGTCAAAATCATTGACCGTATCGAAGCCAGAGTGTCCCGCGATAAGTACATCAACACTTCTGAACTCAACGAAATACTTCGCGACGAAATCGTTCAGCTCCTGACGGAAAACAACACCGTTGAGAGCGATGACTTCAGCCCTCCTGCGGATAAGAAACCTTACATCATGCTAGTCGTCGGAGTTAATGGCGTTGGAAAAACCACCACCATTGGTAAACTCGCTCACCAATTCCAGAAGCAAGGCCTCAAAGTGGTTCTTGGTGCTGGAGATACCTTCCGTGCTGCAGCTGTTGATCAACTAGAGATCTGGGCAAACCGTGTTGGCTGCGATTTCTACAGCAAAGGAATGAACACTGATCCTGCTGCTGTTGCTTACGAAACTGTCGAATACGCCATCAAGAACAACTGCGATGTAGCCATCGTAGATACCGCCGGTCGATTGCACAACAAAGTCGGACTGATGAATGAGCTGACCAAGATAAAAAAGTCTATGACCAAGAAGTTGGATGGCGCTCCTCACGATGTGATGCTGGTATTGGATGCAACTACGGGTCAGAATGCGATTGAACAAGCTACTCATTTTACAGCGGCCACAGAAGTAAGCTGCTTGGCCTTGACGAAATTGGATGGTACGGCTAAAGGAGGTGTGGCTATTGGGATTAGCGATCAATTTAAAATTCCTATTAAATATATTGGTGTTGGAGAAGGGATTGAGCAATTGCAGGTTTTTAATAAACGGGCTTTTGTGGAGTCGTTTTTTAAGTAGGGTCGCTTCTCGCACTGCTCGAAGAGGGGGAACCGCTAAGAGCGCAAAGGAACGCAACGTTTTTCAGAAAGCGTTGCGCTTTTTTTTTGGGGAAGTTAGTCTTTTAAAGAGATATTGTAGCACTACTGTTGTCAAAAAGAAAACAAAAAATCATGGGACGGAATTTTAGCGCAATCGTTATAAAATCTAATCGACAGAATCACCAAATTCATATAAAGAAATTACTTACAATAATAAAAAGATCATTTATTGAAGACAAAACCAATGTAAAATTGGAAGATGCTTTAAAGAATATAGAAGGAAGGCCTTCAGAAAGACTGATCGTAATTTACGACAACGAACAGGCAATAAAAATCAAGGACTTAACAGAACTAATAGAGCCAAAAGAAGTGCAGATGATAAGTCAAGATTTGTCTACCGAAGTATTAAGGGCAACGAATTCAGACACCGCAGGGATAAGCAATGTATTACTCTATCAAAATGGAGAACTCATTCGAGAAAAGACTATAGGAGGGAATTGGGAAAGCCTTGAACTAATGCAAAAATACATTCCAAATGCCACAGAAAAGGATTTGAAAGCTCCTGAAGTTGGGGCTATTACTAAATATGAGCTAAATGGAAGTGGCGCGATAAGAGTCCTAGACGAATTCGAAAAAGGATTAATATCTCCAAACGAATATTATACTATGCTGGCCACTGTTTACAAGGTGAAAATTAAATAATGACTGCTCCCGTAGATTTAATACAGCTCCTCTCCTACCTTTACAAACTCCCCCAACAACTGATTCTTATCCACCGCCACCACACCCGGCTTCTCACAAACCTGCCCTCCTGCCAAGTTAGATAACATTCCTATTACATTGAGTGGTAAACCTAACGCAAGCCCTAATGCTGCGATACTCACTACCGTGTCCCCTGCTCCACAAACATCTGCAATATTTCTAGGAATCGTTGGAATGATCTTTTTCTGTTTCCCATTCGAGATGAAAATTCCTTTTTCTGAAAGGGTAATCATCGTCAATTTGTTTTTCAACTTCTCCCGTAACAATACATCTGCACGGCTAAGTGATTTAAGGTTTGAATTTACTTTTTCGCCAAGGATGGCATTGACTTCTTTTAGATTTGGTTTGAACAGGGTGCATTCCTGAAAAGCGAAAAAGTTCCGATACTTAGGATCCACGATGGTGGGGATCTTTTTTTGTCTGGCCCATTTCAGAACGAAAGCAATTATCCTTTTGGTCAGCAGACCTTTGTTGTAATCCTGGAATAAGATAATATCCGGATGGAAACTTTCCATCGTTCTATTCAGACTATTTTCTATCAATTCCTTCTCTTCCTCTTTTGTCAACTCATGGCGATCTTCTTTGTCTACCCGAAGCAGATGCTGTCCGCTGGCGATCATTCTGGTTTTCACCGTTGTTCTTCGAGAAGGCAATACCGAAATCCCATTTGTAGAGAGTCTTTCCTTTTTGAGTAGCTTCTTAAAGTCCTTCCCCGCAGCGTCATTCCCAATAATAGAGCAGAGGCATACTTTAGCGCCCAATGCTTTTAGGTTCAGTGCTACATTGGCCGCTCCTCCTAAGCGTTTTTCTTCTGACTGCCAGCTTAACACAGGAACTGGAGCCTCAGGAGAGACCCGTTCTACCTTTCCCCAAGTGTAGGCATCAATCATTACATCTCCAATGACGAGAACTTTTAGGCCATTGAATGATTTGAATATTTGTTTTGCATCCATCTTTCGCAAGAATAGCTATCTTTGCGGTCAAATCAAAGCAAACAACATGCAATTTGAAGACTTTCTAAGTGAGTTCTCTACAGACGTCATCAGTCACCAACAATTTCTCTGGCATGCGCTCATCTGTGCGCTCTTAGCCTGGCTACTGGGACGCTTTTATATGCGCTATGGTCGCTCCGTTTCCAATCGGAAAAACTTCGGTCATAACTTTATGTTATTGGCCCTGACCACCATGCTGATCATCTACATTGTAAAGTCTTCCATTGCCCTATCGCTGGGTCTAGTTGGGGCTTTATCTATTGTTAGGTTTAGAGCGGCTATCAAAGAACCGGAAGAACTGATCTATTTGTTTTTCACCATCGGAATCGGGCTTGGTATTGGAGCCAACCAATTGGTGATTACCATTTTAGCCTATGTTTTGATCATGAGTTTGATGGTCATCCATGCCATGCTTTTGCGAAAGGAGTCGATACAGTCTCCTGAAAACATGATTCTAACCATTTCAACCACGGAGCTCTCCGTAAAAGACATCAACGGCATCTTAGCCAACTTCTTTTCTACTGTAGAACTAAAGCGAATGGATCAATTGAATGGTCGTCTCGACTTATCTTACATCATCTCTTCTGATAAAGTAGACCAGATAATCGCAGCTAAAGATCAGTTAATTGATAAGGCTCCAGGGTTACAGTTTTCATTCATTGAGCAACGTAATTTGGCACTTTAGCGGATGAGTGAGGAGTTCAAATACTTTAACTTAAATTTATCTGATACGATGGATGGATCTCCCTTTCGCTTACCCCCAGCCCCTAAAGGGGAGCTACATTTCGGTGGACTTAAAAATATTCCATACTCCTCTAAACTCTTCGGTCTCTTTATTTTTCTAAGCTTTTTCTTAACAAATATCGACCTTCGTGCACAATCTGTTGGAACGGAGCAGGGAAGAATTGAAAGTGAGTTCAAATTAGCCGTACCACCTGAAATTCGCGAGGAGCTGTGGACTTATTTACAAGTCAATTTCAGTAAGGAGAAAGTCGCTGCTATAGATGAACGAATAACAACTTCAAGCAGCCAAGAAATATTCATTGATGTCTACTTTGACAATGATGAAGATATATTGTTAGAAAATCTAGCGGGAGTTCGATACCGAAAAAGGTACATTAATAATGACTTAGCTAAAGAACTGGTTCAAATAAAATTGCCGAGTGGAGACTCTTCAGGAGTAGCGAGAATTGAGCAAAAATATGACTTTTATAAAACAAAAAAGAAAGACGACAGAAAGGCCATGCATCCTTTCTGGAAATACGTTCGCCCTAAAGACCGGGCTGCCGTGGATGAACAATTGGCACCCTACCGTTTACAAGGCAATGACATGAAGGCTTCTATAAAAGTACAACAGGATCGAAAAAGAATTTATTTTCAAGAAGACGGAGAAGCATTGTTAACCATCACCTTAGATAAGGTTGATTATTTCTACTTCCCCTACCCTACTTATACAGAAATGGAATTGGAATTAAATGAAGTTCGATATACCAATAGTGATACTGCTGAACGCGAACGTCTTGAAGCTTTAAATACCAATATAAAAAAAGGGCTCCTGGAGGCGTTCCCAATGTTGGTACAAGATCAGACCCCGAAGTATAACAAGATGCATGCGTTGGTTGAAAAATCTATGGCGGCACAGATCTATCAGCGTTTACAATATATTATTTTTGGAATAATAGTGCTTTGGGCCTTGGGGCTGTTTGTTTTTCGGCGTAAGATTAACCACAAAGGACACAAAGAAGTACAAAATTTTTCCTCTTGAACGAACCAACGGGTAGCAGTAAAAAATAACAATACAACTTTCTCTCTGTGTAACTTTGTGCCCTTTTTGGCTCAAAAAAAACATAGGGTGAATAATCAGTAAACATACCATACGGAGATGCGCATAAAACAAGAAGTAAAAAAACGACAGAGAAAGCCCTACGAATGGTGGATCGCCATTCTAGTCCTCTCCGGATTTGTATTGTTATCATTTTTCGTTTGGTCACAACAAAACAAAGCAGAGCAGCAGTACTTCTGCGATATGGAAAAACGCTCCATAACCGGAAAGCAGTTTTTATCCGGGGGGCACAGCTTCTCCTCAGGACTAACCCAAAGCGATGAACGATCTTTTTCAGGACAATACTCCTCCAAGTGTACTAAAGAAAACTTATACGGCCCTGCTTTTAAAATCGACGGATTAAATGAAGGCGATGTCATAGAGGCCAGTGTCTGGAGACAAAGTGACAACGGCTATGGCGTACTTGCTTTACAGGGACAAAATGATTGGGCTTTCTATGACTTTACCGCCACGGTTGTGGAAACACAAAAAGACTGGGAGCGAATTGAAAAAACAATACGCGTTCCCATTGGCGTTCGAAATGCTTCTATCAATATCTATCCTTACAACACCAAAAATAGCGGTGCTGTTTTTTTTGACGACTTGCAAATTAACTACTACCCTACTGATGTTTATAGCCTTGCTCCTCCAGTGGAATATGCAGGAGCCAATTTGCAATTAAAAGTAGATAAAAAGGAGTTGAAGCAACTTCGATCTAAACGAGTGGAGGCCTTCAGTTATGGAAATTTATTATCTGGTAAAGATGATTTAGTCAAAGCCAAACTACTGGATGACTCCGTTGAAGTAGATGTCAAGATTCGATTGAAAGGGGATTTGCTCGATCACCTCCAAAGCAAAAAATGGTCTTTCCGAATTGTCGCCGATAAGGATCAAGCTTGGAGAGGAATGACGGAATTTTCGGTACACAATTCTTTATCCCGTTCTCATCTTAACGAATGGATTTACCATCAAATGCTTAGAGAGGAAGGGATTCTAACGACCGATTATGATTTTGTAAAACTGTCGTTGAATGATGAAGCACTCGGTATTTACGCTTATGAAGAACACTTTGGCGCCAATGTCATCCGGCGAGGTCAGCGCCCACCAGGCCCGATCCTTCGCTTCAATGAAGATGGCCTCTGGACCTACGCGCCACGAGGTATTGGGGAGCGCCCGGATTGGTTTTACAGCGCAGACATTGGGTTGTACGACAGCAAAGACATTTTGAATGAACAAGAGTCCTACGAACAATACGTTCGGGCACAGGACCTTTTGTATGCTTTCATAAAAGGAAAAAAAGCTCCGAGCGAAGTCTTCGATACAGACCGACTGGCGAAGGCGCTGGCACTCCAAGATGTTTGCATTGCGCATCACTCTTTCATTTTCACCAATGTCCGTTTTTACTTCAATCCACTCACCGGATTGATAGAACCCATTGGCTATGATGGCTATACCGATGACATGCGAGTGAACTATGGATCACCGATCATGGCAGGGGCTTACATGAATTCGAGGATGCCCAAGGACTATGCTCCGACCCAATCAAAGAATGCTTTTTTCCATCACATCCTTTTCAATGATTATGATTTTGCAGAACAGTACGCGCATTATCTCGATGAGTTTACTTCTGAGACATACATAGATTCTTTTTTATCTAAGAATATGTTAGAAATTCGGGCAAGGGAAAAATTCATCAAAAGAGATTACCCTAGTTATAGATTTGATCCTGTTACTTACTTTAGAAATGCGACAACGGTTCGGAAAGTCATTCCTCCACTGGAGCATGTCTCTCTAAAAGCGTACAAATCCAACAATGGAGTTACATTAGAATCTTATCATCAACTTCCACTACAAATTCTGGGGGCAGGTGATAAAGAAATGACGATATCGGCACCAGAGGATTTAATCTTGGAATCCTTCAATGAGACTTATTCGGCTCGTCGCTATGAATTCCCTTTTGACGCTAAGGCTAAAAATATTTTTTATAAAACATTGGGTACCGATAGCATTGCCATACAGCCCATCAACCGCTGGGAGATTCCAGAAACTCCTGAGGCGCCCGTCGTTAAAAACAATTTCCAACAATTTGATTTCATACGAGCGGAAGAGAATGGCAATATCTTTTTCAAACCGGGTATTCATCGAGTTAATCGGAGCATTGCCATTCCTGAAGGTTACCGAGTTGTCATTCCATCTGGTGTAACTTTGCACTTTGAGGATGGGGCCGCGTTGAGTAGCCGCTCTCCGATACAGGCGATGGGAACTTTCGATAGCCCTATTGTTTTCAGCAGTAGCACTGGTCGTGGTCAAGGTTTGTTCTTAATAGATGTCAAGGAATCTTCTACCTTTGAGCATTGCTCTTTTTACAATCTCAATGCCTTTCGGCAAAATGGTCAGTATACGGAAGGTGCGGTTAGTTTGTACAATGCTAAAGCCACTTTTAAAAACAGCTCTTTCCGAAAGATCGCTGCTAAAGATGCACTTCACTTTGTTAATTCAGAATACCTGATTCAGGATTGCCTCTTTCAGGAAACCAGTGGAGACGCCATTGACGCAGACTACTCCAAAGGTGCGATAGAAACTTCTACATTTAAAAACATCGGTAAAGATGCCATTGAAATTTCCGGTGGGAATGCGGCCATTTATACCGTCACCATTAGTAATGTTTTAGACAGCGGCATCAATGCAAATTTGCACGCCCACGTTAATGGTGGAACTGTTGTTATAAAAAATAGCAAGGCTGGAATTTCGGCTAACGATCAGTCTAAAGTTACTTTTAAGAAAGTGGAATTGACAGAAGTTGTTCAGGGTTTTGTGGCTTACCAGCAGTTGGCGAATTATGGCGGGGCGGTGATCCTGGTGGCGGATTACAAGGTGGAAAAGGTGGAACGATTGGTGGCGGTGGATCCTGTCTCGGAGGTAACTTTAAAGGGAAAGCGGATTGAGAATTAAACGTTTCCTATAACTTCAAAAGTTTAGGAAACGTGAAAAATGGTATCGCTCTATCTTTCTTTTATCGCTTCACACTATGCTTCTTCTTTAATTTCCACATTTTTAAATTCTATAATATCAAATTTAATTTTAATCCAATACACTTTCTCAATCCCTACATCATTAGTTGTTATAAGTTTTCTAAAAGCTGTATAATCAGGATATAACCCCATAATTGTGGCCATAGTATTAATTTGAGTTGTTCGATACTTATTCTGGAACGGCCCTGTATTGGGAAAATTAACCTTAACTATTTTAATCAAGCTTACATTTAGAGCGGTCATCTTTCCTTGAATTATTATTTGTATCTTTCTTTCAATACGCGGTTTTAAAGCATAGCCTATTAATATAAAAAGTAAAAGAAAGGAAAGCAATATATAGATATATATTATCATTAATTATAAAATTTATTTATACATGATATTCCTATGTGAAATAAAGCATGAGATACATAGCGGCTTCGATACCTTTCTGGACATAGTCACTAAAGTAGGCACCAAGATAAGTTAAAAAAGATTATTATTACACTTAAAAACTAAGGAAACGGTATCGCTCTATCTTTCTCTTATCGCTTCACAATCTTTTTCACTACCCGCGTCTGCGTATTGTTATTTTCCACCACAAGCAAATAAAATCCAGATTCTAAATTAGAGAAATCAAACCGCTCTTTCGTTTCAATATTTTTCTGCAAAAGCTGTTGCCCCTTTCCATTCATTAAAGTCGCCGTGTATTCTCCTGCAGAAACCTCCACTTGTAAATAGTCTACTACAGGATTTGGGTAAGCCGTAACAATAACTTTTTCTGTCTCTACCTGCTCGTAGCGTGTAGGAGAAAATTCATGAGCCCCATCAAAATCCATTTGCTTTAGTCTATAGTAATTGTCTCCTTCAAAAGGAGCAGCATCCATATAGCTGTAATCCGTAGTCAAATTGCTACTTCCTACTCCTATGACAAAAGCAATCTTCTCCCAATCAACGGCATTGAGACTGTGTTGAACTTCAAAACCCTCATTATTAATTTCTGAGGCAGTCTTCCATTCCAACAATACATTTTCATTTCTTAGTGAAGTTTCAAAACTCAACAACTCTACAGGCAAAGGCGAATTGAGGATCGTGATATTCCCATCTTCATCGAATGGATCAGACCATTGCTCCCCAGTATATATTTCAACGCCCGTTAAGGTTTTCAAAAAGGCTTCCAAATTGTCTTTTTCTGTTTGCGTTAAATTAAGATTTTGGCCATTTCCTCCAGGGCCGCCAGCCAATCTATTATCAAGATTAGTGTTCGCAGGGTCTACATCAATGTCGTCGTATAGGTTGATAACATCCATCATTGTGGTGAAGGAACCATCGTGCATCATAGGTCCGTTGAGATTCCCACTAGGGTCGAAAAGATCACGTAAGGAAGGAGAACGGGTGTTAGTCACATCTACAGCGGAAGGATCTCCTGCTACTGAAATGACGGAATTGTTATCACTATCGCTATCAATGTCAAACTCAGGAGCGTTGTGGCAAGTGTTGCAATTGGCCCCGCCGTTAGTCGTATTATTTAGAAACAGTGCTTTACCCAGATTTTCTTCTGTTGTAAAATTAGGGAAGTTCGCCATGTTGTTATTGACATCTGCACGGCCTTCATCAAATCTGGAATCAAAGGACTGAATGCTTCTGAGGAATTGTGCCAAGGCATCCTGAATCTCTTCTTCTGTAATCTCAAAATCACCGTACACAAAGGTGAATAGATCCTGATAGTAATCGATGTCCTCTAACTTGTCAATTAAAGCGTTCATGTCTGGATTTCCATCGATGTCGCTAAAGCCCATTTCAATGTGGTCTTGAATCGGCATCGTAGATTGTTCCTCTAAAGAACTGGCCCTTTCATCCCAAAAGAAATTATTTTCTTCGCCGAAACGGGTATTGGCCAGACGGGGGGAATGTCGCCCCGTACTCCCGCCATCCCAGCCAAGGCTAACGGTGACATCGTCTCCAAAGGCAAATTCCTGTTTATGACAACTTGCACAGGCAATCGTATTGTTTACCGAAAGGTTTTTATCATAGAAAAGGACTCTACCTAAGGTAGCGCCAGCATCCGTGATTGGGTTGCCAGCGGGGGTATTGTCTTCTGTGATATAGTTGGGGACGGTTTGTCCCGTGTAATTGAATAGATCATTGAGATCTATGGTCGTTGAGATGAAAAATAAGGCAGAAAGTAGAATAAGTAGTTTGGTAGATTTTTGATTCATGTTGTCTTTTTTAAGGTAAGGGATTCGGGTTACCTTATAAAGACAGGATAGGCGGGGGAAGACCTACTTTTCGATCAAGCTATTTTTTTCTAATACTAGACTTAGTCTTCTTCTTTCTTACTTTGATTCCAAAAATAAGATCCTACTACGGCCACCAATACAAATACCGACCACATCAGATAGGAACTATTCCAATTTGCGTGTGTACTGTTAGAAGAATTACGGCTCATGATCATTGCGACCCTAGCGATTAGAATAATGACGACGATTACAGTGAAGACGCCTGAAAGGCCTGAAGATTTCTTTGACATGTTTTTTATATTATTTGTAACTGTTCAGTGGGGTATAGTTTAGCTGTGGACAGAAGACGGAAGTCCGAAGTTTTCCACTAATGCAAACCTTGACTTTGACAGTCCTTAATCTGTAGATTTTACGTTCGATGGAAAATCGATCTTCGGACTTCCGTCGGAATAGTTACTATTATTTTTATAAATCCAATTTCATTAAATAATCCCACTGTCCCTCCTCTCCCAATTTAAAAGCCACCTTACCATCCAACACAAAACCATTCCGTTCATAAAACCTAACAGCTCTAATATTCTTCTCCCATACCCCTAGCCACAAATAGGCCGCTCCTCCTTTCCGGGCCAAGTTCATCACTTCCTCCAGCATAAATTGCCCCATTTTTTGACCTTGATATTTTCCCAAAACATAGATGCGTTCCAGCTGCATGCCATTGGCAACCGCTCCTTCCTTATAGGTCGCTTCTCTTTTTATTTTAAAATAACCTATCGTTTCGTCTGCGCTGTTCGCGAAATAAAAGGTGGATTTGGTATCCTTTATTTCACTTAATACTTTTTCATCGGTAAATGCATAATCGGAATAGGTTTGCATATTTGTTGGGCTATTAAGGTGTGCAAAAGAATCGTAAAAGGTAGTATACTCAAGGGATTTTAGCTTTTGTAAATCTTCTAGGCCGACTTTTTCAAAATGGATATCAGACATTGCTTTTCTTTTTTTCGGGTGGGTTCGGAGAAGTTTATAACAGTGTATTAACGTACCTAATTCGGAATAATCACGCAGGGAGCGCAGAGGCCGCAGAGCGAGATACTGCAAAACTCGCGTCATGCTCTGTGTTCTCTGTGGCCTCTGTGTGAAAAATAAAATTTCAAGGGAACACAACAATATATTCACGCACCTAATGCGGATACTCAGACAGAGCGCACAGAGGACACAGAGCCAAATACTATAAAACACGCGATCGCTCTGTGTTCTCTGTGACCTCTGTGTGAGCAAAAAACACTACAACACTTGCGTTCACTCTGCGCTCTCTGCGGCCTCTGCGTGATTAAAAAAACACTACATTCTAGCCACCCCCAACTTCATCCGATCCCCATCCAGCACTTTTAGGTAAAAGGCCTTAAAGTCATCATAATCCTCATAATTCACCAACCGCATTTTCCAGACCATCTCCCTAATAATTTTCAAGCCAGTATTGGTTTTCTCAAAATGCAGTAGGTAGCGTCCAAACTGATTGTCCATTTTAATATCCTTAGGCAAATCCATCAAACTGAATTCAGTAGGTATCTCCAAATCTATCTGCTGAAAAGCAGGGGTCAATTCAAAGAGCTGAGCCAGATCCAGATTATTGTAGCGCTTTTCGGCGAAGAGTGCAGGACGAGTGGTTACGCCTTTTAGTATAGGAATTTGAATGATAAAAAAATCGCTCACCCGCTGCATGTGATTGTACGCTTTCAGCGATAAGCTACCATTCAGAGGAGCCGTGATGTCTTCCAGGTTTTCAAAACTAAAATCATTTAGTAGCAGATGATCGAAGACGCCTTCGGCGAAGTATTCCGTCAAAAATTTCTTGCGGTCATCTATGGTCGTTACTCTGTTGAGGGATTCTCGGAGTGTTCCTCCTAACACACCACTTCCGGCATAGGCCACATCCATATCTAAGGTTCTATTGGCATTTATCTTTCCTTTTATATTGATGTCAAAACGACTGCGGTCTTCGCTGATGGTTTGATCTGGCAAGCGGAAAACCTGTGTTTCTCCTTCCTTCACCAACAGCGCCCAGGCACGCGCATCGGACTCCGGCAATACATAGTGCGGGAAGTAATCTGTGGTCAAATCCAGATAGCGCATTTCACCATCGGACAGTTGGTAGCCGACAATCACGTGGTTGAAGGCAGCGATGGTTGGCAGCGGCGTTTGTTCTGTAAAATTACCACTGCGAACTAACACATACCAGGCATCGACTCCTACTTCACGGAGCATGCTGATCATTAAGGAGGCAACATCTTTACAATCTCCAACTTCACCAGACAAGGTTTCTCCTGGTTTTTTAGGAATGTAATTTGAGTTCAAGAAAGAGACAAAGGAATAGGTAATTTCCTTTGTCAGATAGTTATAAATAGCTGTGACTTTTTCCTCTTCTGACATTGCATCATTCACCACTGTCTGTACGACACCCTTTACTTCATAGTTCGTTTCGAGGCGACGATAGGTTTTACGTAAATACCATTTGACTACTTCGCTCCAATCTTTCAGGGTACTGTACATAAACCAAGTATAACTGTCCAGATTGTCTTTCACCGCATCTTCATATTCCATTTTCTTAATGTCTTTTAACTCCCAGGTATAGGCCGTAAAGTCATCAACCGTTCTTGTGGTATAAGTACAATCTGATCGGTAGCATTGGGTCTCAAAAGGCTTGTCCGTTGGTATGACATATTCCAGACGTGCACGGTTTACTGGAACCTCAAAAGAGGAAGCAGTAATGTGGTACATTTCGTTGGGAATTTCGCGGGTCATATCCCCTTTGGAATTCCCTTCCAATTGAATGATGTCACCAGCCTTCAAATTCTTAAAAACAACGTAACCGTAATTGCGACTAGGGCTTGTAATCCGGCCATCCGCTTTGATTACTTTTACAAAAGAAATATCACCCATAAAACCAAAATTTGCCTCGGTCCAATACTTCGCCCCTGCTTCGTTTTTAATTTTAATCATCAGCTTTTGATTGTAATCCAATTCGTTGTCTCTATCCAAAGCACCCTCTACGGTATACAGTAAAATGACGGATTCTTCATCAGCAAATTTCGTTTTCCAGTTAGCAGAATCTGCAAGTATTTCATCAAAAGAAAGTGGATCAAAGTATTTCTTCAGAGACTGTTGATTTTCGATCTTCTCTATCTTACCCTTTAAACGATCCGCTCCGTAGTAATAGCCAATTTTCCCTAAACATTGTGCTTTTTCATAATTCTCCATCGCTATCTCTTTCTCTTCTTTTTCAAAATAGATATCACCTATCGTTTCATAAACATTCGCATCATAAGGATTGATTTTTAGCACTTTACTCAACTCATAAAGGGCGAGATCCTCTTTGTCTTTTTCAAAAAGGTAATCGGATTTTTGTTTTCTGTAGTAGGTATAGTAAGGATAGCCCTTAATGAGGCCATCGTATAATTTCAGAACCTGTTCCGTTTTTTCTTTTCTTTTGTAATAATTAAGCACCGTCATATAAGTACCGATTTTAAACTCTTTTTTGAGTTTTCTCATCGCTTTTTTCGCACTTTTCTCTCGCTCCTTATCAGTGGTTGGCTTGTGGGAAGATGGTTTGTAGGAATCGTCTTTTAAGAACGGTTCCAGTCTCTTTTTATATTTCTTTTCCGGATGCTTTTCCAGAAACTGTTTGACGAAATCTCGCTTCTCTGTGGTCTTTCCTTTTTTAGAATAATGATCTAATTTTGCATAAATAGTTTTCCAATGTGTTGGAGATACCGTCAGTAATTTATCCAAAGCTTCGAGGTATTCGACTTCATTTTTTTCTTCGTCTATTTCTGCCAGCTTAGAAGCCATTAATGGAAAAATAGGTGCCTTTTCTTCGTTCATTTCCGAGATCAATTCTTCTGCTTTCTCCCCCTTATTATTGATGGCATAAAACTTCGCCAACAGATACTTAAAATAGAGGCTGTTTTTATGTGCTTCCGCTATTTTTGCAAAAGCAGCTTCCCCTTCTTCATTGAAGCCATATTTGAGATAAGACTTACTAAGCAGATAATAATTACGGAGGCTGTTTGGTGAACTTGCAATTTCATTGTTATAAAAAAAAAGGAGTGGAGTACGTGTTTCCGTCACTTTGTATTTTTGTTGTTGGAAATCGCCTTCAAAAGAGCTGCTAATATCTTTCCAAAGCTTCCCTTCTTCATTAGTAATACGCAAAGCCAATGTAGGAGCCATGTAAAAACCACGGTACGCATTATTGCTTTCGCCATATTCATTAGAGGCGCTCGAACCATTGTCACTTTGCTCATGGAAGTTTAGTTTCAACTTACTATCTGAGCCATCCTCCGGCATCGGTGCCATTTTCACCAACAATCGATGTATTCCTTTTTTTATGTCAAAACGGAGTACTTCATAATCCCAATTGTAATCAATATTCCCTGGCTGGGTAAAAATCAAATCTCCATCCAACCAAATTTTCATCGGTGCAGAACGTCCAATTCTAAATTGCACTTTTCTATCTTCCGGTACAGTGATAAAAGTGTTTCCATAATAAGTCCCTTCAGAAGTGGCAGGCAATACCGAATGAAAGCTCACGATGCCATTGGGGTCTCTGATGATTCGTTTATTCCATTTTAATTCAAAACCGGAATCATTTTTATAAGTAGCATCCAGATCAAAAGGAACGGTTTCCACTTCAGGTGTTTCCACGAAGCCACTGCCCGACACATTGTCAAAAGGCCCAATCACCGACCATTCATAATCTCCAATTACAGATCGCATAATTTCTTTGCTTTCTGAAAAACGTCTTTTTGAAAAGATAGAATCCGCCAGGCGAAACGTTGCGCCTACCTTTAACGCTTCCGGTATATCCATCCCCAAAACCTCTTCCGGTCTTGCATCGTACAAATGCCCGAAAAGGTCAATGTACTGTTCCTGATTCACCCCGGAATCAATCAACTGCTTAATGTACTTTTTGTAGCCTGCATAATCTTCCGTGGTTTCTGCAATAAAAATCAACCCACATAGCGCATTTTCGTCCTTAGGGTTTTCCGCCAAAATCTTTTGAAAACAATTGGCAGCTGCCTTGAAATTGTTGTTTACTATAGATTCCCAACCCAAAGCTTGGGAAACCTGAGCCTGAAGTACGGGGAAAGAGATGCATAGAAAAACTAGACAAAGAAAATGAAGTGATCTAGTCATAGATAAAAATTGGTTAATAGGAAGTTTTATCATTTTTGTTGTTTATTTAAATAAAATGGCTCTAACTGCAACGGCGTAAAGAAGTGATACGTCTTTTCAAGCGAAAGTGGACTAACGTTGTGCTCGTTGCGGTGAAAGATACAATTGGCGGAACGCTAATTTTGCGTCTAATCGAGGCGGCGAAATGCGACCCCGCCCGACCGAAGTCATTCGGGCTGGTTATGCCTTAGCATAACGAGTATTTCGGCAACGAAGAGTAGACACAAAATTAGCAGAGAAATGTTATAATTTATTCTTTTATTGATCCAAAACATAGTTTCATCCCCTTTTTTCCGCCAAGAGACTGATTATCACTACACTTATGTCCATATTTCATTATATCTGGTGTGGTTATTGAAATATTCAAAAATGATCATACGTCTTAATCAGTTTGAAAGGGAACCAATAGGGTTTACCATATAGTAACGCCGTTTCTTAATCAATTGATTTACAGACTACTATCAAAATTAAATAAATTTGAGTTGTCAGATAATTGTAAGTATATCCCTGGTCAAAGTAGGGGCAATCAGCTCAGAAGAGAAACAAAAGCGCAAACCAAAGACTGTTGAACAAAAAGGTACACCCGTTATAGCACAAAAATCTTTGTGCTTTACTAAAAAAAACACCTTTTTATCGTAAAATTGTGAATACTATGAGAAGCGAAAGTTCCCCTATTACCTTTCGCTTACCTCTTTAACGTACTCCTCTTTTACCTATACAACAGTCTTTACGGTCTTGAGCTACAACGAAAAATTAACTTAGACCAAGCAAGCTTTTAATTAGAGCTAAACGACCATAGGGAGAGTGCTTTAGCTAAAAACTTGAGTGTATAGTGGTCTAGACCAGCCCATCTGTAACAGCCGGACTGGTTCCGGTCAGCCGGGTTATTTTTGTTATAAAAAAAAATTATATAACGTACCATCTACCAATAGTTATGGAATTACAATATTTTTTAAACATTCTTTGGCGAAGAAAATGGCTGATCCTCGCTTCTATGCTTGTTGCTGCACTTACCGCATTTTTCATAGTGGGCCGGCAAGCTTATACTTACAAAGCGGAGGCAACCATCTCCACAGGTATCATTGGAGAACAAGGTTTGGACCTCACGAGGAATAATCCTTATATCCAGGAATACCAGATCAAAATGCACTTTGGCAATCTCATTACCTCTCTACTTTCGCGGAAAAATATAGACTTCCTGAGCTACCATTTATTGCAACACGATACTGATCCTTCTATGGTCAATGCAGAAAAGCCTTTTAGAAATTTGGCAACACGTGAAATCCCAGAGGAGGTTAATACTGATTTCGATGAAACGGATATTGAGGACTTGAATGATTTGATGGCTGTAAAAATCGACAGCTTTGATTTTACTTTTGAGCGACAGCCAGAGATGCAACGTGTATTTATCAATTTGTCTAAAGCCTATGGTTATGACCGAGAGAACATGCTGAGATACAATATTGAAACCAACCGTTCTGGGGAGTCCGATAACATTGTCGTTTCTTTCGTTTCCGAAAACCCGGAATTATCAGCCTGGGCGATCAATAAATTTTGTGAATCTTCTATTGCTTTTAATAAAAATAAAAAAAATCGGTTAGAAGGAAGAACCTTGGCCATTGCGGATCGACAAGTAAAGAAGAAGAAAAAAGAGCTAAATAAAAAGACTACAGATCTCAAGCTCTATAAAACAGAAAAAAATGTTGTCGATGTAAAAACTTCTTCTGATGCATTGGTTAGTAGAGAGAAGGGGTTGAAGGAAGACCGGGAAGAATTGTCTAACAGGACCATCGCTATTTCAAGTAACATCAAGCAATTAAAATCTAAAATTGCTGGGCTCCAAAGAGATAAAACCTTTACAAAAGGAGAAAAAGAGACCACCAATAAGGCACTGGACTACACCTCTAATAAAATCAAAGAACTGGAAGTCAAACTTGCGGAAAGTGATTATCAGGATGAATCCATCAAATCACAATTGACATTCCTCAAAATAAATCAGGGGAAATTGATGGAAAAGCATGCAGAAGATATTATAAAATCTGGGAAAATTCAAGAATCACAAAATACCCTCGAAGCACTCAGCGACAGAAAAACAGCTTTAGAAATAGAAGAAAAGGAAGTAACACAACGTAAACTTAGTATTGACAAAGAACTTGCTGCTATTAAAATTACAACCAGAGACTATGTTGGTCAAGATGCAAACATTGGCGAATTAGAAAAAGAAATTGAAATCCTAACCAAGGATTATGAATCACTTTTGCGTACTGCCGAAAATAAAAAGCGAGTCAACGAAAGTACTTTCTTTCCTTTACGTGTTTTAGAATATGCACAAAACCCTGACAAGGCCCAACCGCGCTACCGTGCAGTTATCACGGCTTTTTCTGGTATTGTAGGGTCAGTGTTGTCAACTATCGCTATTTTATTTGCTAGCTTTTTTGACAGCAGTTTGAATTCTCCTGCGAAATTTGAAAAATACACAGAGGTACCACTGATCAGTACCATTAATAAAATCAAAACAAAAAATCTTAATTTACAGGAACTGTTCAGCAGCAATGGAAATGTCAAGGGTATAGACGTCTTCAAAGAATCGGTCCGTAATCTCCGTTTTGCGATGGAAGACAGCGGTGCTAAGAAATTTCTCTTTACCAGCACCAAAAAGGAAGAAGGAAAAACTTTCTTAATGTTGAACCTCGCGCATATTCTAAAACTAAAAGGAAAGAAAGTCTTATTAGTAGACACGAATTTCAAGAACAATAGTCTTACACAAATGTCTCATGCAACCCGGCAGGAGAGAGCCGCAACCAGACTCATCGGTGAATCTGACCTTGATGAAGATTTCGTAACCACTAGCACCAACTCAGCTTTCCACCTAGAGGATGTAGACATTTTAGGAAATAAAGGTTCTTACCTCTCCCCTTCTGAAGTTTTTGCAGGCAAAGATTTCAATCATATGATTAATAACCTCGCAGATGAATACGATTATATTTTCCTCGAAGGTGCTGCGATGAACGATTATTCAGATTCAAAGGAATTGATTGACTTTGTGGACAAAGTCATTGTTATTTTTGCAGCGGATTCTGAAATCAAACAAGCAGATAGAACAGGTTTGGCGTTCCTTCGCGGACTTGGAAATAAATTCATGGGAGCAGTATTGAATAAAGTAAACTTGAAGGACTTGAATTAATTTACTTGTTGAATAGTGAATTGGTTTATTAACCAATTCGGTGAATCTATCTGACTTCGTCAGCTAGGTGGGCCTTCCTAACAAAAATTCAAATTGATTCAGTTTTGAATTAGTCCTTACGCACAAAAAAAGAAACGTTGTCAAAATCCAAAGATAATTATTGGCTAAAGTCCGGCCTCTTCAGCTTATTTGAGAAGGGGTCTGTTTTTATTTTTGGCTTTGGTACCACCCTACTACTGCTGCGTCATTTAACAAAAGAGGCATTTGGAATTTGGGTCCTATTCTTAGCCACTTCTTCTTTTATCGAAGTCGGTTTGATAGGTCTCGTACAAAACGGATTGGTACGATACCTTTCTACCGCTAAAGGCAAAAAGGAATACAACACCATTTTAAATGCCTCTTTGGCTTTAAATATTGGTTTGTCCTTGCTCTCTGCAATTGCATTGTTAGTGTTTGCAAATACATTGAGCCTTTGGCTGAAAACGCCAGAGTTAGAAATCATGTTACGAATTTATGCTGGTGTAATTTTATTGTTGATTCCTTTTTACCACAGTAATTTTGCACAACAGGCCAATCTAAGCTTCAAAGGTGTTTTTTGGAGCAATATTACCCGAAAGGGATTGTTCTTTCTCATCGTCGCTATTTTCTTTTTTGCCGGTTGGGAGCAAAATGTGATTAACCTGATTTATATTCAAATGGCAGGCGCTTTAGCGGGCTCCCTCGTTGCGTTGAGAATGGGTCGATCCTTTCTCAATTGGTCAATGGACATCAACATGAAGTGGATCAAAAAACTACTCAACTATGGTCGCTTTGTTTTTGGGACCAATATGAGTACCATGCTCTACAAAACGATAGACAAATTCATGCTTGGCATTTTACTCAGCCCGGTTGCCGTTGCAGCCTATGATCTGGCCATCCGAATTACGAACCTGATTGATGTTCCTTCTTTTTCTGTTGCCGCCGTTGTTTTCCCACAAGGCGCTCGACAATCAAGAGATGGAGGCACCAAAGGCTTAAAGGAATTGTATGAAAAATCGGTCGGTGCCATTCTGGCCATCGTTCTGCCTTTCATAGTGTGCGTATTGTTATTTCCAAAACTAATCGTACTCATCATTGCCGGAGAAAAGTATCTGGATAGTATTCCAATTCTTCGCATGACCATACTGTACGGCCTCTTTTTGCCTTATGCCATTCAGTTCGGAACTGTGCTGGACTCTATAGGCAAACCTAGAATAAATTTCTACCTCACTTTGTTGGGGACTATTTTGAATATTGGTTTTAATTACTTTTTTATAAAAGAATATGGTGTAGCAGGTGCGGCATATGGTACGTTGTGTACGTATACTTTGACCTTTATTATTTATCAATATGTTTTGAAACGGATGTTGGAGGTGGATATGTTCGCTCCTTTTAAATATATACCTCGCTTTTATAAGCAAGGATATGATATTATATTGCTAGGCCGAAATTGGGGCTGGCGGGAGGGTAAAAGAAACCGAAAGTGATGGTAACCGCAACGAAGCTACGAAAGCGCTACGTTTTTTACCGTACAAGAAATAACGTAGCGTCTTTGTTGCGCCCCATTCGACAAGCCCGCCCGTCTGCGACAGTCGGACTGGCTCAGGGCAGGCAGTTGCGGTTGAAAAAATAACTAAAAAACTAAAAATGACAGAAGCACAATTCAAGGAAGGAGTAGCTTATTCTGAAGATAACTTTCAGAATGACAATGCTCCCCATTTGCACATTGACAAAAAACTAATTAAAGAACGCTTTGACTTGACTGGGAAACGCATCCTCGATTTTGGTTGCGGTATGGGCGGAATGAGTGTATGGTATGCCACCAACTGGGACTGCTCCGTGTACGGACTCGACATTGACAAACACCACGTCACCATTGCCAATCACTTGAAGGAAAAGCATAAGGTAGACAATGTCACTTTTGAGAAAAGAAATATCCTTAATGATAAATTGAAGCCGGAAGAACGTTTCGATTACATCTTTTTGAATGACGTAGCAGAGCATATTGCTTATCCTATTCTGGAAGAAATTTTTCAGGTGCTTGAAGCAGGTTTGGCAGAAGGTGGGAAAATATTTGTGACTTACCCTCCGTGGAAAAGCCCTTATGCTTCACACGTAACACATGCAGTTAATATTCCTTGGTGTCAGTATTTGCCAAATGGTTATTTGATGAATCTGATTGAAAAAAACAACATGCAGATTGTTGGTGAGGAGGAATCCGATTTGGTGGAAGCTTACAAAGGTTTGAATCACTTGACCCATAAAAAGCTGACGAGTACCATTAAGAAAAAAACGAACTTGAAACCGGTATTCAGAAAGAGCCATTGCATTCTGAATAAGTTGCCAGGATTGGGTAATTCAAATATCAACTTCTTTCCTTTTGACTTTTTAGTTACGAAGGAGTTTTTGTTATTGGAGAAAGGAAAATAATAAATATTTGAATAAAAATAAAAATTTCCCTCAATACACGGAAATGAATTCTGACTTCTACTTCTTTTCATAATTATAATTCTTTTTTAAAACAAGGTGATTTAGAATTTAACAACCCCGGTGATCATGGCAAAAGGTTTTAATTTTTATTTTGATTGATATTTCCATTTAATACGATAGAAGGTTTTGATTTTAATTTAGATTCTTTAAATTATTTTGAACGACTACAAAAAATACGACATCATTATCATGGCTATCTTCCGTTGGGATGGCCCCTACTCCTCTACCAGTATTTCACTAGCCAAAGCTTTTTCAAAAACCAATCGTGTTTTTTATATTAACCATCCTTATACCTATCGGGATTACTATAATCTTTTAAAAGGTGATGACAATAAAAAATTGCTGGAAGCATTAAAACGAGGGAAACCGATTTATAAAAAAGATGATCAACTATCTGATAACTTCACGGCAGTGACGCCTCCGCTGACCCTACCCATTAATTTTTTCCCGAAAGGGAGTATATATAATGCTTTTGCAAAATTCAATAATAAGAAAGTAATAGACAGCATCCGTCAAACCATTGTGGATCACGATATCCAACAATACATTTTCATAAACTGCTTCGACCCCTTTTTTGTACCCACTTTACCAAAAGAACTTAAACCGGCCCTCAATATCTATCAGTGTGTAGATGACATCAGCCAAAGCGAATACCTCGCGAATCATGGGGTTTACCTGGAAAAAAAGGCGATTGAAAAAGCAGATTTGACCCTGACGACTTCTACCGAATTGTTTCGATTAAAATCGGCTTATACTAATAATATTCACTTGTTGCACAACGCAGCAGACATTAAAGGATTTCAGCAGGCCCTTACGGAAAACTATCCTCGTCCAAAAGAATTGGAGAACATTGATACGCCCATCATCGGGTACATCGGTAATTTGGATGAAGTTAGAATAAACTACCGGTTACTTAAAAAAACGGCGGAGGCGCATCCGGACAAAACGATGGTACTCATTGGCCCGATCAATAATACACAGTATAAAACCATTGGCCTGGATCAGTTACCAAATGTCCGTTTTCTAGATAAAAAAAACGTGGCGGAATTACCAAGTTACTTAAAATATTTTGATTGCGCGATCATTCCATTTGCTTATAATCAATTGACCAAAAGCATATACCCTTTAAAAATAAACGAATACCTGGCCGCCGGAAAGGCTGTGGTTTCGACCGCTTTTTCAGAAGACATCAAAAGTTTTTCCGATGCTATATTCCTTACGGAAACGGAGGAAGCATTTGTATCAGCGGTTGGCGAGGCGGTACAATCAAACAGTGAAGAAAATATTCAACAACGTACGGCTGTTGCCGCAACGAATACCTGGGAGGCGAGAGTGGAGGAGTTTTGGAATATTGTAGACGTGCAGATGAGAAGATATGCAGAAGTGTAGATCTGCGAAT
>JBLHRR010000032.1:0-39998 GCA_047626155.1 Saprospiraceae bacterium | reverse complement strand
CGGCATAGTATTTAAATTAAAAATGATAGCATTGCTATTATTTGCAATAATTTCTTATATTTGCATTGGATTTTGGTAACACCAAAACAACTAACGTACTGTAGAATAAGTAATCTGGTATTTTTAGAGAGTTAGTTTTGAGTTTAGACGAGTCTGAAAAAACGGAGTTATGCCTTAGCATAATGAGTATTTTACAGGCGAAGTATAAACTCAAAATGACCTATAAAAAGCCATAGTATTTATGCTACCCTACTTAAATAGTAACCTGCCCTATAATTTTTTTAATCAGAAGGATGATAGAAAGAGTAGATTAAGAAATTGCGGGGAGAAAGGTTTTAAAGTATTTCTGTGTAATTCCTAACTACAATCAGCATAGGTTTCTTGCTAAGTTATCCATCCTTGATCTCCGTTTTTTATTGTTAGTATTAAAAAAAGTTTAAAAAAATATTAGAAATGAGTCCATTAGAAAAAAGTTATTCGAAAAACTTGAAGCATGATCTGCCTGCTTCCATTATCGTGTTTTTAGTAGCAGTACCCTTATGTTTAGGAATTGCATTAGCCTCAGGCGCACCACTTTTTTCCGGTATCATTGCGGGGATTATTGGAGGTATAGTAGTAGGTGTTTTTAGTGGATCACACCTTGGGGTAAGTGGCCCGGCAGCAGGACTAGCAGTTATTGTACTAACGGCCATTCAGGAGTTAGGCGCTTTTGAAATATTTTTGCTGGCAGTCGTTCTTGGAGGTGTTTTCCAAATGTTACTGGGCTACGCCAAAGCCGGAATCATTGGATATTACTTTCCATCATCGGTCATTAAAGGAATGCTTTCCGGTATTGGAATTATCATTATTCTAAAACAAATTCCACACGCTTTTGGCTATGATAAAGATTATGAAGGTAGCTTGGCATTCGTACAACCGGATGGACATAATACCTTTTCGGAATTGTATTACATGTTCGAGGCCACCAGCTCAGGAGCGATTTTGATCACTGCAATTTCCATGGCAATCTTGGTTTTGTGGGAACAACCTTTTATGAAAAAAATCAGAATATTTCAAATGCTTCAAGGGCCATTAGTAGTAGTAGGTTTAGGAATAGCTCTGAATGTTATTTTTCAAAATATATCTGGTTTAGCTTTGACTGCAGAGCAAGTAGTTAAGATTCCGGTACCAGAAAGTTTAGGCGGATTTTTGAATCAGTTTACCTTTCCTGACTTTAGTCAAATCACAAATCCTGCAGTTTGGATTACGGGGATGACGATTGCAGTAGTGGCCAGTTTGGAAACCCTACTCTGTTTGGAAGCCACTGATAAAATGGATCCTTTTAAACGAGTAACACCAGCGAATCAGGAATTAAAAGCACAGGGAATTGGAAATGTCATTTCTGGATTGATTGGAGGTTTGCCAATCACCCAGGTAATTGTACGAAGTTCTACAAATATCCAATCTGGTGGCCGTACAAAAATGGCAGCTATCGCTCACGGTGTAATTATGTTGTTATCTGCAATGGTGATTCCATTTGTTTTGAATCTTATACCATTAGCAAGTTTGGCAGCCATCTTATTTTTGGTAGGGTATAAATTAGCAAAGCCTGCGCTTTTCAAACAAATGTATAAGCAGGGACAAATGTACTTCGTACCGTTTATGGTTACCATTTTAGGAATTGTATTTACTGATTTATTGGTGGGGATTGCATTTGGTTTAGCGGTAGCGATCTTCTATGTATTGTATAATAATTATAAGAAGCCTTTCCTTTTTGAAAAAGACAAACACCTTAAAGACGGCATCATCAACTTGGAATTGGCAGAGGATGTAACCTTTATAAATAAGGCCAGTATCCAGCGCACATTAGCGCAGATTCCGGATGGTTCCAAAGTAATTATCGATGCTTCTAAATCAATAAATATTGACTTTGATGTGGTAGAAATTATTGAAGAGTTTGAAATCAATGCTAAGTATCGGGACATCGATCTGCAAATAATCGAAAGAAGAAGAAAAGGAGTAGCGAATCAGGGGAAAGCGATGGAAAAAGCAATGTTTAATAACAGCAAGGTTTCAAAAGGTGGAGATGTCGTAACGACCTAAGAAATGTCCTTCAGCCTATACCACAAATACCTGAAAAAATAAACGTCCTTCAATATACTTTCATAAAATTCAATCAAAAAATAAAAATATGACAACGAATATTCCTTCAAATCAATTAGCACAAACTGCAGAAACGCAGGCAAGTATTACTCCTGTTATGGCTGTTGACTTATTAAAAGCGGGGAACGTCAGATTCGTGAAAAATGTTCCGCTGGACCGAGATCTAAGCGCCCAGGTATTAGCTACTGCTACTGGACAATTTCCCTTTGCCACTGTAATCAGTTGTATTGATTCTAGAATCCCTACAGAGATTGTTTTCGATCAGGGAGTTGGAGACATCTTTAACGCCAGAGTAGCCGGAAACTTTGTGAACGATGATATTTTAGGCAGTTTAGAATTTGCTTGCAAACTTGCTGGTTCGAAAGTCGTAGTCGTTATGGGGCATACCTCATGTGGAGCGGTGAAAGGGGCTTGTGATCATGCACAACTCGGAAACCTTACGCAAATGCTGGATAAAATTATGCCTGCAGTAGAGGCAGTAAGTACTGCTCCAGATGAACTTAGAGATTCTTCGAACTTGAATTTTGTAAATAAAGTATCAGAGAAAAATGTAGAGATGACTGTAGCGAACATCAAGAAAAAAAGTCCTGTTTTAAATGAAATGTTCGAAAAAGGAGAAATCGATATAGTAGGAGCGATGTACGACGTAAAAACCGGAACCGTTACTTTTGACAATAACTTAATGGCTTGATCCAGATGAAATTTTCCATTAAAATGAATAAACGTTTTTACCCTGTTTTCATAATGTTTGTCTTATTAGCTGCGTTGCCAAACGCCTCTGTTGCTCAACAAAATGAGTTTGGCAACTGGCTAATGTATTTTGGTACCAACCGACTTACTGACGACTGGAGTATCCACTCAGAGGTGCAATATCGAAACCATACCATCGAACCGGTAAACATAGAACAGTTGTTGCTCCGTACCGGACTAAATTATCACTTGACGAAAAACGCGATACTTACTGCGGGCTACGGATACATCGCATCTCATGATTTCGAAAGTGACCAAAAGGCACCGGAATCAAGAGAGCATCGATTGTTTCAACAATTAATTTTGATCAACAAAGTTAGTCGATTGAAATTCGAACATCGCTACCGCTACGAACAACGTTGGGTGAATGATGATTTTAAAACCCGGCTTCGATATCGGCTCATGGTTTTTCTACCCCTCAATAAACCAACGATTACCAAAGGAACAATCTTCCTTGGTATCTATGATGAGATCTTTCTAAATGTCAAACAAACCTTTTTTGATCGCAATAGATTTTATGTGGCCTTGGGTTACCAATTTAGCAAAACAACACAAATGCAACTTGGCTATCTACGTCAACGCGTGAATCCTTTCGGAAAGGATTACTTGCAGGTAGCGGTGGTCTTTAATCCTGATTTTAGAAAAGAGAAATAGATATAAAGAACCTAATATTTTTTTCGATATCCTCCCTCCTGTAAAAAGGAGAGGAGGATATCTTTGTTATATGGGGTAGGGGATGTCTCACTCCTGCTTAAGTTACTCCAGCCTCCGTAGATTCTTAATTCGGATATTCAAAAGGTTTTCTTACCTTTCTTACAATTGATGTATCAGTATTCTCTAGTAGGGGTTGTCGTAGAAGCATTTTTTAATTGTTTTAAACAATTGTTTATAACAACCCGATCACAAAATTTTATAAAAGCCACCAATATAAAAAAAAAACTAAAACGATTGAATTTTATAAGAAAATGCTAAGGGTAGTGCTAGCGTCAACGCTGTTACTTATTTTCTTTTCTTCCTGCGTAAAAGGAACTGAAGACGATGGGCAAGGGGCAGTCATTATAGTGGACGATTGTACCTACAAATTTTGGGAAGGGCCAGATCATATCTACGGCGCCTGGGAGCCAAAAATCATCATCGATACCGAAAGTGGAGATAGTACATTTTATGAACTAGGTGAAGGTCATGCTGGATATATACTTGATGGTTGGTATGCCAATGCCTTTGAGCTTCGGGAAAGTAAGGAGCTTCGACTTTACTATGTAAGTTCCGGCAGGCCTTGTGAGGGAGGATTAACCCACCCTTGGGATTATGAAAATATGATGTTGAGCCTTTATCTCTTAAATGATACCGTAAATCTGCCGGTATTAATGCTAACGGAAGAGGAATTAATTATTGAAGATGTGATTAATTTCAGGGAATCTACAGTCATTATGCGGAAGGTGAATTGAGCGAATGAAGTTCAAGTTTAAATAAAAATTAACCTCTAACACTACTCACACATCTAAACCCCGTATGATTCAAGCCCGTGTCGACACTTGACCCCATACGCCGCGCATTCCGATATCCAGAACAATAAGAATCATTACAAAGAAAAGAACCACCCCGGATCACCTTCTCCTGCTGGAAAGGCATCAAGGGATTATTGCCTCGACTAGGCCCTGGGGTATTTGCTTTTGAAGCTTCTTGACTTCCATAATAGGAGACATCCAACCAATCGGAGCACCACTCCCAAACATTGCCGGACATGTCGTAAAGGCCATAAGCATTTGATGGATAAGTTTTGACAGGAGCAGTAGTCAGGTAACCATCGCTCAAATTGTTTTGATAGGGAAAAAGTCCTTGCCAGAAGTTGGCCTTTTGTTCTCCGTCATTGACACTTTCATTGCCCCAGGAATAGATGGTATTTTCCTGGCCACCCCGGGCGGCCCATTCCCATTCCGCTTCGGTTGGCAATCTTTTGCCGGCCCATTTTGCATAAGCGGCAGCATCCTCCCAAGCGGTTTGTACAACGGGATGGTCCATTTTGTTTGCAATACTACTGTTGGGCCCTTCCGGATGTTTCCAATTGGCGCCAATGGTCCAGCTCCACCAGAGGCCAGGGTTGTTGAGGGAAACAGGTTGCGCTGTCTTATGGAAAACCAAAGCTCCTGACTGTAATAAACTATCTGGCGGTTTAGGTGTATTGGGAGGCAGCTCTTTTTTCATCTCTTCCCAATTGACAGGTCTTTCCGCCACAGTGATGTATCCGCTGGCTTTTACGAAAGTTGTAAATTGTTTGTTGGTGATTTCCGTTTCATCCATCCAAAAAGAGTCGATAGCTACTTTATGTTTTGGGAATTCGTTGGCATCGGCCTGCTCGTTGTCACCGCCCATATCAAGAAGACCTCCAGGGACGAGCACCATATTATCGGCTCGGGTGACGATGTGCTGCGATAGGGAATGATCTGAATTACAGGCAGTAAAACTGATTAGGAAAATGATGGTGATTAGAACGATGGTTTTATATGGCATTGTTGTAAGGATGTACATTATAGATAGTACCAAATATGAGTCTATATTTGGTATTATCTATGCTTTTTGACCACTTATTATCAAATCTAGCCTTTGATGAATGGTTTTGAAAAGAGGATTTACTTATTAAGTTTTCCTATCTTCCGAAAAACTAAGAGGCAAAATTCTAAGCTACACTACCAAAAAGAACTCAATTAAAAATGATAAAACTAATAGGAATACCTTTTGACGCGAACTCCTCTTTTCTTAAAGGGCCTTCTCAAGCTCCACAGCGTATTAGGCTAATGGACAAAGAAGGTTCTGCAAACTCTTTTTCAGAAAAGGGTTTAGATGTACAAGAGGGGATTACTTACGAAGATTGTGGAGACATACACTTTGAAGGGACAAATGCTCAAGAGGGATTTAATACGATTCAAAAAAAGATAGAAGACTTATTAAAGGATGGCGCTAAAGTGATTTCCTTTGGAGGGGACCATTCTGTAAGTTACCCGGTCATCAGCGCGGTTGCTGCTCGTTATTCCAACTTGAACATTTTGCATTTAGACGCTCATGCAGATCTATATGACAACTTTGATAACAATCCATTTTCTCATGCTTCTCCTTTTGCAAGACTGATGGAAACCGGTCAGATAAGTTCACTAACACAAGTTGGAATTAGAACGTTTAATACCCATCAAAGAGAACAGGTTGAAAAGTTTGGCGTTCAGGTTATAGAAATGAAGGATTTTAACTTTGATTTTATTCAAAGCTTATCTGGACCACTTTACCTTTCTATTGATTTAGATGTTTTGGACCCTGCATTTGCACCTGGCACCTCACATCACGAGCCAGGAGGAATGACAAGTAGGGAATTAATTAAAATAATTCAAAGTATTCCTGTGGAGGTTATTGGAGCCGATATCGTAGAATACAATCCAATAAGAGATGTGAATAATATGACTGCGATGGTTGCTTATAAAGTATTCAAGGAATTAGTAGATAAAATGATTTAGAAAAGCTAAACAATCCATGACTATCTTCTAGAGCTATGGTTTTTATAATATTAGTAAATTTTTGAAGTTTACTAAACGTTCGCGCGAACGTCCAACCATTAAACACCACTCGGGAGAGTATTGTTAAACCAAAGAGAATATAATGTATTTACACATAAAATGTGGAATGCCTCAGGCAGAGAGCGCAGAGGCCGCAGAGCGAGATGCGAAAAATATTTAGTAAAGATACGTAGATCTAAATAACGCGGAATGTCTCACACAGAGAGCACAGAGGCCACAGAGTGAGATGCGAAAAATGTATTAGTAGGTTGACCCTGCGCCGCAAGCAAAGGCACAATTGCAATATTCTCCTTATTTTGCACCATAAATTATAACAACAATTTGTCGAAGCAAAAAAAAGTGGCGCTCGTAGCGTCGTTGCGGTTCAAAAATCTTACGAGAAACTTACTATGAAGCCACCCATTCACCATCGCCAATCCATCCCTTTCTTCTACGATAAATCAGAGGCAGAATTCCAACAAGACTCTTACGAACGTTTTGATCCTATGGTTCTCCGCCAAAGCGCCCTGCACCTTGCCGACGAGTTTTGGGGTAAATATCCCCTACAGCCCCTCCTTGATTTTGCAAATCCACACTTACCTGCCGAAGCAAAAAACATTACAGAGTTAGGTTGTAGTACAGGCAGATGGATCGCCTCTTTAGCTAAAGCTTACCCCTCGTCCAGTTGTTGGGGAATTGATTATAGCTATCAAATGCTCAAGTGCGCAGAGGAATATTGGTGCTCGGAAAAAATGATTTACCTCGACGCGTCCCGGATGGGTTTCCCTAAAACATTGGAGCTACAAGGACATCGATTGGAAAACCTTCAATTCGGATTGGCCAAAGCTGGGGACCTGCCTTTTGATACAGAGAGTCAGGATCTTCTCATACACAGCTTCCTTTTGGATCGAGTAGATGAACCAGCCGATGCGCTCCGAGAAATGCATCGAGTACTTCGGCAGGGAGGAACCATGATCTTTATCAGTCCTTTGAACTTTTTGAAAGGACACCATTGGGGGCGTTATTATCCCGCTATTAAAATTTATAAATTGATGGAACAAATCGGTTTTGAAATACAGGATTGGAAGGAGGGGATTGAGCTTATAGAGCCGTTGGACATGCGAGGGAATGGCGTGCGGTGGAATTGCATAGGAGTGGTGGGAAGAAAGGTTTAAAAATGGAGACTGAGAAAAGCGAGATTCTGAGGCGTCAAACCAACGGATTACTTTAATCTTGCGTTTGCAGTATCAAAAGCCTTTTAATTTAGTCACAAAAAAAAGAAGTAATGCAAAAATCAACAAACAGCCATCTACTTTTCTGTTTTCCTTTCTAAGTCTTACCCTTGTTTTTTCCAGTTGTTCTAAATCAGATGAAGCAGAATACGAAGACTCAAGAGGAGCTTTCAATACTTTGGACGCGAGTTCAGGGGGACCGGGAGGCTATGGTGGTGGGAGTATTAATATTTCAGGAGAATCATACAACGATATTGAAGATAACCCTTTCATTTCGGTAGCGGAGACTCCGGTTTCTACCTTTTCCGTAGATGCGGATGGTGCTTCTTATTCCAATGTACGCCGTTTCTTGAATGAGAGCTAATTGCCTCCTACATCTGCTATTAGAACAGAAGAATTAGTCAATTATTTTCCTTTTGAATACGACCAACCGGAGACGGAACATCCTATTGCAGTCAATGGAGAAATTAGTACTTGTCCCTGGAATACAGAGCATAAATTATTACGGATTGGCATTCAGGGTAGAGATATTCCAGCAGCGAATTTACCTGCAACTAATTATGTGTTTTTGATCGATGTAAGTGGCTCTATGAGGAGACCAGATGGGGTGCTTTTGGTGCTTTCAATCCACCCGATTTTATAGTACTTGGCTTTGATTTTAAAAGGAATCTCTTTAATGAATTCAGTAGCCACAATCCTTGATTCGGAAAGAGGATTTCGTCTAAAATAACCCGAACCCTAAAACCACACAAGGGGCAATCACTCCTAAAAGTAATTGCCCCTCATTATAAGGACTAAAAAGTCATATCATTGACTATCTATGCGTCGCCTCCGTACTTCTTCTGCGTGTATACCGCTTTCAACACTTCCTTACGTCTTAAGACAGATGGCTTCACAAACTCTTTACGAGAGTTCAACTCATCTCTTAACTTCACTTTACGGTGTTTGTTCTTGTATCTCTTCAACATTCTGTCGATGGTTTCGGTATCACCTCTTTCGATAATTAACATAGACTAATTAAATTTTAAATTATATTGTAAATTGATTTTTTATTAAATATAGCTTTCGCTAAGCAGCTTTCTTGACATCGGTGTCAACAAATTTCTTTCCGTCCCACATGCCGAACCATTCGCACTCTTTTTTCTGTTTCACATAGTTCGTAAAGGCGTAAACGGCTTCTGCTCTGGTTACTCTGGAAATAGTAATGTTGTTAAATCCAGTTCCCACGTCGAAGAAATAATGCCCTGTGGTTTTCGTAAATGCTTTTTTCTTTCTCATTCTTTAATGATTTAGATTGATAAATATAGGAAGACTACTGTTGGTCTTAAGGCTCATTAAGGAGTCTTCTTAGTGACAGCTAACTCAGTTTTTTAGTGAAATCTCAAATCAGCCGGTCAAATTTTTGAGCTTAAAAATTGATATATTTCTCAATAAGTCTACAAAAGTACAGCTAATTTTTCTTTTTTCATAATATAAGAACAACAAGTTACGCTGCAGCTTAGAGAACAATGCCTAAGTTATAACTGATTTATAGGAAAAATATTGTAATTAAAAGATATTCAGCGACTTATGTCCAATTGGCCATAGCTGATAGGATAATTAAAGAGAGAATAACCCAATAGATATAGAAATTTAGTGATAACAAAAAAATAAATCCCGATTTGGAAATGATTATGTAAATCAAAATGACCAAAGGGAGAGTGATTTATATAATCGTTTCCACCAAAGAAATCGGGAAATTATTTTTTGTGTAATATTTAATACAAGCTCCCACTATTAGGAATTTTTAATGCTCAATTTTTAATTCCTCCCTCTTTCAAATCATTACCTTTGCCGCTCAATTTTACCTCCATCCAGGAAAGAATGCGAGGAAGGAACTTTCAAAAGCAAAATCCGCTAAATGCTCAACCGCCCCATCCCTCAAATTCTGCTCGCTACTTTGGCCTTTGCCATCATGAATACCTTCGCCAAAGAGCTCAGCACATTTCATCCATTGCAAGTCGTTTTCTTCCGAGCCTTTGGCACCTGGATTTTCATTTTTCCCTACATGTTATATAATAAGGTACCGCTGATCGGTAATAATGTGAAATTCCTAATGCTAAGAGGAGTAGTGGGTGTCATCTCCCTGGCCTGTTTTTTTATGGCGGTACAAATGATGCCTTTGGGCTCTGCCGTTTCGATCCGATACCTGGGACCAATTTTCGGAGCGGTACTGGCCTATTTCTATTTAAAGGAAAAAATCACTCTGGTGCAATGGCTTAGCTTTGCCGTTTCCTTTACTGGTGTCATCGTTCTCAAAGGTTTCGATTTACGGATTAGTACTTATGCACTCTTGTTGGTATTGAATTCTGCGCTCTTTGTCGGAATTGTATTTGTATTGTTGCGGTATCTGGGTACTCGCGAACATCACCTAACCATCATTAATTATTTCATGGTAACCAGTCTTTTTGTCTCTTTGTTTTCTATGGCTTACTGGCGCATGCCGAATGGAGCCGAATGGATACCAGTAGTAGGGATCGGGACCACGGGCTTGTTCGGTCAACTACTAATGACAAAGGCCTTCCAGAAAGAAACCACCAGCGTACTAGCTCCTTTCAAATACATGGAACTCGTGTACGCCTTGTTAATTGGTTTCTTTTTTCTGGGAGAGACCTATGAATGGATTCCCTTTTCGGGAATTGCTTTGATTATTTTAGGAATGGTGTTGAACGTGTGGGGGAAACCAAAACCTTAATAGGAAAAGAAGCGTACTAGTAAAATTATTTTGGAATAACCTCTAATACTTAATGGTTCTTTTTTGATTTCAATGGTAGTGAATTAATTAGCTTCTTCGGTAGATAAGAAAAACGTAGCGCTCTCGTTGCGCCGTGGCGGTTACCCTCATTAGTCATCTTTTAAAACTTTAACAGAATATTTAACCCACCCTTTCTAATTTTCCAA
The DNA here is from genome assembly GCA_047626155.1 of Saprospiraceae bacterium. Taxonomy (GTDB): domain Bacteria; phylum Bacteroidota; class Bacteroidia; order Chitinophagales; family Saprospiraceae; genus CALGLS01. The sequence goes on along the minus strand of JBLHRR010000032.1, from coordinate 29,392 downwards.
AACAAAGCACTACATTTACGCTTCGTTAATCTTCACACACTAACGACATCCACAAACATTAAGCGATTAGCCTCCCGCTTAATACCTATTTCCAAAATAAAGAAAACTTCGGACTAGATACATTTCTATAAACTAATGCTATATGCCTTAGCTTGTAAATGAAATGTACTTGTTTTCAAAAGACAAATCACTATAGATTAAGAAGTCTTACCGCTTCCTTCTATAACTAAGCCTCTTATTTCCCATATCACATATCACAGACGCTGATTGCACTTAATAAGGCTTTCGGACGGAAGTTGTGGTTGCTGTTTTGATCTCAGTCGGAATTGCGCCACAACTTATTCTGTTCGTTTTGCTAAGTATCAACGCGAAATTAACTTAGACCAACTGTCTCGCTTTGGGCGAGACAGTGTATAACGGTTTAAACTGTTTTTGTGTAATATTAAATTATTAAGTCAGTCAAACAGATTTGCTTTTAGATTTTATTTATTAAAACTAAACATCCCAGTAGCTATGGCTATAAAAACCGGTTGGATGGTACTTGCAATACTATTGTTGCAAGGCATCACTATTATGTCTATTGACCTAAATGCACAAGGGACTCACAGCCTTTTTGCTACGCAGAATGTAGAACGTTTTGCATTGGAAATAATTGATAATCAGCAACTTAGTCTTTGCGGATTAGAAGATGGAGAGCGCTATGCTCTTTATTATAATAAAGACCTGACCAATCTAAAAGGTAAACTTTCCTTACATAGTAATGATGCCAATGCCCTGGAGCAGAATGGAGCAGAAAAAGGATTGTTGACCTTCAAGGCAAACGCCAGTTGTATCGATTTTTTACTGGAAATAAAAGAACAAGCTGCCCCAAATGCCGCAGCGGGTAGAAGCTCTCCTTTAGGAGCTGGAGGCAGCGCAAGGAAAAAAGTAGCAGTTCGAAATACCCCTTTCCCAGTAATGCTCTCTCTCGAATGTATTACTTGTAGTAACAATATCACAGCCTTTACTACTTCGATGAATTCCATGACGCCAATTGTAACCGATGATAGTTACACCCCGCAACAATTGGTACAGGAGGTCTTCGTTGGAGGTGATTGTTTTACCGTAGATGCAGCTTCGATTATTTATAGTGGGCAACCCCAATCCATCGGTTATTATTCCAACGGAACTACTTCTGTAAATATGGAAGATGGGGTAATGCTCCTGACGGGAAATATCACAACCGCCATTGGTCCAAACAATGCCAACAACGGAGGAGGCTCTACATTGGCTGGATTTTCCGACCCTGATTTATCTGCTCTTTTACCAATCGGTACAAATCTCCGGGATGTAACTGCCCTTGAATTTGACTTCACTCCAACCACCGATAACATCTCTTTTGAATTCGTTTTCGCTTCGGAAGAGTATTGTGAATATGTGGGCAGTATGTTCAATGATGTGTTTGGATTTTTCATTAGCGGCCCTGGTATCAATGGACCATTCACGAACAATGCCGCCAACATTGCGCTGCTACCAGGAACCAATGCCAACGTGGCGATTAATAATGTAAACCACGTTGATAACAATAACTTTTACATCAATAATATGACAGCTGCTCAGATCAATGGTTTGAGCAATGATGCGGATTGCGATGGACAAGCGGCAGTAGATGGCGCAGCCATTAATGACCTTCAGTTCGATGGGCTCACGACGGTACTGACCGCTCAATCCACCGTACAAGCTTGTGAAACTTATCACATCAAACTCGTCATCGCTGATGTAGGGGATGCCCTTTACGACTCCGCAGTTTTCTTTAAAGCCAACAGCTTCGATGCTGGTGGTAATGCCACAGTAGATATTCAATCAGCTAACGTCAATGTCCCCAATACGGTGTATGAAAACTGCGGATCACAGGGCTTTTTCATCTTCAACAGATCAGACGACGATCTGTCTCAGCCACTGATTGTCAACTATCAGGTAGCTCCTCAAAGTACGGCTATTGCCGGAGTCGATTATGCAACTTTGCCAAACTCAATTACCATTCCTGCGGGTGATTCGATCTATTATCTTCCAGTGGATGTTTTCAATGATGCCCTTTTGGAAAATGCAGAGTTTATCCGCCTCGAACTGGAGCAGTCTTGTTCCTGCGATATGCCTTTTGTGGAAATGCAAATCGTAGATCAACCTGCCCTAGAAGTTTCCTTGGATGGAGCTGCTCTTTGTGATAACAGTACAATGGTAACGCTAGCTCCACAGGTTTCTGGAGGATTGCCAGGTTATCAATACCTATGGTCTAACAATGAGATTACGCCAACTATTGATGTATTCCCAAATACGCCAACGACTTATTCTCTCACCGTAACAGATGAATGTGGGAATGAAATAATAAATACTGCTGATGTAATTATTACTAGCCTACCAACGGCGAGCATCAGTGGAAACGAAGAAATTTGCCCAGGCGGATTACCTGCCAACTTGCAGATTGATTTCACAGGTAACGGTCCCTGGGACTTTAGCTACTCGGTGAACAATGCTGCACCTATTAACATCAACAACATAAGCGAAAACCCGTATTCTTTGGAGACGACCGACCTGGGCAATTTTGAATTGACGGCTATTGCCGAAAATGGTTGCGAAGGAACGGTTCAGGGAATGGCCACCGTAACGGCTGTTTCACTGAACCTGACTTCCGCCACTTCGGAGGTGACTTGTACGGATGTTCAAGATGGTAGTATCAATGTGTTGGTCACCAACGGAGAGGAACCTTATGTTTATCAATGGGACAATCCATTGGCTACGGGGCCAAATCCTAACAATTTGCCTACAGGTGAATACAATTTACTGGTAACAGATGCGAACGGCTGTACTATTGGTTTGTTAGAAACGGTAGCTTTGACTGCTGATGTACCGACTGCAGAGGCTGGAGTAGCAACGGATTTGACTTGTACGACTACACAGTTTTCATTGGCCGGAACTGGTTCTTCAGGCCTTTTGTATAGTCAACAATGGACAACCACGGATGGGAATATCGTTTCGGGTAACAATGATTACACGCCGCTGATTAATCAACCTGGAACTTATGTATTGGAAGTCACAAATATCCAAACGGCTTGTACCATTTCTGACTTCCTTACCGTAAATATAGATACACTTTCGCCTGCTGCGATGGTAGATGTACTGGGTCCTTTGAATTTGGATTGTATGGAAACTTCCACCGTTTTAGCAGGTACAGGTTCGCAGTCTTCCGGCCAAATAGATTATCTATGGTCTACGATGGATGGCAGTATTCCTGCGGATCAAATCGACCTGCCGAATATAGAGGTGCAGTCGCCCGGTACTTACCAACTGGAAGTGACCAACAGCATCAACGGTTGTACGGACATGGATGAGATGACCATAACTCAGGATGTTGATTTGCCACAAGTAACTATAGCGCCAGTTACTCTCCTCACTTGTGATACACTAGAAACTTACATTGATGCCACCGCTTCTTCCAACGCGGCTAATTTTAGCTACAGCTGGACAACTGCTAATGGAAATATACTTCAAGGGAATAATGGACTAACGCCTTTGGTTAATGAGCTGGGGGAGTATAACATTGTTATTACAAATACTAATAACAACTGTACTCAAAGTGGAAGTATCACAGTCGATCAAGATATAAGTCCCCCAATAGCAGATGCTGGAAGCACGCCAGATTTGTTGGATTGTAATACATTGACCGTTAATTTGGATGGCTCCAACTCTTCAGTAGGTCCCGTTTTTACTTACGATTGGGCAACAATAAACGGAAACATCCTTTCAGGAAACAACACGCTGAGTCCGCTAGTTGATAGCGGTGGTGTGTATACCTTGACGATTGAAAATCAGGAAAATGGTTGCCAAGCAATAGATGAGGTAACGGTAGAAGAAAACCCGGAGTACCCTACCGATTTGGACTTGGAAGTAAGCCCACCGCTTTGTCATGGCGACAATGGAACGGTGGCCGCCACTCAGGTGACGGGAGGGATTGGGCCTTATTTATATTCCATAGATGAAGGTCAAAATTTTTACGGAGACACCTTGTTTTATAATCTCCCTCCTAGTAATGTTTCCATAGTTGTACAAGATATTAATGGCTGTCAGTTTGCAGCAGAAACGTGGATTCCTAATGTGCAACCGCTACAATTGACTCTAGAAGCAGAAGCAACCATCAGTCTCGGTGCCACTTACCAGCTAAGAGCCTTCACGAATATTCCAGACAATAAAATCGACACCATCATCTGGTCGCCCGATGAAACGCTGGATTGTAGTAACTGCCTTGATCCCATAGCAGGCCCAGTTGAAAATACACTTTATGAAATTATATTGTTAGACACCAATGGCTGTTTGGTAGAAGCAGAAATTTTTCTAAGAGTAGACAAAGAAAGAAACGTATTTATCCCTAATGCTTTTTCCCCCAACGGCGACGGTAACAATGATGTCTTTATGATATTTGCAAATAACGAAGCTATAAAATCCGTCAATGAGCTACAGCTCTTCAATCGTTGGGGCGAAAAGGTATTCCAACAAAATGACTTTATGCCAAATGATCCTGATTATGGTTGGGATGGTTTATTTAAAGGAAAGATTATGAATCCTTCGGTGCTGGTTTACTTTGCGGAAATTGAATTTGTAGATGGGTATAAGAAAATGTATAAGGGGGATGTGACTTTGATGAGGTGATTTTGATGAGGACCCCACGCAAGACTCTGGAGGAGTCGACCCTACATTTACCCCGAGCCGCAGCTCGGGGCTGTCCCGCGAGCGAGCCTACACTAGAAGCGTACGCGCCCCCCAACCTCCACCACCCCTCGCAAAAATCGCTGCTCTAACAAATACCCTTCATCCGTCATCCCCATCAAAGGAAGCCTAAATTTCGGACTCATCCATACCGACCAATGCTTCGTCACCCGGTAAGAAAGGCCAAGTCCAGCAGTCAAGCTCAGTCCAATATTCTTTTTGAAATAAGCAGTCGATGACAAGTCAATCCGATCTTCGCCATTGTAGTCTAGAACTTCACCGCGAGGTGAAAACGCCAAGTTAACTAAGACGCCACCTTCTACAAACCAGTTGAAATTATTCTTCGTAGTAGGCTGGTAACCAATACTTAAAGGAAGGTCAACCGTCCGGTATCTGTTGTAAGTTTTCCGAGTCTGCGTTCTAACTTCCATCGATTCGGTGCCTATGTCTTTTTCAATGGAACCGTTCATAGTATAGTAAAGTGCATAGGTAGCAGTATCGTTGAAGAACGGTATTTCTGAGGTTTTACTATAGTCGAAACGTTCAGTAATTTGTTCAAATTGCAAACCGGCTTTTGCGTAAAGTCCAGATCGAAATTGGTAGGCAATATCAAATCCACCGTTGAGGACTTGCATAGGCGTTTCGCTTTCTTCTCGCAACTTTAGATACTTGCTGGCTTCTTCATTTGTAGTATTGGTTTTCAGTTGCTTTTTAGCAAAGCCGTACCCGAAATGAAGGCCGATACTTATAGGCGATGGCTTTCCATGGGGCTTGGTCGGAGGATCAAGTAGCTTAGGAAGTTTTTCGTCTGCTATTAAAGCTGGCAATATGTCGTTTTCTAGCTGAGCCAATAAGGACTGTAGAGCGAGATTTGTAGTAAGGTTGTTATTGCTTTCTTTTTTAAAAGGATTAAGCCTTGTTGGCGAATTGGCTCTGCTATAAATTGACCTCGAGGTTTTATCTGCCAGGGTTGCTTTGGTTTGGTGTTTTTTGTGGTTCGGAATTGTATTGTTATTGGTATTGGGACGGCCTGTGTTTTTATCTAGGTTTAGTACGCTTTCGTTGTCGTTAGTATTGATGTCCTGTTTCTTAAAGATAAGTTGTTCTTTAGGCGTTTCGCTTTTGATTATAAGGGAAGTCAGACCTTTAGCTGTTGATTTTGAATCTTGTTTGGTATTGACTTTATTTCCTTTGGAAGTCTCCTCTTTAGACTGTGTCGTGCTTGTGGTGGCAGTTGGGTTTATTTCAATGTTCTTATTCGCTTCCGCTAAAATCGATTCTACTTCTACTTTGTTTCCTTCTGCTGAAATGACCTCTTTTTCTTTGTTTGTATTTGATGTGTTTACATTGTTACGGATTACGATATTCTTATCTGAGCGGGCAGTATTACTGTTGTTTAAGGTTTCTGTTTTCTCTGAAATAGTATTGTTGGACGGTTCATTGTTAAATAAAGTTGCATAGCTTGCAAGGCCAATAATAAGTAATAGTCCGGCCATAAACCACCACCAAAGAAATCGCCGTTTAGGCTGCTTCTCGACCGTTTGCTTCGCTAGTATTCCTTCCCAAAGTGCATCTGTATCTGTCGCAGTTTGGTGGTCGAATACCTTGTCTTTAATAAACTTATCTAACCGATCCGGGCCCATGATTCCTGTTGTTTTTGATTACTTAATTTTGTACGTAAAATTTGCTTAGCTCTAAATAAATTGCTTCGGGAAGTACCTTCCTCATAACCCATAATTTCTGCAATTTCCCGATGACTATAGCCCTCCACTGCGTGCAGATTAAACACCTGTCGAAGTCCCTCGGGTAGTTCGGAGATTAAAGCAATAATAGCCTCTGCTTCAAGGTGTTGGTAAACGCTAGGGTGTAGTTGGATGTCTTCAAATTCATCTGTAGATTGTTCATGGGTGTACGACCGTTTCTTCATTTTTTTTAACGCCGTATTTATTACAATTTTCCGCATCCAACCTGCCAGGTTTCCCTTTTCGGGATTGTATTGTTTTATTTTGCCGAAAATCTTAATGAACGCATCTTGCAAGACATCCTCCGCACCAATGTTCGCAGGACAGTAGCGCCGACTTACCGTGAGCAACATCGACGAAAAGTTCGCTACCAACAAGCGTTGATACCGAGGGTCATTTTTGAGACAGCCTTGTATGATGTCGTTTTCACTCATATTAAAATGGCGACTTTTATTTTGGGTGCAAAGTGGCAATTTGAAATTTATGGAAAATGGAGCACCCCGCGATGAATAAAAAATCCATCTTCGGGGTGACTCATTATTAGTTAACCTTAATCTTTTATTACTCTGAAACTTCCACTAATATCATGTACTGTTTGCGTAATCTGGTTATACATCGTTCCTTCATAATTGCCTTGAAGTACATCTCCAGCATTAGTATAGTTCAAGGACTGGAAGGCTGCAGTCATGTCATCACATTCCGCATCCGTACAATCGGCAAAATTTGTGGTGAAATCTCCTATGACTCCCTGAATAGAGCTGGGAGTGTAAGCTGTGTTTATTGCAGTAGCATCTAGTACTGTAATTAAAATATATCCATTCATTGAATTGGCGGAGTCCTGAGCCGTAACGGTTATGTCATTAGTTCCAGCGGTAGTTTGAACATTGATATTAAAAAAGGTAACCGACTCACTCCCAATGTTAGAAACAAAATATTCTTCTATGTCATCACAAACGCTAATGGCTCCTGCGTCTAAAGTAGTTGTGCCACTTACATCGTACGATTGTGCTAAACTTTGTTTGAATTCCGTTAGGTCAAAACCGGTCAGCGTTACATCGGTCGCAGAACAGATATTATTGGTGCCACTAAAAGTACCATCACTATTCAGTGGAATAATAGAATAAGCACCGTCATACTCCATCTTTACATAACCATTAGTTACAGCGGCCATGTCGCAATCTTCAAGACTCCCACTTACGGTGATGTTAGTTGTATTAGTATTGTTGATTACAATTGGATCTAAAGTCACATCCGCAGAAAAAGGCCCGATCTCCGCCGTGTAGAGCTCATTGCCACAAACATCATTAATCGTAATGGTCAAAGATACATCATTAGGAACGAAGCCATTAAAGATGCCGTCTTGATTGGTATAGCCATAGCCACTAGATCCACTGGTGTTGTCCGTGATTTGCACCAATACATTCTGAATTCCCCCGCCTTCATTAATGACAGAACCTGTCAAGTCGATAAAATCATTTGGTATATCGCAGTTCCAAAAAGAAAAATGTCCCACAGTTCCTACGTACTTATTTCCTTGCAAAGTAGCTTCTCCTTCTTCAACCCAGATTCCACTGCTTTCATCAAAGTGCCATAATGGAATCGTAGCTGGAGCATTTCCTAACAAGGTACTGGGAATTGGCATCTCAATGGTCGCTGTTTGTCCATCTGCCAAGTTCAATGCTTGACCACTATTGCCTTCCAACTCTACACCAATCATCCCGAAAGAAGTCAGCTGAACTTGCTCGTCTGTTGTATTCATGCCACGTAAATCACCTGGCATTTCTAAATATAAGTCCTCACCAGTTGGGTCTATCCAGATTGCATAAACATTTACTGCTCCGTTATAAGCGCCTCCGTTTTCAAGCTTTATTCCATTTGCAGGAAGGCTAACGGTTGCATCTCCATTTGTAGAAATCGTTCCACCTGTAGTTGACTCAAAAGATCCAGAAAGTACTTTCTCCGTTAGTTTGAATTTGGTAAAAGACATTTTATTTAAAGTCGGGCGTACAAACTTCGCACTATAAAAATAGCCATCTTTCTCAGCGGTCACTAAAGCACCACGGTCCGCCAACTGGATATCTCTAAATAAAAAGACACCGTTTTCATCTGAGACCACGTTACTTGAAGCAACTGAAATGCTGGCTCCTGCAAGTGGCTGGTGGTTCGCATCCATAACCACTCCACTGATGGAGCCACTGACAAATACAGTCGCTGGAGGATTGATAATTACAGTATCATCAGTAATCTCATCTTTCTTACAAGCGCTAAAAGCTAAAAGAAGTACAAGTAGTGGAAATATTATTTTTTTAAAGCTGATCATTTTTTTCTTTTTTGTAACAACAAAAAATTAACTTAGTCTACTCTCTTCATTTAGTTAAAGCAAAACGACCATAGGGAGAGTGCTTAAGCTAAATGAGGGAGTGTATAATGGTCTAGATTACTTTTTGTGTCATGTTTAAGGATCATATAGAAAAAGTGATTTTCTCTGACCCTTGGTTAATAATTAGTTCGCAATTGCTTTCAATTATTTCTATCCAGTCAATTCCGAAAACGTTGCGCTCTAAGCAAAAGAAATTAAAGTTTTCTCTTTTTTCTTTGAAAATAATTGTACCAACCTCGAGTAAGTATTACACGGAAAATGAACTTAGGTAACTGCTCAATCCAGCTGGATAGTTGAAAATTGAGCAACCGCTATTGAAAATTAGTATTATAAAGATAAAAAACAAGGCAATTATCTACCTTCTAGTGCTCAAAGTAGCCTCTTTGACCTTATTTCTTATTGATTATTTCGTATTGCATGAGTCAAGCCTTATATTTGAGATGAATTATGCATCCGTTGACATATCGTATTGGGAAAGAGAGTTACTAAAACAGACCGCTTATTTTAATTTGTAAATAAGCTGCCTGCAAACAAAGTTGTAAATAGTATAATATACCCTCTGAAAACGACTCTGCGTTTGACAATCTTCCTCTTTCTCTTAAGGTTGTTGAGTTTATAAGAAGCTCAGCCTTGAATCCAAATCGATCTAATCTTTAATACTATATTATGAGTTCTGACTACATCAGAAAGATACATTTTCCTGTATGGTTATGTGGTGTCCTAGAGCTTTGTTCATTCATTTTTAATAGTACGAAACAAGATTAACAAACAAAAATGCAGCTCCAATTATGAAAAAAGGTTACCCTTCTCCGCAGCTTCTATGTCTGCTTTTCTTATTCATTGGAACCTGTTCCTTTGCTCAGCAAATAACAACTTACCAGCTCAATCATCAGGAAATTGATGTAGACCCTGTAAAAGCAGATCGCTATCTTTTTGATATGGCTGTTTCAGAAAGCATTATTTCCCTTCACGGTCTTCAACTTGGAGATCATTATGAATTGCTGATTAACCCTTATAATATTGAAAGCGACTGTGCTTACCAGATTGATGCCTATTCTGTTCAGGGCACTGTTGAACCATTAACGAAAGAACCAAACGAAGAGGAGCTAAGTCAATCCATAACCTTTCGGGCAACGAGCAGTACCGAAATGTTCCATGTTTCTAATAATGGATGTACCTCAGGATTGGCTGATCAAGCTGTTGTGTCATTACTCAATAGTTCATGCGTAGTCAGTTCAGAGGATGACAGAAATCCAGTGAATATGTCTGACTTATCTAGAATGGCAGTTTTGGCCGTAGATTACAATTTTACAATTACCCAACTCATAGAAGATGTCTTTATTGGTGGTGGCTGTTTTGACATCGCGAATGTGCAATTGATTGGAAACACAAATGGAGTAGGGCACTTTTCTGCGGGAGCAGCTTCCGTTATTTTGGAAGACGGAGTGATTCTCGCTAGTGGAAATATAACAAATGCACCTGGGCCTAATAACTCTAATAGCGCTGGTACTATCTTAGCCGGGGCTGACGGTGATCCGGATTTGGCTCTTTTAGGGGCAGGAACTATTTTTGATGCCTGTGGTATCGAATTCGATTTTACCCCAACGGTAGAAATGATTAACTTCGAATACGTATTCGCATCTGAAGAGTATTGCGAATTCGTAGGAAGTACCTTTAATGATGTCTTTGGGTTTTTTATAAGTGGCCCAGGTATCAGTGGACCTTTTACCAACGGTGCAGAGAACATAGCACTCATACCTGGTACCACAGATTATGTGGCTATCAACTCTGTAAATCACAATACCAATACGGCTTACTTTAATGGGAATCAGAATAACTGTAACGGTGTTGTTACAAATGCTACCGATATTCAATACGATGGCTACACCACAGTCCTTACCGCAACGGCTAACGTTATTGCCTGCGAAACCTATCACATCAGAATGGTTGTATCCGATGTCGGTGACCAAATTTATGATTCAGGAGTATTCTTAGGCGCGAATAGTTTTAGTGCAGGTGGGTTAGCCACTGCTCAGGTAGACATTCCTGGCTATACAGAGGGTGGTGTCGCTTATGAGGGCTGTTCAAATGGTTTCCTTGTTTTTGAAAGAGATGAAGGCGGTAGTTTGGATCTTGATTTTATAGTAGAATATGAATTCGATCCTGCGAGCACAGCCACCAACGGAGTGGACTTTAGTAACATTCCTAACCCAATAATTATTCCTGCAGGACAATCTTCAGTTAGTATTCCTTTTATAGTTTTTCAAGATAATATAACAGAAGGAGTGGAATCTATAATCTTAGTACTGGATAATCCCTGCTCTTGTGATGCTGCTTCCATTGAAATCCTAATTGACGATTTAATTCCGCTGGAATCCTCTACAGAAGATCTTTCTTTTTGTAACGAAGCATCGGTTACCATCGGCCCTGACGTAACCGGAGGGTCTCCAGAATACACCTATATATGGAGCACCGGAGCACAAACTCCAACCATAGATATTAATCAGAATTTTGATCAGACTTTTTACGTGACGGTCACAGACATCTGTGGAAGTATGGTAGAAGATACTATCGACATAACAGTTATTCCTGAACCAACCGCTGAGATCGTGGGCACCGCAGTGCTTTGTGGAGAAAACCCCACAGCATTCCTTGAAGTGACCTTCACTGGGGTAGGCCCATGGGAGTTTTTCTACCTTATAGATGGAACCATATACGGACCAATAATCACTAGTGATAACCCTTATCAATTACCAATTAATGAAGTGGGAACTTATGAACTTCAGTCTGTGGTTTCTGGTAATGCCTGTGAAGGAACGGTTGGAGGAACGGCAACGGTAGAGGAAAGCGGAATTGACCTTTTAGATATCCCCGTTGATCTCACTTGTGCCAATGCTGCAGATGGTACCATCTCCATCCTTGCTTCTGGTGGCCTTGATCCGTATACCTACTTATGGAATACTAGCGAAACAACAGAAACCATAACCGGCTTGGGAGCGGGAACTTATACCGTTACCGTTACAGATGCTAATGGATGTACTGAAGAAATTACCTCTATTATTGAAGAACCTCCTCTGATCGAATTGATCGCGATACCTATTTCGGAGGCGGATTGTTTCAATCCCAGTGGAGGTGGGGTAGACCTTTCCGTTAGTGGAGGAACACCGGGCTATATTTACCAATGGGATAATGGCGAAGTAACGGAAGATTTGAATGGTTTCCCCGCAGGAACTTACAGTGTAACAGTAACAGATATTAACGCTTGCACTGAAGAAACAGTGGTAGCCATTACAGAAAATATTATAGAGCCTACTGCAAACGCAACGGGAGGAGTGCTTGATTGTATCGAAACAGAAGTTAACATCACAGGTTCCGGTTCTGGAGGTAACGGAGGTTCGGTTTCCTACCTATGGTTAGATGGTAACGGAAATCCCATTTCTAATTCAGGGCAGGTTTTGGTAAACATGGCTGGTCCTTATATTTTCGTGGTAACGGATGATACAAATGGTTGCACCGCAGAAGTCATGGTCGAAGTAACAGAAACTGTTGACCTTCCTACTCCTGATGCAATCGTCAATGGCGTTATTACTTGCAGCCAAGGAATGGTCACTATCGATGGCTCTGGGTCTTCTGGCTCTGGTCCCATAAGTTATCAATGGTTAGATAGTAGTGGAAATCCAGTTGGTAATGGTCCGACTATAAATGTAACAGAATCTGGTGGCTATACCCTTATCGTTACAGATGGGGCTAATGGTTGTAGCGACGAAATAATAGTAGACGTACCTGAAAATATAGCATTGCCAATACCTCAAATAGATCCACCGGAGATCCTAGATTGTAATATTACTTCTACGACTATCTTTGGCTCTGGATCTTCTGCAACTGGAGGTTCCACTACATTGGAGTGGTTTGACGGAACTGGAAGTCCTCTGGGAGGAGGATCAGTAATTACCGTCGATGCCCCTGGTATTTTTATCTTGGTGGTTACCGACGATACAAACGGCTGTACCAATGAAGCTCAGGTCGTGGTGACTGAAGATATCACGCCTCCTCCGGTAGATGCGCTAGCAAGTGGTATCCTTACCTGTTCAGAAACCTTTATTACTTTGAGCACAAATTCCGGTACCAATGGCAACCAATTTGAATGGTATGGCCCGACTGGAAACCCGTTGGGTTCTGATTCAGATATTATCGTTACCGAAACAGGAACGTATTCTATTCTAGTTACAGGATTTGGAAATGGCTGTACCGCTGAAATGATGATACCCGTTGAAGAAAATGTCGGACTGCCGGTAGCTGATGCAGGAGCTGATGCAGCCATCACTTGTGCATCAGAATTTGCAACGTTGATAGGCTCTGGTTCAAGTACAAACGGAAGCACATTGTTAGAATGGTATGATGCTGGTGGCGTCTTAATGGGCACTGGAGAAATACTGGAAGTAACAGAGGCTGGAACTTATGTCTTGGTCGTTACAGACCCAGACAATGGTTGTACGGGAGAATCGCTAGTCACCGTCATCTCAGATGCAGAGATTCCAAATATTGAAATAGAACCTCCACTGGAACTGACTTGTATCAATGAGATGTCAACGCTCTCTGGTTCTACCGACGCAACAGGTAATATTCAGGTCGGTTGGTATGATGAATTAGGGAATTTAATTACGAGTAATAATGAAATAGATGTAAACGTAGGAGGTGTCTATACTTATGTAGTCACCAACTTGGATAATGAATGTTCTGCAGAATCTTCTGTACTTGTGGTAGACCTGATAGATATTCCCGTAGCTGTTGCTGATCCACTCGGTGAACTTTCTTGTGAAGAGATTACCGTTATCCTCGATGGAAGCTTCTCTTCTCCTTTTGGTTCTTTGTTGTACGAATGGATTGACCCTAATGGCGCTCCCGCCGGAGAGGAACCTGTCATTAATGCAACGGAGGAGGGAACTTATACATTGAATATTACCAATTTCGAAAATGGTTGTACCGCCACCATTATGGTAGATGTGACCTCAATAGTAGCGTTGCCGGAAGCAGTAGCTGTACCTGATGGTATTGTAGATTGCAATGGTAATATTGTATTGTTAGATGGCTCAGGATCGTCAGGAGGTGGAACTTTATCTTATGCCTGGTTTGATGGCGCCACTCCATTGGGTAGTGATGAAACCCAGCAAGTGGTCGGAGCAGGAACTTATACTTTAATTATCACTGATCTGGCCAATGGATGTACCGCGGAAACACCTGCCGTAGTCGAAGAAAATCTGGAGTTACCAATCCCACTCATAGATGCATCGGGCTTATTGGATTGTATCACAGAAATAGTTACCCTTGATGGCTCTGGTTCTTCAGGCTCAGGAACCATCGGTTTAGAATGGTTTGATCCGACTGGTGTTCCAATAGGAACCGGAAACACCGTTGATGCCAATACTCCAGGGACCTACACATTAATTGTTACCAACGGCTCTACTGGTTGTACTGCCGAAATTCAAGGAACAGTAGGAACCGATGAAGAATTACCAGCTGTTACCGCAGCAGTAGATGGCCCATTGACTTGTGAAAATCAAATGGCTAACCTAACGGGCTCAGGAACAGCCGAAAACGGAGGTCCGCTTACCTATCAATGGCTCGACCCAAGTGGTACGCCAATAGGAACGGATGTTGATATTTCCGTTGAAGAAGCAGGAACCTATACTTTCGTTGTTACAAATGGAGATAACGGTTGTACTGCCGAAATGCCAGTTAGCGTATCTGAAAATATATTGTTACCAGAATCCAACGCGGGCCCAATACAACTGCTCACTTGTGACGTAACACTGGTTTCACTGGATGGAACCGCTTCTTCTTCTGGTAATAATATTAGTTACGAATGGACTAACGCTGATGGGGGAGTGGTTGGAACAACAACAGTAATACAAGTTGACCAAACCGGAACGTATACTCTTTTAGTTACCAATACAGAAAACGGTTGTACTGCACTGGGAACCACCACTGTCGAGCCAGATACTGAATTGCCTATGGCCGATGCCGGATCAGGAGCTATTTTAGACTGTCAGGTTTTTTCAGCTGTTTTGGATGGTTCTGCTTCCTCTTCAGGAACAGGAATCAGCTATCAATGGCTGGATCAAAATGGAACGCCAATTGGAAGCGGGCCAACTGTAGATGTTGAACAGACCGGAATTTATACACTCTTGGTTTCTGATGAGAGTAATGGTTGTGTAGCAGAATCACAAGTATTGGTGACAGACAACTTAGCGCTGCCATTTGCGGATGCTGGTCAGGGACAATTGCTAACCTGTGATGTGGATATGGTTTCCTTAAATGGTTCTAACAGTACTGTTCCGTCGGGACAAATTACATACGAGTGGGTCAATGCGGGTGGAGTAAGCGTAGGAACAGAGTCCATGATAAATGTAACAGAAGCTGGAACTTACCAATTACTTATAACGGGTGAAAATGGTTGTACCGATATTGCTGAAGTCACTGTTTTATTGGATGTAGACATTCCAATAGCGGATGCAGGCCCAGGTGGCGACATCAATTGTCTGGTAGATGTAGTTATGTTGGGAGGTGCCCAAACGACCACCGGAAACACCATTTCTTACGAGTGGATTAATGCGAGTGGAACAGTAGTAGCTACTACACCAACTTTTGAAACGACAGACGCAGGGATTTATACCTTAACGGTTTTTGACACGGCCAATGATTGTAACTCTACCTCTAGTGTCGAAGTCGCTGAATTGATAGATATTCCAACAGTCGATCCAGGGCCGGGAGGAATTTTAACTTGTAACCTAACAGAAATTATTCTAGGTGGAAACGGAACGACTTCCGGGCCTAACATCACCTACACGTGGACGGATGTAAACGGCGTTCCTCTAGGTAGTGACGATGAATTGATGGTAACGGCCGCAGGAACTTATACACTAACGGTTAACAATGGAAACAATGGCTGTAATAATTTTGCCAGCGTAACAGTTGATGAAAATGAATTGTTACCACAAGCTGATGCCGGGCCTAACGGATTGCTAACTTGTTTGGCGACAGCCTACACCTTAGACGGGACAGCTTCTTCAATAGGAACTAATATTTCTTATAGCTGGTACAACGCTGCCGGCCTGTTGATTAGTGAAGAACCAACTTATGAAGTGACGGTATCTGGTGATTATACCTTAGTAGTAAATGATGCGAATAACGGTTGTAGTTCTTCTGCAATGGTAACGGTAACACCAGATGAAAATGCCCCAGTGGCCATAGCTGCTCCGATAGCAGATTTGAATTGTGATATCACAGAAGCTATTTTGGATGGGTCTTCTTCTCTAACCAACAGCGGTGCTTTAGACTTTGAATGGGTGGATGCCTCTGGCAATACCATCTCCAGTACAGATATTGCTACAGTTACGGAGCCAGGTAGCTATACCTTAACTGTTACAGACTTGCAAAATTTCTGTGAACACAGTGTTACGGTAGAAGTTGCGGAAGTGTTGAGCTTCCCTATTTCCGATGCCGGAGATGCTGCAACAATTACCTGTGATGTTTCAGTGGTGCAGCTAATGGGTTCTGGTAGTAATGGTAATAATCTGACTTATGAATGGTTGAATCCAAATGGGGTAAGTATTGGCAATGCCGAAATGGTTGAAGTAAGTTCAGTCGGTACTTATACTTTTGTGGTTACAGATATGGACTCTGGTTGTTCCACTACAGCCACTACGGAGGTTGCACCAGATGCAAATTTACCCGCTGCCGATGCAGGCCCGGGAGCTACCCTAGATTGTAATATTCAGCAAGTATCCTTAACCGGTAGCGGAAGTTCGAATAGTGGAAATATGTCTTTTGAATGGTTAGACCCCAACGGTCTGCCTATTTCTAACTTGGAAAACATAGACGTGAATACCGCTGGGGTTTATACGTTGATTATAACTGATAACGTGAATAGCTGTACCGCAGAATCCTTGGTAGAAGTAGTGTTGGATGACCTGCTTCCTGTCGTTGATCAAGGACCAGATCAGTTCTTGGATTGTGAAATTGATCAGGTGATATTGACAACAAATAACAGCACTGCGGTAAGTTATGAATGGACGGATCAAAATGGAAACGTCATTGGCAATAGCCAAACAGTAAGTGTAAGCAATTCTGGACAATATCAAATAGCGCTAGTAGGAGCAAATGGTTGTGCTAACAATGCTATTGTAATAGTTAGTCAGGACGCGACAGTGCCGACTGCTGATCCAGGTCCGAATGCTGCATTGGATTGTAATATTGATATGGTTAGTCTAGGTGGGCTACAAACCAGTTCCGGACCAGGCATTACTTATGAGTGGTTAGATGCTAATAACATAGTAATTGCAACTACACCAACGATAGATGTGGACAATGCAGGTATTTATACCTTAGTGGTTTACAATAGTAATAATGATTGTGAATCGATAGCTTCCGTTCAAGTCCTTGAAGACATTGCGATACCAACTGTTGACCCAGGAATAGGAGGGACACTGACCTGCTCCCTTTCTGAGGTTTTACTTGGAGGTGGCAACACCACAACCGGTTCTGATATTGAATATATCTGGGCGGATAGTAGTGGTAACGTAGTCGGTGCCGAACTGGAGCTTTCAGTAATCGATCCTGGAACTTATACCCTTACGGTAAATAACAATTTAAACAATTGTTCTGATTTCGCGAGTGTAACCGTCGGGCAAAACATTGGTGATCCTTTAGCTGATGCAGGGCCTTCTGATACCCTAACTTGTGAAATAACCAGCATTATGCTGAATGGATCCAATTCTTCTACCGGTAACAATATCCAATACAGCTGGTACGATGATCAAGGGGTGGGAATAAGTAACAACGTAAACATAACAGTGACTTCTTCGGGAATTTACACCCTAGATGTTTTAGATGTCGATAACGGTTGTATGTCTACCGCGCAAGTAGTGGTGGTGCCAGATGAAAACCTACCTTCCGCTCTAGTTGCTACTCCAGATGAATTGACCTGTACGGTTGAAGAAGTATTGTTGTCTGGTCTCGGTTCTTCCAGTGTCAGTGGTGATTTGATCTACGAATGGGAAGATGCTTCTAATACAACTATTTCTAATACAGAAGAAATTACAGTTAATGCACCAGGAATTTATACTTTAAATATCACCGATCCTAACAATGGATGTACGGACGCCATCAATGTGGAAGTTCCTCAGGATATCAACGACCCAAGCGCAGATGCAGGGGAAGCAGAAACACTTACTTGTGCCGTTTCTTCTGTCATGTTAAGCGGTTCGGGGACAGGGAATAATCTTTCTTACGAATGGTTTGATCAAAATGATGTTTCTATTGGAAATGCCCCTTCTGTAGATGTCGCTTCTGCCGGTTTGTATACCTTAGTTGTAACCGATGGAACAAATGGTTGTGATGCGCTATCTACTGTGACGGTTGTTCCAGATGATAATCTACCAGTCGCAGATGCCAATGTAGCAGCACTGTTAACCTGTGAGGTAGATTTAGTTCAGATAAATGGTAATGGATCGAGTACAGGAACCAATATAAGTTACGAATGGTCAAATGAACAAGGGCAACCAGTAGGTTCAACAGCTAATATAGACGTAACGACCCCTGGCTTATATACCTTAGTGGTCTACGATGCTTCCAATGATTGTTCGGCACAGACCACGGTGTTGGTGGAAGAAAATGAAGAGCCACCTAGCCCGGATATCATTGCACTTGGTTCCTCTGAAATTGATTGTATCAATGCGCTTGTTGTTCTGGATGCGGGTTCTTCAACACCTACTGGCAACCTGGAATTCCAATGGAGTACCTCGAATGGAAATATCCTGGGCTCAACAACTAGCCCTCAGATAGAGGCGAACGAAGAAGGCCTCTACACTTTAGTCGTAGTGAATACCTTGAACGGTTGTCTAGAAAACACAGACTTTGAAATAACGATAGATCAGAGTGATCCAACAGTCAACGTAGCAGCGCCACCGGTATTAACTTGTGTGGTAAGCGAATTTCAATTGAATGGAAATGGATCTTCCTCAAATGGTAATTTTACTTACAACTGGACTGGAAATATCAATAGCGGACAAGGTACGCTGACTCCGGACATTAATACACCAGGTACTTATACCTTGTTGGTTACGAATGAAGACAATGGTTGTACATCGGAAGAAACGGTCACCGTTCTGGAAGATACCGTAGACCCTGATGCCGCCGCCGCTACTGGAGATAATTTGGATTGTATTACTGAAGTCGTTAACCTAAACGGTACTGGTTCCTCGCAAGGAAGTCTCTTCGATTATGAGTGGACGGGGCCTAGTATTCTAACGGGTGCCGCAGGATTGTCTCCATCAGTCAATGCGCCAGGTTCCTATCAGTTGGTCGTTACAAATACAGAAAATGGTTGTACTGAAATAGCGATTACAGAAGTGCTTGAAAACGAAGCAGCACCAACCGCCGCCGCGCTATTGCCAGAGCCACCACTTTGTCAGGGAGAAGCAGGAACCCTTAGCGTGGTATCCATCACAGGAGGAACCCCGCCTTACACTTACTCCATTGATAATGGGAATACTTTCTACCCGGATTCTAGCTTTGTTTTGAATTCAGGAAATTACGATGTATTGATCCAGGATGCAACAGGTTGTGAATTCCAACAATCTATTTACATTCCTGACGTGGCTCCTGTAGCAGTCTTGGTCAATGAGCCTGTTATCGAAATTCAGTTGGGCGCAGAAGCGCAACTTTTAGCGGTGACTAATATTCCAACGTGGGCAATTGATACGATTATGTGGACGCCAACGGATTCATTAAGTTGTACCAATTGTTTAAACCCTTATGCGAATCCAACAGAGTCTACAACCTATGAAGTAACGGTTATCAATGAAAACGGATGTGAGGACAAAGCGCAAATTCGCCTTGATCTTGATAAAGACAGAAAGGTTTATATCCCGAATGCCTTCAGCCCGAATGGCGATGGAAGCAATGATCTATTTATGATTTTTGCTACTGAAATCGGTATTGAAAGAGTCAATTATTTTCAGGTTTACAATCGTTGGGGCGAAATGGTTTTCCACGCTGAGGACTTCCAGCCGAATGATCCTGCCTATGGTTGGGGTGGTTGGTTCAGAGGAGAATTGATGAATCCGGCAGTCTTTGTGTTTTGGGCGGAAGTAGAATTTGTAGATGGCTACAAACAATTTTTTAAAGGGGATGTGACTTTATTGAAGTAGGCATTTCCTGTGCTTTGTATGAAAAGGAATAGAACCCAGGTCGTTTTTTACGGTCTGGGTTCTATCGTTTTTTAGACTGATATTTCTACTAAACGTAATGGCTTAAATACCATCTAATTTATCCTTAAAAAAGCGTATCTTCAATTCTCTTTATTATTGAGAGAGGAAAATTTCAGTTACTTTATTCGATTATTCGCTAAAAGTATTATTTGTTTCTACCTAAAAAGTGGTAGAATGGAGCTGATTTTAATCGGGCAGTATCTAATATTTGCCTAAAAACGAGAACGAACCACGATGAACAAAAACTTACACTCAACAATAGGACTACTCTTTCTACTCCTAATGCTCTACACGAATGTCGCCTTTGCAGGAAACACTCCCTGTACCGCAACTCCAGTGACCGCTAATATGACTGTTTTTCAAACCTTTACCAACACAGGTAATGGCAGTTCTGGTATTCCTTTCCCGGGATGTGGCGTAGCTGTTGGTCCCGATTTTTGGTTTGAGGTGACGGCTACAGGATCGGGTACTTTCTACATCGGATCGCAGGAAGGAACAATTACGGATGCAGCGATGGCTATTTACGAAGGCCCCTGTAGCGACCTGACGCAAATCGGTTGTTATGAAGATGATGTTTGTGGCAATAGTGTTATGCCGGGAGCAAACGTATACAACTTGACACCGGGACAAACTTATTATATCCGTTTTTGGCCAGAGCCAGCGTCATCTAACGGAACTTTCCAATTTAGAATTTCCGATGCACCGGTTTCGCCGCCCTCTTATACGTTGGTAGGTACTGCGGTCTCCAGTCCTCAAAACGGAGACAACAGCTGTATCCAATTGACAGTCGACCAAAGCTCTCAGCTCGGTTGCGCATGGGCCAATGACCTAGTAGATTTTAACAGTCCTTTTACAACTACAACTACTTTATATTTTGGAACCAATGAGGGTGGTGCTGATGGCATCTGTTTGGTTTATCATGACAACCCTAATGGGGCTGGTACCTGTGGTACAGGTGGTGAACTAATTGGAATTGGAGGAGTGAATAATACCTTCATTATAGAATTCGATACCTATCAAAATGGTAGTCAAAATGATCCGGCGCAAGATCATGCGGCCGTAAACGTAAACGGTGATATGGGAAATCCTATCTCTGGTCCGGCAACTTTAGGAAATATTGAAGATGGACAGGAACACCTGGTAAGCTTTACCTGGGATCCGGCTACCAATGGTTATACCGTAAGCTTCGACGGTAATCAAATCCTTTCGGGAAATTATGACGCGGTTGCCAACTGTTTCAATGGGAACAATATGGTTTACTGTGGTTTTGCATCTTCTACAGGTGGTGCCAGTAATATTCAGTATGCCTGCCCTGGCGGTTCCTATACTGCTGGTAGCATTGATACCGTTCACGCTGCAATTTGTCAGGGAGACAGTTATTTCGCAGGTGGAGGTTCTCAAACAATGGCTGGTGTTTATAATGATGTATTCTTTGCTTTTAATGGTTGTGATAGTGTTGTTATAACAAACTTAATAGTAGTGCCAGCGGTAATAGTTATTGCCGACCCCGCAGAGTTAGATTGTAACGACCCTAACGATTGCATTACTTTAGATGCAACCGGTTCTACTACTGGACCTAACGTAAATTACCAATGGACAGCTTCTAATGGAGGAGTCATACAAAGTGGTGCTAATACTTTAATGCCTGTCGTTTGTACGGAAGGAACCTATACACTAAACCTCGACAACACGGAAAATACTTTGTTATGTAACGCCAACGCTGTCTCGGTAACGGTCAGTTCCAATTTAGTCGATCCGCCAGTGCCTATTATCTCAGGACCGAATATGATTTGTGGAGGAGATATTACCTTTTATGAAATATTTCCTAACATTGCGTACACGGCTATTATCTGGATAGACCCTCCGGGAGGAAGCATTATCTCCGGAGAGGGTACAGAAATGGTTGGGGTTAGCTGGAATGCAAATGCGGTATCCGGTAATATATGCGTGTTGGTTGAAAATGAATGTGGCTTATTTAGCTCCAGTTGCTTTTTTGTAGATACACAGGCTGACCCGGTAGCCCCTGCAATAGACGGCCCCCTTATTGCCTGCGATGGGGAAATTCTGACTTATCAGGCCGTCTCCAGCGATATGTCTATTTTTTCGTTTGACTGGACCGTGCCTGCAGATGCGAATATCATTGGTGGGCAAGGATCGGACTACGTCTTCGTAGATTGGACTGGTTCCCTAGGTGGCGATGTTTGCGTGACTGCTACAAATCCTTGTAATATATCTGCTCCGGTTTGTATCGAAGTTATTCTTTCGGAAAATACAATTACTAACATTGACCTTACATCCTGTGATCCGAATGAGGTAGGAATGACAACGGAAACCTTTGCTAATGAATTCGGATGCGACAGTACGGTTGTTACAACAACTACCTTCGTAGAATCAGATATAATAGATTTGTTTGAAACCAGTTGTGACCCGAATGACGTAGGCGTCACTGCTGTGCTTTTGCAAAATGTTGGTGGCTGTGATTCTTTGGTTGTCACAACTACTTCTTTACTGGATAGCGATCTTACCAATTTGACGGATTCCAGTTGTGATCCAAATAATGTTGGCGTTGCCTCTGTCCTCTTGCAAAACGAAGATGGTTGTGATTCTTTGGTGATTACGACGACTACATTGCTGGAAAGTGATACTACGAATCTCATGGATTCTAGTTGTGATCCGAATGAGGTGGGGATTGTTTCTCAGCTCTTGCAAAATGAGAATGGTTGCGATTCCTTGGTTATTACAACAACATTTTTACTAGAATCAGATACGGTGAATGTGATGGAAGCGAGTTGCGATCCGAACGAGGTGGGGATTGTTTCTCAGCTTTTGCAAAATGAAGATGGCTGTGATTCCTTGGTTATTACAACAACACTTTTACTAGAATCAGATACGGTGAATATTATGGAAGAGAGTTGTGATCCAAACGAGACGGGTGTTGTTTCTCAGCTCTTGCAAAATGAAGATGGCTGTGATTCTTTGGTTATTACAACAACACTTTTACTAGAATCAGATACGATAAATATACTAGAAGCGAGTTGCGATCCCAATGAGGTCGGTATGGTTTTTCAGCTGTTGCAAAATGAGAATGGTTGTGATTCTTTGGTCATTACGACTACTACTTTCCTGGAATCGGATACAATGAA
Organism: Saprospiraceae bacterium; assembly: GCA_047626155.1. GTDB lineage: Bacteria > Bacteroidota > Bacteroidia > Chitinophagales > Saprospiraceae > CALGLS01. The sequence goes on along the minus strand of JBLHRR010000032.1, from coordinate 6,117 downwards.
TATATTGGAAACGAGTTGCGATCTGACTGAGGTTGGCATCGTTTCTCAGCTTTTACAAAATGAAGATGGCTGTGATTCTCTGGTGATTACAACGACGCTTTTACTGGAGTCAGATACCGTAAACGTATTAGAAACGAGTTGTGATCCCAATGATACTGGAGTTGTTTCTCAGCTTTTGCAAAACGAAGATGGCTGCGATAGTCTGGTTATTACGACTACGCTTTTGCTGCAAAGCGATACAACAATGATAAGCAATAGCTCCTGTGACCCCAATAATGTAGGCGTCGAGGAAGCGCTCTTAAGTACTTTTCAGGGATGTGATTCATTAGTGATTACAACTACCTTGTTTTCTGAATCAGATACCGTTAATGTTTTTGACACGAGTTGCGATCCAAATGAAGTAGGGGTGGTCTTTAGCAGTTTTGTAAATCAACTGGGTTGTGATTCTATTGTTATAGAAACGACGACTTTGTTGTTGAGTGATACAACGGAGTTGATGGGAATTACCTGTAATGAAAACGAGGCTGGAATTACTGAAGTTCTACTGGCGAACCAAAACAACTGCGATAGTTTGGTCATAACAACCATTGTTTTTGAACCACTGGATACCACTCAAGTTTTTCTGACGGATTGTGATCCCGCTTCGGTAGGGGTTGTCTTTAATAATTTGCTGAGCAGCGAAGGCTGCGATAGTATAGTAGTGGTGACTACTGATTTACTGCTGAGCAATACGACTGAACTACTATCGAGCAGTTGTGATCCTGCGGATGTCGGTATCGTAAACACCTTGTTGCAGAATTTCAATGGCTGTGATTCCTTAGTGATAACAACAACGACACTTTTAGAATCGGATACTACCGCATTGATGCAAACGAGTTGTGATCTAAATGATGTAGGAGTTATTTCTGTTTTGCTACAAAATCAAAACGACTGTGATAGCTTGATCATTACCACTACTGTTTTTGCCGCATCAGATATGACAAATTTAATGGCTAGCAGTTGTGATCCGACTGAAGTTGGAATAACGACTGTGTTATTGCAGAATCAAAATGGTTGCGATAGTCTTATCATCACAACGACTATTTTGCTGGAAAGCGATACCACGGAATTAGCAGCCACAACTTGTGATCCAAATGATGTAGGTGTCTTTTCTACTTTATTGCAAAATGAAAATGATTGCGATAGTCTTGTTATTACAACAGTGACTTTCTCTGAAACAGATAGTACTAGCTTAATGGCCAGTAGTTGTGACCCTAATATGGTTGGCACTACAGAGGATTTATTTATCAATAGCTTGGGCTGTGATAGCCTGGTGATTACGACAACGACTTTACTGGAAAGTGATGCGACAGAATTATTGGACAGTAGTTGTGATATAAATCAGGTAGGAACCTCTTCTATATTATTACAAAATGAAAATGGTTGCGATAGTTTGGTTGTGACTATTACCAGTTTTTCCGAATCGGATACCACTGATTTGCTTGCTGGTTCTTGCGATCCTAATGAAGTAGGCGTAACAACGTTGTTCTTGCAAAATCAAAACAACTGCGATAGTCTGGTGATAACGACTACGGTTTTATGGGATGCGGAGACGACTAATATCTCAAATACCAGTTGCGATTTGAATCAGATAGGAATTGTAGAAACATTGTTGAATACGTTCCAAGGTTGCGATAGTTTGGTAATCGTAACGACTGTGTTTTCAGAATCAGATACTTTCAATATCGCAAATACCAGTTGTGATCCGAATGAAGTAGGAGTGATTTATACACCATATGTGAATCAATTAGGTTGCGACTCAATTGTAGTGGAGACCACGACTTTACTAGCAAGCGATACTACAGCGTTGTTGGAATACAGTTGTAACCCAAATGACGTAGGTGTTGTTTCTACACTTTTACAAAACCAAAACACTTGTGATAGCCTGGTGATTACCACGACGATGTTACTGGATGATGCTTTGACAAACCTTACGGAAATGAGTTGTGACATGGCGGATGTTGGAGTTGTAGATGTTTTGTTAAGTACTTTTCAGGGTTGTGATAGTTTGGTGGTGACAACCACTACTTTCTTAGAATCTGATACGACCTATGTTCCAGCTACCAGTTGTGATCCAAATGATATAGGGCTTGTTTCCGTCCTTTTGCAAAATCAAAATGGCTGTGATAGTTTGGTGTTGACCACTACTATTTTATTGGAGAGCGATACCACTTATATCCCTGCTACAAGTTGTGACTCTGATGATGTAGGAGTGACTTCTGTTTTGTTGCAAAATCAAAATGACTGCGATAGCTTAGTAATAACAACGACGACTTTGCTGCCAAGCGATACCATTTATCTTCCTGCCGCAAGTTGTGAGCCGAATGAAGTAGGCGTTGTAAATGAATTGTTGATAAATCAATTTGGCTGCGATAGTTTGGTGGTAACGACAACAGTTTTATTACCAATCGAAACTTGTGATATAGAAGCTAATTTGACCGGGATGCTCCTTGGCTGTATCGAAGATGAAGGAAGCCTGACATTGACGGTCACCTTGGGACAGACTCCTTATAGCTATGAATGGGAAGGAACAGGTACGACTAATCCACTCGGATCAGGAACGATAAATTCAGTAAATCAAGCTACAACCATTGATGGACTTGCTGTTGGAACCTATACGGTAACGGTTACTTCTAACTTTGGTGCTTCAATAGTATTGACAGAAACGATAGATCAGGTGGTGCCACAATTAATATCCGCTGGTATTACTTCTGACTACAATGGCTTTGCTGTCTCTTGTGAGAACGCTGAAAACGGAGAAGCTCTTGCCGAGGTCGTCAGTGGGGGAGTAGCTCCTTTTATTTATAATTGGTCAACGGGTGAAACCACAGCAGAAGCAACTGCTCTCTCTGCTTCCTGGACTTATGTAACCATTACCGATAGTCAAGGCTGCGAAGCAATAGACTCCATTTTGTTGATTGCCCCACCGCCGGTTGTTGTGGAATTGTTAGCTATGGATGAGTCTTGTTATGAAGAAGGAGATGGCTATATTTTAATAGATAATCCTTTTGGCGGCGCACCGCCGTATCTGTATTCGATAGATGGCAGCACCTATGAAAGTACCAGTATTTTCCCAAGTCTTACATCCGGGGAATATGAAATAGGCATACAGGATAGCTACGGCTGTACCGGTTCGACGTTGGCAACGATTGAAAGTCCTTTAGAGCTGACCTTAGATCTACTTGCTGATCAGACCACGATTAGTCTGGGAGAAGAAATTGAAATTTTTGCAGAAACCAATGTTCCATTATTCGCATTGGATACTGTAGTCTGGACTGCAGAAGATGGTGTTCTTTCCTGTGATTCTTGTTTGCTTCAGGAAGTGCGACCATTTAATACCACTAGATATTCCGTAATATTGATTGATGAAAATGGTTGTGAGCGAGAAGACGATATATTGATCAATGTGTTGAAAGACAGAGAAGTATATATCCCGAATGCATTCAGTCCGAATGGAGACGGAAAGAACGATGGTTTTACTATTTTTGCAGGCCCGCAGGTTTTGAATATTAGAAGCCTGAAATTGTTTAACCGTTGGGGAGAAGCCATTTTTGAGAATTTTGATTTCCTACCAAACGATGAGCGACTGGGTTGGGATGGTTACTTCAGAGGGGAACCTTTTAATACAGGGGTATTGGTGTATTGGGCCGAGGTGGAATTCATTGACGGGTATGTATTGTTGGTGAAAGGGGATGTGACGGTTTTTAGGTGACCCCTCGACTCGCTACTAATGAACCTGAAATTGAGAAATTGGTTATCAACAATTATAACATGAATGATGCAGTTGGTGCGTTCGGCACGTTTACTAAACTTTGAAGTTTAGTAAACGTTCTCCTATTTCGGTGCACCCTTCTACGTCCCATTCGCACCAAAAGTGCGAACGTTTACTAAACTGGAAAAGTTTAGTAAACGCGCCATTACGCACCATCTCGGAATGACAGGGAAATGATCTTCATTTTTTTTGACTCACTCAGAATAACAAAACAAGTAGCACTATTCTATAAATGAAACTCAACTTACAAATACTTAAAAAGCGAAACGTCCTACATTTCGTTTTACGACTGAGCCTCTGTCTATTAGGCTTTCTAATTCCGAATACCACTGTCTATAGCCAATGTAGCATCACCGCAGATGCTGGCCCGGATCAGACCCTTTGCTCTGATCAAAGTAGTACGACTCTAAATGGCTCTTTCACTGGAAATCCGCTTAATTTCTTTTGGACTCCTGTTACTGGATTGGATGATCCGACAAGTCTGACACCAACGGTAACCGTTACTGGAACCATTAGTTACACTTTAAATGTCCAAGAAGCAGACAATACCAATCTTTTTGTGAATGGCGATTTTGAATCTGGTAACACTAATTTTACAAGTGACTATAATTATGTTGATCCAGCTAATCCATTTGGATTAATAACACCAGGTAGTTACACCATTATTACTTCGCCAGAACTGGTGCTTAATAATGCGCCGCCATGCGACGACCATACCTTTGGTGATGGTACTGGAGAGCAGATGGTCATTAACGGAGACGGTGGGGTAGAAGATATTTGGTGCCAAACCGTTACCGTAACTCCTAACACTGAATACGACCTGGGGGCCTGGATGACCAATTACAATCCATTGAGTACTCCTTCTGTGCAATTTTCCATAGATGGTGTTCTCATCGGTTCTCTCTATGGAAATAGCCAACCCTGTTCCTGGCAAAGCTTCGGTACCAGCTTTAACTCGGGCAGCAGCAGCTCCATAGAAATTTGTTTAACCAACCAATTTTCCGGAAGCGGCCTTATATTCAACGATTTTGGTCTGGATGATTTTTCACTCACCACCATTTGCACAGAAACAGATGAGATGACCATCACCGTCCTTGATCCGCAGGTAATGATTGACGCTCCAGGAGAAATAGACTGTAATGCGACGAATGGGTGCATATTGTTAAACGCGACCCCTTCTAATATCTCTGGAACCGTTTCTTATGATTGGGTGGCCTCTAATGGCGGCATTATCACAAGTGGAGAAACAACAGCAACCCCTGAAGTTTGTGTGGTTGGAGATTACACGCTTATAATGACAGAACTGTTCGATGGAGCATCCTGCGAAACAGCTCCACTTACCGTTTCGGTTACCGACAATCAGGCAAGTCCCCCTGAACCTACAGTGATGGGACTCACAATTCTCTGCCATGAGGAAGTTGCATCCTATACTTTTGACCTAGACCCAAGCTATACCATTGTAGATTGGATTGCTCCACCAGGTGCCACTATATTGTCAGGCCAGGGGCAGTCGACCGTAGATATTGAATTTACATCCTTAATATCTGGTGATGTTTGTGTGACCGTTGAAAACAACTGCGGCTTGCTTTCAATAAATTGCCTTTATGTAGAAGTAACTGGTGACCCAGAGCTTCCAGAAATCAGTGGCCCTCAATCACTCTGCGCTTCCGATGAGGTAACAAATTATATACTAGAAAACCTGGACTTCGACAGTTGGGTAGGAAGTTGGCAGGTTCCGACCGATGCAATTATTCTTTCCGGACAAGGCTCTGATTTAATCGAAGTGGATTGGTCTAATTCTGAGGGAGGAGATGTTTGTGTAGAAGTCATTAATACTTGTGGTCAATCGCAGACTTGTATTTATATTGTTGTATTCCCGATTTCAGATACGCTATTTATAAATAATTTCACCTGTGATCCCAATCAAGCAGGAATGAATACACAAAATCTGTTTGACTACAATGGTTGCGATAGTATTGTGGTGAGCACCATTGGTTTGCTATTGAGCGATACGACTTATGTGCCTGAGATGAGTTGCGATCCAACGGAAGTAGGGGTTGAAGAAACGTTACTGCAAAATACAGAAGGCTGTGATTCCTTAGTGATAACGACGACCAGCTTGTTATTGAGCGATACGACTTATGTGCCTGAGATGAGTTGCGATCCAACGGAAGTAGGGGTTGAAGAAACGTTACTGCAAAATACAGAAGGCTGTGATTCCTTAGTGATAACGACGACCAGCTTGTTATTGAGCGATACGACTTATGTGCCTGAGATGAGTTGCGATCCAACGGAAGTAGGGGTTG
>JBLHRR010000031.1:0-40994 GCA_047626155.1 Saprospiraceae bacterium | reverse complement strand
TTCCATCAGAAGGAATAACATAACTAGGGTCTAGAGACAAGTTGTCCTGGAGGTTAACGGTAATCCAACGGCCTTCTCCATCAGCTTCAGAGAATTCCCAGTTGTTGAAAGCTACTAAAGCAACTTCATCATTGGTTACGATACCATCTTCATTGGCATCCATCCATTCGTATAATTTTGTCTTTACAGTAATGCCATCAAGTGTAGGTTGGTCATTAGGATTAATTTCAACATAGTACTGAACACTATCTATTCTATATCCAACTCCAACAGGTATTTCAAAAGAAGAAACTAATTCCCAGTCGTTAGGATCGCCATCTGCAACGCCACCGATGGTTGTTGCGAAAGTTCTTAATGGGCGGTTGTTAGGATAATCCCATTGTCCTTCAGCAAATACATTTTCTGTAACGTCGAAAGTGTAATCTGCAGAATTATCATTGATCAAACCGTCAATTGAATCCATGGTGATTTCATAGTTTACAGTATAAGATCCAATGTCACTTCCAGAGTAATCAAATGCAACTAGTTCATGCAGAACAGTATCACCAGAAGGTAGTAATTCAGTAGCAGCCATTTCAGAATAAATCTGTGAAGCAGCACCGCCATTAGGAGCGAAAGATATTTCAGCAACAGTAGTTACATTGTGTGCATCTTCAGTACCGTCATTTACGATTCTGGCCAAAGGAGTAAAACCGGCAGACGCAGCAGCAGCGATTTGAAACGCAGGAACTGTGGCAGAGAACGGAGCAGAAACTTCAGTCAGACCGGAAGCAACATTGTTGTCAAAAACGATATTCCCCATACAGATGTTGACAGTACCATCTGACATAGCTGCTTTGATGGCATCTCCATCTTCCAGTGTAATGAAGATGACAGGAATAGTTACGTCAGCTGCATTCGCACCAGGAGCCATAGTCACTAATTGGAATCCAGGTTGATTGTTTATAATGATACAAGCACTTGCTCCCGCCAATTGAGCTGCGTAAGTCTTGGCACTGAATTCACAGACTCCTCGGTCTACAACAGCAACGTTTCCAGCGATAGCAGTGGTGATAGGTGTACACGCATCGGCTGGATCTACAAGCATCAGATTACCGCACCAAATGCTATCTCCAAGGAAAGCTCCCCAGGCGTCACCGTCAACAGGAACAGCTCCGAAATCATAGGATCCCGCAACGTCATTTGGGGAGTTTACGATGAACAGCTGAGCTGATACCGTAAGGGAGGCGAATAAAGAAAGAAATATGAATGTAAATGTTCTCATGTTATAAGATTTTGATTAAAGAAATTGATTAATAAGTAGATAAATATTTAAATAGTGCAATGTAACATAAATTTCTTTTTTTTATAAGGTGTTTGTATTAAAAATGGCCCTGCATCCAAAGATACAGAGCCATTTTTATTTCCTCGAAAGAGGAGATTAAGGAATTAGTGCTGAACATTGAAACGTTCAGTTTTGATTCCTTTATCAGTTGTAATATTCATGTTGTAAACGCCAGCAGGCAATTGCTCAACATTGAATTCATTCTGATCTTTTGTAACATTAAATTTTTCAACATAGAAAATTTGACGTCCTTGCATATCCATAATGCTGTAAGTCAACTTAGAAGTTTGCTCATCCAATTCAACAATTGTATTTAATTGCTGAGAAGCTGGATTCGGATACAAAGCAATAGAAGCTTCATTATCATCCAATACTGTAACCGCAGTGTTGATTCCATTAATATACATAGCAGTGGTAGCCGTAGCATCTACGATTCCACCAGCTCCGTCACCAAAAACACCAAGGTCTTCAAAGTCAACCAATCCGTCAATTTGCATAGTAGATAGTAAGTATGGAGGGTCAGCATCTGTGTTCAACAAGTTAAGGTTGTTTAACAGACCAAAGCTGTAATCATCATTGAAACCAAATTCAACACCCAATGGTCCACTGTATTCCAAACCAACAAAGTATACGTTTCCATCAGAAGGAATAACATAACTAGGGTCTAGAGACAAGTTGTCCTGGAGGTTAACGGTAATCCAACGGCCTTCTCCATCAGCTTCAGAGAATTCCCAGTTGTTGAAAGCTACTAAAGCAACTTCGTCATTTGTTACAGCACCATCTTCATTGGCATCCATCCATTCGTATAATTTTGTCTTTACAGTAATACCATCAAGAGTAGGTTGGTCAGTAGTATTAATTTCAACATAGTACTGAACACTATCTATTCTGTATCCAACTCCAACAGGTACTTCAAAAGAAGAAACCAATTCCCAGTCATTAGGATCACCATCTTCAACTCCTCCGATAGTAGTGGCAAAAGTTCTTAATGGGCGGTTGTTAGCGTAATCCCATTGTCCTTCAGCAAATACATTTTCTGTAACATCAAAACTATAATTTGCAGAATTATCACTGGTCAAACCGTCAATTGAATCCATGGTGATTTCATAGTTTACAGTATAAGATCCAATGTCACTTCCAGAGTAATCGAATGCAGCTAGTTCATGCAGAACCGTATCACCAGAAGGTAATAATTCAGTAGCAGCCATTTCAGAATAAATCTGTGAAGCAGAACCTCCATCAGGAGCGAAAGATATTTCAGCAGTTGTAGTTACATTGTGTGCATCTTCTACACCGTCATTTAGAATTCTAGCCAAAGGAGTGAATCCTGCTGATGCAGCAGCTTCTATTTGAGGAAAAGGAACTGTAGCAGAAAACGGAGCAGAAACTTCAGTCAAACCAGAAGCAACATTGTTATCAAAAACGATATTACCCATACAGACATTGACCGTACCGTCTGACATCGCTGCTTTGATGGCATCTCCAGCTTCCAGCGTAATGAAAATAACAGGAATAGTTACCAGCTCAGCATTGGTACCTGGCAACATACCTACTAACAGGAATCCAGGTTGATTATTAACAATGATGCAAGCGCTAGCGCCCGCTAATTCAGCCTCCCAAGCTTTAATACTGAAGTTACAAGTTCCTCTGTCTACAACAGCAACATCGCCAGCGAGATCAGTAGAGATAGCTGTACAGCCATCAGCTGGATCTACAAGCATTAAGTTACCACACCAAACACTGTCTGCAAGGTTTGCACCCCACTCATCTCCAACAGGAGGAGTACTGAAATCGTAAGACCCCGCAACGTCATCTGGCGAGTTTACGATGAAAAGCTGAGCGGAGACAGTAAGGGAGGCGAATAAAGAAAGAAATATGAATGTAAATGTTCTCATGAAATAAGATTTTGATTAATAATTTAAAGAATGGACAAAAATACCAAAACCTTGGATATTTTAAAGTTAAATTACATATATGGGCCGCTACAACTCAATTATTCTCTAAATAGTCCTTCAAATTACACGTGAATCCGCTTTTTCTCACATTATTTTTCAATTGCATGCAACTACTGGACACTTCAATCGTCCTTAGTATTAGAACGTTTGCCGAAAAAAAAGTGACTTATCGTTTGATAAAACGTATTTTCGCCGCTTAGACGGACACTTCACAGTATTACACTTATTTTCTAAAACTACAATGCTAAACCAAAGTCTTATGAAAAACAAAAACCTTCGAAATCTTGTCCTTTGTTGTTTGATGCTCTTCAGCCTTTCCTCGTATATCTATTTGAATAGTACGGTAGCGAGTGAACAAACAACTGCTAAAACATCGATTGAGTTAGAGGAGACAAATCAAAATGCCAAACAGGAGGTTATGCTGCCTGATGTAAAAGTCATTAAGGCCATCATAGAAAAAGGCAAGCATTTATTGCCTGCCTCTTAAGTTCTTTCGCCCTTTTTAGTGGGCCTAATTATTTAACCAGTACATCTACAAATACTGGAAAGTGGTCACTGTAGCCACCATAATATTTAGGGCCACCATATGTCCGGCTCGGTTTATCGCCATATTTTTTATCTACATATACTAAATAAGCAGGACGGAAAATCTGAGCATCGGTTAATGTGATCGATGAGTTCTTATTGATCATACTTCCGGAGACAATAAACTGATCCAGCATATTCCAATTTCCTTTATACCGATAACTTCCTAATCCTTCTTTGTCAGCTTTGCTGGAGCAATTGTAAAGCTTGTTGTTTTCTACGGTTTCTCCGACTGGTTTTGCATCCAAGGCAGAAAGAACACTATCATTATCTGGTTCGTCATTGAAGTCTCCAGTAATCACAATTTTAGCATTCGGATTATTTGTAAGAATCTTGTTGGTTTGCTTACGCAATTGTGTAGCAACGTAAACTCGTTTTGGTTGACTGGCTTTCAAGCCACCTCTCCGAGAAGGCCAGTGGTTAACGAAAAAGTGCATCGTATCTTTTTGTCGAAAGACTCCTTCTACATGTAAAATGTCACGGGTGGTATAACCTTCCACAACCTCCTTTGGGAAATCAATTCGAGTAGCATCACTATTGGTTACTTTGAAAAGTCCATCGATATAAATCAATCCATTGTCGATTCCTCTTTTGTCTGGTGAATCGTAGTGAACGTATTTATAGTTGTAATCCTTGAGCTTTGTTTTTTGAACTAAGTCTTGTAATACCTTTGCATTTTCCACTTCACAAAAACCAACAACGGCAGGATAATTCATGTCTCCTAGTACCTGAGCTATTTGATCCAGCTTGGTTTGGTATCGTTCTTCAGACCATTTCTTTTTGCCTGTTGGGGTGAACTCTTCGTCTCTAGTTAAAGGGTCGTCCAAAGTGTCAAAGAGGTTTTCGACATTGTAAAAGGCGAATCGATATTGTTTGTTTTTTTCGAATTCTTGGAGCTTGGCTTTGTACAGAGAAGTACAGGCTGCGGTGCTTAGCAGAAGAAGGAGCGCGTAGGCGAGGGTTTTGAATTGCATGCTTTTTTGTATGAAAATGAAGAAAAATATTTTTTGTGTAATACTATGGGACACTATGTTTACCTTTCGTATTTATAATCACGCAGAGGCCGCAGAGCGAGACGCGCGCTAGGTGCGTTTTACTCTGCAGGCTTTGCGCGCTCTGCGTGAGCATTCCACATTAGGGTTCTCTTTGAGTAATTTACTACTCAGGGAGTAACTGCTTCGTCAGCTGCGAATATAAGTCATAATAGTCAGGATGTTCCTTCTCCAGGTAAGACAAATGCCTATCGATGGTTTTCTGATCCCCTCGGATGGCCGGCCCTGTTTGCATGTCCTTAGGTTCGTATTGTTGAACTTTGAGCGCTGTTTCTAGTAATAAAGGTCGTAGTAAATCAAAAGGAAGATCTTTGTTATCTAATATTTTAGCAGCTCTTTGATAGAGTAGATTGGTGAAGTTATTTACAAAAACAGCAGCTACGTGCAAACTTGCTCTTTCCTTATCATTAATTGTAAACACCTTGTTGGAAATTGATTCGCCAAGTTTTGTGAGGGCTTTTCTATCTCTTACATATTTTGCATCTATGCAGATGGGGATGTTCTGAAAATTGACAGTCTTGTCTTTTGAAAAACTTTGTAAAGGGTAGAAAACGCCGTAATGTTTGAAGTGCTTTTTAAGGACGGTAGAAGGAGTCGCTCCTGAAGTATGCACCACCAAGCTTTTTTGAGCATCGATGCATTGCGCTAATTGCTCCGCTACCGATGCTATCGCATTGTCACTTACGGCAATAATGTAGAGATCGGCGTTATCCTCTATTTCATTAATTTTATTGGTTGCTTTTGCCGAAAGTAATTTCGCGAGTTGCTGAGCTTTTCGTTTTTTACGACTAAAGACCTGATGCACGGCTACAGCTTGTTGGACAAGTTGTTTTCCAAGGTGATGGGCCAGATTGCCCGCGCCGATAATCGTTGTACTTTGCATAGTTGGCTATTACTCGTTTATCGCAGGTATCATCTTATGTTTAATTCGATAAATCATACTGATTGCTAATCCGACAAGTAACATTAGAGAACCCAACCAGAATAAATTAATACCAGGAAAAAGAATGGCCTCTAAAACGATGAAGTCAGATCGCGGTACCTCATTTGCAATGGCGAAAGGATAAGCTTTTGCTGAGCTTTGGGTATCTTTAATTGCTATTCGCAAATCAATGCTTTCTTTTGCAGGGTCAATTCCAGAGAACTGAAATACGAAAGGTGGCTCTTCCAATTCCGATTGCAAGTTGAATGGTTTGTTGCCTCGGATGAGGTATATCGGTTCTGCAATCTGTATGTTAGACGGATTGGCAGCCTCCGTTATTTTTAATCGGGCACCCACAACGATGTCTCCTGGTTTTACATCATAATCCGGATGTTCCACTGCGGTATTGAAACCAGTAAACTGAACTTGGTAACCATTCAAAGAAATTTGTTCATCTTTCTTCAGTTTGAACTGTTTGAAAGACAAGATTTCTTCTAGTCCAAAAGCTTCACGTACTGTTTCATTGGTTAGTTTTACTTTAACATTCAGGTCTTCTATTTCTTCGGCAAACCCATAAAGGAGCGTTTCTCTTAAGATGATGATTGGCTGAATATCGTAGCTCTTATTCTTGAGTTCGTCTGTAAAAGTCATCTGAAGTCCAATTGCGCGATCTCCCACCGCAGCGTTATATTCCGGGTGTGTAGGACTCTTGTTAATTCCAGTGACGATGGCGAAGTATTTATTGCCTCGTAAGGTATCTCCAATCGCTAATGATTTGATGTCGTACTTCAAAGAATCTTCTTGAGTTCTAGCTATGTTTATGTCTGTTTCGGCCATTGGTAATGAAGCAATGTGCGTAAAAATGTCCTTTTCAATATAGCGTTTCGTAGAGGGATTAGAGGCCGCAATCTTTGTGAAAGATTTATCATACAAGACATTCGGGTAGAGATCGAACTCTTCCAAAACTTCCTTTGTTTCCTTGTCTTTCTTTTTGTAATTGACCTTAAAGGTTCGGGTCAAATTAGTAAGCGTATCTGATTCATAGGTGACTTCATAACCACTCATGAGCAGTGGCTGATCCTTGATGAGGAGAATGTTCTTTTGGTACTGCTCTTCAGTGAATCCTTCTATAAGGCCTCTTTGTGCAAATGGGTTGGAAGAAATGAATTCCTTGTTCAAACCAGAGTATAAAACCCCTAGAACCATGATACCGAAACCGATATGAGAGAAGGCAGCACCGGTATCTTTAAACGAAGGTTTTATAAAGAATATGATGTAACCTAAGTTACAAAAAACCGTGAACATTGCACAGAAAAGTAGCGTTTGGTACTGCCAAGCATTGGCATCTAATCCTTGTAGCAACAAAAAGGTCACAACTGCAGAAAGCCCTAAGGCAACTCCCATGTGCTTCAACCATTTTGGTGCATGCTTTTTCCAATTGAATTCGCGGAAACGCAAAAACTGAGCAGCTCCAGAAAGCAAACCAATGAAAACAGCAATCCAAAGTTGGTACTTATTGTGGTGACCGACTTGATCATTTATTACGCCACCTTCATAGAGCGGGTCGACGACTAATTGATAGATTTTATTGTAAACAGGCAATGAGGTTGATATGGTTATCAATACGCCGGAGAACAATAGAACTAGAGTCCCAATGAACATCCAGAATTCTCTGGACGCGATAGATTCCTCTTTTTTAGGTGCAGGAATGGACTTTATATTTTTGAAAAACAAAAACAAGCCAATGCCTAAGAAGGTCAATATGAAAGCGATCAATTGTGCTTCAATCCCCATTTCTGCGACGAAGGCATGAACAGAAGTTTCTCCAAGAATTCCACTTCTGGTTAAGAAGGTAGAGTAGACAATCATAATGAAAGTCAAGAGATAGAAAAGGTAAGTAGACTTAATGCTATAACCTGTAGCGTTCGCAATTAGGTTTGCATGAAGTCCGGCAATCAAAATAATCCAAGGAACAAGTGACATGTTTTCCACTGGATCCCAGGCCCAGTAACCACCAAAACTCAGCGCTTCATAAGCCCAAGCGCCTCCCATTAAAATTCCTAAGCCAAGAATGGCTGCTGAAAAAAGTGCCCAAGGTTGGACCGGTTTCAACCAAGCTTTATGTTCCTTAGTCCACAAACCTGCAACGGCATAGCAATATGGAACAACTGTAGAAGCAAAGCCAAGGAAAAGGGTAGGAGGGTGAATGGTCATCCAATAATTTTGCAGTAGCGGATTCAAACCTGTTCCTTCTAAAAGAGATAGGTAATCGGCTTGCGCAAAAATAGGAGCATCTACCATTACATCTCGTAACAATAGAAATGGGGAGCTACCCAATTTCCACTCCGTTTCCAAAAAAATCGGGTGAATGCCAAGCAACATAGAACCTATGAATACTTGAACAAGTGCCAAGGTGGCAAGTACTGGTGTTTCCCATTTGCCCGCTTTTTTTATCAGAACGAAGCCAAGGATTACATGCCAGAACATCCAAAGTAAGAAACTACCTTCTTGTCCTTCCCAAAAGGCAGAGAAAATATATTTGAAAGGAAGGTCTTCAGAAACGTGCGCCCAAACGTATTGATACTCGTAGTACTGATTGAGCATCATGTAAAAGATAATAGCGATAATTGTGAAAACCGAAAGGCCGTGTAGTACAAAAGCAATACGTCCAATTTTGCGAAAGCCATGGTATTCATCCGTGTCTCGACGATTGGTAGCAAAAGTAAATGCTGCTACAGCTAACAAGCTAGCTACAAAACCAAAGATAACGGCAAAATGACCGAGCTTTCCAGGTAAGAGATGTTCACCAATATATTCCATAAGTAAGATTGTTGTTAGTTGTTAACCCTTCCAACAAAACTATTTAAATATAGTTGAATTGTTGAAGATCTAGCCTGGACTTTAGCCGATTTTTTTAGTCAAAAGGACCACAGGCTGAATTAAGCCCGAAGATACATATCCCTAGGTGCATTTGAACGTTTGAAATGTAATAGGAATGCAATTTTTGAAGACCATTTTTAATAGCAAGTTTAAAAACGTTTATTTATATTGCATCCACTTTAATACTGACCTGAGTTACAATCTTAGCTGTTTGCCGTAAGTTAATGATAATCAGTAAGTAACATAGTATTATTAAAGTAATTAATTCATATTAAAAATATTTACAATAAGAACTGCAAATATGGCCAAGTCAAATAAAAAAAGGAAAGAAGAAAAAACGATTAGAGCATCAGTACCTACAGAGCGTTCTGCTTCTACAACTCCGAGGAGAAAAAAGAAAAAGAAAATTGACATTAAAAGATACCTGATGATTGGTTTCATTGGTCTGGCAATGGTATCCTTTATTTTCACCAGTTTACCATCAGGGACTTTAGGAGGGGGTAAAACTAAAAGGTCTAATAGCTCGGCTTCGTCACCTGCAGCAGTTCCTGCGGCTCCAGCTGCGGTTCCAACGTTCAAAGAGGAAGGTAGTTTGAGTTTTAAGAAGGCAGATGGAACAGCCATTCGCAGTATTAAATTAGAAGTAGCTGATGATGAGCCGCAACGAAATCAGGGGATGATGTACCGAAAGAGTATTCCTAATGATACGGGGATGATTTTCTTGTTTCCAGATGTTGCTCCTCGTTCTTTTTGGATGAAGAATACTTATGTTTCGCTTGATATTATTTTTGTTGGAGCGGATAAGAAGATTATAAATATCCATGAGAACACGGCGACTTTGACGGAGCAGAATTTTCCAAGTACGGCTCCAGCTAAATATGTTGTGGAAGTGGCGGGTGGGTATACGAATGCTTACGGGATTAAGGCGGGGGATCTGATTGATTTTGAGGTGAGGTGAGACGAGAGAGATAACCGCAACGGCGCAACGAGAACACAACGTCACAACAGTTTGTACAAGCGATCCGGTTTCCTGTTTGCTTTGCGTAAGTTAAATGCAGGTAGAGTCGCATCTACAAAAAAATACCGATGACCAAATAAATGATCATCGGTAAAGGGGGCTTTAAAAGCGGTTTAGGGATTGTGGCTTTACTCATTCCGTAGAATAAGTAAAGTCTTTGTGAAATCGGTTTGGAGGACATTAAGTGATTGGGTTTATCAGAAGGCTGGCTGCCTATATATCGGCAACCTTCAATTTAGTTTAGGGGATTTATAAAACGGTTGTCACACTTTTGTTATATTAATGGGGAATGGATCGGCAAAGGTACTGCCAGATTGCCGTTCATGGCCCTGATTCTTTGGTGGCCCTGAGCCTAGTTGTTCGTAAAAGGTGTGTTGTGGGAAAAGAAGTTCTACCTAGAGAAAGAAATGGATTGCACAGCATAATGGCTACATTTTAAATGTGAAAAAAGAAGTATGACAAATTTTAAATGTAGTTGTTGCTTTCTATATGCTATAGTTTTGTACGTTTGAAGAATTTGATAGTATAACTGGAGGGAATGGCGAAATGTTGTGTGGGTAGGATGTTTTTGTCGGTTATTTTGCAGATTAGAAAGGAATTTTCACCGAAACGATGTCAAGAGCGCTACGTTTTCAAGTGAAAGTAGGACTAAGGTTGTGGCAAAAATAAATAAATGGCTGTACGCCAACTTACTTTGCTCTGCCAAATGAAATTGTTTATTACAAAACTGATTATTGAAATAAAAAAATAAAAAAATGTCAAAAGTAATGATCATTGGCGCAGGAGGCGTCGGACGTGTAGTGGCCTATAAATGCGCGCAAGCTTCAAAAGTTTTCACAGAAATTATGATGGCCAGTCGAACGGTGTCTAAATGTGAAACGATTGCTAAGGATGTGATCCGAGATACAGGGCATTCTGCTTTTACTACCGCAAAAGTAGATGCAGATAAAGTACCTGAATTGGTGACATTGATTAATAGCTATAAGCCAAAAATGATTATACATGTGGCTTTGCCTTATCAGGATTTGACCATTATGGAAGCTTGTCTACAGACAGGAACTCATTATTTGGATACTGCGAATTATGAACCGATTGATGAGGCGAAGTTTGAGTACAGTTGGCAATGGGCTTTTCATGATCGGTTCAAAGAGGCAGGTTTGCTTGCAGTGCTAGGTTGTGGTTTTGATCCTGGGGTGACCAGTATTTTTACGGCTCGTGCGGCGAAGCATCATTTTGATGAAATTCATTATCTGGATATTGTTGATTGTAATGGTGGAGATCATGGAAAGGCGTTTGCGACCAATTTTAATCCGGAGATTAATATCAGAGAGATCACTCAGAAAGGACGTTACTGGGAAAATGGAGAATGGATAGAGACGGAGCCTTTTGAAATTAAGAAGGTTTTGGATTATCCAAATATTGGAAAACGAGATTCCTACCTTCTATACCATGAAGAATTAGAGTCTTTGGTTAAAAACTTCCCGACCATCAAACGTGCGCGTTTTTGGATGACTTTCGGGCAGGAATATCTGACACATCTTCGTGTTATCGAAAACATTGGCATGTCCCGAATCGATCCGGTGATGTATGAAGGTGTTGAGATCGTTCCTTTGAAATTTTTAAAAGCAGTACTTCCTGATCCGGGGTCTTTAGGAGAGAACTATGTTGGAGAAACTTCCATCGGTTGTCGAATCAAAGGAATCAAAGATGGAAAAGAGAAGACGTATTATATATGGAACAACTGTAGTCATAAAGCTGCTTTTGAAGAGACGGGCACTCAGGGGGTGTCTTATACCACTGGAGTTCCTGCTTCATTGGGTGCAGAGTTGATGTTGACTGGGCAATGGGCTGGGGCTGGTGTTTTTAATGTAGAGGAGTTTAATCCTGATCCGTTTTTGGATAAGATGGGTGGTAATGGATTGGAGTGGCAGGAGGTTGTTGGTGGGGATTTGGAGTTGTAACTGAGAGACGGTTTTTCGGTTTCTGATTTCCGGTGATTCGGCCAAACGGAATGGAGTTAAATAAATTTTCAACAAATAGATTACAATTAGTGAAAGATAAAATGATTCCTTCTCCTTGCTTCCTCCTAGAAGAAAAATTACTGCGTCAGAACTTAACTTTAATAAAAAAAGTAAAAGACGCAGCAGGCATCAATATCATCCTAGCCTTCAAAGCCTTCGCAATGTGGAAAACATTCCCCATCATACGAGAGTATATTGTTGGAGCCACAGCAAGTTCTCTATGGGAAGCCCAACTTTGCTTTGAAGAAATGGGCACCAAAGCGCACACCTACGCTGCCGCTTACATCCCCGAAGATTTCGAAGAGGTCATGAAAAGAAGTAGCCACATCACTTTTAATTCTCTAAGTCAATATGCTTTTTATAAAGATCAGGTTTTATCTTCAACAGATCATATCTCTTGTGGCCTGCGAGTAAATCCTGAATATTCAGAGGTGGAGACGGAGATGTATAACCCTGCTTCTCCAGGTTCTCGCTTGGGTATCGCTTCTGGCGCTTTGAAAAATGGATTGCCGGAAGGGATTGAAGGATTGCATTTCCATGTGCTGTGCGAGTCGGATTCTTTTCAATTGGAACGAACACTGAAGGTTTTCGAAACGAAGTATGGATACCTGTTTTCTCAAATTAAATGGGTGAACATGGGCGGTGGCCATCTTATGACTAGAAAAGGATATCATACAGATCACCTTGTAAAAATATTGTTAGATTTTAAAAAGCGAACAGGGCTTGATGTAATACTAGAACCCGGTTCCGCTTTCGCCTGGCAGACGGGTGACTTACATTCCACGGTTTTAGATGTTGTCAATAACCACGGGATAAAAACGCTAATGTTAGATGTTTCTTTTACGGCGCATATGCCGGATACTTTAGAAATGCCTTATCGGCCGGAGATAGAGGGCGCTTCTTCAGACGTTAAAACGGGTGGTCATAATTATCGGATTGGAGGTATGAGTTGTTTGGCCGGTGATTATATGCGGGAGTATAGTTTTGAGGAGCCAGTGAAGATTGGTGATCGGATTGTACTGAAGGATATGATGCATTATACGATGGTAAAAACGAGCACTTTTAACGGAGTGAAGCATCCAAGTATTGGGATGCGGAGATTGGATGGGACGGTGGAGATATTTAAGGAGTTTGGGTATGAGGATTATCGGGGGCGGTTGTCGTAAGTTTATTTTTCACCCCAACGGCGCAACGAGCGCAAAGGAAACTCCTCTTCAAGTTAAAATCGTAAGTTATGGTCAATCATATTGGCAAGTAAGACAATTTATAAAAGAACAGTAATGACCGTATCCACCGCAAGAGAAGAAACCATAACCGCATTGGCATCACGCTACGATGCCTCGGAAGCATTTAGTATCACTCGAATTCTTTTCGAAGATTACTTCAATATCTTTAATCAAGAAACCTCGATTGTTGAATTTAGCGAAGCGCAACAAAAAGATCTTCAATTGCTAACTGCAAAATTACTGGAAGGTATTCCCGTTCAATACTTGGTCGGGAAAGCCAATTTCTACGGGCTTTTTTTTAAAGTCAGTTCGGATGTGTTGATCCCAAGATCAGAAACGGAGGAACTAGTCTATCTTGTTTTGGAAACAATTCCAACAAAAGAATTACAAAAAGGAATTGACATTGGAACTGGCTCTGGTTGCATCCCTGTTACGTTGAAACACAAGCGATCAGAATGGGAGATCCATGGTGCAGATGTCAGCCCCGAAGCACTAATGGTTGCTCAGCAAAGCGCTACAGAAAACAAAACTTATATTGACTTTCATTGTTTTGATGTTTTGGATAAAAGTAGCTGGCCCGCATTTTCTTCCTTCGATTTTATTGTAAGTAATCCACCATACATTCCGCCTTCTGAAAAGGTCTTGATGCCTGATTCTGTATTGGAACATGAACCGGGTTTGGCTTTGTTTGTTTCGGAGGATGATCCTTTGGTTTTCTATAGAACGATTATGGAGTTTGCGGAAAAGTTCCTGAAGCCGGGAGGTTATCTTTTTTTTGAGGGGAATGAGTTTAATGCAATTCAGGTGGTGGAAATGATGAAGGATAATATATTTGTAGATGTTTTGTTGGAGAGAGATATGCAGGGGAAGGATAGGATGGTGGTTGGGAGGAGGAACGAATAAAGAATATTGAATTGCTCTTTAGACGCGGCCCTCACATTCGGGGACACAATCAATATTCGACATTCAAAATTCTTTATTCAATATTTCTCTATTTCCTTAGTTCCCCCACTTTCGCAACTGATTCAACAACGCCCTAAAGTCCTTCGGCGGCTCCGCTTCAAACTTCATCCGTTCTCCAGTTACTGGATGATCGAACTCCAAAGAATGCGCGTGCAAAGTCGTTCGAGACATCAACGGCCTTTCTTCTACATTTTTTTGCAAATTAAATTTCTTCCTTTTTATCTTTGATAGGAAAATTTCAGATTGTCTTCCATACAAGGGATCAATGGCCAATGGATGCCCGATAGCGCTGAAGTGAATTCGAACCTGATGCATTCGGCCCGTTTTGATATTGGCATCGACCAAGGAATAGTGCTTGAAGAATTCCAGTGTTTCAAAAACGGTCAAAGAGGGTTTTCCTGTTTTCTTGACAATCATTTTTCCTCTGGTCACCGAACTTTCTATGATGGCCAAATCAATCTCCCCGGATGTAGGGTAGGGGCTTCCTTCTACGACGGCCAGGTAATGTTTGTCCACCGTTCTGTCTAGGAATTGTTTGTTGAGGTGTTTGTGGGCTTCTTCGGTCTTCGCATAACAAATGATACCGCTGGTTTCTTTGTCCAGTCGGTGTACTACGAATACTTTTTCGTGGATTTGATTCAGAGACTTGAGGAGATTCGGAATCTCGGCTACAAAGCGATCAGGAATGCTGAGCATACCGGGTTCTTTATTGACGATTAGGAAATGAGGATCGTCGTGTAGGATTTCGAGCTTGATTTTCTTGGACATATATTGTAAACTGTGATTTTTAATTTGTGGCTGCAAAAGTAGTGAATTATCTTGGAAGAGTGGGGTGCTTTTTATGCTTGTTTAAGTGGTGGAACTTTAGGGGATAATTTGTGATTGTATTTTTGGTATGTGATGATCAGAGAGATTGGTACTTTTACTCGATACAATGTTTTATTGGTACATTTACAAAAAGCTATCAATAAGATCATATTAGACAATGTATAAATATTATTCATGAAGAATTCTCTCAAAAAGTAGATGGGTTAGTTTTTCTAGACGACATCGATCCAATAACAGGAATAATACAACAATCTTCATTTAGTAGAAATACTAGGATTACAGCATTAGGATTCCCAATACTTGTTGGCTACGAAACAGATAGGAAAAGGTTAAAATTATTTATTAATGGAGGAGTAATTCCTCGTCTAAATTATAAGGCATCAACTGAAAAAGCTATAACACGAGAGAATGGAAGCATTGAAGAATTGGAAGATGATAAAATAAGTAACAAGTTTAGTCTTGCGATAAATTCCAACATAGGATTGCAAAAGAAACTATCTAATAAGTTTTCTGCGATCATTAATATTGGCGTTCAAATAGATGCGATAAATAAACAGATGAATTCAATCTATTTAAATGAGGGTAAATTAATATACTCTGCAATAGGTGTCGGGCTAGCGTATGAGTTGTAAAATAATTAGATGAATAAGGTATGGAAACAAAACTAAGTAACGATGACAACAAAGCAATGCTAAAAAATTACCTAATGTACTCATTGCATTTCACTTTCCTGATCCATTACCATTTTCTCAAAGTCCACAAAAGATTGCCCTTCATTTAAAACCTTAACGGTGAATTCTAAAGGGTAAACATAAATATGGATGTCGTTTACAATCTTCTTCAAAGTGAACATTCGAAATTTATACTCTGGTAAATGGTCATGATAAAGCGTCATCTCATGTTGCTTCATCATGTATTCGCTGAGCGAAAAACAGAGCTGAGCTGCTATGTCCCCATCTCCCATGCCTACCGATTTCATCCAGTTGAGGTAGCCATTTTGAGTTACAAAATCTAAGTTCTCCGGATGGTTTTGGAATTGGGTATTCGGTAATTCTAATTGGGAAAGTTTTGAAAAGTTGGAAATCATGCCAACGGAACCAGCTAGGAGCTTAGCGTCATCTTCGTTGATGAGTGGACGGAATCTATTGTTGAAGTCTTCGTCGTCTTTTATTTGGATGGAGAAATTTGGAGGCGCTTTTTCTGTTGGCGGCGGCGGTGGAGGTGAAGGAATTGAAGGAGGTGGAGTGGGTTCTATTTTTTTATTCTTGGAGAATAGCCTTTTAAAAAAGTTCATAAGGTGATTTTTCGGAGTGGTGGTTGTATTTTCAAATATAGAGGTTATTTTCAATAGAAGGATGGAGTAGGAAAAAAAATGATGAGAATGATGTACAGAAAGGTTGGTTTAGACTTGGATTGGGCAGAGTGGGACGCGTTGAACGGTTAGTAAATTTTAAAAGTTTGCTAAACGTCTGGACGTACCGAAGGTACCAAAACGCATTTCGAATTATTCCTCCTTTGATGTGCCATATCCTCAGAGTCACTAAATTCGCAGAAAAAACGTAGCGCTTTCGTAGCGCCATTCCGGTTACCCCCAGATTACCTCATCAAATCAGAAAAACGTTTTCTTCCACGAAGATAAAAACCCCAAATCGCTGACTTCTTCCAATGTGCAGCCTCATTGGTCTGACTAGAAATGCCTACTTTTTCAATTAGTTCGTCAAACTCCTTAGCTCTTTTGCGTGTAGCACCTATCAAGCCAAAGAAAGCCCAGTGTGCTTTGATAATAGCACCGATGTTTTTCCATTTCCCTTCTACTAAAAATAAGAAGCCGGCTGCTCCATCCAGAAGTAATCGAATAGGTAGTAACCAAAATAGTTTTGAAGTCTTTTCATTTTTTAAAATCATAACAAGAGAATTACGGAAATTCAAAAACACCTTTTTAGGATTGCCGTAATCAAGCGTTCCTCCGCCTACGTGGTAGACAACAGACTCTGGGATCGCCATGATTTTATACCCCGCTCGTTTTATTCTCCAACAAAGATCTATCTCTTCCATATGAGCGAAGAAGGAGGCATCGAACCCGCCAATGTTTTTGAATAGTTTGGCTCGGATAAAGAGTGAAGCGCCGGAAGCCCAGAAGATTTCTGCGTTGTCGTCGTACTGACCTTCGTCCTTCTCTGTAACATTAAACACACGACCTCTGCAAAAAGGGTAACCCAGATAGTCTATCCAGCCGCCAGCTGCACCCGCATGTTCAAAATGATCCGGTTGTTGCTCGTTTAGTATTTTTGGCTGACAAGCGCCAATGCTTTTGTCTTTTTCCATAGCTGCTATGATGGGATCAATCCAGTTTGGACTGACTGCTACATCGGAATTTAGTAAGACAAAATATTCTTCATTTTCAATTTCTTGCAATGCGACATTGTAACCTCCCGCAAAACCATGATTCTTATCCATAACAATGGTTTTTACAGCGGGATAATTTTCCGAAAGGAAGCTCAGCGAATCATCAGTACTGCCATTATCGGCTACATAGATGGTGGCATTAGGATATTGGGTTGCTACAACGGTCGGCAGGAATTTCTCCAACCATTTTTTACCATTGTAATTCAAAATAACAACACCTACACTGGCTAGTGATTCTATAGCTATATCTGGAATTTCCTTCGTTTGCCAATGCTCCGGAAGAGATTTAAAAAGAGCTACTGTTTTTTGACGATCACCTTCAATAGATGCTTTTAAGGCCTCCAAAGATTTGAACTGCTTGTCTGCTCTTATCTTTTTCACGAAAGTGAGCGACAACTTATCGCCATAGATCTCTTTATCAAAATCAAGGATATTTACCTCAATGGTTCTATTGTTGAAAAACGCTAAGGTTGGTCGCTTCCCAATGTAGAGCATGGCTTCGTAAGTGTCTTGTTTGTGATTTACATAAACGGCATAAATCCCTTCAGCTGGAATAAGTTTGTATTGATTTTTTACATCTAGATTGGCTGTAGGAAAACCAATAGAGCGGCCTATTCTTTGGCCTTCTACCACTATGCCACTTAAAGTATACGGATGCCCAAGTAGTTGCTTTGCCCGTCTCACCTGCCCAGCTTCCAATGCCTGACGTACTTTGGTGGAGCTAACGGCCAATTTATCAACGACTTGTTTTTCTATTTCTACAACTTCAAAAGCAAATTCCGCTTCATACTTTTTTAAATAATCAATCGAACCGACTCGACCTTTGCCAAAGCGATGGTCATAACCAATAACAATATATTTGGGAGAAAATAAGCGAACCAGGAAATTGGCTATATATTCATCTGCCGTTTGGCTAGCAAATTCTTTACTGAAGGGAACCACCACGACATTGTCAACGCCATTGGCTTCCAAGCGAGCAATCTTTTCGTCGATGGTATTCAGCAATCGAAGGGAAGTATCGTCTGGTTGCAAAATCTGGCGGGGGTGCGGATGGAAGGTGACCACAACAGATTCGCCGTCTACCTTTTTAGCCAGATCTTTCAATTGGGAGAGAATGGTCTGATGACCACAATGCACCCCATCGTAAGAGCCGATGGTGACTACTGCAGAATTAAATGTTGGAAGGGCTGATAAATCATGGTAGACGTTCATATCAAGCGCAAATGTAAGGAAGTTTTTAACTATTCGGTCATTTTCTAAACCATTGATTTTTTAGATTGTTTTGTACCTTGAATTGATAGTCGTACATTCGCCTTCGTTAAAACCAACGAATAGAAAATGGATAAATTAAAAATAGTAGAAGCGCTCTCTAAAGTCAAAGATCCGGTTACTGGCCAGGACATCATTAGCATGAATATGCTTTGCGACTTTAAAGTGGAAGGGAATAACGTAAACTTCACGCTGGAGTTGCCCAAAATGGACTACCCATCTAAATCAGAATTGAATTTTGCTTGTATTGCTGCCGTTCAAGAGGTCTATCCACAAGCAGTGGTCAATGTACATACGGGTACGGCTGGTGCTGCTGCAAAGCCGAAAGCGCCTGCTGGTTCTGCCGCTCCACCAAAGCCAAAAGGGTCCGTTCCACACATTAAGAACATTATTGCGGTGGCATCTGGGAAAGGTGGTGTTGGAAAATCTACAGTAGCTTCCAATCTTGCATTGGGTTTGAAAGCAACTGGAGCAAGAGTTGGTTTGATGGATGCGGATTTATATGGCCCTTCCATTCCAACGATGTTTGGTTTGCAGGGACAAAGACCTAAGGTGCAGGAGGTGTACGGACAAGCGCGATTGGTTCCTTTGATGGCTCATGGCATTTCTCTGATGTCTATCGGTTTTATCATTGAGCCGGAGCAGGCGGTTGTATTGCGAGGACCTAGATTAGGAGCCATTATTAAGCAGTTTTTCAACGAATGTATCTGGCCTGAATTGGATTACCTCATTATTGATCTTCCTCCTGGGACCGGTGATATTCAATTGACTTTAGTGCAAACGGTTCCCGTAACCGGTGCTATAATCGTTACGACTCCTCAGGATGTAGCGGTGGCAGATGCGATTAAGGCAATGAGTATGTTTATGTTGCCAAATATTAATGTACCGATTCTTGGGGTGGTAGAAAACATGAGTTGGTTTACGCCTGAAGAATTGCCAGACAATAAATACTACATTTTTGGAGAAGGTGGCGGTGATAAATTGGCGGTGATGGCTAAGGCTCCTTTGTTGGGGCAAATACCTTTAATTCAATCGGTTAGAGAAGGAGCGGATGAAGGGAAGCCGGTGATGCTTAATCCTGAAGCGGATAATGCGAAGGCCTTTATGGCGGTGGCGAAAGCGACGGTTGCTAGTATTGAAAAGCGGAACAGAGATAAGGGACCAAGTGAGAAGGTGGAAATGATAAACTGATGATTAAAAGGGGAGATCACGGTGGATCAGCCCTCAAACATCGCATGACGAAGAACTAAAAAATCTGTATCTTTACATTAGGTTTTATTCCAAAATAGTTTGTATGTCCTCAAATGCTAATTCTCGCCAGTACTCAGCTTTTTGTTCGCCCGTAGCTAAGGCTACGAACTCAAAAAAGAGCTTCGTTCTGACAAAAATTATCTATTTGATTTCTGTACAAAATATTTCACCATAAAATCTATTACTTAGTACTATATAAAACCAGATCAATTATGTCTGTAGAAGAAAAAGAAGAATTAATCCAGAAAGTGGAAAATGCATTGGATGATGTACGTCCTCACCTTGAAGTGGATGGTGGAAATGTGGAATTGGTGGAAATCACTGAGGAGATGGATGTTATGGTAAAGTGGATGGGCAATTGTGTAAACTGCAATATGTCGACCATGACGATGCGTGCCGGAATTGAGCAGAGTATCCGTTCGAAAGTGCCGGGTATAAGGAATGTGGAGGCAGTGAATGGGATTACAATTTAAAATCTAAATTATAATGTCAACTCGCACGCCGCCGCAGTCGGGCTGGTTAAAATCAAAACCTTCTAACGTGATTCCCATGTATGAGTTTTTGATTAATAGCTTTTTTCAAAACCCACTAAAGTAGAGCTGGTCAACCAAGCCTCTAATTCTACCGAGATGTAACTCCCCTTTAGGGGCAGGGGTAACTAAGTTTCCTTTTGAAATGGTCATCCTGGAATGAAAAAATAAAATAACGGCGCAACGATAAGTAAACGATTGAAGAAATCATAGCTTGACGTTGCGCCGTTTCCGTTAAAACAAACAATACTATTACAAAATGACTCGTAAATCTCTAGTTGAGCAAATCAACAAAAAAGGAAGCTACCTTTGTGTAGGTCTTGATACCGACATCAACCGAATTCCGAAACACCTCCGCTCTGCTGAAGATCCCATCTTCGAATTCAATAAACAAATTATTGACGCCACTAAGGATCATTGTGTGGCTTACAAACCCAATATCGCCTTCTACGAAGCACTCGGCTCCAAGGGCTGGGAGTCACTTGAAAAAACGTTGGATTATATTCCGGATGATATTTTCACTATTGCAGATGCGAAGCGTGGGGATATAGGAAATACCTCTTCTTTGTACGCCAAAGCTTTTTTTGAAACCTTGAATTTTGATGCAGTGACTGTCGCTCCTTATATGGGGATAGATTCTGTAAAACCTTTTTTGGAATTTGAAAATAAATGGGTCATCCTTCTTGCCTTGACTTCTAATAAAGGAAGCCAGGATTTTCAAATGACGCCACAGGATAATGGGGTGCCGCTTTACGAAAAGGTGATGCGAACCGCTATGACCTGGGGGAGCCCTGATAATTTGATGTTTGTAGTTGGAGCAACGCATCCGGAGAGAATGCAGGACATTAGACGAATTGCGCCGGATCACTTTTTGTTGGTGCCGGGTGTTGGTGCGCAGGGTGGTGACTTGGGTAAATTGTCGGAGTACGGTTTGAATAAGGATTGTGGATTGTTGGTGAATAGTTCTAGGGGGATTATTTATGCAGGGGGTGACTTTGAGGGCTTTGCTGTTTCGGCTGGTTCTGTGGCTGCGGGGATTACTGGGGAGATGGGGGGATTGTTGGGCTAGGGTGAAATTCAAATATTTTTTCAGGAAAAGAATTGTTATTGATTATGAAATTGAGAGGTGAAGTATTAGAACAGGCTAAAGCTTTTATTCAACTGTACTATGTAGAGACGGGTAAAGAAGGAATGGATCAAAGGTGGGCTGAAATCCAGTTAGAGATTGAAAGGACGGGCACCTATGCGCATACTTATGAAGAATTAAGTTATGGAGCTAAAGTAGCCTGGCGTAATAGTAATCGATGTATCGGAAGGCTATTCTGGAAAACGCTTAAAATTTTTGATTGCAGAGGAATAAGGAATGAAGAAGGTTTTATAAATGCTTTGCACGAACATCTTAAAGCTGCTGATAATGGCGATAAAATCAGAAGCATCATATCTATATATCCTCCTTTCGCTAACAATACGCTTGCACCAGTTTTTAAGATCAAAAACTATACGTTGATCATGTATGCTGGATACGAAGTAGACGATAAAATTATTGGTGATCCTTCTCATTTAGAACTTACAAAACACTGCGAGTCTCTTGGGTGGAAAGGAGAGGGAACTCCCTTTGATCAATTGCCCGTTGTCTACAGCATCAATGATGGGCCGGATAAATACCATCAACTTCCTAAAGCACTAGTTACTGAGATTTCAATTGCACATCCTGAATATGGTTGGTTTGAAGAGATTGGTTTGAAGTGGTATAAATTACCAGTTATTTCAAATATGAACTTAGATATTGGAGGTGTTATGTATCCAGCAAGCCCATTTAATGGATGGTATATGTTAGATGAAGTTGCTACACGAAACTTTGGAGACAAGAGCAGATATAACATCTTGCCCGTAATTGCAGCGCGTTTAAATTTAGATACAAAGTCTCCTTTTTGGAAAGAGCGCGCTTTATTAGTTCTTAATGAGGCGGTCTATTATTCTTATGAAAACGCTGGCGCGAAGATCGTAGATCATCATACGGCGGTAGAACAATTCATGCAATTTATGAAGCAAGAATCTGCAATAGGCCGTGAAGTGACAGGAGAGTGGGCTTGGTTGATACCGCCAACAGCAGGTTCAACTACAGATGTTTTTCATGAGGGTTTAAGCCCGGAAGTAAAATTGCCTAATTACCTGACTTAGCACTAACGTATTGCTCTAATGATCTCCTTACGAATCTTTATTTTATAAGTTTTATTGATGGCGACATCTCCTTCCGGAGGTAACGGATAGGGTGGGGACATGGATGTGGCAATAAAGGAGAAAAGGCTGATGGCGACTACAGCGTACTTTAAAGCAAAGGCGTAATTTGTTGTTGGATATTTTGTATTTACATTGTTGCAAAAGTATAATACGATTAAGGCGCTTAGCTCTGTGTAGTCAACGATTCTGTCAATGTTAAAGAAAACGTTAGAGTTGAAAGCGGTAATGAATTGTTCCGACATTGGCGATTTCCACCAGATGAATTACTTTCCAGATTGGTCAATTGTTACCTGATATGATCTATGGGAATTATCACCACTTACACGGATGGTTCAAAAGTTGGAATATGTCCCATCATAGAAAACGAAGTAAGAGAATTGTCTGTTTTTAAAAGTTCAAATTAAATTCTACTTGTCTTCAAATATCAAAATATTTATTTCACCCCTCCAATTCCAATGATAATATTTTTCAAACCCATTATTACATCGCCTCTAAAAAGAAACACCGGTAGTTAAAGCTATTCCTGTGAAGGGTCCGCTACGGAACTGAATAATGGCATTGATCTTAATTTTATTGACTTTAATTCGGGTACCAACGGAGAATGCAATTCCTCGGAGCCCTATATCATAGCCAATGGCGCCAAATATATGATAGTGATCATGGAATAAATGGCTCGCTAAATATACTGGAAAATGAATAACTCCGCCGTTTTCTTCTTCAGTGGTTTCGAAACCAGAGTAGACTATATGAGGTTGGATTGAAAACCGCTTATGCCTGCCAGCAAGAAAGAGATCCATATAGATTCCACCATTGAAATTCCAATTGCTATTGTATGCATTTTTAAATCGATTTATTCCTCCGTATGCACCAAATGCTGGCTTGCCGCGAACCTTCTTGTCCTTGAAAACTTCATACTGCTCACTAGTACAGTCGTAGTAATCTTTCAAAAGATCTTTCATTGCGGCTATGGTCAAAGAAAGATCACTTATTTTAGGGAAAGTAGCAGGACAATCTAAAAGAGCCCTTCTTAGTACACGAGCATAAGATTTTGTTTTTTTACTGAATTTGCCACTGCTAGAAACCCAAGCATCATGGACGTTGACTATTTCATTTTCAATCTCAAGTACATTTAATCCTGTACTGTCGTTTGAACTGACTTTTGAAATTAGTAAGTGGTTTTTTCCTAGATCATCAATATAAGAATAAAGGGATACAGTACCTTTAACTTGACATCTAAAGAAACCTGTTACTTCTTTATTGTTAATTAAAGCGGTCTTTGTTTCAAAGTAATTTCCATCAATAATTCGATAGGAAACAACTTGATTTTTTTGGTATTCTTGTGGCCTTTCTTCCTTCGATTTTTTGAATTCTAACAAAAAATTGCCATTTTTATTTGTTTGAAATATGAGCCCATGTAGCGTGTCCATCTCTATATTTACTAGGACACCTGGAATAAAATCTGTTTGTGCCTTCGCGGATGTAAAGGCAATTAAAAGGAGTAACAAAATAAGACTGGACTGTTGATTTTTCAAGGGGTTAGTTTTCATAAATTAATTATATGGTTATACGTTGAGAATCTCCTTCATTCAAATATAACAAAAATTCTACAAGTAGTTTGTATTGTTGAGAAGAAAATATTTTAGTCGAGTTAGGCTGCCTCTCATGGTTACGGAGCGACGTAAGGATAAGTGATTTTGAGGAGGTAGTTGTTTTAAAAAGACAATAGTTCTTTCTTTTTCTTTAACTTGGACTCTAGAAGCTCCCCTTGACTTGTAGCCCTAGGAATGCTAACTTTATAAAAACAAACCACACTGCCACATGTCCAGCCTCTACAAAAACCTCGCACCCATCTACGAAGCCATGTACCAAAGCTTTATCGACTACGAGGAAGAGTTCCAATTCTATTCAAATATCCTTCAACAATACGGCAAAAGCGAAGTACTAGAAATAGGAAGCGGCACCGGAAACCTAGCGCCTAAATTTTCCAAAAACGGATTCCAATATTCCGGATTGGACTATAGCCAAGAAATGATTGACATCGCCCAAAAGAAAATACCAAATGGTAAATTCCTCCAAGGGGATATGCGAAATTTTCAATTGGAAAAACCAGTGGAAAGCATCATCATCACTGCCAGGACCGTAAGTTACTTACTGACCAATAAAGATGTAATGTCTTGTTTTAAAAGTATTTGTAACAATTTAATTCCGACTGGCATTCTGAGCTTTGATTTCATAGATGCTAACCGTTTTATTCCTTCGATTTCGCCTCAGAAAAAGATAATTCATGAAGCCCTGTTTGAAGGAAAGAATTATAAACGAGAAAGCATCTGGTCGCCTGCCCTAGTTAATGGAATGGATTTCAATTGGCACTTCTCTTTTTATGTCGAAGAAGGGAATGACTGGCAATTGATTGCGGAAGATGAGGAACAACCCAGGACGTTCACAAAAGATGAAATTATATTGTTATTACAATTGAATGGTTTTGAAGTGAAAAGTATGATTGATCGCGCTTCTTACGCCTTCCCAACCTATGTGGCGGTGGCAGAGAGAAAGGGTTGATTATTATTTGCGTAATGCTAAAAACTATTTGTAGCTTTGAATTCTTAATTTGTAACAATTAAGAATTCCACTGAAAACAAAAGATCATTCCACTTTAACTAATTTATAAAATAAAATAAAATCTAATGAAAAGTACAAGATTTCTAATCCTGAGCTTTCTACTTTTTTGTCTAAATATACAGGCGCAAACACCTCATAAAAATATTGGCAAACAGTCAGCGCTGACTAACCAATATTTATTTGCTGCAGAGTCACTTGCTACCGCTCCTATAAATTCAAAATTCGTTTATTCTAAAATCGAAAATCAAAAGTATGTAAATGCCTTTGTCAAAATCAACGACCATTTGGTGTCTAGCGATTTTGAGAACTTAGGTATTCTCGTAGGAACGAAAGCAGGAAATATTTGGACGATAAAAATCCCTGTTGATAGGGTAGAGGCCTTTACTTCCCTAGAATCCGGAATTGATTTTATACAATTGGATCAACCGATTTATTCTACGATGGATGTCGCGCGTTCTAAAACGAATGTTGATTTGGTTCATGAAGGTACGGACCTGCCTCAGGCCTTTACAGGTAAAGATGTCGTAGTCGGTATTCTGGATGTTGGGTTCGATTACACGCATCCTACCTTTTATGATGTGGACGGAAACGACTATAGAATTAAAAGAATCTGGGAACAAAAATCAACGGGAACACCTCCTTCAGGTTATAGCTATGGTCATGAGATCGTAGATGCGATGGATATGATAGCAGAGCAAACCGATAATCCAGAGCAATCCCATGGATCTCATGTAGCAGGTATCGCAGCGGGGTCTGGTTTCGGTGGCGATGGAGATGAATATAAAGGAGTCGCCTATGAAAGTGATCTGGTACTGGTGGGTATTACACCGGCTCAAGACCAATGGCATAACACTGGTATGACGGATATAGTGGATGGCTTGAATTATATATTTGATTACGCCGATTCTCAAGGTAAACCAGCGGTGGCTAACCTAAGTTGGGGTTGTAGCATTGGGCCTCATGACGGAAGCTCATTGTTTAGTCAGGCGGTTAATAACCTGACAGGAGCCGGTAAAATTTTTACAGTTTCAGGAGGAAATAATGGAGGACAAAATCTTCACTTGAATAAGGTATTCTCCAACACCGATAGTCTCTTACAAAGTTTTGTAAGTTTTAATACTAACCTAGCCGATAAAAAAACATGGATAGACATCTGGGGAGATGCTGGTGAAACATTCTGCATTCAATTTGGAACTTACAACGGAATAAATAACAATGCTGCTACTGATTTCATGTGTATCGAGAATTCTACAATAGATACGTTTTTAATTGGTTCTGACAATGATACTTTTTTCATTAACCTAAGTACGGTTTCCGCCGATATAAACGGGAAGCCTCATGCCTTCTTGGATGTTTACAGTAAAACCAATGACAATATAGGACTCTCTGTTAAAGCTAGTAGTGGAGCCGTAAATGTGTGGATGGGCTATGTCTTAGAATCGAGAGGTTATTACGGTGAATTCGTTACCAATGGTGTGGCAGGAGCCACCGCCGGAGATGATGATATGACCGTAGGGGAGATGGGCTGTACCGAATCAGCTATTACGGTTGGCGCTTATGCTTCCAAGGTTTCGTTTACCAATCTGTCTGGTCAGAACTTGTCTTATAGCGGGTATGTTTTAGCAAGTAGAATTTGTCCTTTCTCCAGTAAAGGGCCAACAACGGATGGAAGAACTAAGCCAGATATTACCGCTCCGGGGATGACCTTGGCTTCCGCCATGAATTCCTTTGACAGTAATTACGCACCAGGTGGTCCAAATTATAACCTAGTGGTTCATAAATATACAGATGCCTCCACTGCGCACGATTACTACTTTGGAGAGTCTAGTGGAACCTCGATGTCCGCACCCATGACTGCAGGAATTGTTGCGTTGTTCTTAGAAGCAAATCCACTAGCAACGCCAGCTGAATTAATAACATTGATGGGGGACACGGCCATAAAAGATACGCATACCACTGATACTCCTGATGCTAATATTTGGGGTTTTGGAAAGATAGATGCTTATGCGATGTTGCAATCGTTTATTATTTCCGGCTTGGAGGAGAATGTTTTGGAGGACAAGCAAGTTTATCCAAATCCAACTTCTGATCTATTGAATATGGACTTGGAAGGCGCTAAATTAATTATGGTCACAAATATGATTGGAGAAATTTGTAAGCGTTTTGAGACTAGTGATCGTTCGGTTTCTCTGAAGGATTTAGCTGCGGGGATGTATTATGTTTCTGTTTATTCTTTGGATGGGGAATTATTGTTAGAAGAGAAGGTTGTGAAGGAATAAATTATTGAGTTTGTTTTTTGTGGACGTCTACTAAACTTGTGAAGTTTAGTAGACGTTTTCAGTATGTACTATTTCTTTCGTATCAAACTAGCGCCCCAAATCATATCGTTTGGTTTGTTGACGGAAGTAGGCTTTTAAATATTTGACCTTTTGTATTGATTATCCACTAAAGTAATCCAACTCTGTTATATTTGGATTTGAATATAAATCATCTGCTAATTTTAAAATTTCACTTGTTTGTAAATTCATTAAGAGGTCGTTGAAACAACCGAGATTTAAAAGAACTATAAGTAGTAAGCATTTTTTCATATAGCTTGAAAATTAGATATTCTAACCTATTGATAGTAATTGGCTTTGTTCATCTTTGAGCCTAGATAATCGCAAGAAGCCAAGGGCTCAATAGGTTTTAACGGAGAGCACAGAGCGATCGCGTTTTTCATCGTTGGTTCTGCGGCCTCTGCCCTCTCTGCGTGATTAAACACACTAAAATAGAAATCCAAGCAGGACACTTATTTGAAACCTATTCCTATTATAAAATCACGCTGAGACCATAGCTGTCTACTATGCAAAAATAATTCACTAAATTTGCCCTATGAAAAAACGTCTTGCCATTATAGGAGCAGGCCCTTCCGCCTTATTGCTCGCCGCGCATTTGGATTCCACCAAATTTGAGGTCTGTATCTATGAGAAAAGTAAAGCAGCTGGCCGTAAATTCCTAGTGGCAGGAAAAGGCGGTTTTAATCTTACCCATTCAGAAGACATTAGCACTTTTGTAAAACGATATAGTCCTGATTCCTTTCTTGAAAAAGCATTGTTAGAATTTACAAATGAAGACCTGCGTCAATGGCTAGAAAGTATAGGTATTGCTACTTTTATTGGCTCCAGTAAACGCGTGTATCCCTTACTGGGGATTAAGCCAATAACCGTTCTAAAACAAATATTGAAAACCTTGGAAGATAGGGGAGTGGTTCTAAATTTTGAGCAGGAATGGTTGGGCTGGATGGCAAATAATGAATTGAAATTCTATGATGGGAAAGAAGACAAAATAAAAGTGGTAGAAGCAGATTATACGGTTTTCGCAATGGGAGGTGGAAGTTGGAAGGTTACCGGTTCTGATGGTGGTTGGCGAAATTTGTTTTCAGAAAAAGGAATTGTAACAAAAGAATTCCGTGGCGTAAATTGTGCATATGAAGTCAACTGGCCAAGTGACTTCGTAGATCTCTATGCTGGTCAACCCATAAAGAATTTGGCAGTAAGGTGTGGAGGGCTAATTCAAAAAGGAGAGGCCGTTGTTACCGCTTTTGGCTTGGAGGGAAATGCAATTTATGGGCTTAGCCCAGAGATAGAAAAAGAATTTGCCAATCGTGGTGTCGCTAAGGTTTTCTTGGACTTTAAACCTATGTTTTCTGTAGCAGAAGTCAAACGGAAATTGGTGAAAAGCAAAGACAGAAAGAGAACGGATTTGTTGCGTAATACATTGAAATTGAGTAAGGTACAGGTTGCAATCATAAAGGCAGTTCTTTCTAAAGAAGAATTTACCGGAGATTTAGAGCAGTTGAGTAAATTAATAAAATTAACGCAGGTAGCCTTTAAGTCCTCAGCTCCGTTGGATGAAGCCATTTCAACAATTGGAGGAATATCAATAGAAGAATTATCTCAGAATTTCGAATTGAAAAAAATGAAAAATTCCTTTTGTATCGGTGAAATGGTGGATTGGAATGCGCCGACTGGAGGATACTTGTTACAAGCCTGCTTCAGTATGGGAGTTGCCTTGGCAAAGCAGTTTAATGAACAAGCTAAGAAATAGACAAAATGTAATACAAAAACGGTATTCCATTATTTATCACATATGAAATTTGCAAATATGAATTTTAATTCGTTATATTTGTAGCCACAAGAAAAGTAATCGCAAAGAACAAACAAGGTTGATTTTTGATTGAAATTAGTGACCAAGCTATTTGCAATCCCCCTTGTGCCATTTACGTATCAAAAATCCACACAATGCAAAGAATCTTACTCGTAGATGAGGAGGCCTCTATCCTCCGTACATTGAGGGAAATCCTCGAACATGAAAACTTCAAAGTTGACCTTGCTTGCAATGAAAAAATTTGCCTGAAAGCCATTCAGGAATGTCCCTACGATCTGATATTGCTGGAAATTAAAAAACCCAATCCATTGGAGTTCGAGCTTTTAAAAACACTGACTAAAGACTATCCGAACATTCCAATCATCATGATGTCTGCCCACGAGGACATGTACATCGCTTTTCACGCTATGCAAAACGGAGCTGTCGATGTTATATTCAAACCCATTGATTTGAACACCTTAATGACAACGGTTAGAAAAACATTAAGCAAAAGTAATATGCCTCGGCCTAGTGTCAAAGGACAGCCCATCTCCCCGTTAGTCTCCAATCAGATGCCTCTAATGATTGGAAAATCTCCAAAAATGAAAAAATTGAAATCTCAATTAGAGAGAATTGCTGCTGTCAATATTCGAGTAATGATTACGGGACCAAACGGAGCAGGGAAAGAATTGGTTGCTCAAAATTTGCATTATGCCAGCCCACGGGCAGAGGGACCATTCGTAGCGGTAAACTGTTCCGCCTTTCCAGAGCAACTTGTAGAGTCAATGTTATTTGGACATGAGAAAGGTGCTTTTACTGATGCCCATAAAACAACAAAAGGGAAATTTGAAGAAGCTCATGGAGGAACGTTGTTTTTGGATGAGATAGGAGACATGTCACCGGCGGCCCAAGCCAAAGTATTGCGAGCGCTGGAAACACAATGCATTCGAAGAATTGGAGGCAGCAAAAATATTCCTGTTGATTGCCGGGTAGTTGCAGCCACGAATAAAGACCTCTACCAAATGATCATGGATTCTACCTTCCGGGAAGATTTGTATTTTCGGTTGGCCGTCATAAAAATAGAAGTTCCAGCCTTAAACGATCGCCGAGAAGATGTCCCTGCACTGGCCCATCATTTTATCGAAAGCTTTTGTAAAGCGAACGGATGGCCTGTTCGTGCAATAACTTCTGAAGCGATGAAAGCCCTTCAGGAATTCGATTACAGAGGAAATATCCGTGAGTTGAGAAACATTATCCAGCGGGTGCTTGTCCTTGGGAGCCTGGAAATCGGAGAAGAGGATATTTTTGAATTGGCTTGAAATTGGGAAGGACAAAAGATCTTTTAATGTTGTTGCGGGATTTAAATTATATATTATAAAATTTTTACAACTACTGTACACTTTTTAAAAACAAACTTTCCTTTAGCCACTATGCCCCTACGGGCGGCGGCTCCCCCTTAGGGGCAGGGGGTTGCGTGGGTAAAAAAGTGTATAGTAACTTAAAAATTTTTACAATTAATAAGTTTTTTTAACTTTGTGGTCAACAAGAGATTGTATGATCTGTCAGTATATGAAAACTAAACTATCTCTCCTTTATTCTTCCACAGAATAATCATTTACTTCTTTTTATAACATCGCAAAGTCAAATTATTTTGTGTAATACTTTCAATTTATGAAAAAGATATTTATCACTTTTTTAACAGCGTTGTTTATATTCCCGTTTTTGATGAATGGGCAGGCTCCTGGCTATCTCGGAAAAAAGGCATTGGTTTCTTTTAATTATTCTGTCTTCCCTGGCTTCTTTGGGCCTAGTCAAAATAATAGAGGTCGGAATGCATTTGAAGAAAGGAGTGGTAAAACGGGATTGAATTATGAGTTCGATTTGGGCTTTGATTATGTGGTAGGTCGGTATCGGAGTCTTGGCTTGCATGTAGGACAATACTATACTGGAACCTTAATAGAAGACTTGGAAACCCGTCCGTTAAATTCAAGTTCTGGCTCTTTTTCCAGTGATGAGCATGATTTACTATTTAGAGTAAATGTTAGATCTGCGAGCATTATCCTTAGCCGTTTTAAAAGGGAAAAAGGAGGATTGGCTCCAATCGGGAATCGTTTTTATTGGGGCTTTAAACGGAATTTTATTAAGTCCGAGATCATAGATAAAAAAACATCTTATTCCTCTCAGATCGGTATTGCACAGGGACATGGCCCATTGGGAATTGATCAAGAAGTGGCATTTAATTATTTGTTATTTGGTTGGTCAAACGATCAAATATTTTGGGATAAGGTGCTTTTTAAAACAGGCTTTCGTATGGCAGTACCTCTAAGTCTTAGTTATCTTGGCGATGCATTCGAAACGAATCCTAGTAGTGACCGAAGATATGATAGTCAATACCACTATGAATTGAATGTTTTCAGAAGATTGATGTGGCATGAGTTTATCCGTTTTGATATTGGAGTTGGCTATTTATTATTTTAAAAAGTAGTAAGCTCTATTAATTATTTAAAACTAATTTATTATGAAAAATATATCTTGGATCAATCGGTTTCCTATTCTATGGGTGCTCATACTAGCGATTACAACTACATCTTGTTATGATTACGAAGTACAAGAAGAAGGAGCTTATACAGATGAAGGAAATGGAGAAATAGCATTAGGAAACGCAATCGTATTTACAGCTGGCGGAAATGTATTTCTGATGGATGAATTTGGATTGGAAATAACCCGATTTTATAATGGAGGGGATGTTGAAACTGCTTCTATTAGCCATGACCATAAAAAAGTTTTATACAAACCAGCGGGTGAAAACATAAAAATTTATGATGTAGAAAACGAAACAAACGATGGCGAATTGCCCAATACCGAAAATGCTAAGTGGTTCGATTATCATCCTAACAATGAAACGGCTTTTGCAGTGGTTGGAGATAACATCAATACTTTTGGCCCAAACGTTTTTACTTCAAATACAGTGAACTTAGAAAATCTCAACGGTATACCTGCTAACATTCAAGTCTATACAGCTGCCTTATTACAAAATGGAACCATTGTTTTTGCATATCAAAACCAAGGAAATTCTGATTTCTTTGTCGCCTTAGCGAACGAATCAACTCTGATAGTAGAAGATTTTAATTTAACGGAAATTAATCATTTAAGAGTAAATGTTTCAGAGACAAAATTGTGGACATCAAGTGAGATTAGTGATGATTTGTTAAAATATAACCTTCCAAGTTTGAATTTATTTGAGGTTGATATTTTTCATGATTTTGGCGTGCCTACTATTAACGGGAATGGGATAGAAGTTAGTGATGATCAAATCAGTCTACCAGAACCCAAGGTAGTAAATCCAGACAAAGGCGTCATAACCTCTATTGATTTTTAAAAAGAAAAACCTTCAAATTTATTCTTCTTTTACTATTGACCTCTGATCGTAAATTATTAGTTATGAAAAATATATCTATTCTAATTCTTTTTCTTTTTTCTTTTCTTTTTACTATAAACGCACAAGATAAAAACCTCCTAAAAGCAGAAGGTAAAATACCAAAGGAATTCATCACGCCAAGTACCGTAAAGTTCAAAAAGGAAATGGCGGATCTTAATAAGAAAAAAGAAAAGCGAAAGAAGAAAAAGAATAAAAAACAGTTTTTGTTGGAATCTAGTTTTTCCATTGATGATGTTTTACAAAGCGGACGAGTATTGTTCAATGACCCCGCCTCGGTTTATGTCAATAAGGTTTTGGCGAAATTGCCAATTGAAGGAGAAAGGGAATTGACAAAAAAGAAACCAAGAGCTTATATACTAAACACATCTGCAGTAAATGCTTTTGCAACGGATCAGGGAATTATTTTCGTAACCCTCGGTTTATTAGCGAACCTTGAAAACGAAGCGCAATTGGCCTTCATTCTTTCCCATGAATTGGTACATGTTAAAAACAGACATGCCATAAATAAATTTATTAAATCTAAAGATATTGATAGGAACTCGGGTCGTGCACGTAATGTTGGAAAAATTGGACTAGAAAAAAATATTTTTAAGAAAAGTATGTATTCCCGTGAATTAGAGGAAGAGGCAGATGATGAAGGCTTGGATATTTTCCTTAAATCGGATTATGATCCTCAAGCCATTTTAAATACTTTTAAAATACTACACTATTCCTATTTGCCTTATGATGAAGTCGCTTTTGAGAAATCCTTTTTTGAGGATACTAATTACATTTTAAATGATGAATTATGGCTAGATGAAGTAAAGGCGGTATCTGCAATAGATGAGGAGGAAGACGATCATGACTCCTCACACCCTTCGAGTATTAAAAGAATGGAAAAACTAGAAAGCAGTATTCCGGTAGAAGGTGCAAATAAAAAGTCCGCTTATTTATTTCCAGAATCTGAATTTAAAGATATACGAGAAAGAGCAAGAAATCAAATTCCTTATTTGAATCTTTATACTGAAAATTTTCCACAGGCTATTTATACCAGCTTTTTAGGGTTGAAGGAGCAGGGTGATAATATTGAGCTGCAAAAGGTGATTGGGAAGTCCTTATACATGGAATCGAAATATCGAAACTTCTATGAGGAGAATAACTCTAGTGAGGAATACGAAGAAATAATGGAAGAAATAGTGGGTAAGATAGAGGGAGAGTCTCAACGGGTTTACCACTTATTGTCAGAATTAAATACAAAAGAATTAAATATTCTTGCTATAAAATATAACTGGAAAATTTTTAATAAAAATGAAAAAGACCCTGAAATGATTACAGTGATGGAGGACTGTTTCAAGGAATTTGCAAGACATTTTGATGACTTAAAAACTTTTTCAAAAATAACCTTGTCGGAAACTCAGAAAGAGCAGACTCCAAAGAAAAAGGAAGAAGAAAAAGAAATGACGAAATTGGATAAAGTAGAAAAAAGTAAAAAGAAAAGTGAGTATTGGAAATTCGCTTTTGTTGATGAACTTAAAGAAAAAAGCTTCATAGAATCCTATGAAAAAGGCCTGGCTGCTTACGAAAGAAGTGAAGAGAAAAATGAGTACTACAACTCTAGAGAAGGAAGAGAAGCATGGGATAAAGAAAAGTCACAAGAGGATAAAAAAGGGAAAAAATTAGGTATTAAAAAAGTAGTGGTAGTCAATCCTTTCTATTTGTCATTAGATGACCGAAAGGAAAATTCTGTCCAGTACATTCGCTCCGAAGAGAAGCAAGCTTACTTCCGAAAAAGTTTAAAAGAGATCGCTAAAATGACCAAGGTGAAAGCTTCTGTTTTAGATGTGACGGATTTATCTACTAAGGATATTGAAAAATTCAACGATATCTCTCAGATTAATAACTACATGAGTCAACAGATGGATCAATACGATCTGTCACTAACACCTGGTTACAACCAAAATGAGGTAGATGCCATCGCTGATAAATACGGCACGGATTATTTTTTATGGACTGGTGTAATTTCCTTAAGGGAAAAAACACCCGTAGGAATGTTGGTTGCCGCTTCTATTCTTTTACCTATCTATTCTTGGCCATACACGATTCCGGCAATGGTGACACCAGAATACGATATGCTGTACTACGCCATGCTTTTTGATGTAAAAACCGGAAGACGCTCTATTATTAAAATGGATTATTTTGATAAAAAAGACAGTAAGACTATTTTGAAAGCACATATTTATGATGTATTTCATCAGATAGGAACGAAGGAGAAATAGGATAGTCATAGTCGGCATCAATTTTTAGATGACCCTACGATTGCTGATGCTATTTTGGATAGAATTACTGCCAACGCCCACAGAATTGAGCTGAAAGGGAAGTCGTTAAGAATTAAAATTTAATTTTTTTTAACTTTGCTTTTTTTCCTCTTTTTAGGACAAAGGGTGGGTCAACTTGAGATAATTGTGGTGGGTCAGTTTATGTGATTTTTTGCAGTCTGATGGGATCATAAAATTATGAACCTTACTAACGGTTGTAACCATGACAAAAAAAAAGAATACTATGCTTACAGAATTTGCCTTGTAAAATATCAGTATTCACAAAAAAGTAAATATTGAATTTAAAGCACATAATGTTGAAATATCACATATATCAAAGGATATTTTAAAATTATTTTCAGAAGAAAAATCAGGTTTGTTTTTTCATACATTTAAAGCTGTTGATAGCGCAACCCATTTAGAAATTCTCTATTTTTCAGCAGGAACAAACATTTTCGATTTGTTTATCGGATTAGATTGGAGTACAAAATTGATCCCTTCCACAAAATCGCCCTCCTCTGTGCGTGAAATATCAAACGGTAAAGTTGCTGGTGAAGCAAACATGTGCAGCTTTCGCAATTGGGCAGTATCAATTCTGGCAGTATATGAACCCGGAGCCAGACCAAGAAAGCTAAAAAATCCATCAATTTCAGTAAGAGTACTTGCAACTAATAAAGAATCTTTATTATAAAAACAAACTTTAATACGGCCTATGCCTTTTTGTTCGTTTTCTTTTTGAATGTAAACCATTCCTAAAGCTTCTCCAACAACTGAAATTGGAATCTCAACCAATTTTAATTGATTGGGATTAATAGCCATATTCAGGGTTTTCTTTTTGATTCTCCAGGCAATATATTCAAAACTATTTGCATTGAGTTCAACAAAATAGTTTATATATGGTTCCAATCCTAAAACAATGATTGTGCTGTCCTTTCTGTTTTTTGCAATACCACCTCCATTCACTCTAATATTAAGTCCGTTAACTTTGGGTTCATTTTTATCTCTTTTGCCATTATCATTAATATCAAGAAATGGTAAAAAGATAATTCCTCCTTTCCCTACATTCATATTTCTATTAAAATTAAGATAATTTTTTTTTGCTTCGTAAATCAAACTTCCACTGGCTGACTGAGAAAATGTAGTTGTATTATTGTTATGATTGACAGAGGAACCTATGCGTGCAAATGGTAAATCGTATCTAAAGCCAATATGGAAATAGTTTATATTATAAATGAAGTTGTGCTCGTATGATGCATTAATGAAACAATGCCTGAAAAGATGTTTTTCTAAACCACATTGCATTGAAAATAACATATTATGTTTATAATCATATCTTATCTGTGATTTTAACATAATACTTGCAGGGAGTCTCATTGATAACGCTAATTTGCTGTTAATGTTAGTGCTTATATTCCCCATAAAATAAGCGTAAGTTGTTAAATTTACATTTACCCCATGAGATGAACCTGACAAAACAAACTCTGAATTTGTGAGTTTTAACGATCCAACAGT
Source organism: Saprospiraceae bacterium (assembly GCA_047626155.1). Taxonomy (GTDB): domain Bacteria; phylum Bacteroidota; class Bacteroidia; order Chitinophagales; family Saprospiraceae; genus CALGLS01. Next base: position 4,534 of record JBLHRR010000031.1, on the reverse strand, counting down.
ATGATGATTGATGGTAACCTGGGAAAAAGCCGAAATATTAAAAATACGAAAACGCTTAGAAATTATCGTCCTTAGTTCTTCTTTATAATTATTTTTTACTGCCTCCTGGTTTTTGTTATAGTTGGCATATTTTATAGAAAAGTTAAAATTGGAAGGTAAATTATAACTGAGCATTCCTTTATAATTAACTCCGTAAGTATATTCTCCCGTAAAAAGTATGTTGGATGCTAATCTTATTGAAGTATTAATAAAAGGCATGCCTTTAACATTGGGGATTGACGAAAGGTATTCAAAGCCCCCGCCAACAGTAATGCGTCGCGACAATCCATAATTCATTTTTGTCTGGGTAAAGATGCTGTTTTCGCCATCTTCAACAATACCTGAACTGATTGTATATTCAAATTTATTTAATGGAAGAAAATTATATGGTATCTTATGGTTTTGTTCGGATATTTTTTCTTCGCCCCAGGGTCCGTAATAACGCAGTGTAACATCTGTGTTACCATATATAAGAGGTACGTTAAAAGAGAAAAATCCCGATGTATCGGCTTTTACATAATCAATTAAAACATTGTTTACATAGAGTTCAACTGTCCATCCGAGTTCTGTATAATCACTCAATACATAAGTACCGAAAGATTTTCGGTTAATAGTAGGCGAATTGGTAATTTGCATACCTACAACAGGATCGGAAATAGTTGATATTGACTGAGTGGAAATTTTGCCAATCATTAGCTGCCGAATAATTTTTTTATTGTTATTAGCATATCTCCATTGATAAAATTGTTGCTTTTTCGAAAAAGGGAAATTGTCGTTATAATTGATTCTACTTGTTAATTCTCCACCTGCCAAAATAGCGCCGATAGATAAATTGAGCCTGGCATTGCTAATTCCATTAACTTGCTGAGTTGTGTTTATTGACCAATCTGCTGCTCCAAAATGAAAAAACGGATAGTTTCTTCCTATGGTTGTATCTGCTATAAATTCTTCTTTTAAACGAGAAATGTTTAAGCGCATTTGTTCCAAACGCATCTCTCGAATTACAGGGAGTTCTGATTTTGATTTTAGTGATACAGATAGACTTCTGAAGTTAAATGTGCATTCTAAGCCGAATATCTTACCGAAATAGTTAGATTTAAGATATAAGTTTGTTTCTGTGCGAATCAAATCTCCAGGTTTGAGCTCATAGATTTTTTCCTGGTAAATGATACGATTGTTTATTCCATCTACGAGATAACTCTTCTCTTTTTTTATAAAAAAACCGGTTATTGAATCAAGCCCATCAGATGGAATGTATTTAATTTTCAAAAATTTGAAAATATCAATTATTGGCAAATATATTTCTTGATCACGGATTACTGTTGGTATTTCACAATTACCTATCTGATTTACATTGAGAAATACCAATACTTCATCGTAATCAGGGTTAATATCATCGGCAAAAGAATTAGTTGGAATAAACAACAACAACAACAAAATACTCATTAGACCTGTTACTTTTTTAGTTTACTTTTAATCAGTACGTTATGTGTTTCATGGAAGTCAAAAATCATTGGTAAACCATTGAAAATCAATATAACAATATATACACTTTCGCTTGACTTTACTTTGGCATACAAAAAACGCCATAAAAGCGAGCATTCACCCTATAATTAAACAGAAACAAGTCTATTGCAAACCACCAAAAAAAAAAGCAAAAGCGATGATGACTTTTAATAATAGTGCATTTTTTTTACTGTACATGATTACTCATAATGAAAGTTAAAGTAGAGTAAATAATTTCTACTATATGTGCCTGATGGGTTTTCTGAACGAGTTCCTAAAGTAAGCGTCCCTCCTATATACACTATAGCTGGCGATCCTATCACAAGGGATGGGTATTCTGGGTTCGAAGTACCAATTTGAAGTGACATTGAACCTCCATTACTACCTGAAAGACTAATAGCTGGCTTATCTATTTGTAGAAAAAATTGATCGGTGGAATCAGTTGTAATTGTAAATGCAGCGTAAGAAAATGTTTGACCTATAAGCGTTACGTTCCCGGTGGCTGAACGAGTTCCTGTGTTTGAAACGGTTACTGTCCCTCCTATGTCATCAGTTTGGCAAAAAATTCCAAAATTTATATCTTGAGTATTAGTAATTTCAATTGGTTGAGATAAAACCATTTTAAACATTAAAATAAATAAAATAAATAATAATAACCTTAACATATTCATAGATTCTGATTCTAATTTTTTTAACTATTTCTCTTATAAATTAAATCTTTTGTAATGTCAACTCTGCTTCGGCAAGTTTTATTTTTCCTGTGTCCGGTTGAGTTGAATATATTACACTCAATTCCCCTTTATTATAATCAATACCTTCAGGTCTTTTGAGTTCTATCGTGCATCTTCTTAATACTCCGGGTGTATAAACAGCAAATCCTTGTATTTTGCCAACCTCAGTTGTTTTGCCCCCGGGTGATATATAGTTTACAACAATATCGCCATAAACCGACATATTTCCTGTACGATTAAATTCCATTTTGATTAATGGTTTAGTATCATTAAATGTTTCAAAAGATAAATTTGAGAGGCTAACTTTAGTTGTAGATTCACCTCTGCGAATAATATTAGCTATGGAAATACCATAAACAGCGGTTAAATGTACAGATAGAGAAGTAGTATCTTTTTGAATTTCTTCTTCCTCTAAGGGTTTAATTCTCGGTACTGCTCTAAAATATAAGTGTGAACGGTATTCTCTTCCTGTTACTAACTCATTTGTTTTTATGAGTTGTATTTTTACAACTTGCGATTCTTGTGGTGCTAAAATTACACGGCGAGGGAAATAGCGTAGGTATGGATTTGCGAAAAACTGACCTGAGTCAGGTTCAGTAATTTTTTCAAAACCTCCATCTTCCTTCATTCGCATATTTACATATGATATATCATATCTTGCCGTATCCTTTCCTGCATTACTTAAATTAAATGTTTGATATCTTTTTGCACCTTCAAACACAGCTCTTTTAGGAAATATAAGCAAATCGCCTTGTGCCATTGATTTTGTTGAAAAAAGGATTAATAATCCTAAAAGAACAAAGAAAAAATGCTTTGAATATTTTTTTTGCTTTCGGAGTTCAATAAATACAGATTTTTGCATAGTCATATATTTTTAATTTAATATTGTTAAAATAGCTATTTCATTTGATATAACAAAATAATCCTGTCTATTAAAAAACGTTACGTTATCTGTTAAATTATTATAAATGCTTTATTAAGAATCTGTAAAAAAAAGAAATGCTGCCTTGTGCAGCATTTCTTTTGGTGAAAGAATGTTTTTAATTATAGTTAACCGTAACATCAAAACCTGTCGCATTTGTATATAAACCGGCAAGTTGAGCAGCATCAACATTTAAAGTAGCACCAACATTTAATGTTTGAGCACCAGCAGTTAATGCACCAGTTCCAGAAGGAGTACTGGTAAAAGTATTAACTATCATGGCTGCAGAACTTTCAACAGTCTCTGTAATTGTGTAATCACTAGATGGAAGCGTAATAGCATAGGTATAAACGCCTTCACCTGTAACACTAAAAGAAGCAGCAGTAACTGTACCTGTAGTTGCAGGAAGTGTAACCCCACCAGTTATCGTTCTTGTACCGGCTGGTGCTAATATAACAGTACCACTACCAATAACAGCCACATTACCAAAATTCATGTCAACTGCATTTGCGATAGCAATTGGTGCTACAATTGTAGCTGATCCTGTAGCTGAAGCAGTTGCTTGAGCCATAACATTTGTGGTGAGCAAGAAAAATGCTCCAACCATCGTAATCAATAATCCTAATTTTTTCATGATAATTTATTTTTAATTAATTTTAAGGGTTCTAAAAATTTATTTTTTCAAACACAAATTCGAACCCGTTTAAATTTATGCTGAAAAATTGAAGTAATATTACCAATTTATATTCAAAACAAATAAGTTTTTTTAACATGTATTCTGCTCTTGCTCTGATTTTTGATTTCTCACGATTGCTTAATTTTTGTTCTTCTGTCAATAGTTTATTTCTGTACCCTTTTCGTTTACTTGGTTTTTCATTTTATATTTGAGAAGCACTTTTTCTTGCTCTTGTCCTGTATATACACTATCTCCATACAAATCCTGATTTTCATCTTTTTCGGTTAATAAATCCTCTGTAGCTTGTGAATCGTGAACAGAAGCATCAGTAACAGTATAATTATCAATAGAGCTGTTACTTTAGTATACTATTAATAATCAGCTTATTAAGCAGTTTTTCAAAATCCAGAATAGCGCACAAATCGTTGATAATCAATAAAATAATTTATACACTTTAATTCGATTCTATTTTGGCATACAGAAATCACTATAAAAGTGAGTATTTATAAGATGTTTTAAACAGATACAAGTCTAATAGAACTTGTTTGAAGTTTACTTCTGCTAATTCAAATTTTTTTATTTTTTTGAACTCAATAGCCACTGCATAAGAGGCAAATCCGAGCTTAGGTTCTAAGTTAGCCATTTGACTTGTCAGTGTGT
>JBLHRR010000030.1:0-41654 GCA_047626155.1 Saprospiraceae bacterium | reverse complement strand
ACGAAAATGGTCAACCTATTTTGAATGAAAGCGGAACTCATTATTTGAGAACGACGGATAGAGTTCCTGTTGGAAATGCATCTCCTAAATTCACAGGAGGTTGGACCGTCCGTTTGGGATACAAAGGGCTTAGCTTAAGTACTTTAGTAGATACTAAATGGGGAGGCGATATTTATTCGGGCTCTTATGTAACCGGTTTACAAAATGGTCAAAGTCCGGCTACCCTTGTAGAACGTGAAGGTGGTGGCTTACCTTATACTGACCCAGAAGGCAATTTACGTAATATTGGTGTTATACTAGATGGAGTCCATGCCGATGGCAGCCAAAACGAAGAAGTTGTTCATTATCTTTTTAAATACATTCCAAACTCCGGAGGCTGGGGGAATTGGTTAACGACTCCAGGTGTTTTAGAAAATTCCTGGGTTAAGTTGAGAGAAGTAGCATTGACTTATCAAGTTCCTTCAAAATTCACTGCAAAAACTAAGGTTTTTCAGAGTTTGACTGTATCCCTGGTGGGGAGAGACCTTTTTTACATTTATACTTCATTACCTGACAACATTAATCCGGAAGGAAGTAATGGCAGTGGAGATGCACAGGGTTTGGAGTGGGCAGCCTATCCAGGCACGCGCTCTTTTGGCTTTTCTTTAAATGCAGGATTTTAATTTAGTGCAGCGTAAAGTGAATCTTGAGGGCTTTTTGAGGGCTTCATGCGTTCCGCATTTCAAGTTATAAAACCACAAAGGGCACAAAATTTCACAAAGTAAAAAATGCTAAAGTATTTCATTTTTCATGTTAGAGGGAAACTTCGTGTCCTTTGTGCCCTTTGTGGTTTCAATAAATTTATGCCGCAAGGCAAAATCTACAAATACTTAATTTCCAGTCTACTTAGCGAAAAAAATAAATTTATAACAATGCATAGACATATATTATCTTTTTTCTTTTTGACTTGTCTTTTATGTTATTCCTCTTGTGAAAAAGATTTTGAGGAGTTGAATAAAGACCCTTTTAATCCGACACAAACTGATATTGGCCCATTATTTAATGGCGTCATTCAATCCGTAACACTAGGCAATGACGAACAACTTTTCGTCGCCAATGAATTCCTATACAAGATTACACAGCAAGCAGCATTGACGGCTAGTTCTTTACAAAATCTACCTCGAGGTTCTGAAGATATCTGGAGTCGCTATTATAATTCACTGGCCAACATTCGAGATATTGAGAACAGAATAGAAAATTATTATGGCGATCCTGAAGCCATGAATAATATTAGAGTTATGGTAAAAACCATACTCGCTTATAAGACCTTCAAAGTTACGGACCTATTTGGTGACATTCCATTTTTTGAAGCAGGAAAAGGTTTTCAGGGCCCTGACTTTGTTCGTCCAGCATTTGATAGTCAAGAGTCTATTTATAAATCTTTATTAGATGATTTAAAGTGGGTTAACGATAATGTCAATTTGGATGTCCCGGCGGTTACTGCTTCGGGTGAGGCTTATGTATCCATGAATGGCTTCGACAATTTGTTTAATGAAAATATGTTGATGTGGGTTAAATTTGCTAATTCGTTACGATTGCGCCATGCCATTCGAATGGTTGAAAAAGATCCAGACTTTGCAAATCCAATCATCCAAGATATTTTAGATAATGCGCTCCCCCTTCTAGAAGATGGAGAGGATGTCCAGTTAATCCCTGATCTTTTAGGTTGGCAAAAGACCGGTTCCCATTTCTCTTTTAAGGAACACAAAACCCTTCGCATGGGCTCTAACATCTGGCATCAAATGTCTGAGTCTGATGCAATCGATGGTAGCGGTATTTTTGACTCCCGAGCCTATGTGTTTTTTGAACCTAACAATGCAAATGAATGGGTACCCTATCCTCAAGTTCCTGATTCAAATACACCTCTCGCAGGAGGCGCGCCTTATGATAATGTAAGAGATGTAAACTATGCTTTAAAAGGAGCTAGTAATATCTACTCTCCATTTAATTACTATCTCATACGAGATGAATATGATGTCCCCGAGCTTCTTTTTACCGCAGCCGAAGTTCACTTTTTAAAAGCTGAAGCGCTGATAAGAGGACTAGGAGTAACAGCTGACGAGAGCCAAGCTCGAGCGGAGTACGATAAAGGAATTGGTAGTTCTATTCTTTTCTGGAACCACGTAGCAAATAGTACAGCAATCTGGACCAACCAGCCACCAACACTTCCAACCAATGGAGAATTCATTACCATTAACCACCCAAATGTAAAATTCTCAGGTTCCGATGACAAACTAAAATTAATTTACACCCAACGCTGGATCGATGCTTTTCGCCAACCTTGGGAAGCATATGCTTTAGCCAGACGAACTCAATCTACGCCCATAGAAGGAGAACGAGAAGAACATTATCGCATCCCCTACCCTCCTTCTGAATCTAATAACAATCCAGAAAACTGGAATACACAATTAGCAATTATGGGAGCTGACTCTGAATTAGTAAAAGTCTGGTGGATGAATTAAAAAAAAAATGTAACTGTTCTGCAGTTGGCTTCTGGCAGTTAGCAGTTAGCTTCCCCACACTGAATAGTTACGAAAAAATATAAAATCAAAAAAATATAATCAATACACAAATATAAAATCAATAACATGAAACAAAATTACAACTTAAAACAAACCCTCTGTTGGTTTGTATTCTTATTGTTAAGTTTTCAAAGCTTCCAAGCTAATGCTCAAACGCAACAATACCTGCACTTCGACCGGATCAATGACTTTGTAGAAATACCTGAGGCATCACAATATATTTCCGGCGCTCCTGCCGTTACACTCACTGGCTGGTTCTACTGTGATGAATTAGCTTATGGTCAAGGAATGTTTGGTTTTAGAAATGGAGGAACGGGAGATGGAGAAATGTATATGATCCAATTAAACGATGGTCTTTTGGAAAACAGATATATTACCTCTACTGCATTTAGTGAGTATGTCTCGCCAAGCTTCACGGTATTGCCGGAAGTTTGGCAGCACTACGCTTGGATCTTTACGGGGTCCGAAGTTCAACTTTGGTTGGATGGGAACATGGTAGGTTCTTCACCCTCTTCCTCTGGACCTATTACTAGTACGGATACTCCACTGGCCTTAGGTCAATTGATTAGTCCGTTCAACTTCTTCTATGGTGGACGAATGGATGAAGTTTCTTTGTGGAGTAAAGCACTGACACAAACGGAAATTCAAGATATGATTGATAATGAGTTGGTTGGAGATGAAGCTAACTTAGAATTGTATTACAAGTTTAACCAAGGGGTACCTGGAGAAGACAATACCTCTATTTCAATGCTAACTTGTGAAGTTGGTAATGGAGAGCGTGATGGTATTTTAACTGATTTCGCTTTAACAGGAGAAGATTCTAACTTTGGTGGTGAACTTGACAATAGTTTTCAAGCTATTACTTTCCCTCAGGTTGGAGATAGACTAACAACTGATGCTCCTTTCACATTAGGAGCCAGTGCAACCTCTGGTTTAGCAGTCGAATATACAATCGTTTCTGGACCAGCCACCATTAATGGAACTGAAATAACTTTGGATGGGATTGTTGGAGAAGTAACCGTAAGAGCTAGTCAGCCTGGTGATGGAACCTTCACTGCGGCAATAGATATTGAGAACTCTTTTATGGTATTGGACCCTGATACCTATGTTCCAGATTCAGAGCCTAGAAGTCCATTGAATAATAAGGAAGTTTGGGTTCCTGAATTAGGTCCAATCCAACTCGCTAGTATTACGAGTATCGGTTCTCCTGGTTTATTTAATGTAGACAATGTTGTTTTCGAAATAGATGGAACACCGGTCGCAGCCAAAGACTGGGGCAATGATCATTACACCGGTTGGTGGACTCCACCTGCTTACGGTAATTACACCATGAAAATTATTGCAACCAACAATTACGGTGCTGCTAGTTCTGTTGATGTTCCTTTTGAAGTCGTTGATCAGATGACTGACATTTCTGCAAATGCGGCAACTGATATTCACTTAAATATCAATGTAGGAGAAGAAATTGTTTCCGCGGAATTACCTTGTTACATGGGAGCCTTTGACAATATCATTGCGAATTTAGACATTGGGTGTCCTGCTGGTGGCTGTGATCCTTGGGATCGTATTTCTGGTGTAGAAGTGAAAGGTCATAATGGAGAATGGTATGAAATCATCCGATACATTACGCCATACGGATTGGCTTGTAATCACAGTGTTGACTTGACAGATTTCATGTCATTACTTCAGGGAAAAGTTGACTTTAGATTCTACCTTGGGACGCAAGGGAATGGATTTTTATACACTTTGGATTTTGATTACGGCGGTGGTGTTCCAACACATAAGTACAGTAAGGTAGAGAAACTATGGAACGAAACTTTCGATTTTGGAGACTTTGAGAATTTACAACCTGCCTCCACACGAGCTGCTAGCTATCCAGATAATGTATTAGCTTCTAAGGTCAAGATTTTGGCTACGGGCCACGGATGGTCTGGTGTAGCAAATGATAATACAAACAACGCCGCTGAATTTAGTGAAAACACGCACCAGGTTCGAGTCAATGGAACCGCAGCTTCTTTTGACCAATACAATTGGCTAGAATGTGATCCTAATCCAGATGGTTGTAATGATCAATTTGGAACCTGGTATTTTGATCGTGCAGGCTGGTGTCCAGGATCAATTGCTCCTTGGTTTGACTTTGATGTTTCGTCTTTCATTGCAGGAAATGATATCACTTTAGACTATATATTGGATGAGGAGTATGTAGACCTTTGTCATCCTAACCATCCGGATTGTGTAACTGGGGTTACTTGCGAGGATTGTAATAAAGGGTTTAATCCTCATTTGATAACGGCGTCTTTCTTAATCAATCTTGGAGATATGCCAATTGATGAAACTTCAGTCACTCCTCTTTCTACAGACAACTTGAATACGGTTGCTTTTGACATCTTTCCGAATCCTTCTTCAGGAATCTTTACTGTAGAATTTGACGAGTCAAAAAAGCTTGAATCCATTCAGGTGTTTAACAACTTAGGACAGTTGGCTAGAACGTTCAATAGTGATCGTAATACGAATGTTAGAATTTTACACCTAGAAGATATGCCAAAAGGAATCTACTTCGTAGAGATAAGAACGGAAGATGGTATGGGTATAAAGAAGGTGATTATTGAGTAAGGTTGCTTTCACATAAAAGTGATGACCTCTTTTAGTAAAAACTGGAATATGACTTTCGTCATATTCCAGTTTTTCATTTCGCATTCTTTTCCCCGAAGCGCATCTCTATCAAATGCTGCTGGAAGCCCACTTTTTCATAAGCTTTAATGGCGCCAGCATTTCCTGCATAAACTTCCAATCGGAATTCACTAATCCCCTCTCCTTTTGCCCAAGCGATCAATCCATCCAAAATTAGTTTGTTTATTCCTCTTCCTCTAAAGTCAGGATCGACGTACATGAAGCCCAAGTGTGCATATTGTTTGTGCTGTAGATAATTATCGGCTTTTTCGATACTGGCATAGCCCGATGCAATAATTTTCCCTTCGCTTTCTACAATAAGGACTTCCGCTTTTTTGGATTGAATTAATTCAGAAAGATCGTAGTAAGAGGCATCTTTGGGTTTTAACGTTGGGTCAAAAGGGCGCTCATACTCCATGATGGCTTGCTCGAATTGGAGGAGTATTGGGAGATCTTGAATGGTGGCGCGGCTAGTCCGTAATTCCATGGCCTAATTATTTTTCTTCTTTGTATACTCTGGAATAATCTTTAAACTCTGATCCGTCTAAGCCCGCTTTTATATAAGCGGAAGCAAAACTAAAATCCACTACTTTACAAACGACTTCCATCGTCCCATCTCCTTCGGTGCCGCCTTCGCAGTGGCCGAGGCCTGTCCAACCAAGGGCATGGTCTATTAGTTCTTGGAGTTTTTCCCGGCGTTCCATATCAGCTTTGCTTCCGTTGCCTTCTATCTTGAATTCGACGAGTAACGTGTCGTGTTCTTCCAATGGGATTGCATCGTAGCCTTCTTTTACCAAGCGTTCGATTTCTTTGTCAATGAAATTTCGGTAATCTGTTTTTATATCTTTGTCTTTCCCTCGGTCTCCAATGGTTCCTTTATGGATGACGCCGCTGTCTTTGCCTGATTCCCAGGTTTCCCAGTAATGGAGTTGTTCTTCGATTTCTTTGTATAATTTTAACATGGTCTATTTTTTTTTGTGGGGCAAATATACAATGGTATTTTGGATTTTAGGGGGAGTTGCTTAATCTCTTTCTCTTAGCCTGCTAACGTGGTTCTTGTAACGTGGTTCTTGTAACGTATTTTTTAAACACAAAGCCACAGAGTAGGCAAAGCACTTGAATCGCAGAAGATCTCAAAGGAAAGCAGCTTCGCTTTTTCTACATAGATCATATAGACCATATAGATCTTATTCTTTTAGTAACAACGAAAAATTAACTTTCCAATTTGGAAACAATTATGTAAATCAAAACGACCATGGGGAGAGTGATTTATATAATTGTTTCCACCAAAGAAATCGGGAAATTATTTTTTGTGTAATACTTAGATGTGGTTTTTCTTTTTTTAGATTGGCAAACAAATCAGCTACTTGAACTTTGTAAAATTTGCTAACAGCAAATTTCTTTATGCACTAAAACAATCGGGGACTTTGTGCTCTTTGTGGCTTTGTGTTTAAAGTCGCATTAGAAGGGCAACCTATCAGAGAGAAGAGAGAGAGATTTCGAAAATTTAGCAAATCCGGTAGGCCATCAAAAATGGTAATAAACTTCCTAATTCCCTCCATACCATTTCTCCAAAACCTTCATCGCAGGCTTTCCTCTAGGCGAAAAGCTAGTATTCCAAGGTTGTTGATCATCTACAATCCATTGCCATAAAAAACTACCCGAAATGTAGGATTCTTGTTGGAAGGTTTGAAAGAAACCTTCATAGAGATTGACCTGCGCTTCATAATTGGACTTTGTTTTTTCCTTATCATGCGTCCAAGGTTCCTTGCCCGCATAGGAAACATTTCGATAACCGAACTCCGTAATGAGGACTTGTCGTTTGTACTTTTTACTAAGTGCTTTCAGCTCTTGTGCAATTGGTTTCCAGCCAGCGACGACCTGCGCTACCGTTGGTGTTTCTGCATCACTAATCGGGAAATAGGCATCAATACCGATGTAATCTAAATCTTTCCAAAAAGGAACATCTGCATACTCATCCCAATTAGCAGAATAAGTCAGCGGCCCTTTATATATCTTTTTAATTTTTTTGATCAGCTGCTGCCAAAACCGAGGGCGTTGTTGGACAAACAATTTCAGCTCCGTTCCAACGCAAAGCATATCTACGGAAAGGGAGTCTGCTACTCTGGCCCAATTCAGCATATAAGATTCATAACATTCTTCCCACGTTTTCCAATCTGCTTCGTTTGCTGCTGCAAAATCACCCCGCCAAGTCGCTCCTTGTGTTTTATCTTTTTTGGAAAACGTTTTTTCCTTCGCCGCATAAGAAAAATAATCTAGGATACTACTCTCCTTTACCGTTTCGGTTACCGGAATTGGCGCACTGATTTCGATATGTGGTTTAATCAAAACTTTTAGACCGATGGATTTCGCAATTGATATTCCCTCTATACTTCCTTTAGTGCTTTTGCCCAAGTGATCCATTTCCTTTTCAGAACGAAAGACTAGAGTTTCTCTATCTATCGTAGCTTCGGGAATAAAGGCTACCCAATCCACGTGACAGGTTCTGACAGAGGCAATCATATCTGTAGTCAACTGATCTATAATCGGAGGGTAAATACTTATGCCGTTTATTTTTTTGGATTCGTTTTGAGCAAAAGCAAAATCCGGTACAAAAGCAAATAGCAGCAAGAGGATGCTGCTAAAGCGCATAATGGAAAGTGTGTTTTTTATGTTCATGTAGCTCTATTGTTAAAACCTTTTAATAAGGGTGGATCAGGGTAGGTAAAGGTAGATCAGGGTTTCCCCCTAATGTACGTTGATGCGAACTAAGGGAACCCTGATCCACCGTCATCTACCCTTTAGCTAAAAATACTGCCCCAATCCAATCACCACTCCTCTTGAATCTCGGTGAAAAACATCAATACCATAATCCACACGTAAGACCGCAGAATATACATTTTGGCAGATCACTCTAAAACCTCCTCCCACATATTGCCGAATGACATTTGTGCTAAAGAAGTCTTCTAATTTATTTCCAGGTCTGCGCCAGGTACCAATATCCGTGAAAGCGACGAGCTGCACTCCCCAATTATTATTAGCAGAAGCATAGACGGTATGCCGATGTTCTGCATTTAAAATAATCTGTGCCGTACCTCGATCTACTCTATTTCCAGAGCCCCTCAAATTTACATGGCTGTCTACGACAAAAGGTGCAAATGGAGAATCTCTATTTGTCGCTACCGCTAAACGAAATCGAAAAGCAAGATTGACTTTATCGTAACGGAAAAAACGGCGGCTTTGGAATTCTAGAGAATTAAACCAATTTTTATCTATAGTATTATATACATTTTGAATTCGTATTTGAAAATCAGCTCCTGTGACATAAAAAAAATGCCTATTTAGGTGATCTTCGTAGTACTGCATTTTAGATAAAAACTTATTCTGTTTAAAATTATCTGGACCTGGTGGCGCTTCCAAAACTTGTGTGCTTGTCTTGTTATATTTTTCTTGAAAAAAGGTCGCCCCAACTTCTAAGTTCCCCCAACCTCTATGTTGTTTGGAACGAATAGAACGAGTGACTTCAAAATTCCTAATCACCGTAAATGCAGCACTATTGTTATCATAAAGGTAAGTCACCTCACCTTCATTAAAATACAAAGGTTCTCTAGAAGCCAAGCGAGCCAGGCTGGTAGAAAAACCCCAGTTAGTAGAACGAAAATAAGGCACCCGATAATAAAGCTGCCCGCCACTACGGCCATCCGTTCGTTGATACTGCGCGCTAAGTAATTCGCCTCGACCTCTCCAATTCACATCATAGGCACCGATCACAAAGAAGTGATTGTCTTTGACCGATCCGAAATTAAAAACAGGAAGCTGCGTTCGTTGTTCTATCACGGAAAAGGTTACGATTGCGGCATCGGCTGTATTGTGTTCCTGAATCAGGTAAGTTGCATCGGTAATACCGGGTATGTTCCTCAGGTTTTGCACCTGCGCTTGTATATTATCTAGACTTGCTTCCTGCCCCATAAGGTCTTGCAAAAAACGCAGTAAGTAAGATTCCTTCGTCCGCTTCAGTCCTTCAATGGAAATACTATCTACCACTGGCAGGGCTACCTCTTGTGCATAGCCGAATTGAGCAGAACATAGAAAAAGTAATATGACAAAGGATCTAACAATCATGGACAATTCTTCTAGAGAATATTTATAACATTTAGACTTTATTATCTATTTAGCGGACGGTTCAATGTTGCTAGTTCCCCCATAAGAGGTTTTCAGAATAAAGTCTATTACCTTACAAAGGTCTATATATTAAATCGGAAGCCCAAGTTGTAGGTCGCTGCTTTCCCATCTCTACTATTACCTTTGTCATCCTTTCCTAATATATATTTATTTCTAAATCCCGTATAGATTAGCTCTAGTTCCATTTTGGGCGTAAACTGATATTTTGCACCTAAGCCTAGTTGATAGAAAAAATCGTATTCTTTTTGCCATTTTGGCGAATAGCTACTTAAAGTATAAAGGGTCACCTTAGGATCAGGAAGATAACTGAAAATGACTGTAACAGGCGTAGATATAAAGCCTCCTCCTCCAATGTCTTCTATCAGAAAATCTATTTCTGTAAACAAAGAAAAGCTGTTACCAATGGAAAGATCATTAAAAAACTGACTGTTCCAGATCGGACCGTCCCAGTCGATATAAGGTTCGCCATTATCGCCATCTAGTTCATCACCTACTGCAAAGTTAAATGTACTTTGAATGGAGAAATTTCTCCAAGCAGGAACCGGTGCCAATCGAACCTGCACTCCAAGTCCCGTGACTCCCGCACGAGAACCGTCATTATCTTTTGATTTAAAAACCTCCGTTGCATCTGAAGGCAAAACAGAATTACTTACTCTACGATATTTAACAGTTGGCCCTATGTTAATTCGATTAGTTAAGCCGTACAAAGCTGTAAGCGTCGTTGTAAAGAAAGTTGCCCGATTTCTCGATTCATTCTCAGTCACCCGTTGCGTATACATATTGTTAAAAACCCTTACTTCTATCGTCCCTTTCGGAATGGTAGAAGAGACGACATAACGACTTGCATTAGTTGCACTGCTACTTGTGCCCGGCGTTTTACGTGCGCCCAATGTTGGCTTCTTCACGCTGTGGTCATTCAAAGTCCAATCATAGTCGTAATAATCCAATTTAGCAGAAGCAGGAATTTCTTCAGTTCTATATTTATTGATATAAGCAAAAACCGCTTTTTTGTTTCCACCAAAATCTTTACTATACCAATCAAATATTTTTGACAGCTCTATAGTGTTACCATTTGTTCTAACGAAATTCGGATCATTCAATGCTAAGTTCGTTTGCCGCTCCAATTGTGCATCCAACGTAGCTGGCACATAAGCTTCATTGATAATGGCGGGGCAACCCAACGCGCCACAAACCAAAACAAAGTGTAGTCTTGGATCATCATAAATATCTAGCATCTTCTTTTTTTCAAAACCAGTCAAGGTATATTTCTTACCTGCTACTGTTATTTTTTTGCGGTCAAAGAATCCAGGTTCAGATTGTACGGAAGCTAAAGGGTACAAACTAGCTGCGGCGTTTATGACGTGCAAATTATAAGCATTGATATAAAATGCTTTTTGGGTCGCTTCGTCTGTTCCGGAAAGGTCTGCATTTTCTACTCTGTTCATTAATTGGGTCAGCGTTGCATTGTTCCCAAGGCGGTTATATCTGACTTTTCCGTTGAGAACATTGGTTTGTAGAAAGGCTTTTACTTCATTGAAGAAGGTATTGTCGACTTTCTGGGCGACTAGTGTTTGGGCACTTAGGAAGATTGCCAAAAGCATGATACCGATTAATCTAAAATTTTCGGTTTTTATTTTTAACATTTTGTTGATTTTTAACGTTGATGGATATGCGTTCATACCTGTCAATGGAATTCTTCCATTGCTATTTTACGCCGTCCCTTCAGGACTAATTTTGGAGGTGCAAAAATAGTACTAAGGAAACTTTGGGCACTATGGAATGTTGTCTAATTTTTAAGGATTGGCTGATTATGTTTTGATTGCGACAGATGGAGAAGCAATGAGGTTGTTTACGTAATTCTTTTTTCTGAAAAAAAATTGTAGTTTGTGTCAACTAAAGGGCACTCAAGTCATTTGATGGACTATAGCAAATTGGCATTCCGCCAATTATATTTTTTTACCGCAAGGGCTCTCGGGACACCAAGCAATAGGTACACCGAGCGCAACGTTAATCCACTTTCGCTTGAAGAAACGTAACTATCTTTGTTCCGTTGCAGTTAAATTCATTTAGAACCCAAATAAGTAACGGTTCAAAACAATCAATAAGTAATCGACCGGTTACTTATCATTCAAATTATAACAATGAAAAAGAACAAACTCAAAGTAGAGACTTACAAGATTAAGAGCTGGAAAGAAACAGTTACCGGCTTAGTCATTTCTGAAAATAAGAGTTGGGTTTTAGTGCAAAACGTCCCTTCTGATTATAGACTTGACGGATATACCTTATACCGGAAAGCGTTCATCAAAAAGAGAATGAACAAAACTGACGAAAAACAGGTGGAAAGGGTACTAAAGCTAAGAAAAACCCAAATAACTATGCCTAAGAAACTTAAGTTTGGCTCTACCTCCAGCATTTTAAAATCGTTGGAAAAGAAGTTCGGCCTTTTTGAGTTTCAGGACTATGACGAAGATGTACTCTTCTACGGTAAAATCAACAAGCTCAAAAAAGACAAGCTGGTTATCGATATGATTAAAAGCGATGGTACTATTGAGAAAAAATTTGACGCAACATTTTCCTTAAATAAAATCAGAGCTATTTCTTTTGGTACCGATTATTTTAATGCGATTGTATTGATGATGAAGGATGGGTTGAAAAAGTAACAATCTACTTTCACCGCATATTAAAAAATCCGTAGCACAAAGCCTTCTTTAATCAAGAGGTTTAGTACTACGGATTTTTTTTGTTCCTAATGCATCCGGTCCCCACGCAATTCCAGGTTATCCATCAATCCCGCTTCGAAATCCAAATATTCCTGCCATCTGGCCATCACTACTTCTTCATCTTTTCCATACAACTTGGCCAAGTCCAAAAACAAGCGATAGTGTCCTGCTTCGGAGATCATAAATTTATGATAGAATTCCTTCAGGTTATCGTCTGCGATGTTCAGTGACAATAATCGGAAACGCTCACAGCTTCTGGCTTCTATCAAAGCGCTTACCAGCAAACGATCTACTAAACGATCATCGGGACTGCCTCCTTGTTTTCTGAAAGTCATTAGCTGATTCACGTATTCGTCCTTACGCTGTTGCCCCAATTCAAGGCCTCTTTTTTCCAGCTCTTTTAGAACCATTCTGAAGTGTCCCCATTCTTCCGTCACGATGGGCGCCAGCGCATTCACCATTTCTATACGCTCTGGGTATTTTTGGATCAAAGAGATACAAGTTGTTGTCGCTTTTTGTTCGCAGTAAGCGTGGTCGGTTAAGATTTCACCGAGATCCATTTCTGCTAAGTTTACCCATCTTGGGTCAGTTGGAAGTTTGAGTCCTAACATATTTTTTTTGAAATTTATTTTATAGTACTAAATCGTTTGGTGGAACAATAGTAAGTATTAGACTTTATTCCCCCTACCCTTCTTCCAAACACCTGAACAAATCCCTGAAAAAGTCAACCTGATACACTTCGTAATCTTCGTAGCCCGTGGCCCAAATCATACGAACCTTATCAACTTCTGCTTCGCGTAATTTCTTGAGTTGGCTTTTGTTCAGAGGGTAAGAAGTGTTATAAGTGGTGGTTTTAGATACGGGGTCTATGATACCTGTAGCCGTTTTGTTATTGACAAGAATCAGTTTCCCTCCGTCTATAAGTCTTAGAATAAGTTGGCTTCCTTTTTCGAGAACACCAAATTCACGAGCCGCCTGATCGGTTGCTATTGTGTACTCAATATTAAAAGAGCGAGGTGTTTCGTCTACCGATATCAGCGTACCTTGACAAACCAAATAATCTCTGCCTTTGAAATAGGAACGGAAGCGTTCCGGTGTATGTGAAAAGAAAAAGGTCTTTTGGCTTTGCTTTCTTTTTTTACCACTAAATTCATCTACCCCATTGTAAGCCAATTGACAGGGATGATTAGGTGGAAAACGCAGGACATTTGTTTTAGAGTTATAGCTACGAATGGGTGGACGTTGTTGCCTATTTTCGGCAGCCACGTAAGTATCTTGTTGTGAATTCTCAGTAATAGTAGCAGTGACTGCCCTTACCTGCATCGGGCTTTTCCCACCACCAGTAGGCGTCGAAATATCCTCTTCCAATTTTGCCAACATTCTATTTCTTTTTCCGGAAGACATCTCGATCATCTTCTCGTAAGTCTTTGACCTACGTTGTGCTTCTTTATAATTTGTATTTGCCCGTTCTTCTTCTTCTTTCGCATTTTTCAAACGAACCTCTATTTGTGCAATATCGTCATGGGTCATCTCAATACTCTGATAAGCGTCTTCCAGTTCTTCCTCCAAAAAAATACGTTTAAAAACAGACTCCTCCCCAGCTAGTCTTGACGTTTCTTCTATTGCCGCAGCACGTTCTGCCCGTAGTATCGCCTTTCGTGTTTCCTGTAGCTCATATACCTGATCTACTTTGAAAGGTTCTTTCTCTTTTTTTCTGCGCTTTTTCTTCTTCTTCCCTTTAGGCTCTGTTGTAATAGGATTATCAATTGGCGTATGCTTTGTTATAACAGTAGAATTTACAGACTCCTCTTTATAGAAATGCCAAGACCCGTCGGGGTAAACAACGATCTTTTCACCATCCTCATTTAAGGTCACCGTTTGGGAAAATGCATTATTGGGCAAAAAAAGGAAAATCAGCCCTACGGTAAAAAAGAAAATTTGTCTAACTTGCATAAGTTTGAAAGTTTAATCGGCTTAACTCGCGTTTATTTCTTGTAAGTACTTGGTCCGAATTAGATAAAGAATATTACGAGTCTATTTTTTTATCAGTCGAGGCAAAAAACGTAGGCAATGCCTTAGCATCGGCGAGGCTTTTTAACGAAGACTGATGACAAAATAGGCCGAAATAACTTTAATTTAATTTTGTCCACGTACTTATGTATTACACTAAAAATAATTTCCCGATTTCTTTGGTGGAAACGATTATATAAAGCACTCTCTCTGTGGTCGTTTTGATTTACATAATCGTTTCCAAATCGGGATTTAATTTTTCGTTGTTACTATGTCTAAGTATCTCTTTTCTTTTGGAACAGGCTCTATTTAATTCCTCCTGTTGGTATTTGACCACAAAAATACATAATAATGTACAAAACAAATTACATATCTTTATTATTAGTACTGGGATTTTTCGGTTGTAAAAACACCCCCATCGTAGAACACAGCAGCTCATCTAAATCTATGACTTTCGAACAAATCCCAGTCCAATACCCCTCCATTTACAGGGACAGCCTCATAAAAGATGATTATCATGGTATAAGCGTAGCTGATCCATATCGCTGGCTCGAAGATGATAACGCCAAAGATACCAAGGACTGGGTAAAAGCACAAAATACAGCCACTCAAAAGTACCTTAATGTCATCCCCTTCCGGAAGCAAATCAAGGAGCGTCTGGAGGAAATATGGAACTATGAACGCTCCTCTGCACCTATGAAACGTGGAGATTACTATTACTATTTTAAAAATGATGGATTACAGGACCAAGCGGTGCTTTATCGACAGAAAGATCTTGCCAGTGTTGAGGAGACTGTCTTGGATCCCAATAAGTTATCTTCTGACGGAACCTCGGCTTTAGGAAACTACTCCTTTTCTAAGGATGGCGCCAAACTAGCCTATCTCGTTTCTAAAGGCGGTTCAGACTGGTACACCGCGCACGTTCTTGATTTGGCAACAGGCAAAAAGGAAATCGATCTTATAGAATGGATAAAATTTTCTGGCTTGAGCTGGTCTAAGGATGGTTTTTACTATAGTCGCTATCCTGAACCGAGTGAAGACTCGGCATTATCTGGGCAGAATCAATTTCACCAGACCTATTACCATAAACTTGGAACTGCTCAATCTCAAGATCAGCTTATTTTTGCTGACCGCTCTAATCCCAATAAAGGCTTTTCCACAAGTACCACTCAAGATGAACGCTTCCTTAGTATCGGCATTTGGGAATCTACCAGTGGCAATGCTCTTTATATTAAAGACCTTAATAAGAACGACGCGGAATTCATTCCAGTTATGGAAGACCCTAATTATGATTTTAATGTAATCGACAATATCGATAACAAACTTTTGATTTTAACAAATTATAAAGCGCCCAATAATCGGTTGCTCATTATCAATAGTGATAAACCAGCGGAGGGTTATTGGGAAGAGTTGATTCCGGAAACGAAAGATGTTTTGCAATCTGTAAAAATCCTTGGCGGAAACTTAGTGGCCACCTATATTGACAATGCTTCCAGTAGAGTAGATATCTTATCGCTCAAAGGCAAAAAAGAAAGTACCCTGGAACTCCCTGAGGTTGGAACAGTTGAAGGCTTCTCTGGCAAACGGGACGACCAACAAGTCTATTATACTTTTACTTCTTTCACTCGTCCAAGCACGGTCTACCTTTTGAATATGGACGACCTCAGTTCCATTCCCTTCAAAGCGCCTAAGATAAATTTTGACGCTGATCTATATGAGACCAAACAAGTCTTTTACAAAAGTATGGATGGGACCAAAATTCCAATGTTCGTCACTCATAAAAAAGGATTGGAAATGGATGGAAAACGACCTACCTTGATTTACGGCTATGGTGGTTTTAACATCAGCATCCTACCAACCTTTAATCTGACCCGCTTAAACCTTAGCTCTATCTTTTTAGAAAATGGGGGCGTATTTGCGGTGGCGAATATCAGAGGTGGTGGAGAATTTGGCAAGGACTGGCACCAAGCGGGCACCAAAGATAAAAAGCAAAACGTCTTCAATGATTTTATTGCCGCAGCAGAATACCTGATCGCTAACAATTATACCTCTTCTGAAAAACTGGCTGCTTATGGTCGCTCTAACGGAGGACTTCTCATTGGCGCGACTATGACACAACGCCCGGATTTGTTCCAAGTGGCGCTCCCCGCCGTTGGTGTTCTGGACATGCTGCGCTATCAAAATTTCACCATCGGAAAAGCCTGGGCGGGTGATTATGGTCTCAGTAGCAAGCCCAAAGATTTTGATTATCTTTACGCTTATTCCCCATTACATAATATAACAATAACGAAATATCCTGCGACGATGGTTACCACCGGAGATCACGACGACCGGGTAGTGCCGGCTCATTCGCACAAGTTCATCTCTACCTTGCAGGCCCATCAAGAGGGCGAAGCACCTACGCTGATTAGAGTCAGTACTAGCGCTGGTCATGGGGCCGGCAAACCTACGAGTATGAAAATAGAAGAAGCAGCAGATATTTTAAGCTTTACGTTTTATAACCTTAAAGAAAAAATCTCCTATTAATTGAACCTCCTTTTCCAAATCGGCTTTCTCCCCGTCCGCATCTTCGACATCCTCGATATTCTTATCGTGGGTTATCTGATGTATCAAATCTACAAGCTGCTGCGAGGGAGTGTGGCCTTTAATATCTTCATTGGTTTCATTTTAATTTATGTGGTCAACTGGCTGGTTAGACTTCTAGAAATGGACTTATTGGCTTCTATTCTGGGACAGCTCGTTAGTGTCGGGGTATTAATGTTGTTGATCATATTCCAACCGGAGGTTCGGCGCTTCCTCTTGTTCATTGGAGACAATACCTTGAGGCAGCGATCCAATTTCGTAAGTCGTTTGTTAGATAGAAACAAGCAGCCCGATACCAATCGACAGCAACACCTTCAGGCCATCAAGGGCGCTATGCTAACGATGAGCAAAAGTAAGACGGGAGCGCTGATCGTTTTTGCCAACAATCTTAATGTCGAATTTTTCTCCGGTTCTGGGGTCTCCATAAATTCTAGCATCAGTCAACCGCTGATAGAGACTATTTTTTCGAAGGACAGCCCGCTCCACGATGGGGCTATGATTATTAGTCGGGACAATATCAAAGCGGCAAGTTGTATTTTGCCGGTGTCTTCTAGTAAGAATTTGCGTAAGAGTGTAGGGTTGCGGCATCGAGCAGCTGTGGGCGTAACCGAGAGTTCTAATGTCACGGCCTTTATTGTTTCGGAGGAGAATGGCGAGATTTCTTTCGCTCGGGAAGGGAAGCTGAAGAGGCTGCGGAATGAGGCGGAGTTGACGAAGGCTTTGGAGGCATTTTATTTGTGATGCTTTTTCAACTAGCCCTTTTTACGCGTTTTTTACTCACGCAGAGCCCGCAGAAAGCGCAGAGTGTGACGCACCTTTTGTAGTAAATCGCTCTGCGGCCTCTGCGTGATTATTCCGCAAATTAAGGCCCTGCGATAGATACGCCTGAGTACGTTTACCAAACCTCAAAGGTTTAGGAAACGTTTAACGCGCACCCTTTATAGAGTCAAGATAAACCCCACTAATGGAAGTACAATTACATCAGGAATACGCCCTCACAGACCAAGAATCTACTGCCGTCAACGCCTTGTTACAATACTGCTTCCCTGGCTTTCCTTCTGATCGTAATTATTACAAAAGTCTCCCCTCTTTTCGTTTCTTAATTTGGGAAAACGAAAATCTTATCGGACATATTTCTATTGTATTTAGGATAGTAAAGGTTGGCTCTACCGTGACTCGGATATTTGGCATTTCGGATGTTTGTGTGCATCCGGATCATCGGTCAAAACAAATAGCGAGTGTATTGTTACATGAGGTAGAAAAATGTAGTCAGAAGTATCAGATTGACTTTCTGATTTTGATTGCGGAGGAGCGCGCTTTGTATAAAAAGCGGGGTTATAAATCGGTGTCAAATACCGTCCGCTGGTTATTGGTGAATGACCACCAATCCTTAGGCGTTATGCATGGAAATTTGGATCAGAGCCTAATGGTAAAAGCGATGGGAACGCTTAAATGGAATAAGGGGTTATTGGATTTAATTGGCGGCTTGTTTTAGAATTATATCTCCTCCAATATTATACAACTTCGTCACCCCTTCCGCTTCGTAACTTTCCACCACTATTTTTCCTGCGCCGTATTCTGCTTTTTTCTGAAAAGCCACAAAGCCCTGTCGGCAATTCTTTAGCTTGATGAAGCTCACGGCCAAAGTCGACAAATCTTTTACAGCTACCGCAATTGGAGCATTGCTTATGGTTGCGGAAAGAATAGAAGCATCTGAATTTTCGCCTATGCTAATTGCCTTGTCTCCGCTGTTATCAAAGAAGCAATCTTCTATCAGAATGACAGAGCCCGAAACATCAAGGCCATCATTGCCCGTATAAGCGAAGCGGCTGTTCTTGATTTTACCTTTACAAAAGTCCGCATCTAGTCCATCTGCGAAGGTTTGAGTAACGATGGAAGTATGCATTTCAAATTCGCTGCGGATTAAATTTAGCGCATCCTCCGATTTGTTGTTTCGGAATAGGCAATGATGGAAAATCACTGGAGATTCATAGAACGTAACAGCACCTGTCAATCTACGTTCCTTGACATCCAGGGTATTCAAACCATCAAAATGAGCGTACCGTAAAACGGATTCTTCCTCTGCTTCCATCAAGTGAAAACCTCTACCCTTCCCATCTGTAGAATGAATGAATACAGGTTCCTCTTTCGTTCCCCGAACAGTGATTGGAGAAGCAGACCAAAGAAAAGCGCCTGCTTGTAAATCAATCTGACAACCCGCTTCAAAATGTAAGCGATAGCCTTTCGGAATGATTAGTGGTTCTTTTAATTGATGCTCTCCCTTCTGAAAAAACAATACTTCTCCGTCTATTTGATACAAGTCACTATTTGCTATTTCACTGGAAACAAATAGGCTCTTTTCAATTACTGGATCGTAAGGAGAAGGCCAGTTGGAAATGCGACTGTACATCAAGGTATCCAAGCCCAAAGGTTTGTAAAACAAATGCGTAGCCTGCGCTGAAACGCTTAGTTCTTTTTGCTGCAAAGGCTCTTCCTCTTCAAAGGCCTTATGTAATTTCATCTTCGTCAGAGAATCCATTTTCACTCCGCTTTTTTCTTGTCTTTTCAAAGCCTCCAGAGTGGAACGGGGGCAGTAACCTTCCAACAAGATCGGCTCTTTCAACCTTTGAACCATTTTACTTTCACTTACGCCATAGCCCAGTATTTCTATGGGCAATCCGTGAATGTTGGCTACTTTCACTCTCAGCTCCCCTCCTTTCTTTTCTTGTCTATAAGCCTTCAGGCTAATGTCATTAAAAGGCAATAGCATGAGATGAACGGAGAGCGCATCTTTCAGCCAGGAAGTCGAATTAAAGTTGTAATCTGGAAATTCATTTTGAATCAATTTTTCACGTGCATACAAACCTGCTTCTGCTTGAGCGAAGAGGTATTTTAATTTTTTCTTTGTAGAGAAATCATATAAATAAGCGACGTACTTTTTGACAAAGGTTTTATCCAGGAATAAGCGGAAATAGAATTTCTCTGCTTTTAATTTATTGACATTGAGCGCCCCTTGTCCGAGAAAACTATTGCGATAGCCTTCTCCAGCCTTCTCAAAACCATCATAACCAATGGGTTCTAGTTTTGCACTAAGCGGATTGTAATAAAAACGCATGTTGTGCCAAGCCGTTCCGTGATAAGCACCCATAACATCACAAATGGCAAAGTAGCGAGCCATCCTATCGATGTCAAAAACGGCTGACACCTCTGCTAAAGCCGTGAGGTACTGCTGCAACAGTTGTTGTGCCTGTTGTAATTGTTGTGTTAAAATCGGAGACGATAAAGTTGTTTTTTCTCCAAAGGGAAGTACCTCTGCTGTCTCCATATTTTTTTCGGGCTGTGCCAAACCATGCACTACCCTATCGGTGTAATGCAATTGTCTTTTGACCGAACTCCAGAACCCAGACTCTGATAATTTGACCAATACGCCCTCTCTTCGTTTTCGTGATTCCACCAATACTTTGTCAAAATGTTCTTCCAGCGCGTAAACACCCAATGGCTTTCCATTCAACTCTAACAATACAAATTCATAGGTTGTAGTTAGGACATCTTCTTGTTCAAAAAACTGATGAAGCAGCCACTCATGCAAAAAACCACGTGCTTCCGGTGTATGAAGCGAAAAATGACGCAGGTGATTCCAAGCATCCCCACCTCTTAGTTTTACTCGAAACGACCATTTATCTCCCTTGAGGTGGTTCAGCCAATCTCCTTTCAACCGAAGCTTTACCTTTTTACTTTCACCTTCCTTGCTGGACAAGTTTCCTTTGATCCAATCATCCTCTGCTGATTCTAAGATACCATTTCGAAAGGCCTCCAGACGCTTAGTCTCCAATTGCTTCATTCCCTTTTCAGAAATGGTCAGGCGGATGGTATCTAAATTGAAGACATCGCTATCTGCGGACAAGGGGCCTAATGATAGGAGGCTCAGGTCGTCAAAGTAAACGGTTCCGTTTCCATCAGAATAGACATAGATCTGAATGAAATCTAATTGTTTGTTATAAGGTATTGAAAAGATGATTTCCAATTGCTCCCAGCCCTTTTCTTTATTTCCTCCTAGGGATTCTTTTCTGTAAAAGCCAGAATCGGGAGGGCCATCTACCACCAGTACGCTTTTTGCTTCTGTATTTTTCAATCGCCAGACGGAAGCTTTATAGCTCATTCCTGGAACGGGGTTTTCCAGTTTATAACTAAAACCGTATTGGCGTTTTTCTGCTTCTTGTAATTTACAGGAATGGCTGCCGCTGAAAGCAAAATCAGTAGATTGAAGTTTGCCGCGAAAAAAGAGATGCTCGCCTGTTTTGAAAAATTCGGCTTCTGTTTTTTCTGCATCACAGACGATGGCGCCTTCCGGAGCTTTCGTTTGTGTTTCCTTATCAGAAGAACTAGAAGAGAGGAGATAAACCAAAACCAATCCACCAAACAAAAGTCCTCCGACTACTGCTGGCAACCATCGAGGAGAGTTACGGTCATTCTTGAGGATCATACGATGAGATCAGGTTGGTCAATAATAGACAGTTGACTTTTTTCCGAAAGGGCTGTAATACTTTGCTGTACTTTACTGATTTGCGCCAAGCCATCTGCCTTACAAATGAAAGACAAATCCATACCATCCGAACGAGTATCCAAACGTTTTAATTCTACGTAAGTAAATTGTTGCGAAAGCAAAGCTGCCACCTTTTCTACATCCTTTGTATCGGTTGTTATGTTTACAAAAAGTCGATCTTCAGAACGGAAGCGGTGCCGATTCGTCAGCAAACGATTGATGTACATCAGCAGTATTATAAGGGTAAAAGCGACCACTGCCAGTACAGGCTGATTGGCTCCTCCTGCGAGGCCAAGGCCAATAACAATAAACAAATAAGTGAGTTCTTCCGGATCTTTAATCGCAGCCCGGTATCGGACGATAGACAGTGCGCCCACCAAGCCAAGCGAAAGGGCAATAGAAGATTTCACGATCATAATAATCAATAAAGTCCCTAGTGCCAGCGGTAAAAAATTATTGGCAAATCTGCTCCTGTTAGAAAGAGTCATCCCAAAACGGATGTAGTACAAACGGAGGCAATAAACAAGGACGGCAACGATCAGCAGGTTGAGAATAAACTCGTCGATAGGAATGGTCTCGTTGAATTCCTGGATGTACTTTTCGTTGAATTTCTCTAGTAGGTTCATATGTCGTTTTCTCAGTTAAGTAGACTTTGTTCTGTGTTGGTTCGTCCAAAACGCGCGCGCTAACTTTTTTTATAATCTGCATGAAGGCGCAAATACACTATAATACTGCGTTCGCTCGGGAAATGCTTTGCATTTCATCCGAATCAGTTGGTGGCCTCTGGCCACTTTGCAAAACAATAGCCTTACAATCTCAATTCATTTTCGCTTTACGATACAGTCAAGCGCTTAAATATTAGAATAAAAGAGGCCAGGGGCCACAAGCCGGCCCGGTTTAAATGCTAAGCATTTCCCGAGCGAACGCGTGAGCGAAGTTTCCTTCTAACGTAAACTTAGTTCGAATAAAGGAAACCCTTATCGGCCCTGATCCACCCTCCTTTACTTCACCGTATAAAATTCAAAAGCAGCACGTTCTGGCATTAGAGCCGCTGTTTTTTCATTCTCTGCAATTAGGTAGTATTCTGCGCCTTTTTCTAGTTTCAATAAAACGGTATAGGTCTTATCATCCGCTGTCGTGTCTCCGGCTTTTCCGTTATCGGTCATGCGTATTCTCTTAAAAGGTGCCTTTGCTTTTTGTCGATACATCAACCAGAGGTCTTCGACATTATCTGCCTGGGCGCTCACTTTGGTCTCCTCTCCTTCTACACGATGTTGTACTGCAGACAAACTTGGAGGCGTTTTAGACAGCAAGGGATGTGCTTCCAAATATTGAATACGTGGAGTCATCAATTCCATAATCCCTATGATTTTTTCTTTTCCAGCTTGTTGTGAGGAGTCTACGTTGCCTTTGAAAGCTTCGTACGTGTACAGCTTGTTGGTATCTTTTTGCACATGATAATCTATCACTTGCTGAAGCTGATTGGCGCGGCTTTGAAAACCACTGCCTCTAAAGTTATCTTTTATTATCGTTCTGATATGTGCGAGGTATACCTTTCGATTAAGTGAATTGCTTAGCAACTTGCTGATGAGGGGTCGATTGGGACTTTTATAATGAATGAAAGGACTGAGTCTAATCATCTTTTCATTCGTCAGAGCAGTGCCTGTTCCATCGTGGCGGAAGCCACCAAAAGAAAGATTCATGTCCCAAACCAAAGGATGGAAAACATCAAAGGAATCACGGAAGAGGTAGTAATTATGACAAAGACGACCGCTATAAGAATCAAGGTTAACGAGTACACTATTGAAAGCGTGCATCCAAAGTACCTGATCTATATTTAATATCTTTTCAACTTCTTTGGTCTTTTCATTTAGGGTTTCTGTGAGTTCAATCAAATCTTTCCATCCTTTATCTGATTTTAATTCATAGTTGCCTTTGTAGCAATCGGTATCTTCCCCTTGAAACATCAGAGAAGCCTTATCTCCTTTGTTACAGCCTTCTTTTAGTTTTGCTTTCCAACTCGGGTCACATTTCAGGAGTGTTCCTTCATCATAACCATAGTTTTCCGTAAGGAAGTTTTCATCAATGGATTCCGTGCTGTTGTACAAACCTATCAGTACATCATTTACATATAATTTGACGTAGCAGGCCTTTGGCGCCGGCATGTACTTCCGGGCAATTTCGTAAGACATTACTTCTCGTAAAAAACTAGGATCACGGAAAACGTTACTCAGCTTTAGAGAGGTGTAGCCTCCGGGAAAGGATTGTTTTTTCTTTTTGTAATTGACCTTAATGTTAAATGGTAATTTGGAAGAGCCCTGATTGCGAACATTGAAGTAGGAACTGTTCCCTTTATATCTAACGCCGATACTATCGTATAAAACGCCGTCTATGGTTACTTGCCCGAGAAGGCGATCGTCATTTCCGACTTGTTTGAGGGAGTCCAAAACATCATCCCATTTTTTTTCCACAAAGCGAACTTTCACTTCTTGTACCCGCAAGACATCGTACATGTCTTGAGCAGAAATGGCATTGGCGATAAAAATGAAAGATAATAAGAGCGGTATCAACTTCTTCATCCTATTTTCAGATTGTTGGTTTTTACGACTTTTAGTATGATTACTTATTGAGTCGCATGATTGTTATTTTATATAAACAATAACGTATCGCTTTGTTTTAGTGTGTGTGAAGGGGGAGTTAAGGTTTCTAATAATTTAAAGCTATGAACATTATTTTTTTGGTGTTGATGTCTTTTATGAGGTTTGTTCCTGTAATTTAAGATTTCCGGAGGGGCCTCCACCCAGCTTCGCCGGTTGGACAGGTTCGGCAACCTACTTTTTCATTGGCAAAAAGTTAATATCACCAACTGGAGATATTAGCAGCCTTGGCAAATCAAAAGCTGTTGCACGCAGCGGCACCAGCGCCTTCATGATTTGCCATTCCCAGCCCGCCACTATATCGTGGCCTTATAATCGTAGCCCACTAACGTGGAAACCTCGCCTTTTACGCTAGAGGTTCTCTACCTTAGTTGTCTATATTATTTACTTGTTCAATTCCCCTAGAGTAGCCACGTTCGGCTCATACATATAGTTAGGAGGATCGAAGGTTACCATTTTTGCATTTTCGACGACAACATAGTACTCCATGGTATCTGCTTTACCCATTGGATCAATGGTGGTTGCAAATAACTTATCATCTGCTTTACCGTCCTTACTATTCCCATCATCATTCATGTACATTTTCTGATAATCGTCTGTATTATTGAAACGGTACCAAAGGACAACACGCTTGGCGCTATTATCTCCTTTCACCTGGACATGGAAATTGGTGATTCTGTTCTTCTCAAATTTCTCTCTGCCAGTCACGGTAACCGATTCTACCTTTGGTGGATAGATGGTCAAATCCGGGTGCTTTTTCAAAAAGCTAGCTCGCTTAGACATCAATTCGACGATGCCTGGAATTTTACTACGCTTCCCCGTTGTGTTCGTCAAACTACCTAGGAACTCGCTATGGTTGTAGAATTTGTTAGGATCATCAAACATGTCATTCGAGATTATGCGTTGTAAATCCTTTGCCATTTTTTCGTATTCTCCACCTACAAAATGATCGTAGATGATGGTACGGATATGAGATAGGTATATCTTCTTGTAGTAAGGGTTTTTCAACAATTGAGAGATCAACGGTTTCTCAACACTGTTTTCGTGCAATAAAGGGTCTAGGTTTTGTAGCCCTTTCAGCTTCAGGTCAGAACCGAAGCCTGTATTTTTGAAGCTACCAAATGCAAGATTCAAGTCCCACATCACTGGATGAAAACGGCCATCGTCACTTTTGTATAAGTAGTAGTTCTGGCTATATTGACCGGAGTAACTGCTTAGGTTAACCAATACATTATTCAGTGCAAGCATCCAAAGCGTTTCATCTATGTTGAGTACTTTTTCAATTGACTTAGGTTCATCCTTTAAAACTTTTGTCAAGTTGATTAGGTCGTCCCAACCATCTTTTGATTTCAATTCATAATTAGCAGTATAACACTGTGCACCCGATTCGTATTCCAGGGATGCATATATTTTGTTTTTACAGCCTTCTGCTGGTTTTCCATCACTCATCATGTCTGGTGAGCATTTCAAAAAAGTGTTGTCACTAGAACCATAGTTACTTTCCAGGAAGTTATCATCTATAGATTCTATGTTGACGAACAATCCGATATAATTGTCATTGATAAACAACTTCACGTAGTTCGCTTTTGGCGCAGGCATATATTGACCCGCGATATGGTAAGCCATCACTTCTCGAATCATACTTGGGTCACGAAGTGCGTTTGACAACTTGAGGGTTTTATAGCCTTCGTGGTTCTGATTTTTGTTGATGAAGTTCATTTTAATGTGGAAAGCATTTCGTTTCCCACCAGTGGTGAAGGATTTGCTTCCGCGGTATCGGATACCGACATCTTTGTATTTTTTTCCATCAATTGCCGCATTACCTAGTAGGGATCCGTTTCCGTAAAGGCGCAAAGAATCGAGTTTATCTTCCCAATTTTTTTGAGAAAACGTCAAGCGAAGTTCGCGAATCGTGTTGATGTCGTAGAAATCTTTTGTTTCTGCTTTAACCGCTTGTGCCGTATCCTTTACAGTTGGCAAGGTGGATTGTGCGGTCAAAACCACAGAAAAGAGGAAAGATAGGCTCAGGATTGTAAGTATCGTTTTTTTCATTTTTATGGACTAACTATTTGAAAATGAATTTATTAGAGGTATAATATGACTATTAAATTTTGTTCGTATACATACCAAGTGCAATAATACTAAAAATCGCTGATTTTACGGGGGGAAATTTGGTTAGTGTTGTTGGGAAATGTAAAGTCAATTGCAATATTAAGCTTAACTTCAAATGCTTGAGTACGTGTGGAGTGGAGCGTTTTGGGATTAAGTGCTATGGGTTTTATGCTTAGTATCGAATTATATCAGGGAATCTCAGGCATGCAGCCTGGCACTCAATACGTGTATTCCCCATGGGGCGAATTGCCCCATGTTTTGGAATCTTAGCCCTGCAGCCTATTCCCTTAATTCGTAAAATAAAGAAATGTCTTAGATTCAACACTCATATTCCGTGGTATTTTTTTTTCGAGAGGATGAAGGCCTCCGATTCCAAAAGGTTCTTTTTTTACATTGACCTCTTAAACTCCGCTATCATCCAGGACCCTAATTCATTCACCATTCCATCTACCTCCTTCACTTCTACCTCTTCCACATTTAAATAAGCCTCCAGTATTTGACGCATCCACTCCCCTTCTTTCGGATAGAAATCCGCGAAGCTTCGATAGCATAAATACAAGTCGGGTGTATATTGTTGGATACGTGACATCACTAGTTCAAAACCACTTCTTATCAATGTTTTTAAAATCACTCTCCGTACGTCTCGCTGTTTCGTTTCGTCTTTCTTATTTTCATTAAAATCTTTTAAATCATCTGCTAGCCAAAGGTAACTTAACATCATACTTACATCTGGCCGATACATGGGCAGCTTTGGACTAATGTCATTCCCATACAAGCAGATTGATTGCGTTTTGATCATCATCGCTAGGTTCGGGTTGGTATTGGCTGATGTAGTATCTGATTCCTTTGATTGACTCCTCAACACCGGGCCATAACTGGCTACAATCAGTTCCGTTTCTGAAACGAATGGATATTCTTTTTTTAATACTTCCTGCACGCCATCTGCCCATTCTGGTTTTCGCCAGCGGTCTGTTTCTGTAAAAATCAGAGCGAAGGTGTCTAGGTCGCAGGTTCCCATGGCCATCCCTCGTGGTACTGAGCCTCGAAGATAAACGCTATGGAGCTTGGCACCTTCCTGATCGATATATGCTTTTATGATTTCTTTTAACATGGGTAAATAGCGCTGATCTACCAGTTGATGGGAGCAGGGATTCAGCAGGTAACCGCTGGCTGATTTTGGGAAGAAGGCTCCACAGGGGATTATGTTTTTCATTTAATTATTTTGATTTCAGTTAGTAGAGTTTATGACTAGAGATTTAGTATAGAGCTCAAATGATCTTTTCAAACCAACTTTCGTCACGTACTCTCCTTAATAGCTAAGGCTATTAGGTTCCGTGCGTTCCTCGGTTACTTTGAAGACCTCTATTTGATTCCTTTACAAAATTTCCAGACATAAACGCTAGTAAAAACATAGCAAATTGGCGTTCCCCAAATTATACTTTCCACTGCAACGGCGCTACGAGCGCAACATTAGACTCTCTTTTACTCAAAAAACCGTAGCGCTCTTTGCGCCGTTGCTGTAGAATAGCTTTAACTAAAAGATTGCAGTGGTCTACCCTAACCTTCGTTCTTACTGTCCAAAATTCCTATCTTACGCCAAAATACAAACTATCATGAAATTACTCTCTTTTATTCTTTTATTGACTGTCTTTTTAGCTCAGGATTGCAATCGCAAAAACAAAGCTTCCTTGCCGGAAATGGAGACATCGGAGGTAATGCGGGTAGTCAAATTGACGAATAACCCATGTTTTGGCAAATGCCCTGTCTATTCATTAACGCTTTATAATAATGGAAAAGCAGAATACGTAGGCCAAGCCAATGTCAAGAGAATGGGAACCTACACTAAGGAAATCCCAACGGAACAGGTGGCCGATATCCTTATGCGATTGAATGCTGCTAATTTCTGGGAAATGGAGGATCGTTATATTAGTAAATTGGCAGATACACCTAAAATCATCATCACTCAATTCCGTAAGGATACTTCTAAAATAGTACGAGGCGATCATGTAAGACCTGCCGCTTTGTTGGAGATTGAAAAAACGCTAGCCGAAATTGCAGAGAACGAAGAAGGTTGGGAAAAAATAAAAGATCATCCTACACAGGACGTGAATAAATTGCCTTCTCATTTTATCAAAAATGAAATCATTGCGAAATTTGAAAAGGGGACGGATGTGGAAGCTGCTGTCGAAAGCAAAAAGCAGTTTGGCATCAGCATCAAAAAAAGAGTTGCGCCTAATTTGGATATGTATGTATTGACTTTTGATACGATTCGAGTGAATCCGGGAAGAATGTTGAGTCAGGTGAAGAAAATGCCTGGAGTGATTGAAGCGCAGTTTAATAAGCAGTTGGCGCCGAGGGAGCATTAGAGCAATTTAGACGCGTTGCTCACGCTTCTTGCATGAGGTTATTCGCGCTTTACGCACCTTGCGTTTTTTTTAAATCACGCAGAGGCCGCAGAGTGCGCAGAGCTAAAGTACCAATACGTTTTTTTAATCACACAGAGAACACAGAGCGAACGCGCGTATTTTTACGAATCACCTCTGCGCGCTCTACCTGAAGCAAATACACCATATCGCAATTTTAATCAAGCAGAGTGCGCAGGAATAGAATTCGTTTTTTGTGAAAACAACTTAATAGCCCTTTTACGTATTTACATTGTTATAAAAAATAATAAATTGAGAAACTTAGCCAAAGAAAAAGAGACCTACGTTGTAAAAACCCTAATGGGATTGGAGACGCTTTTGATCCAAGAGTTGGAAGGATTGGGCGCGGAAGATATTAAGCCTTTACTTAGAGGTGCTTCTTTTAAAGGAGATCTAAAAATGCTGTATCGCGCCAACTTGGAGTTGCGAACGGCTATCCGGATACTGAAACCTTTTTGGCATTTCCAGGCTAGGAATGAGGATGAATTGTATCATGAAGTGCAGCGCATCAACTGGTCGCAACACCTGACCTTGAAGCATACTTTTGCCATTGACTCGGTAGCACATTCGCGTTATTTCAGACACTCGAAATATGCGGGTTTGAAAACCAAAGATGCAATTGTAGATCAGTTTCGGGATCGTTTTGATAAGCGACCTAATGTAAATACGGTTTCTCCGGATTTGCGACTGAATGTTCATATTTATGAGGATGAGGTGAATTTGGCTTATGACAGTAGCGGCGATTCTTTGCACATGCGTGGATATCGAAGAGAGGTGGGTGATGCTCCGATCAATGAGGTTTTGGCGGCAGGTATGATCATGCTGACTGGCTGGAAGGGCGATTCTCTTTTTATAGATCCGATGTGTGGTTCGGGAACGCTTTTGGCGGAAGCTGCTATGATAGCAAGTAATACGCCGGCGGGCTGGAACCGGGAACGTTTTGGTTTTCAGAAATGGAAAAATTTCAATCAAAAAACCTGGGACGAGGTATTGGCAGAGGCGAAGGCAAAGATCAAAAAGCCAAGCCATCCGATTCTGGGCTTTGATTCGGACTTTAAGACGGTGAGAATGGCAGAGCGAAACTTGGATACTGCAGGGATGTCGGATTATGTGGAGATCAAGCGGATGAAGTTTCAGCGACTGGAAGCACCTGAAGAAAAAGGGATTTTAATAACCAATCCGCCTTATGATGAGCGTTTGAAGGAGGAAGACATCCTGGAGTTCTACAGTATGATTGGCGATCAATTTAAGCAGGAATTCAAGGGCTACGAAGCTTGGTTGATTTCCTCTAATGCAGAGGCAATCAAGCGTATAGGTCTCCGTGCTTCCAAAAAAATACCATTGCAAAATGGTGCTATGGAGTGTAGATTTCTTAAATTTGACCTCTATGAAGGCTCAAAAAAATCTAAATATCAAAATCTCGATCCTGAATCAAACATTGCTTCGGAGGAGGAAGAATAATACTTTAGCTCTTTATCCCAAAATTTTGCTTTTCCTTTTTGCTAGTCTCCAACTACTAAAGGAGCGCTTCTATGCGCAGCAACATTTTGGGATAAAGGCTACATTTATTCTTCTTTTATTTTTCACACCTAACTTATCACAAGCACAACTTTCTTTCCAACACTGGCAGACCTTTCGGCAAACGGAAGCCTTCCGTCCTAACTTAGAACTGGACAAAGGCCTTTCGTATCAGTATCAGCCGTCGGGCTCGTCCAATCGTTTTAACACTAAGCCTACAACTGAGTTTTCTTACTTCCTGCAACAGCAGCAAACGCCTGGCTATCTCGAGTTCAACGAGCTGGGGTTCTTCTGTACGCTAGATTTAAAACTCGATTTGACTATGAAGATTCCTTTTCGTTTTCGTTTGGGGAATTTGGATACCGTGAATCGGAAGGAGGGGTATTATGATTAACTTTAACTGTTAACTTAAACTTCCCACTATTGTGTTATCGTAAGACCATTGTTAAGATTCCTACTTTCATGAAAAAGTTTTCCAAACGGTATCAGGTATTCCTATTTTTACATTATCTTCTTTTGCTTTCTTTACAGCACTATTGGCAATGGTTATTATCCTTGCTAATTCAGCATAAATTTTATCGCTGTTTAATCTTATTACTTTCTTCATTATGATATTGATTTAAATTTTTCAAATAAGATTTCATTAATTATTGAGTACCTTCCATCCAATCCTAAAGCTACTTGTTGGAAGCCATCTTCACCGTTGTATAGCATTAACCATTTATCAGATAATTGAGTGAAATTATTCCAGAAATTTGCCTTGCTTCTATAGAACCTTCTGATAATATCTTCTTCAGGTACATGATGACCACCTTTTATAACTCTTGTCCTAACCCTTTGTACGCATAGATCAGCGTCATCTAGAAAAATATAAATTATTACAATTTTGTATCCTTCTTTTTTTGCTTTTTGAGCCACCTTATTTATGTAAGTACCCGATAAAGTAGTTTCAATCACGAAATTAATTTCATCTTTGATATTAGCATCTAGTCGCTTAAAAAAAATCCTTCCTGCTTTTATCATTGCATTAGCTTCACCTTGATCTTCTAGTTGCTTCGCAATTTCATCAGCATTAAGGAATTCATATCCTTTTTCATTAACGTACGGAATTGCAAACGTAGTCTTTCCCGACCCATTTGCCCCTGACACTATAATTAGTTATTTTTCAGTCACTTATGATTTGTTATTTGTTACTTTGATAAGATAACGATTTTACTGAACTTTTGAAAATGAAGACTTGGGTTTTCAGCTAAAGTATGTTTTACTTTTGCAAGACCTATAGATTATATAGGAATGATTTACTACATATTTTTATTTTCAGGCTTGTGACTACTAACGGTCCATGCCTATACCGTATGACGTTTAGAACGTATGAACAAAGACACATTGCTGGTGGGGTGTCATCCTTTTATAACTCAATTACAAATTGATATCCAATACCTAGTTATATTATTTGTCCAGCTATTTTAAAACCTATTTCTAAATTACTTATTATAAATAGCACTACATTTGATACTATTCTCGCCATCGCCGTCTACCTTTTATTAATGGCATTATTCAATATAAAAATCCATGTACTTTTTGTAAGGATAATCAGAAATAAACTCTTTCCTTTTTCGATCAATTTTCGCCTTGCTTTTAAATTCGTTCGTATTCATTTTATTCCCTTTGGTGTTTAATACGTTTAATTTAATAACAGTATCTTTAACAACTAACATTCACAAAAAAGACATCTAACTTTCTTGTTCAAAAATAATACTTCTTTCCGGATTTTCCTTGTACATGTTCTTAGGAATAATCTCTCTGTTCGCAGTTGAACGATAGTTTTTATTATTGGGGTTTAGAATACATTCGACTTGATACTCAATCATTTTTTCAAAAGGAATAAGAAAACCCTTCGTCTCGCATTGTTCTAAGTCACCTTCCTTAAGTAAATTTAAGACAGTATAGACTGACTCAATAGTACTAAGACAAAGAGATTCTGGCTGCTGCTTGATAATAAATTTTGATTTTATTTTATTATCAAAACTCACTCTTTTTAGTTTTTGCAAGTTCTTACTTAGTTTAAGCATTTTACGGGCGCAGGGCCATGTGCCATCGAGAAGGAAGATGTGTGGATTATTACCCATAAATGAATTTATTTCTGAACTTTTTCTTATCGATAAATTGAAATTATCTTTTCCCGGATAAAGTAAAAAAGAACAACTTTTTTCTTTAGTCAGTATTTCATTTACACGGTTATTATTGGTAAAATCGACACCAACTATAATTTCTGAATTTTCAAGTTGAAGCTTAGTCATATGTCCCGTTCCGTTTTTTTCTTTTTTGTACTCCTTCGGATGCATAAGAATAATAAAACGAGTCTTAGTCTGGAAAGGACTAATGTGTTTACAAATACATGTGCTTGAAGGCCTCATGCATTTGTAACATTTGATTCTTGTATTTTTCATTTCTACTTGCAAAGTGAATATCTCTTTATTTTTCTAATTGGTTATAATGTGGGAGTACATGCAGTGCTGGCGACGCTAAAATTCAATGAAACTCAAAACTGACTGCTTACCTAGATATTGAATAGTACCTAGATCTCTTGCCAGCATGGAGTCGAGTAGGTCAGAGGGTTCTCACCCTCTTTCCCCTTTCAGAACCGTGCATGCTAGTTTCCCAGCACACGGCTCAAGCACTCATAACGCCTTTGTCAGCGCAGCAGCCACCGAGTCATTTTGATGAACTTGTATGTGACAAACGGGATGTAGCATTACCAAGTTTCCCCTTATCCATTTCCCTCCTAAATGTTTTGGAAGGAGATGATGAATGTTCCAACCTGTTTCTAATGTAATACCTTTGTTACACACTAAGCAAAGTCCTTTCTGTCGATCATAAAGATAACGCATCATATGCTTTCCGTCCAACTTATTAAGCATATTATTTCCTATTCGATTTTCAAAGTACAACTCATCCTCTTTATCATAGGGATTTGCATGCCCCCTGATTTTTGGATGACGTATGATTGATATATCTCCCGCTCGTAAAATGGTTTCGATTCCTCCCATTTTGTTTCTTGCGAAAAAGGTCCAATCACGTCCTTTGTGACGAATAAAATAACGTTGCTTAACCCACCTCATATTCTTGTTCTTCCTATGACGACGACGTGACCACTTCCAAAGCATTGTCCAGATCGCACTATCTACGTCTTGAAAAACTTCTTTAGAAACAACATGTCGATGATACATCGCCCAACCTCAAATCATTGGTGCTAATTTTCTAACAACATCCAATGCAGGCGCGGCTGTTCGTTCTTTAATCGCAACTTTAACTTTATTAAGGAATACGCTTACGTTTTTCTTTGACGGTTTGATGAGTAATTTACCATTGTATTTCTTCACATTTTGTCCTAGAAAATCGAAGCCCTTGTCGATATGTGTGATTATTGTTTTTTCTGGAGGTAATTCTAACCCTCGTTCTAACAAAAAACTTACAATCGCAGGTTTCATGGCTTTTTCGAGTATCGATTTATCGCTACAGGTAATTACAAAATCATCAGCATATCGGATGAGGTGTATATGATTGGGATTGATCCGACGTTTCGGTTCTATCTTTCCCCAGTGCTTTACATTGCACGCTTTGTCGATTACATTTTCCATTCCATCCAACACTATATTTGCAAGCGTCGGTGATATGATAGCACCTTGTGGTGTACCTTTTTCGGTTGGAAAGAAAGTGCGTTTTTCAAAACAGCCCGCTTTTAGCCACTTCTCCAGAATGGTTTTATTCATTGGAATATTTTCCAACATCCATTCATGTGAAATATGGTCAAAACATCCTTTTATATCGCCTTCTAAAACCCATACGGGGCTGTCCTTCTTCGCTAGGATACTGAAGCATCTCGCTATAGCGTCTGCGCATGAACGAGACTTTCGGAAGCCGTAGGAATTAATATCGGCAAGTGATTCTGATACGGGGTCAAGACCATGTAAATATATTGTTTGCATGGCTCGGTCTCGCATCGTTGGGATTCCAAGAGGACGGAGCTTTCCGTTACTCTTTGGTATTTTGATTCGACGTACAGCTGATGGTTTGTAACCATGTGACTGTAATTGTGCAATTGCCTCATACTTTGCTATGGGCGTATTCCAAAGTTGCCCATCAATACCAGCGGTTCGTTTACCGCTGTTTTCCGTGATTCTTCTGATCGCCAGAAGTTTGGAAGCATAGGAGCTGGACAAAAGACTTTGTAGTATTTTGACTAGATTCCATCGCTTCGCTTTTACTGCCTTTACGATACGTGACTGTAAGTATTTAACCCGATGCACAACTCTTTGCCAGCGTATAAATTGCCATGCAGTTTGTTCGGACATGGATGCACTATGACCTGCCATCGTATAGATTGCTGGTAGATAACAGGTCATACCCTCTGCTTTCCCATGTGAAAAATTTAAGACAGTTTTCTCGTAATTGAGTACCTGCGTTGCCAGTCATTCGACTGACAGAAATCAGCACAGCTTTCGCTGGACGTAATGTCGATTTATTTCTTCCTTACATCGAAACAAACCTCAACGTTTATCCCCCTCATTACAAGGAGACATTCGCTTCTTCTCGCATCCTTTACCCGCACCCACTCCGTAAGGAATTACTCCCTTCCTACCACTCAAAGTGGATAAATACGGGCTTACCAAGTTCCGCTTCTAACACTAAGTGGATTAGTGTTCACCTTTATCCCGGGGGAGTTTTCGATCCTAGAATAAATCCTAGAAAGTGATTACGCATGGTGAGTACACGAACTCCATGACCATACCCCTTGTCGTTTTTGACTACGGCGGTTTTAGCTTGCCTTACAACGGAATTCTAAGGTTAGTCTCTTCCGCCATTCCAAAATAACGAGACTTAAAGTGATTTACATAACATTACACTTACCACTTGTTCCGCTTCCTCACACCGCAAAAGACTAGCAGTTTTAGCTTCCGCCTCACGGCTTCCACTTATCTTACTTATTGTAAGGTGAGCTTTGTTGTCCTCCGAGCTTAGCACCCCGCCATTGCTAGCGACGCACCTCGGAGTAGAAAACTGATAGTAATATATCAGGTTAGATCCAATTTTGATTAACGCATGTAAGGTTATTGTTAATCATTGGTCTAACAGTATTGAAAAGCGACTTAACTTGTCGCACCGTATATACATTGTTGTACACCGTGTTTTTTTTTCAATTTACTCAAAACGAAGAACTGATTTTTAAAATTAAAAACTGAACTAAATTCGAAGCATTTTTTATCTTTCGTTTTTTAAAAATCCAATTTGCAATTTTATTATTTGACTTTTAAAATTCGATTAATAGAAAGGATGGTTTTTTAATCAAAAATCATTGGCCATAGTATTTCAAAAATCACTTTATACAAAATCATTCCGACTCCAATTCCAATTGCCAATGTTAACCCATTTTTCTTTTTTTCTTTTACTTCCATGATATTTTTCTTTTTCTATGTTCGTAATTCAAAGTTTACTAACTAATTTTATTATTCGATTTTTAATTCTTTTTTGACCATGATAAAATCTCTTTTCTTATTTGCCGTAATTTGAGATTCTTTTTTGAACTTAAAAACTTTTTTTAAAAATCTAATTTGTTTTGAATAGAAGAGAAATTTTTAATTCTCTTTTTCTATTTGTTGGCATTCTGTTTTTTTTCTTTTTTCATGGTGTACAACGTGTTTGTATATGGTTTGTTGCGTGTTTCAAGGACCTAATTTAGTAAATAATTACTGACCTAGAAAGTCCGCGAGGACTTTCGTAAGTATGCAAAGAGCCAGCAATAAATTATATACGGTGTTGCCATTAGTTATTTTTCACGCTTGGTTCTTGTTGTGTAGAACAATGAATTCCTCCACCATTATAATTTATGGTCATCGCATCCAAAAGTATCAGTTCTCTATTTGGAAAAACTTCTTTTATAATTTTCTTTGCTTGTTCTTCTTTTTCAATTGATGAACCTTGTTCGGTATAAGTAGACATTATAACTAAATCATTTGTCACTAGATAATTTAAGTAACTTGATGCTGCGACCCAGTTTATAGAATCACCAACTTTCAATTCATTTTTATTTGGGCCCCATTTTTTCCCTACTGTCCAATCATTGAAGTCAACACTCGAATTATTATCAGTTTCAGTTACTTTAGTTTTTAAATAGATTGGGTCTGGTAACGGAAATTTTATGATTTTAAATGATTTTCCATTTTGGTCTTTAGCATTTTCTAAAATTTTTAGATTCTCTGACATCCTTTCATAGTTCCATTTGTTTATCGGATTCAAATCTTTCTCTGATTCATCTACCCAAGCTAATAAAATTGTAGAATCGTTTACAAAACGAACAAATTCATCTGTGTGTCCTGAAACTCCCCAACCATAATAATTATCATATATTTTATTCCACCAAAAACCGTCCTCTACTAGTCCGCTTTTGAGCCAAATTATATTTGAAACTCCAAGTACACGTTTTAATTCGGATTCAAGATACTGTTTAGATTTACCCGGGTTTCTTTGAAAAGTTACAGACTCCGATTGTATTAAAGTTCCTATGCCATTTACTTCTATAGAACCACCTTCCATATTCACATCAGTCTTTATGGATTTTAAATTCTCAACTGCTCCCATAATGGAATCAACCATTCCAGTTTTTCCCAAGGCTCGTTTATAGTAAATATCAACACTATCTTTATTTCCTTTATAATAGTTTTCTAACCATTCTTTGTTGCCGTAAAGTGTCCAACCAAAATCTACGACCTTCTTTTCTCCTTTTCCGTTGATAACATAAGTTGCTCCGTGGTCTCGCATCCAATACCGGTTGTCTGGAATTATATTAAACTGAAATTTGGTTATATCTAAATTGAGTGATGACAACGTGTCTTTTAATCTTTCTAAAGAAGCTTGATTATTTGAAATAACCTTTATTGGTATTTTTGGATATAAGGCTTTAGCAATATCTAAAAACGGTTTTTGATATGGTGGATAATCTGACCATCCTAACCAGACTGCATCTTGTTTTTCATATTCTGCTGGCATATAAAATTTATCAGAAGTTAAATTTTTGTCCGCAGACTTTTCATTCTTGCAACTAATAATAATAAAAATCACTAGTGTTAATGTTATGTACTTCATTTTTTTCATAATTAATGGCAACGGTTGTGGATGTGACGGTGCCGACCTTGTGGAGGCACTGATCATATCCACTTTGTTACCTGCTGGCTTTTTTATTTATTCTAAATAGTTTGGAATATTCAATCCTAAAATTATATCTCTATATCCTATAAGAATTCCATTTTGTTCTTTAAGGTTTATGAGTCCCGAACCTCCTCTATTCTTTTGCGATTCTATGTCCTCCTGTTTTAGAGTTGGGTCATCCAAAAACATAAAGTTGTCGATGTAGTAAGGGATTTTATCAGGTTCCTTTACATACATATGAATGTGCTCAGATTCTTGAACTTCAGGATATGGAGCTGGTCTAAAAGTATAAAATGTAAATTCACCATTTGTATTCGTTATCAGCCATCCTCTGAATTTTCCGTGTCGTTTCTCCCATCCAATTGGATTATTGCTTGGTTCGTAAATACCATCTCGACTGGTATGATAAATATAAAGAATTACATTTTCAGCTGGTGTTTTTCCATCTGATTTGTAAACTGTTCCTGTTATTTTTAATTTCGGATTGGTTTCGTTAAATCCTGTCAAGGTAACAACAGATTTAGGACTTAGATTTAGTAGTTTATAATCTAAGGCTGCTTCACAATCTTCACATGGACCACCAACAATTTTATTTTCATTCTTTGTCGTTTGACCTTTACAAGAATTTAGAATTAATACCAGAATCAATAATCCGAGAGTTCTGTTCATAATTTCCTATTTATGGGTTCAATTTTTTCTTGTCAAGTAGGCAAGAGGAATTTCACCTCAAGCCTCTCACAGAACCGTACGTGATAGTCTCCCATCATAGGGCTCTTATTATACATAAAGTTACACGTTATGAAAACCCCTTTCCCAGTGAGCAAACAGATTTGGGTTGTTTTCCCTAAATCTATAAAACCATTTACTCGCTTTGATGAAAGATTTCCCTAAACGTTTATACCGTCTACGAGCCCATTCCATAATTCTTCTTTCAAAGATATAAAAAACACTATTCAATTTATGCTTCCTAAATTTTCCGAAGTAGTTTATCCATCCCCTTATTTTCGGATTGAAAAATTCAGCGATTTGTGATATACTTCTATTG
Source organism: Saprospiraceae bacterium (assembly GCA_047626155.1). GTDB lineage: Bacteria > Bacteroidota > Bacteroidia > Chitinophagales > Saprospiraceae > CALGLS01. The sequence continues at coordinate 3,424 of JBLHRR010000030.1, read as the reverse complement.
GTCCATCGTTGGAACTTTGTTGATCGAATATCTGTAATTATTTTCTTCTTACTCGATTGACTTATGGCGCAATCATATCCAAGAAACATCTTTCCGTTTTTATTGGAACTAGTCCTTGGTTGAAAGCTGAAACCTAGAAAGTCAAACTTAATGGTTTTCTTAACTGGCTTGGCTTTATGCTTCTTGCAAAAGACAATTTTAGTCTTTGCTGGATGTAAAGTTAACTCACATGATGCCATTCGACTCTTGATGCTCTCTAGTACTTTTCCGCTTCTTTTTCTGTTCGACAATGCACAATGATATCATCGGCATATCTTACGAACATAAGATTTGGATAAGTCTTTTCGAGCCATTTGTCAAACACATAATGTAAGAACAAGTTTGCTAACAGAGGACTTATTACACCTCCTTGGGGCGTTCCTTTTCCGCTACGGTAAATCTTTTCTTTTGACTCCGTTTCAATGGGGCAATCTAGCCATCTTTTGATGTACATAATCACCCACCTTTCGGTAACATGTTTATGCAATGCTTTCATCAAAAGTTCATGTGATACTTCGTCAAAAAATCCTTTAATATCCATGTCGATCACCCAGTCTCGTTTCCATACGTTTTTACGTACTTGCTGAACTGCCTGATGCGCACTTTTTAAAGGACGGTACCCATAAGAGTTTTCATGGAATTCCTTCTCGAATCTTTTCTCCAAATAATCTTTAATTACTTGTTGTGCGATTCGGTCGTCGATTGTTGGTATACCCAACTTTCGTTTGCCTCCATCTTTCTTTGGTATCGATACTTGCTTTACCGCTTTTGGAAAGTAACTCCCAGAAGTAAGTCGGTTCCATAGTTTGTAAAGGTTGTCTTCTTGGTCCTGCTGGTAAGTTTTTAAACTCTTTCCATCAACACCTCCACTTCCTTTATTCTTCCTAACTTTCTTGTAGGCTTGCCAGACCATTGATCTGGTGACCGGTATTCCTTTTGCTGACACTCCCTTAGTCCTCCTTCCTTTTACAGAAGTTGTTAATGGTAGTTCCAGCTGTATAATTCCAACCCTTTGCTCCAACCCCATTACAGGGTCTTCATTGCTACTACGGTTGAATCCGCCATCAACAATAGCATCAGTATTTGACCTCAAAGGTGTTTGCCCTTCTTGTGTCTTTCCTTTATCATCTATTGTTGACTTCCTCTGTTCCATAATTAAGCCTGAATAGAACTCATGCTACCTATATGCCGTCTGCCGTATAACCAGTAAATCAGGTCACCCGTTATACCCTTATCCTGCAAACACAAGCTTATTGCAGTTTGGACAGATTGTTCGTTCTCTCGACATTTCATCAGTAGTTCATTTTCATTCATCTTTTCTATTCTTATCTGACTCGTCTTACCAAGCCTTTTCCTTAACGCTCGATACCAGAGAATCACTTCTCCAGCACCTTAAGGTGATTTGTAAACTCCGCCTGTACGGCGTCTACGGAGGGCCTGCCTCCATCTTAATTACAGCATTGGGCTACATACTTATTTGATTTAATCAATAGTTTGTTTTCCATTCAGAGCACACGCTTGTGTCGAACGATTATATATGCACCGTGCCGCTTCCTGCGTCTAGCTTTGAGTGCTTTTTTGCGACATTCTGACGATTTTTCTCTCGGCTTAATTTCGCAAAAAAGCACTCAAATAGTTTCGCGCGGCATGGATGTATATACCGTGTTAGAAGCACCTCATTTAAAAAGGAGGATTCCTCTTCCTGATTGCTTGCTAACGGATTGAATATGGTGCGTTTGGCATTTCAATGCTTCAATCTTTCAATTTACTACTATATTTATTTATCCCTATTATCTTCATATTTAGTACTATCTGCCAAATGCACTATATTTTATGTTAGCAAAAGTTATTCTTATGATTAATTGTTTTTACCGAAAATCATTGTCCAGTTAACACCAAATTGGTAACCGGACTGAGCTTTATCTGATACCAAAGGCAGGAATCCATACAATCCAATTAAGTTTTTCTCATTAATTTTATACTTTGGAGCCAATGCAATACCGTAATTAAAAAAACTTTCCTTGTTTGAATATTCTCGTTCAAATCCTATTTTTTCATTGACTAAAGTTCCCTTTGTAATAGCAATGCTCAAACCAATGGGTATTTCAAGATTAAGTTGAAACTTTTTAAAATTTAAAGAATAACCTGCAACTAAATTTGGCAATACTCTCATATCCACATCATTTTTCAGGTAAGCTTCACTAGTTGACTCCCCTTTGAAGTCAAAATAACTGGTTAGAGAAGCTCCTAAAGTGAAATAGTGTTTTGTTTGAGATAAAGGCATTGTAAATTTACCATACCCACCATAATAAATCGCTTCATTACCCGCAACAATAAATCCTATTTCAACTGAATTAGAATTTTGATTTTCTTTTTGTGCATACAAATTATTCAATGCTAATGTGCACAATACCAAAAATATGCTGTACGTTTTAATTTGTAAATACATAATTTAATCCATTTTTAAATCCAATTGTAGCGGCACCCGTATGGCCATGTTTTTCCAAGAATTCTGTTTGCATTAGAAGATGAGAATAATGCCTGTTTTTTAATCTATCATTCATTTCATTAAATGAGCCAAGGTTTATACCACCTTCCAATGTTCCCATGCCTGAATAGTATTTCGCATTTAAATCAGAATGATTTAGGGAATAATTCTCTTCGTATTCAAAAATCACTCCTGAGTCAAACCAAAAGGAACAACCAACAGAAATGAATTTATTGAAAGGATTGTCAATTCTGTTTTGAAACATCGCATAATTGGTAAAAAGCCCGCCGAAGGAATTTCCAATTAAGGTTTTGGTGTTCAAGGTGTCGATGCTGTATTTAGATTCAAGCTCTGGAATTAATTCATTTTTTAAAAAATGATAATAATTTTCAGCACCCCCTTCTCCATATTCATATTTTGTAGGCGTATAGTCCCGGTTTCTTTCTTCTGAATTTCCAACAGCCACAAAAATACAGGGAGGGATACTTCCATTCTGCGACTTTTCAGAAATAATATTCGCTATATCGTCAAACCTAAATTCACCATCAAGCCCTATTATTAGTTGATTTGGCTCGTTGGGATTATAATTCGAGGGCAAAAAAACAAAAATTGGATAATCGTCATTTATAATCATTGATTTAATCGTAAATTCTTCTGTTATGCCTATAATTTCTAATTCTTCTTTTTTACAGCTAAAGAGTATAAAAAAAGAACATATTATTATTAAATAAATATTTTTCATATCGTTTTATTGGAGATTTAATTTTTGCTAACGCATGGCTCTGCACCATAGCTGCGAACACTATAATTGAGGGGTTTTCGCAGCTATGGATGTAGAGCTCTTGTTATCATCAGTTTTTTACTTTTAATATCTCATATTTTGAATTCTTATTTACG
>JBLHRR010000029.1:0-42165 GCA_047626155.1 Saprospiraceae bacterium | reverse complement strand
AAAAAAAATATTGATTGATATATTTGATGTGAATAAAAAAATGTCTTCAAAGTATAAACTCTGAAGACATTTTTATAACAGTATTTTCACATACTAAGCAGCCCCAAAAGACTTATCCACAATTTCTTGCTGCTGCTCATCAGAAACCTTCTTAAATCCAGAAGCAGGTGAAGCACTCGGCTTTCTAGAAATCACCTCAAAGGCAGAAGGGTAGATGGAGAGAATATATCCCCAAGCACCCATGTTCTGAGGCTCTTCCTGTACCCAACATGTTTTAGCGTCTTTGTATTTGCCTAGAAGGGCATCCATCTGCTTTTTCGGGAAAGGATAGAGTTGCTCGATACGGATGATGGCTACGTCATCGCGTTTGCCTTCCTGTTTCCGTTTTAGCAAGTCGTAATAAACTTTACCACTACAGAATAAAGCCGTTTTCACTTTCTTCACCTGTGCAGCTGTCGTTATTTCTGCATCATCGTAATATTCCTTGAAAGTATTGTTATCGTTTGCCTCAAAAGCACTTAAGTCCGATACGCACATTGGATGACGCAATAAAGACTTAGGAGACATATTAACCAACGGCTTACGGAAAGGTCGTGCCAACTGGCGACGCAAAGCGTGGAAGAAATTTGCCGGAGTAGTAATGTTAGTAACACTAATATTGTTCTCCGCACACTGTTGTAAAAAGCGTTCCAAGCGAGCGCTGGAGTGCTCCGGTCCTTGGCCTTCATAACCGTGAGGAAGCAACATTACCAGACCATTCATACGCTGCCATTTTGATTCTCCGGCAGTGATGTATTGATCCACGATTGTTTGGGCGCCATTGTAGAAGTCACCAAACTGTGCTTCCCAGATGACTAACGTATTCGGAGAGGCCATTGCATATCCATATTCAAATCCCAAAACAGCAAATTCCGATAAGAGAGAATTAAAAATTCGGAATTTACCTTGTTTTTCTTCGACACTATTTAAACGATTATATTGTTCATTCGTTTTTACATCAGTTAGTACTGCATGCCTGTGAGAGAAAGTACCACGTTTTACATCCTGCCCGCTCATACGAACATCGTTTCCGTCTAACAGGATACTCCCGTAGGCCAGTAATTCTGACATTGCCCAGTCCAGTTGGTTTTTGTCCAGTAACTTTCGCTTTCCCTTTAACAAGCGATTGACCTTTCCCAATGGGTTGAAATTCTCAGGAATAGTCATTAAGTGGTCTACTATTTTGTCAACAGTAGTTTTATTGACGCCTGTAGAAGGACTAGTCAGGAAGTCCACTGCTGTCGTCGTTTTTTTCAAGGCAGACCAAGCTTTTTCCGGATCCTGATATTCGTAAGGGAGTGGGTTTTGTTTCACTAAATCCAAGCGAGCCTGTAAGCCAGCCCAAAATTCGTTTCCTAGGTTTTCTGCCATTTGCTGATCCACATCGCCACGGGCAATTAATATGTCGGAATATATTTTTCTCGGATTGTCATGATTCTTAATGAAGGTATACATCTCTGGTTGAGTGAATTCCGGATCGTCTCCTTCATTGTGTCCATGCTTACGGTAGCAGACCATATCGATGAAAACATCGTTGTTGAATTTTTGACGATATTCCGTAGCCAATTCAACTGCGAATACGACCGCTTCCGGATCATCTCCATTGACATGGAAAACCGGAGCTTGTACTAGACTCGCTGGTGCGGTACAATAAGTGGAAGAACGCGCATCGTCAAAGTCAGTGGTAAACCCAATCTGATTATTAATGACAAAATGAATAGTACCGCCTACGAAGTAACCTTCCAGTTGACTCATTTGAACAGCCTCGTATACAATGCCCTGTCCGACTACCGCTGCATCTCCATGAATAAGAATAGGAAGGATTTTATCATAATCGCTACCATACAATATGTCTGCTTTTGCTCTAGAGAACCCTTGCACGACAGTATTAACTGATTCAAGGTGAGAAGGATTCGGAGCCAATTTTAGGTGAACGGTTTTGCCACTGCTTGTTTCAACCTGAGAAGAAAAACCCCGGTGGTATTTTACATCTCCGTCACCGAAGCTAAGGTTGGGGATGGCAGTCCCTTCAAACTCATTAAAAACTTGCTCATAGGTTTTACCCATGATATTGGCCAGGACATTAAGTCTTCCTCTGTGCGCCATTCCGATAACCACTTCTACTACTTTGTCATCTGTCCCTTTATTAATGATGGCGTCCAATGCCGCAATAGTCGTTTCACCACCCTCTAGGGAAAATCTTTTCTGACCGATATACTTGGTATGTAGAAACTGCTCGAAGCCGACGGCACCATTTAGTTTTTTTAATATCCTTTTCTTTTTATCGATGCTCAGTCCGTAATCATCATTGATGTTTCGGCCTTCAATTTTATTTCGAAGCCACATCCGCTTTTCTCTATTTTCAATGTGGGCGTATTCAAAGCCAATTTTACCTGAATAAATTAAATTCAATCGATCCAGGATCTCTTGAAGAGTTGCTCCTTTTAGGCCCAGCTCTTCTCCAGCAGTAAAAACCTTGTTCTTGTCGCTTTCAGTCAAGTTATAATCGTCAAGGTCCAGATGAGGAGCGCGGTCTCTTCGACTTCGTATTGGATTGGTATCTGATAAGAGGTGCCCTCTGGTTCGGAAGCCATGTATGATGGACATCACGCCAAATTCTTTTTCCATCTCGGTAGCGCTAGCAGAAGTGCCCTTAGTAGCAGTTCCATTAGTACTACTACCGTTTTTTTCGTTAGGGTGCCCATTTTTTGATTGAGCAGCAAAATCGAATCCTTGAAAGAAAGTTCTCCAACCATCCTCAACAGAACTTGGGTCCTCGAGGTATTTCTTGTACATGGATTCTATGAAGGTGGGATGTGCGTTAAAAACGTAAGAATAATCAGCCATTTCTTCTTTGATGTAGGGTTATAAAAATTTGATAAACTATGGATAATTTAAATCAGCGCAAATATCGTTCATTTTCGTGTATTATGCACTTGTTGTACAGATAGTTACGTAGCTTTTTTTTAAATGATTTAAAAATGGATAATTAGAGACGTTTTAAGACCTTGTTGGGGACACTGAATGGAACCAAGCTAATTATAAATTTTTAAAAGTATGGAAAAAGCTACTTTTTGAATTTGTCTCTGTTCTCCCCTATAATTAGACGATTAAAGTGCTATTAGAAGGCCAAATAACCCCCTAAAAACCAAAATAGTAGAAATACTTTTTAGAAATAGTTTTACTTTACAGATAAAAGTACTATTTTTGCGGTCGATTTGGGCGGTAGCTCAGTCAATAATTAGAAACAAAGATATATATTATAGATATGGCAAATCATAAATCATCAAAGAAAAGAGCTCGTCAAGACGAGAAGAAGCGTATTCACAATCGCTACTATAAAAAGTCTACTCGTACTGCTATGAAGCAATTACGTGAAATGACTGATAAAGCAGAAGCTCAAAAGTTTTTGCCTAAAGTAGTATCCATGGTAGATCGCTTGGCTAGACAAGGTAACTTCCATAAGAACAAAGCATCTAACCTTAAGGGTAAGTTGATGCGTTTTGTGGCTACTATGTAATTAAAGCTGACTCTCCTTTAAAGGGGGAAGTGCATGTTGATTCGTTCGGCATGCACTTTTTTTGTTGTTCCCCTTGTACTTCTGCTCTTTCCATGCTATATTTGCAAACGAACGAACGACCGTTCTTTTTTTGTAAATAAACTATCTTCTCTGACAAAGAGTTCTAAAACCATAGAATTCGTCAAAGAGTGTAACTACTAAGCCCCTTGGTTTCTCCATTTAGTACGATAGTGGGAAGTTATAGTTAGGGTTAACAGTTAAAGTTAAAAAATAGTATGCCCAAATTTCATTCTCTTCAGGTAAAAGACATTCGTCGCGAAACCGCTGATGCTGTAAGTATCGCCTTCGATGTTCCCGAAACGTTAAAAGCAGATTACGCTTTTAAACAGGGACAATATTTAACCATTAAAAAAGAAATAAACGGAGAAGAACTGCGTCGGAATTATTCCGTTTGCGTCAGTCCTTTGTCTGGTGAATTGCGCGTAGCCATTAAGCAGGTGCCTGATGGTCGCTTTTCTACTTTTGCCAATCAAATTCTAAAAGTCGGAGATACCCTAGATATAATGACGCCAATGGGGAGGTTTTTTACGGAAGTAAAAAAAGGCCAACAAAAGAACTACATCGGCTTTGCTGGTGGTAGCGGTGTCACGCCGGTCATGTCTATTTTGAAAACTGTTTTGGAAGTAGAGGAGGAGAGTACCTTCACTTTGTTTTATGCTAACCGAGGTTTTGATTCTATTATTTTCAATGAAGATATAGAAGCGATGAAGAACAAATATATGGATCGCTTCATCGTACACCACATCTTTAGTGAAGAACAAATCGAGGGGGAGTTATTCAACGGATACATTACTGCCGAAAGAACCCAGCAATATGCACGCTATTTCTTTGATGTAAACGAGGTAGACGAATATTTCATCTGTGGCCCCGAGCCTATGATGTTAGCGATTCAAGAAGGCTTGCAAAAGATGGAAGTGGATAATAAAAAAATACATCTGGAATTATTTACTGCTCCAGGTAAAAGACCAACAGCTTCCGGAGCCGCGCCAAAGAAAAAAGCATTTGATCCTACGAAAGAGAGTAAGGTGAAAATTATTTTGGATGGCGATGCCCTCGAATTTGCGCTACCTTATGCCGGAGAAAATGTACTGGATGCTGCTTTAAAACAGGGAGCTGATTTACCCTTTGCTTGCAAGGGGGGCGTTTGTAGCACTTGCCGGGCAAAATTAATAGAAGGAGAAGTTGATATGGATGTGAATTATGCTTTGGAGCCAGAAGAAGTAGCTGCCGGATTTATTTTAACTTGTCAATCGCACCCAAGAACGGAGCGAATTGTAGTAGATTTTGATACGAAGTAAATAAAAAATACAGCCATTCGTAACAATACATTTGTAAATTAATTTTAATAGTGTCAATAAAAACAAAAAAACAAATCATTATAGAAGAGGCCGCTCGTTTGTTTCGAGACAAGGGTTACTCTGCTGCGTCTATGAGTGATTTAGCCAAGCGAGTAGGGCTGAAGCAAAAATCTAGTTTGTACAATCATATTGATTCTAAGGAAGCCGCTTTACAGAAAATTTGTTTTGACAGCGCTCATCAGTTTTTGGATGGAATTTCTAAAATTGAAAATACTTTTAATAGTCCCAAAGCAAAGATAAGAGCCCTCATTAGTTTGCATGTTCAAATTGCAACGACAGATCTCACTTCAGTCACCGTATTTAATGACGAATGGCGACATTTGACAGAACCGAAGTTGAGTGAATTTCTCAGCTTACGTAAAGATTATGAAGATCGTTTTCTAAAGATCATTGAACAAGGAGTCGCAGATGGTGTTTTTAAAATAGTAAATGCTTCAATGGCTTTGCAAACGATTTTGAGTGCCTTACGCTGGGTCTATAATTATCATAAAATGGATAAAGGAATTGATGCAAATCAGATAGAAGAACAAATCGTATTATTATTGTTAGGAGGGTTGGAGAATTGAGGACTGGTTTTATGGAGGCCAAAGGAGGTTAGAACAGGAAAAGAATGTTTTTCGACCATGTCAAGGTCGTACCAGATTTATAAAAAGAATAGTTAACTTTTAAATTCACTAGAATTACGATAGTGGGAAGTTAAAGTTAATAGTTAAAGTTAAAAAAAAAACATCATGACACAAGAAGAAAAATTTCAGGCAAAAATTGATGCGGAAATAAAAATCGAGCCCAAAGATTGGATGCCCGATGCTTACCGCAAAACTTTAATCCGCCAAATTTCTCAGCATGCTCATTCCGAAATTATTGGAATGTTACCAGAAGGAAACTGGATTACCCGTGCTCCTTCACTTCGTCGTAAAGTTGGCCTGATGGCTAAAGTACAAGACGAAGCGGGTCATGGTTTATATTTATATGCCGCAGCAGAAACATTAGGAGTAGAGCGTGATGAACTTTTCGCTCAGCTTAACGATGGCCGAGCAAAATATTCCAGTATATTCAACTATCCAACACTCACCTGGGCAGATATAGGATCTGTAGGTTGGTTGGTAGATGGCGCGGCCATTATGAACCAAGTGCCGCTATGCCGTTGTTCCTACGGGCCTTATGCAAGAGCAATGGTGCGGGTTTGTAAAGAAGAAAGTTTCCACCAAAGACAAGGTTTTGAAATTCTGTTGAACTTGAGTAAAGGAACACCTGCTCAAAAGAAAATGCTCCAGGAATCTGTCAACCGATGGTGGTGGCCTTCCATGATGATGTTCGGTCCTCCCGACGGAGATTCTCCGCATACCGCTCAATCCATGAATTGGAAAATCAAGCGTTTTACCAATGACGAACTCCGTCAGAAGTTTGTAGACGTTGCCTACGAGCAAGCCAAAGTGCTTAACGTTACTTTGCCTGATCCAGATATGAAATGGAATGAAGAACGTGGCCACTTCGACTATGGAGAAATAGACTGGGATGAATTCTGGTCTGTAGTAAAAGGAGACGGACCTTGTAATAAGGAACGTTTGGTAGCGAGGAATAAGGCCTACAACGAAGGAGAGTGGGTTCGGGAAGCAGCAATGGCTTACGCAGAAAAAAAGGCGAAAAGAAGTAAAAAAGTAGCCTAAGGTATAATAAATTTCCATGCATAAGACTCTGGAAGAGTCGACCCTACATTAACCGGGAGTAGCAACTCCCGGACAAAACAAATACAATGAAAAAGAACTGGCCCCTTTGGGAAATATTCATAAGAAGTAAACAAGGCCTTCATCACAAACATGTGGGAAGTCTCCATGCCGCTGATGCAACTATGGCAATTGAAAATGCACGAGATGTCTATACTCGTCGCAGTGAAGGCATAAGCATCTGGGCGGTCGAATCAAAAGACGTCACCGCTTCTAGTCCTGACGAAGCAGATTCGCTCTATGATCCTGCGAATGACAAAGTCTATCGCCATCCAACATTCTACGATTTGCCTGACGAATTAAAACACATGTAAATGACTAATCAAGAAGCTTTATTCGAATATACCTTGCGTTTGGCTGACAATGCGTTGATCCTTGGCCATCGTTTGTCCGAGTGGTGCGGCCACGGCCCAATCCTCGAACAGGACATGGCCATCACTAATATTGCCCTCGATTTCGTAGGTCAATCTCGGAGCCTTTATCAATACGCTGCGAAAATAGAAGACCAAGGTCGAACGGAAGATGACTTGGCTTATCTTCGTGAAGTCTACGAATACAAGAACCTCCTTATACTGGAAGAACCTAATGGTGGTTTCGGTAATACTATTGTTAGGCAATTTTTGCATGATGTCTATAATTTTTATTTTTACCAGACATTGGCCGATAGTAAAGATGAACAGTTGGCGGCTGTCGCTGTGAAATCGCTAAAGGAAATAACATATCACTTACGTTTTTCTTCGGAGTGGATGTTGCGTCTGGGTGATGGCACAGAATTGAGTCATCAAAAAATGCAAACGGCGCTGGATAACTTGTGGGATTTTGCAGGAGAGTTTTTCATCATGGACAAAGTAGATGAGACTATGATTGCTGCTGGCGTTGGAGTTGATTTGAATGTGGTGAAGGCGTTGTGGGAGGCAAAGGTTGCTGCCGTTTTATCGGAGGCTACTTTGGTGCAGCCGGAATCAAAAGCTTGGACGCGTCGTGGTGGCAAGCAAGGGGTGCATAGTGAGCAGATGGGATATTTGCTGGCGGAGTTGCAGTATTTGCAGCGGGTGCATCCTGGGGCTGAGTGGTAGGCTTGCGTTATTTTACGATCGCTCTGTGGCCTCTGTATGATTAAAAATCGCGATAGGTAAGTTTAGTCAATAACCATAGGCAAACTTCCGATACACCCCAAGTAAGTTCATTTAGTATCACCATCAACCTTTGATATTATCATTCATACAGAAAATAATGACAAAAGAAAACATTCTCCAAATCCTCCAAGAAGTTCCTGATCCGGAAATACCAGTGCTCACTATTGAAGACCTCGGCATTATCCGAGATGTGAAAATCGGAGAGAAGGAACATATAGAAGTCATCATCACCCCAACCTATTCAGGCTGCCCCGCGATGGATATGATCGAAGTCAATATAAAATCAGCATTGCAAAGCGCAGGTTATAACAATATATTGGTAACCACCGTTCTAGCTCCGGCTTGGACTACTGATTGGCTCACCGAGGAAGGAAAACGAAAACTCAAAGCATACGGAATAGCCCCACCTATAGGCACCGTAAATAAGGCTGCGCTCCTCGGCGAAGAAGCCAACATTGAGTGCCCACAGTGTGGATCTACCAATACAAAAATCATCAGCCAATTTGGTTCCACCGCCTGTAAGTCATTATTCAAATGTCTCGACTGCTTGGAACCCTTTGACTATTTTAAATGCCACTAATGTTTTTCTACATTTGCACCATTCTTAAATAAACTTAACACAAATCAAATATGAGCGCTCTACAATTTGAAATAGAAAATGGCGTAGCCTACTTCACCCTTAATAGACCTGACAAATACAATAGTTGTAACCAAGAGATGGCACTTGCTATTCAAGAGCGACTCAAAGAATGTGAAACCAATCCTGAAGTACGATGCATTTACATCACAGGAACGGGGAAAGCTTTTTGCGCGGGACAAGATTTGCAGGAAGTAATAGATGAAGACAATGGTTTGGAAATCGAAAGCATTGTGGCAGAACATTACAATCCAATTGTTTTAAAAATTAGAAACATAGAAAAACCAGTAGTGGCCGCAGTCAATGGTGTAGCAGCAGGAGCAGGAGCGAACCTCGCTCTTTGTTGCGATATAGTAGTAGCTACAGAATCGGCTTCCTTTATTCAGGCCTTCAGCAAAATCGGATTGATTCCTGACACCGGAGGAACCTACTATTTGCCTAGACTAATTGGAATGCAGAAAGCCACCGCACTCATGATGTTGGGGGATAAAGTATCTGCTGAAGATGCAGAAAAACTAGGTATGATTTACAAGGTGTTTCCAAATGATAAATTTGTAGCAGAAAGTAAAGCACTCGCTGCAAAATTAGCAGCCATGCCAACGCGTGGTCTTGGCCTAACAAAGCGTGCACTGAATTACTCAACACACAATGATTTGGAAACACAACTCGGGATCGAAGAACAATTGCAAACCGCAGCTGCACATACCGAGGACTATAATGAAGGAGTTGGTGCATTTTTAGAAAAAAGAAAACCAAACTTTAAAGGAGCTTAATGTATTGGGATTTTGCCTTACGGCACAGTTTATAAAATTACAAAGGTTCACAAACGCTAAAGCATTTCATTTAATACTTTATAAAAACTTCGTGCTCTTTGTATTACAATTGTATAGCAATTTGCTGAAAAATCAAAGTTTCAGATGAAAGCACAGTGCCTTGCATCTTGGGTTTTGATTTTGATTGAAATTTTGGTTTTCATTTGCGATAGGTCCTTTGTGGTTTTTCTAACATAAAATGTGGAACGCATGAAGTCCCGAAAAACACTCAATACTTATTTTACTTTACGTTTAGTAAAAGCTAAATTAATACAATGAAAAAAATAGGAATCATAGGCGCAGGTGCCATGGGAAGCGGAATTGCTCAAGTGGCAGCTACAGCAGGGCATGAGGTATTGTTATTTGATACCAATAAAGAGGCACTGGAAAAGAGCGGCGAAAAGTTACAGAAAGTTTTAAATCGATTGGTAGAGAAAGGCAGAATGGATGACGCTACAGCGAAAGCCATTTTTGGACGGATCTACAGAATTGATGAATTCTCATCCTTTAAAGATTGCGATTTAGTTATTGAGGCAATTATCGAAAGATTAGATATTAAGAAAAAAGTCTTTACTGACTTAGAAGCTCTTGTTTCCGACAGTTGTATTTTGGCTACAAATACATCTTCCTTGTCGGTGGCCTCTATAGCTGCAGCCTGTGAAAAGCCTTCCAGAGTTTTAGGGATTCATTTTTTCAATCCGGCACCTTTGATGAAGTTGGTAGAAATTATTCCAGCTATCCAAACAGATAACAAGGTGTTGGCAGAAGCTAAAAAGACAATTGATAGTTGGGGTAAACTAACTGTTATTGCTAAAGACACTCCTGGTTTTATCGTCAATAGGGTCGCGCGTCCTTTCTACGGAGAGGCACTTCGGATTTATGAAGAAGGCATCGCAGATATAGCAACCATAGATTGGGCAATGACGGAATTAGCCGGTTTCAGAATGGGCCCCTTCACCTTGATGGATTATATCGGAAATGATGTAAACTATGCCGTTACCGAAACCGTCTTCAAGTCTTTCTACTACGACCCTCGTTACAAACCTGCCTTTACACAAAAGCGTTTATCAGAAGCGGGTTACCTCGGAAGAAAGTCGGGCAAAGGTTATTACGATTATAGCGAAGGCGCAGTAAAACAAGAACCTAATAAAGATAAAAAATTGGGTAAAAAAATAGTAGCTCGGGTAGTTGCGATGTTGATCAATGAAGCAGCAGATGCCTGTTCTTTGAATGTCGCTTCCCGAGATGATATTGATCTGGCAATGACCAAAGGAGTAAATTATCCAAAAGCATTGTTAGTGTGGGCAGATGAAATTGGAATCAAGAAATGTGTAAAACGAATGGATCGATTGCATAAGGAATATTTGGAGGATCGGTATAGATGCAGTCCTTTGCTGAGGAGGATGGCGAGAGATGGGAAAACGTTTTACGGAGAGGAATAACTTCAAAAATAAAAAATGACACCCAAAGAAAAAGCCTACCAAATTGCTCAAAAAGAAATGTTCGATAAAGATGCATTCAGTCAATGGCTGGGCATCAAAATCTTAGACGTTGATCATGGAAGCGCCTTGTTAGAAATGACAATTAGACCAGAGATGACCAATGGCTTTAAAATAGCACATGGCGGCATCACTTTTTCTTTTGCAGATAGTGCCTTCGCGTTTGCTTCCAACTCTACTGGCCGAAAATCAGTCTCCATTGAAACCGGAATTTCACATACACAGTCTTTAAAAGTGGGTGAGGTCATTCGGGCAGAAGCAAAACAAGAGAGTGAAACCCATAAGCTCGCCATTTATTCTGTAAAAGTTACTACCTTAGAAGGAACAACTGTGGCTCTTTTTAAAGGAACGGTTTACAGAACCAGCAAGAACTGGCTGGAGGAATAATTAAGAGAGTGCATATCTGTTCAGGAGACAGCAGTTAAAAAAGGACGAAAACGTGACCTTTACTAGCAAAGATATTCCGTCCTTTGTGCAGCAATTAAAAGAACAAGAAGAAGGCATCTGGCTAGTCGGAGGAGGCGAAATCATTACCTTTTTATTAGAGCATAAACTCGTTGGCGAAGTTCTTTTTCGTGTAATACTTATTGGCGAAGGAATTCCATTATTGCCTGTATTGAAAAACGATATACCATTAAAATTGAATCATACCAAAAGTTGGGACTCAGGCGTAGTAGAATTAAACTATTCGATCTCAACTTAATAACCCTTCTTTGACAAAGCTGTCCGCCCTTTAGGGAGGAGGATGTGGTTACTAAAAAATATTTTCATAAACGACCGTAGTGCAACGGAGAGAGTGGTGGAAATTCATTTGAGGAACTATAAAACACCGAATTCGTCAAAGAATCATTAAACAGTCACAATGAAAGAATCTTTTATCATAGATGCTATTCGTACACCAATAGCAAAATTTACCGGCTCCCTTTCCACCATCCGAACAGACGATTTAGGAGCGCTCGTTATTAGTGAATTAATGAAACGTAATGCTACTGTTGAGCCATCGGCCATTGATGATGTCATTATGGGTTGTGCGAATCAAGCAGGAGAAGACAACAGAAATGTAGCTCGGATGTGTTTGCTTTTGGCAGGTTTGCCTTGGACGGTACCCGGAGAAACAGTGAACCGATTGTGCTCTTCAGGAATGTCATCTGTCATTCATGCACACCGAGCGATCCAAACAGGAGATGGCGATCTTTTTATTTCGGGAGGAGTAGAAAACATGACTCGTGGCCCATGGGTCATTTCAAAAACATCTAAACCGTTTGGTCGCGATGCTCAAATGCACGACTCCTCTTTCGGTTGGCGTTTTGTCAATCCAAAAATGAAAGCGATGTATGGCGATGAAGGAATGGGAAGTACGGCAGAAAATTTAGCTGAGCTGTATAAAATAAACAGAGAAGATCAAGATAGTTTTGCGGCTTGGTCTCAACAAAAAGCAGCAGCGGCTCAGGCTTCTGGTCGTCTTGCTGAAGAGATTGTCGCGGTTAGTATTCCGCAAAGAAGAAAAGAACCGATCGTTTTTGATCAGGATGAATTCATACGTGCAAGTACTACTACAGAAATTTTAGGTAAGCTTCGGCCTGCTTTTAAAAAGGCAGAAAATGGCGGAACGGTCACTGCCGGGAATGCTTCTGGTTTGAACGATGGCGCCGCAGCCATGTTAGTTGCTTCTTCTGATGCCGTTGAAAAATACAATTTAAAACCGTTAGCGAGAATCGTTAGTTCAGCCACTGCTGGAGTGCAACCACGTATTATGGGAATCGGTCCTGTCTTTGCCTCTAACAAAGCACTTGCAAAAGCTGGTTTGAAATTGGAAGACATGGATATCATCGAACTCAACGAGGCTTTTGCAGCGCAAGCCTTAGCTTGTACTCGAGAGTGGGGGATAGCTGATGACGATCCACGGATCAACCCAAATGGAGGAGCCATCGCGATTGGTCATCCACTAGGAATGTCCGGTACTCGAATATTGCAAACTGCAGCATTGGAGTTGCATAAGCAAAATAAGAAGTATGCTTTGGTCACGATGTGTATTGGCGTAGGTCAGGGTTATGCTACGATTATTGAGCGAGTTTAATTTATTTAGGTTCAGAGGCCGCAGAGCGAACGTGCTCTTAAATCACAGCTTCTTGTCGTTCTATAGAAACAACATAGTGTCGAATAGCAGCAGACTTTGCAGGTGAAAAGCGTATAGTAACTTAGAAAAATACACGAATTCGTAGGTTAAAAAGATCATTTTATAGAAAAATAGTAACCTGCGGATAACAGTTACCTCCTAAAACTGTTATCTACTTGATAGCAGTAATGACCAAGGTATATTTTTTATCCTAAAAGGAAAAATCTTATATTTGGACATACTAGAGTTTATTCCAAAATAATTTGTATGTTTTCAAATGATCTTTTTATCCAGCACTTTAGCTTTTTGTTCGCCCGTAGCTAAGGCTACGAACTCAAAAAAGAGCTTCGTTCTGAAAAAAAATATCTATTTGATTTCTATACAAAATATTTCAGCATAAACTCTACTTACTAACACTAACTTTTGTAAACAATTAAAATTTATATAGCAAATGAGTAAATTCGATAAATTCTCTAAGTCCAACAACCCAATGTTAAAGGAGGAAGTATTTCAAAGAAATTCGGTCCTTGATGAAGGGATGGTAGGTTCTGAATCAAGAGCAACCATGACCGTAAGTGGAGCTGTAAATAAGACCTTAATCCTTTTCGCAATAATGTTAGGAGGATCGGCTTTCAGTTTTATGTTTCCAAGCCAAATTTTAATGTGGACCGGTATCCTTGGTGGTGCAGCCATTTATTTTATCGCTTCCCGTAACCCCGAGCGTTCGCCAATGCTAGCTCCTTTATACGCATTAGTAGAAGGGTTTTTAGTAGGGACAGTAACATCTTACTATATGTATACCTTTGATGGTATTGTTTTCAACGCAGTAACCTTAACGATGGCTATTCTCTTTATGATGCTGACTTTGTATAAAGCAGGAGTTATAAAGGTAACAGACAAATTCCGTTCTGGCGTATCTATGGCCGTAGGTGCCGTGATGATGCTTTATTTAGTAAATATTGTATTGCATTTCTTCGGCGTAAGCATTCCTTTCTTACACGATGGAGGGTTGTTTTCCATCGGAATTTCAGCAGTAATCATCGGAGTTGCTTCCTTGAATTTATTGCTGGACTTTGATTCTTTCGACAAGGGAGAAGCACACGGTGCACCTAAATACATGGAGTGGTATTCTGCAATGGGATTATTATTCACCTTGGTTTGGTTGTACTTGGAAATCCTGCGCTTATTGTCTTTTTTGAGCAACGACTAAGCAAAATATATTATAACATTAATTTTAAAAAAGGCACTGAGCAGATTTGTTCAGTGCCTTTTTGGTCCAGGTTACATTCCTTATCTTCGCTGTTGAGAAATATCAATAGTAGAAGAAAGTTGATAAAAATGTTATCAAAAGGATGACTACCGTTTATAAGTTAAAGCTTAGATGAACTTTGTAAAAAAAAGGCTTTAGCCTTTTTTCTATGTGGGCTTTTGCGAACCAAGAGCTTTGTGTCCTCTGTGCCTATGTGTTAAAAAATACGTTAGAAGAGCTGCGTATAATTAAAATCTAAAAATTAAAAATGACCTACGAATTCAAAGGCTTCCGTCCCGTCGTTCACGAAAGTTCCTTCATCCATCCTCAAGCTGCGGTAACCGGCAATGTGATCATCGGTAAAGATGTATACATTGGCCCTGGTGCCGCCATTCGAGGAGACTGGGGAGAGATTGTTATCGAAGACGGCTGTAACGTACAGGAGAATTGTACCATTCATATGTTTCCAGGTGTAACAGTAACCTTACAAGAGGGCGCGCACATTGGTCACGGAGCCATCGTGCATGGTGCTAATATTGGTAAAAACGTGTTGGTTGGTATGAATGCGGTGATTATGGATAATGCAGAAATAGGAGATGACTGTATCATTGGAGCCTTATGTTTCGTAAAAGCAGGAAGTAAAATACCAAAACGTAGTCTCGTTGTTGGAAATCCTGGAAAGGTCATTAAAGAGGTTAGTGACGAAATGATAGGCTGGAAAACAAAAGGCACCGCTTTGTACCAAACATTGCCTGCCGAATGTGATGAAAGCTGGAAGGTCTGTGAACCTTTACGAGAGGTGCCAGCAGACCGGCCAAGTCAGGAGGCCTTGTTTAAAACTTGGAAAGAAATAAGTAATAACAAAAAATAACTGTTATTGATCCTGAGTCCCTAAAACCTGATCACTCTAAAAAGTACGATAGTGGGATTTAATAGTTAACAGTCAATAGTTGGTAAAAGTTAATATAAATGAACAAGAGTCTCGAAATAAACGGTAGAGAAATTGCTCCTGGCGAAAACGAAGTGGTCCGTCTCAATGTAGCCCGATTGCCATCCGATACAGTCATCAGTTTGCGTCTTCATATTTACAGAAGTGAAAACCCTGGACCAACAGTATTGATTATGGGCGGCGTACATGGTGACGAAATCAATGGAGTAGAGATCGTACGTAAGGCAATTGTTAATAAGATGTTTGAAAACTTGAAAGCAGGGACGGTAATTGCCGTTCCTTTGCTCAACATCTACGGCTTTATCAACTTTTCCAGAGATGCCTCTGAGGGCAAAGATGTCAACAGAAGTTTTCCAGGAAATAAAAATGGCTCACTGGCTTCCCGTGTTGCTAATGCCGTTACAAAAACAATTTTACCGATTATTGATTTTGGATTGGACTTCCACACGGGAGGAAGCAGCCGATATAATTATCCTCAAATTCGGTATACCACAGGAGACAAAAGAGCAGAAGAAATTGCCCGCGCATTCGCAGCTCCTTACCTGATTCGAAAAACAAATACTTCAAATACATTGCGTAAGCAAGCACATAGTATGAAAAAGGCCATCGTTGTATTCGAAGGAGGAGAGTCGCTCCGTTTAGATGGTTTTTCCATAGAAAGAGCACTCGTAGGAATGAAGCGAGTCTTACAAAAAGAAGGTATGATCGAAGGGGAAATGCCCGAGCCAATGAGTAAGTCAATCACTTTTAACAAAACCACCTGGGTACGAGCAAACCGTTCCGGTATCTTCGAATGGATGCAGGAGTCGGGATGTAAAGTCAGTGTTGGAGAAAAGCTCGGAATGATCCGAGATCCGTATGGAGAATCAGAGGTAGCGGTGAAAGCTACTCGGGAAGGTTATATCATTGGGCATAATAATGCTCCTGTAGTAAGTCAGGGCGATGCTCTTTTTCATATTGGGTATGAAGAGGAAGTTTAAAATTGTTGGAAGATATGGCAGATAAGGGTTTCCTCAGTTCGCGTAAATTTACGTTAGTAGGAAACCCTTATCAACCTTCATACATCCTTTCCTAAACCTCTCTTCTTAAAATTTCCAAAGGCGGCGTATTCAATATCCCTCGACTATTCGTCACTCCAATTAAAACGGTCAAAATAGTAATGCCAAGGAATACCAAAAACGGAGGCAATAAAGCAGGGGTAAACGGAATCTCAAACATAAACTTCGCAATTAGCCAACTGCCCAAAAAGGACAATAGTATCCCAGTTAAAGTCGCCAAAGAACCAAGCACAAAATACTCCATGGCATTGATACGAATAATCTGCTTTCCACTCGCTCCTAATGTTCGTAACAATACACTTTCTTTTATTCGTTGGTACTTGCTTAAAACAACAGAACTAATCAAAACCATCAACCCGGTCAGAATGCTGAAGAGGGCCATAAACTGAATGACAAAAGAAACCTTAGTCAATATATCATCCACTGATTTTAAAATCGTAGACAGATCAATAGCAGAAACATTCGGAAAGGCCTGTATCAAAGCTTGTTGAAAACGTGCTGATTTTTCTGTCTCCTCTGCTCGTGTTAAAATCACGTGAAACTGTGGCGCCTTTTCTAACACTCCTTTTGGAAAAACAACAAAGAAATTTGTTTGCATCCGATCCCAGTTTATCTCCCGAATAGAACCCACCTTCGTTTTTATCATCGCTCCCTGCACATTGAAAGTCATCGGCATTCCAATATAAGCCTTGGTCGCATCCGCTACATTCTCAGCAATAGAAACATAAATAGTTCCGTCCTCAGATTTCTCGCCATGCCATTCGCCATCTATAATGGTTTCTGATTCAATGAGTGTGTCACGATAGGTCGAACGGAATTCTCGTCGGAAAACCCAGCCACTAATTTCCGATGTTGTATCTCGGAGGTAAGCATCTTTGGTCAAAGTATCTACACCAGCCACGCGCATATTCACAACCGGGACTTCTTGCAAAAGCGGTAACCCATGCTCAATTGTAAGTGCATTGACCCCCTCTTTCTGGCTACTCTGAATATCAAATAAGATGATGTTCGGCATATTACCACTGCCTGATAATTGGACTTGTTTGAGTAGCATATCCTGTACAAAGAAAAGCGTTGAAATCAATGCAGTACCCAATCCAATAGAAACAATCAAAGTCAAGGTCTGATTGTTAGGACGGAATAAACTGGAGATTCCCTGCCGCATCGTAAAGCTCCATCCTTTCGGGAAAAAGCGTTTCACGGCCCACATCACAAATTTAGCAACAGCAGCTAACAATGCAAATGCAATAAATATAGCGAGTGGGAAAAGAACGGCTTCCATCCCTCCTCCGGTTTGCGACCAAGAGAAGCCTGCCATGAATAAAAAGATCAAAAGGTAGACCAACCATTTAAGTAGATCCCTCTCTTGTTCCGGGTCGTCAAAACCTGCCCGCAAAGTTCGTAAAGGAGATGTCCGACGAATAGCTAGTAAAGGTAGTAATGCAAATAACAATGCTATTCCGAGTCCTGTGATAATGCCTTGCGCAACGGCCGTAGGCGAAATGGAAGAGCTGATGTTTTGCAAGGGAAGGAAGTCTTTCAGGACTGCCGGAATCACCAACTGCAAGATGCTTCCCAAAGTGGCTCCAAGGATGGCGCCAATCAAACCCATAATGCCAATTTGTATCAGGTAAATCCAAAAGGCTTGTCGCCCGCTTGTTCCCAAAGTTCGCAGAATAGCCACCGTTCCTAGTTTGTCTTTAATGTAAATATGAACAGAACTGGCTACACCAATACATCCCAACAATAAGGCAATGAAGCCTATGAGGTTCAAAAAATTGGATAGATTTTTAAAAGCCTCTCCGATGTTTTCTTTTCGGCTCTCCACCGTAGTTGATCGAATAGAAAGCGTACGTAATTTTGGCCGGATGGCTTCCCGAAGTTCTTCCGTTTGCTGGTCTGTATTGTTGGCAAGTTTGATGTAATGTTGATATTCTACCCGACTTCCGGTTTGTAGTAAGCCAGTTTCTTCTAGGTATTTTTTGGGAATGATAATAAGGGGAGCAATGGCAGAAGTAAATCCAGAGCTACCCGGAGCTGCGTTTAGTTGTCCTGAAATTAAGAAAGACGTTTCTCCTATTTTGACAGTATCACCTGTTGCCAAATCGAATTGGATCATTAAGCTTTTATCTACAAGCGCACTTTTTCCTTCCCGAAAGTTCAACCAGGCATCAGAAGGAACCGTACTCATTTTACCATAAAAAGGAAAAGGACCTCCTTGTGCTTTGATATAAGACAAGCGGGTATTTCCTCCTTTCGGAAAATAAGCCATCGAAGCAAAACCAACAATCTCGGTCCGCTCTCCACCTATAGAATCCAATAATTCCATTAGCGTATCCGATTTAGCCTGTGTTGTTTCCAACATCAAATCTGCCCCAAGCAATGTTTTTGCCTCGGTATTAATATCTTTGACCAGATTTTCACTGAAAGAGTTGATGGCCACTAGTGCCGCAATTCCCAGAATGATGGAAGAGATGAACAGTAAAAGACGACCTCTGTTTCGGCGGCTATCGCGCCAGGCCATTTTAAAAAGCCAGGAGATGTTTGAGTTAGACAAAGTTGAATTTTGAGTGAAGGAATGAATCAGGAATCCGCATCTATTTTACTGTGATGGCAGATAGCTATTGGCGGTTAGCAGTTGGCTTTCCCTATAAAGTACGATAGTGGGAGGCCAGCTGCCAGCTGCCAAACAAATTAATCAATATCCAACAAAGATATGAAACGCATTGTTTTTACAACTGTTCTTTTTCTCTACTTTTCTTTTGGGGTTTTTTCGCAAAGCCACATAGAGCGGACGATTAAAAGCTTGGTCAATGAACCTTCATTGAAAAATGCTTCAGTTGGAGTGGCCGTCATTGATGTAGAAACGGGAAAATTGATCGCCGGGCATGATGCAAAAAAGAGTCTCACACCTGCCTCCTCTTTAAAGGTGGTAACGACGGGAGCAGCCTTGGCAATCCTTGGTCCTGATTTTCAATTTGAAACCAAATTAGAATACGATGGGCTAATAGATAACAATGGTACTTTGAAAGGCAATCTATATCTCACCGGATTCGGCGACCCTACATTAGGATCCTCTGAATATGAAGAAGTGCCTGATTTAAAAAAAATCATGCAATTGTTTTGCGCAGAAATTCAAAAGGCAGGCATTAAAAAAATAGAAGGCTTGGTGGTGGGCGATGCCTCCTACTTCGGAACAGCGGCAAGTGGTAAGACATGGGCTTATGAAGATCTTGGGAATTACTACGGGGCGGGAGCATACGGATTGAATGTCTTGGAAAATATGTACTATATTAAGCTGCAGCAAAAAACTAAATTGGGTAGCCAACCTGCTGTTGCGAGTACGGAGCCTTCCATTCCAAATTTGTTGTTGATAAATGAATTGACTTCAGCTGAAAAAGGGAGTGGAGACAATGCTTATATATTTGGCGCACCACATAATTATACGGCTTATATTAGAGGAACAATCCCCGTGGGTTCCAAAACGTTCACCATCAAAGGAGCCATTCCTGATCCACCATTTTTTGCTGCACATAGTCTTATGTATGCCTTGGAGGAAAAGGGTATTACAACTTCTCGACAAGCAACAACACAATTACAATTAGATCTGGAGCAACAGCAAAAAGTAAAAACGATATTAAAACGTACAACAATATACACGCACAAATCGCCGACGCTAAAAAGCATTGTAAAAGAAACCAATCTAAAAAGTGTCAACCTCTTTTGTGAAGCGATGCTACGTACGCTAGGAAAAAAGAAAAGAGGAAAAGGTACCGCAGAAGCCGGGATTGAAGTATTGCTGGAGTTTTGGAAAAAGAAAGGACTTAAGACAGAAGGGTTTTTTATCGAAGATGGTAGTGGTCTATCTCCTTATAATTCCGTTTCCACCCAACACCTGGCCACGGTTATGCGTCTAATCTATAAAGATGAATTCCTACGGGAAGCCTTCTATGATTCGCTGCCCATTGCTGGAAAATCCGGAGCCTTACGTTATCGCCTAAAAGGGACAAAAGCTCAGGATAATCTTCGAGCAAAAAGTGGCGGTCTAAAGAGAGTCCGTAGTTTTACAGGCTTGGTAAAATCTGCATCAGGTAAACAATTGGCCTTTTCTGTTATTGTTAATAATTATAATGGCGGTTCAGGAAAGGTATTGAAACGAATGGAGACTTTTATGGCCAGCCTAGCAGAGTAAGTAAAAGGCTAAGTGAAATTATTTGACCTTTGTGCCCCTTCGTGTTCTTTGTTGTTAAATAAATCAGAATTGGCGGAGCCAGTTCATCACCTAAAATAAAATTATGAATCGTATACTATACCTCTTTATCTTTTCTTGTCTTTTTTTTAACAATTCGTGCACGAGTAACTATGACACAGGTACACGTCACCCTAATCAACAGGCTCATGGCTATGATGATGGACACAATCACGAAGCAGAGATGAAGGCGAATAGCCGTCTTCAGGATAAATACCAGGACACGAATGTGAACGCAGGAGAAGGAGGCAATCGGTGGATATGGCAAAAGCCCAATGTGATTATCGAAAAGTTGCAACCCTTAGATGGAAAAGTATTGGCAGATATTGGCGCGGGGCCTTATGGTTATTTCGCTTTTCGAATTGTACACCAGACAGAAGTTGCGAAGGTGATTGCGATAGAAATTAGTCCGGAAGCAACGAAGTTTATGGATGATACTAAAAAGTTATTGTCAAAAAACATTCAGGACAGAGTAGAAACGAGGCTGGTTAAAAGGAATGATCCGCAATTAAAGAAAGGAGAGGCTGATGTGATCCTGATTGTGAACACCGTTGGCTACATCGAAAACAGAATAGAATATTTTCAGCGACTAAACAGTGGAATGGCGGAAGGAGGGAAGTTGGTTATTGTAGATTTCAAAAAGCGAAATACGCCGGTTGGACCACCATTGGGAGAACGTGTTTCTTTAGGTCAGATAGAAGGCGAACTCAAAGCGGCCGGTTATAAACGTATTTCAGTCGATGACCGAGCGTTAGAATACCAGTATATTGTTACCGCAGATATGAATTAAAAACAAAAAGGCCCAACTAATAATTAGTCGGGCCTTTTTGTTTATTTAGGCTAAAAGCCAACTGCTGAACATTTAGCTCGCAACCACCTTCGCTCCACGTAAAATCAAAGCATCTCTTTCTGGTCCTGTAGAAATCATCGTAATAGGCACATCCAATCTTGCTTCGATAGCTCCCAACAATGCTTTCGCATTTTCAGGAAGATCTGCATATTCGTTGGAATCTGATAGGCCTTTCTGCCAGCCTGCAAAAGCCTGATGAACAGGTTCTACCGGAACGTGGCAAAGATCGTAAGGCAATTCTGTGTGCAATTCTCCATCGTAGCGGTAGTGCGTAGCAACGGAAATTTCTTCAAAGTTATTTAGAATATCTATTTTGGTAACAACCAATTGAGTTACCCCATTTAAAAGAATGGTATAATGTAACTGCGGTAAATCAATCCAGCCACAACGACGTGGTCTTCCTGTAGTAGCGCCAAATTCAGAACCTTCTTTTCTTAATAACTCTCCTATTTCTCCCTCTAACTCGGTTGGGAAAGGACCGCTACCCACTCTAGTACAATAAGCTTTTGTAATTCCGATAACTTCTCCAATAGTAGAAGGAGCTACACCAAGACCATTACAAACACCTGAGGTAATCGTATTAGAAGAAGTAACAAATGGATAAGTTCCAAAGTCAATATCTAGCATTGAACCTTGTGCTCCTTCCGCTAACACTTTCTTTCCATCCTTAAGTGCATTGTTAATGAAGTACTCACAATTGATTTGCTTTAAAGAACGAAGCGTTTTCAAACTAGCAAACCAACGATCTTCCTCCGCTTTCAAATCAAAAGCGATGTCCGGATAAATTTTCAAGATACCCATGTGCTTTTCTTTCAAAGCTTCGTAGCGCTCTTTGAAATTTGGCAACATAATATCACCCACACGTAAACCATTTCGCCCCGTCTTATCCATATAAGTAGGTCCGATTCCTTTTAAGGTAGAACCAATTTTTTCTTTTCCTTTAAATGCCTCAGTAGCGGCATCTATATATCGGTGTGTTGGAAGGATTAAATGCGCTTTTCGCGAAACGAATAAACGATCAAGGAAAGAAACCCCCGTTACTTTTAAATTCTCAATTTCTTTTTCCAAAGTAATTGGATCAATCACAACACCATTACCGATGATGTTAATTATTTTAGAACGGAAGATTCCGGAAGGTACCGTATGTAGTACGTGTTTTTGTCCGTCAAACTTTAAGGTGTGTCCAGCATTTGGGCCACCTTGAAAACGGGCAACTATATCATAGCTATTAGCAAGATAATCTACGATTTTTCCCTTCCCTTCGTCGCCCCACTGGAGGCCTAGTATAACATCAATTTTCATAAGTACGTTATTTTCAGAGTTCTGATTTTCTGCGTTTCGTTTTCTCGGATTTAGTTAAGTAACAACAAAAAATTAACTTAGGTCGCTGCCATTATTTAGTTAAAACAAAACGACTATAAGGAAGAGTGCTTTAGCTAAAAAATGGAGTGTATAGTGGACTAAATTGTTTTTTGTGTCATATTAAATTCTTAAACTAAGAAACCCCGATCACAGACTTGCTGGGAACGGGCACACAAAGTTACTTTAAGTATTACACAAAAAATAATTTCAGAATTCTTTTTGTAGAAAGGATTGATAAGTAGTGCTAATAAAAGGAGGATAACTTGGTAAGTTATTATTTTACCATCATTGGCTAATGAGGTAGTTTCTCAAAAGATGCTGCTAAAAGTAACTGTATCGAAATATAGGAGCGTTTAGAATATCGCTTATTCCTCCGTCTGCTGAAGAGCTTCCTCTACCGAAGGAGCTACTTTGAAAAGGGCTTTAAGCTTGGTTACTTCCAATAATTTGACGACCTGTTGAGAAGGGTTGGCTACCGTTAGCTTTTCTCCGGAAGTACGTAGCAGCATCAATAAAAAATTAAGACCAACACTATTCATAAAGTCCAGTTTGGACAAATCAACAATGAGTTTGTCAAATCCTTTTTCGACACGGGATTGAATATCTGTGAAGATGAGTTTGTTGTCGGTTTCGTTTAGTAGCTGGTGTACTTCGACAATCTGGGTAGCGTTGTGGTGCTCTGATATGATGTGTGTCATGGAATATTTGGTTATCAGAATGGGTAATAGTGTTTCAATAAGGACTACAAAAAACCGACCAGTTATAGACTTATAGGCTGTTGGATTTATTTTTTTATTTAATGTTTAACAGTATAATAGTGAATCGTAGACAAGACAAAGATAACAAAAAAGACATATTTGACGAATAGTTATGTATCGTTTTTGTTTTCACTCTGCGTTTTAGGGCAAGCCCCATCACATTCGCCATAAAGATTGAGGGAATGATGGGTAATTTTAAATTTTAATAATTCTCCCATCATGCTTTTTATCTGCTGGATACGTGGATCGCAAAACTCAAGAACTTTTCCACAATCCACACAAATCAGATGATCGTGTTGTTTATAACCATAAGACTTTTCGTATTGCGCTAGGTTCTTTCCAAATTGATGTTTCTTCACCAAGTCGCAAACCACGAGAAGTTCCAAGGTGTTATAAACTGTAGCCCGACTCACCCGATAGTTTTTCGTTTTCATATGGATATATAAAGCTTCCGCGTCGAAGTGATCATTACGTCTGTAAATTTCTTCGAGTATGGCAAAACGCTCCGGCGTCTTCCGCAGGCCATTGTTTTCCAAATGAGCAGAGAAAATAGTCATCACCTGACTAATTATAGAATTGTCTTTATCGCCTTTTTTTTGTGTAGACATTGTACTTTATAAATTATGAGACTTCTTTAAAACTAAGAATTACAAACGATTAATCAAGAATAGAATAAATTTAGTAACTGTTCTGTGGACTATAGTTTAGCTGTGGATGGGAGGAAGGACCGAAGACGGAAGTCCGAAGTTTCCTACTAATGCAAAGCTTTAATTTGACACTCCTTAGTCTGTAGATTACACTTTCGATGGAAATTTCGGTCTTTCGACTTCCGTCTCCGTCCTGAATAGTTACTAAATTTATTAATTAACCCTAGTAACATTCGTAACTCCTGGAAGGTTTTTCAACCCTTTGATAGAGAAGTTAAGCTGATCCTTATTGAGAATAAACAGCTTGATATAGCTTTTAAATTTGCCCTCTTCCGATTCAATGTTAAAGGAACGCATATTCAAGCCAAGATCATAGGAAATGTTCCGGGAAAGTCTTTCAATTACCCCAATCCCATCATCGATGCCTGTAATCAGTAACTCTGCAATAAAGGCCGTGCTGGAAGTGGATACCCATTCCGCCTTCATAATACGATAGCCATATTTCGCAGCAAGGTTCGTAGCATTAGGGCAATTGGTTCTATGAATTTTCAAACCAGAACTAACGGTGAGATAGGCAAAAACGTCATCTCCTTGCACCGGGTTGCAACAGTTCGCCAAAGTATAACCATACTGATCTGCTTGTTCTCCCTCCACTCGAAGCCTGGCTTCTTGATTGGAAGCCGCTTTAGGAATTCCAACTTCATCCGTTTTTACCTTATGCGTCAGAATGACCTCTTTCACCGGTTTAACGAGTGTGGTGCCGTCGGTGGTAAACTTCTTAAGTTCCTCGGTTATGTTAATAGTGCTCATTGCAATTTCATAATAGAGGTCTACCCGAGAGGTCATTCCAAAGTGATTTACCAGCAGATCTACATTCGCCTCAATATCTAATTTTCTGTTCTTCAACTTTCGTTCTAATTCCTCCCTTCCAACACCTCCTTCTTTGCGCCGCGCTTCTTTCATGGCAGATCTGATTTTAGAACGTGCTTTACCAGTGACCACCATCTTAAGCCAGGCCTCTGTAGGTTTTTGGTTTTTATCTGTAACGACTGTTAGCTGATCCCCGTTTTTCAATTTATAACCCAGCGGTTCCAGTTTCTTATTCACTTTGACAGACTTGCAATGATAACCCACATCAGAGTGAATCGCAAAGGCAAAGTCTAATGCAGTAGCATTGTTAGGAAGGATCATTAGGTCTCCTTTCGGTGTGAAAACGTAAACGCCTTCGCTATATAAATTGGCAGAAAAATCATCTACAAATTCTACCGCATCAGAATCCGGGTTTTCAATAAGCTCACGGACGCTGTCCAGCCAATTGTCAAAAACATCCGGTTGTGGTGTGTTTTCTTTGTACTTCCAGTGAGCTGCAAAACCTCGTTCGGCAATGTCATCCATTCGCTCTGATCGGATTTGCACTTCTACAAATCGTCCTGCAGGGCCAATCACAGTAGTATGTAAAGACTCATAACCATTGGCCTTGGGCGTGGTAATCCAATCCTTCAAGCGCTCCGGTATCGGTTGGTGAACATCCGTAACAATGGAATAAATTTGCCAACAAATTGGTTTCTCTTTTTTAGGAGGGACATCTACAATAATACGAATGGCAAAGAGATCGTAAATTTCTTCAAAAGGGACCCCTTTAGTATAGATCTTATTATTGATGGAATAAATGGATTTCGGTCGACCAGTTATTCTGTATTTACAACGTATAAGATCTAAACTACTGGTTAGTGGTTTGATGAATTCCTGAATATAATTTTCTCGATCTCGCCTTGTTTCCTGAAGCTTTTTTGCAATGTCTTGATAGGTATCCGGCTCTGTAATTTTCATACAGAGATCTTGGTATTCCGTTTTGATATTATAAAGCCCGAGCCGGTGGGCGAGGGGAGCATAGATCAGTGAAGTCTCTGCTGCAATTTTTACTTGTTTGTGGCGAGGCATGGCATTCAGGGTCCGCATGTTATGCAAGCGATCGGCCATTTTGATGAGGATGATTCGTACGTCAGAAGCTAGGGTACTAAGTACCTTTTTAAAGTTTTCCGCCTGAGGACTCACCGCTTGATACATGCCTTCCAATTTGGTAAGGCCGTCTACAATCCGTCTGATTTTTGGACTGAACAACACTTCGATATCAGCCAAGGTCGTATCAGTGTCTTCCACCACGTCATGAAGCAATGCACTCACAAGAGCTGTTGCGCCCAGGCCAATTTCCTGTCCACATATTTTAGCAACAGCTATGGGGTGGAAAATGTAAGGTTCTCCCGATTTACGTCTCTGCTCAATATGCTTGGCCTTGGCCATCTCAAAAGCCTTTTTAATCTGGGCTTTATCTGTTTTGTTGATTTTGACCTTGACAGCGTCAATCATATCCAGATATGCTTCCTGAATGGCCGTTTCTTCCTCTGGGCTGTATTGTGCTTCCTGCATATGAAAAATTCTTGCGTGTTAGTTAATTGGGCTACCGGTACTGGTAGCCCCACTTTTAGAAAAATACCTTGATTTATGGAAATGGCTTAAAATTAGGTAACAACAAAAAATTAACATAGTCCATTGCCCTCATTTAGTTAAAGCAAAACGACCATAGGGAGAGTGCTTTACCTAAATGAGCTAGCGTACTAGTGGTCTAGATTACTTTTTGTGTCATAGTACTATACGCTAAGCTTCCTCTAAAATACAAATCTATTTGAAAGAAAGTGAGATGAAATGATTTTTTTGGCCATGCCCCGAATCATTTTCAGGTGAGCTGTAAGGCCATTATATAAAAGAAGCGCTTGTTAACACAACGATTTTAGAGCACTATGCATGGGGATTTACCCATATGCCTGTCATTTTTATCAGTAAAAGCTGCAATTATTAGCTCTCACAGAAAAAATCAAGAAATCAAGTTAAATTTTATACCCTTTTTCCTGTCCATTTTGCAAAAAGAATATATCTTTGCAACGCTTTTTCAAAAGCATCCTGAGGAAAGCTAACTTTACAACTGCAAAATCAGGGTCATTCTAAAGAGAAAATACATATCTAACTCTTTAGAATATCCATACGCGGGTATGGTGAAATTGGTAGACACGCTAGATTTAGGATCTAGTGCCGCAAGGCTTGTGGGTTCAAGTCCCTCTACCCGCACTATTTTTACAGAAGAAAACACTCAATTCATTCTTCAGTAAAATTCATTTGGAAAAGAAAAGTTGGACTAAGTCGGTTTTTACCATATGACTTGTTTCAAACTTTTCTTTTCCTTTTTTAAGAGTAATTTATAATTAGAAGACATTTCTTAACTCTTAACAAATCGAATTCTTTAAAATCTAAACAATACATTATGGCTGATGTTGTCAGAAGAGACATTGATAATCTGAATACTGAGTTGACAGTTGTCATCACGGTTAGTGATTATGAACCGAAGCTGAAAAAAGCTTTACAAACGCAGAGTAAGCGGATGCAGCTAAAAGGTTTCCGTAAGGGGAAAACACCTGTCAGCTATGTTAAGAAAATGTATGGTCAGGCCATCTTAGCGGATGAAGTCAATAAGCTTATTGAGGATACCCTGAACAACCACATTAAAGAAAATAAACTAAGATTACTGGGGCATCCTATTCCTTCTTTAGATCAGGAAGCGTATAACTTTGACTTAAACGCACTAGTAGACTTCAGTTTCAAATTTGACATCGGAGTCGCTCCGGAATTTGAGTTGAACAGCTTGGATGGAAGTACGTTCTCTGTGAATGGAGTAGAAGTGCCTGCCGATATGATCGACAAAGACATGGAGGGTTTGCAAAAACGTCACGGAGAGCGAGTAAACATCGAAGTGGATATTCAGGACAATGACATCGTTGAATTTGAAGCAATCGAATTGAAAGATGGTAAAGCAAGAGACAGTGGTTGGGGAGCTGACTTTTCTGTTTTGGTAAAGGATTCAACAGATGCGTTGAAGAAAACACTGCTTACCAAGAAGAAAGGAGATGTTATTAATATCAACATGTATGAAGTAGAGAAAGATAAAACGAAGGAGCATGTGATAAAATATCTCTACGGTGCATCTAATGAAGATGATATGACTGATGTAGGGGCTGATTTTGAAGCAACAATTGTAGAGGTCTCCCGTATAGGAATGCCGGAGATGGACACTGCGTTCTTTGACAAGGCTTTCGGCCAAGGAGTAATTACTTCTGAAGAAGAAGCTAGAACTAAAGTGTCAAAGGACATCTCTAGTTACTACGATAAGCAAGCAGACGCATTATTATACCGTACATTCCAAGACAGTTTGATGGAAAATAATGAAGTTGCCCTACCTGACGAATTCTTAAAGCGTTGGATAAACAGCAGTGGCGAGAATAAAGACAGACCTGATATTTCAGATAAGGAATATGAAGGTTTTGCTAAGAACTTACGTTGGTCTCTAATTCAGGCAAAGCTGGTAGAACATCACGGAGTAGAGGTAAGCAGTGAAGATGTTTTTGAATATATCAAAGATAAAATTAGAGGTTACTTCGGAGGCTACGGCGATGAGTTGGTAATCTTGAACACGGCTAACAGATTGATGGAAGATGAGAAGCAAGTAGAACAGGCTTATCAGGAATTATTGGCTGATCGAATGCTGGGAGCAATGCGAGCAAAGGTAGCTTTGACAGAAAATAAAATGAGTATAGCAGATTTTGATGCTATCATTCAGGCGGAAGTAACTAAACAGGAAGCAGCCAAACAAGCTTTGCAACCTGCGGTTACTGAAAATGATGGAGAAGAAGACGTTGAAGAAGGAATTGAGGAAGTAACAGAAGATATGGATTAGAAGCTGTCTTTGTCAGACCTGAGTTACAGCAAAAATTAACTTGGAGAAATATAGTAAGTAACAACGAAAAATTAAATCCCGATTTGGAAACGATTATGTAAATCAAAACGACCAAAGGGAGAATGATTTATATAATCGTTTCCGCCAAAGAAATCGGGAAATTATTTTTTGTGTAATAGTAACCATTACTACTTATTGTATTCCTTTGATTTTATAGTTTAACACGCAGGAGTTAAGAAGTGGAGTTTTAATTGTGAATGACTTTTCTCGGAAGAGGTATTCTTAATTAATGGTTCTCGTTCATAATTCTCAAAAAACACTTTCACTATGTTTGACAAAAATGAGTTTCAGAAATATGCTACCAAGCACTTAGGTCTGAGTAGCATGCACCTCGAGAAATATATTCAAACGACCACACCTACTGGTCCAAATATTCAGGGATTTACACCAAATGTAATTGAGGAAAGATCAATGAATATCGTTGGGATAGATGTATTTTCTCGTTTGATGATGGATCGTATCATCTTTATGGGCGTTCCTGTAACTGATTACGTAGCCAACGTCATCCAAGCACAGATGCTTTTCCTCGAATCTACTGATCCAAAGAGAGATGTTCAGATGTTTATTAATAGCCCCGGTGGTTCTGTAGTAGCTGGTTTGGGTATTTATGATACCATGCAGTACATTTCTCCAGACGTTGGAACGATATGTACAGGTATGGCGGCTTCTATGGGCGCAGTACTATTAGCAGCTGGAACAAAAGGGAAAAGAACTTGTCTACAGCACAGTCGCGTGATGATTCACCAGCCGTTAGGAGGGATGCAAGGACAGGTTTCTGATATGGAAATTTCTTACAAATTGATCAAGGAAATGCAGAAAGAATTGTACGATATTCTGTCTGAGCACACAGGACAACCTTACGAGACCATCGATAAAGATTGTGACCGTGACAACTGGATGCGTGCTCCTCAGGCGAAAGAATACGGATTGATCGATGAAGTATTGTCTCGTTCTAACCCACGTAAGAAAGAAGATGCATAATAATTAGCGCTTCGCAATTCGTTGTTATTATCTGGTTTAATTTTTTTTATCTTTGAGCCAGCAGAAGCAATGACATAATTCCCCGCTCCTGCTTTGTGATTAAGGCAGGAGCGGAGTTTTTTAGGAATGAAGTAGAAATAAAAGTGATGCTGAGTCGCTTAATAGACAACCACCACAATTAAAGTAAAATAGAAATCATGCGTAAAAGTAAAGACAGTTACCGTTGTTCATTTTGTGGAAGAGATAAGTCTGAAGCACTTATTTTGATTGCGGGTATAGATGGACACATCTGTGAGGTTTGTGTTGAACAAGCAGATGAGATCATTCAAGAAGAATTATATAGTGGTAAAAAAGAGGATAGTAAGGAAGATTTCTTTTTGCCAGAAACGATTACGCCAAAAGAAATAAAAACACATCTTGATACTTATATCATTGGTCAGGATGAAGCAAAAAAATACCTCGCTGTAGCGGTGTACAATCATTACAAACGTTTGCGTCAGCAACGTAATGATGATATAGAAATAGAGAAATCAAATATCCTTTTTGTAGGTCAAACGGGTACAGGAAAAACTCTCTTGGCAAAAACAATCGCCAAGTATCTGAATGTTCCTTTCGCTATTGTAGATGCAACCGTCTTCACAGAAGCAGGTTACGTAGGAGAGGATGTGGAGAGCATATTGAGCCGTTTACTACAAGTTTGTGATTACAATGTTAGCGCAGCAGAGAAAGGAATTGTATATGTAGATGAGATTGATAAAATTGCGCGTAAAAGTGATAACCCATCTATTACCAGAGATGTATCTGGCGAAGGTGTGCAGCAGGCTATGTTGAAAATGTTGGAAGGAACAGATGTTAATGTTCCACCACAAGGAGGAAGAAAGCACCCGGAGCAAAAAATGGTAAAGGTCAATACCGAGAATATTCTCTTCATTTGCGGTGGTGCCTTTGATGGCATCGAAAGAGCAATTGCTAAAAGAGTAAACACGCAGGTGATTGGTTTTAACTCCTTAGAAAAAGAAACAATCGACAGAGATAACTTATTACAATACATCAACCAACAGGATTTGAAATCTTTTGGTTTGATTCCTGAATTAATAGGTCGTCTTCCAGTTCTAACTTATTTAGAGCCATTGAATTTGGAGACTTTAAAATTGATTTTAACAGAGCCGAAGAATGCTTTGATCAAGCAATATGAAAAGTTATTTAGCCTGGAAGGAATCGAGTTGAAAGTTACAGATGGCGCACTGGATTTTATCGCTGAAAAAGCATTAGAATTCAAATTAGGAGCCAGAGGTTTACGCTCTATTTGTGAAGCTATTCTGACTGACGCCATGTTTGAACTACCTTCATCTAAAGACACGAAGGTACTGGAGATTACACGAACTTATGCAGTAGATACATTGGGTAAATCGAAGTTAAGCAAGTTGCGTGTGGCTTAATATTAAAAAAAAGATCAATAACCTTAATTAATAAAAGCCCTTTAGATTTCTATCTAAAGGGCTTTTATGTGAGCGTTATTTTTTTTGTTTTAAAACAAAAAAGGCCCCATAAACAGTAAAATCCACACTGCTATTATTACTAAAGCGCAGATGGTAGAATAGAAATCATTAAGCGTATATATTCTGTCTTTTGGCATATCTATTCAGCGATAATGCGAAAAGTGTTCCGAATACAAAAAAACATGAGATACTTCGCGACTATATCTTATCAAGGTACAAATTATAAAGGCTGGCAAATACAGCCCCATGATACCACTGTTCAGGAAACAATAGAACAGAGACTTTCCACGCTTTTACGCAAAGAAACGAAAATAGTAGGCTGTGGCCGAACAGATACCGGCGTTCATGCAAAAGGTTATGTGCTTCATTTTGATGCAGAAGAAGCATTTGAAAGCACCTTGTTATATAAGATCAACAGAATGCTTCCTTCCGATGTCGTTTTTCATAAAGTAGAAGAAGTAGCGCCTACCGCACATGCTCGTTTTGATGCGAACTATCGGGCTTATAATTACTATATTGGTGCAAAGAAAAATCCATTCAATATTGATACGGTTTATCACTATCCCTTTTTTGAAAAATTGGATAGAGCTAAAATGCAAGCTGCCGCAAAATTATTGTTAGAATACAAAGAGTTCACTCCTTTTTGTAAATCACATTCTGATGCTAAAACCATGAATTGTGATTTGCATCAATCTGAATGGGTTTTCAATGAGGAAGAAATGGTTTTCCATATCGCTGCAAATCGCTTTTTACGAGGAATGGTTCGACTCATTGTCGGGATGTGTTTGAACGTAGGACTTGGAAAGGTCAGAATTGAAACGGTGCGAGAAGCGATGGAGAACCAAAGGCTGTTGGAGAAGAGCCTAAGTGCCCCTCCTCACGGCTTGTTTTTGATGGATATCAGATACCCCGAATGAATGAACACCGGTGTATCCCAAAATGTCGCAGCGGATGGAAACTCTACTTTAGGAACTGGAGGCAAAGTGAGAAAAAGCGACATTATGGGATACACGATTGATACTTATCAGCTCTAAGCCGAAACCAACTCCGAATACAAAGGAAACCGTTCCATATACATGTTGATCTCCTTTTTCGTATCCTCAATCAACTGCTCATTTTCAATATCATTAATGATGGCATCAATCCAATTGACCACCTGAACGCAATCCTGTTCCATCATACCTCTGGTGGTAATGGCCGCTGTTCCAATCCGCATACCAGAAGTCACAAAAGGAGATTGGCTATCAAAAGGAACCATGTTTTTATTGACGGTAATATCTGCGCGAACCAATGACTGCTCCGCCTGCTTTCCAGTAACATTCTTAGAGCGGAGGTCGATAAGCATCAAGTGATTATCTGTTCCGCCAGAGATAAGTTCGTAACCTTTTTCTACGAAAGCCTTAGCCATGGCCTGTGCATTTCGAATAACCTGTTCGCCATAGGTTTTGAAAGAGGGTTGAAGCGCTTCGAAGAACGCAACTGCTTTTGCAGCAATGACATGTTCCAAAGGTCCCCCTTGCATACCTGGGAAAACACCGCTATTTAGAATCGCAGACATTTTTATTGGGTTGCCTTTCTTGGTAGTTCGCCCCCAAGGGTTGTCGAAATTTTCTCCCATCATGATGATGCCTCCTCGTGGTCCTCTAAGGGTTTTGTGCGTAGTAGAAGTGACGATATGGCAATGAGGCATAGGATCATTTAATAAACCAGCGACAATCAATCCAGCTGGGTGAGCTATATCCGCTAACAATAAAGCTCCAACCTTATCTGCAATTTCGCGGAAGCGTTTGTAATCCCAGTCTCTGGAATAAGCTGAGGCACCACAGATGATTAACTTTGGCTGCACTTCTAATGCTTTTGCCTCTACTTTGTCCATGTCAATCAGACCAGAATCTCTTTCTACACCATAGAAATGAGGCTGATAAACCTTTCCGGAAAAGTTAACTGGAGATCCATGGGAGAGGTGACCACCATGAGACAAGTCAAAGCCTAATATTTTATCTCCGGGTTGAAGTATCGCCAGAAAAACGGCTGCATTCGCCTGCGCGCCAGAGTGTGGCTGTACATTGGCATAAGCGGCACCAAACAATTCCTTCAATCTATCGATGGCCAGTTGCTCTATTTCATCAACGACTTCGCAACCTCCGTAATACCTTTTGCCCGGATAGCCTTCTGCATATTTGTTGGTCAGGCAACTCCCCATTGCCTCGATAACTTCTAAGCTAGTAAAATTTTCAGAAGCGATGAGTTCTACCCCATGACGTTGACGTTGTAGTTCCTTTGCGATTAATTTTTTGGTAAGCAGATCTCCAGACATATATGTTTTTTTTTAATAAAATTGGAAAATAGGCGATTTTGGCAACCTTTTTGGCTTATACCGAGCGGTGCAAAAGTACAATATTCCGAATTAAAAGAAGTGACAAAACTTCAAATTCGTAATT
The DNA here is from genome assembly GCA_047626155.1 of Saprospiraceae bacterium. Classification (GTDB taxonomy): domain Bacteria; phylum Bacteroidota; class Bacteroidia; order Chitinophagales; family Saprospiraceae; genus CALGLS01. Next base: position 8,378 of record JBLHRR010000029.1, on the reverse strand, counting down.
ACCAAAATAGATGTTATTATTATAATCTGTATTCCAATGCAGAGTTATTGGGATAAACCGCTATTTTTGGAAACTTTTGATCCGGTTAATAACAACACAACAGACAACAGCGCTTATGCTCCATATCAACTACAGATATAGCCTGCTCTTCTTTTTACTATTCACTACGGTTTCCTCTTACGCAACCATTAGTAAGCTTCGCTGCATGTGGCGTGATGATCCTGCTACGACAATGGTTATCGGTTGGCATCAGGAAAGTGGCCAGTACCCGGTACTACATTATGATGAAATAGATGGAGGTGTTGATCCAGCGTTCTACAATTATCAACAGGAACCCGATCGGAAAATCAGATCGAAAGGGATGAACAACCGCTTTGTAAGATTAGAGAACCTGAGATCTAATACCGTTTATTATTTTCTACTAGCAGATTCTGATGGATGTAGCAAACGCTATTCTTTCAAAACGGCTCCAGACAATGCTTATGAACGCTTGTCCATCGTGGCAGGAGGAGATTCAAGAAACTATAGAAAGGCCCGAAGGAATGCGAATAAGCTGGTCGCAAAATTAAGCCCGGATTGTGTTATGTTCGGTGGAGATATGACAGGAGGCGACACTGCAAAGGAATGGTTGGAATGGTTTGATGACTGGCAACATACCGTAAGAGCTGATGGAAGGATGACACCCATTATTGTAGCCAGAGGAAACCACGAATATAACAATGCCTCGCTGTATGAATTATTCGATACACCAAACGATAAACTATTTTATGCCTTGAATTTAGGAGGAGACCTCTTACGCATTTACACTTTGAATTCACTAATAGCTAGTGGCGGAGATCAAAGGGATTGGCTAGCACAGGACTTAGCAAAAAATGAACACATCGCTTGGCGCTTTGCACAATATCATTACGCGATTCGCCCACATACCAGAGGGAAACGAGAGCAAAATAGCCAGTTGAAAAACTGGGCAACGCTTTTCTATGAGTACGGTGTAAAACTAGTAATGGAGTCAGACGCACACGTGGTTAAATTAACTCACCCCCTCCGTCCAATGAGAGGAGCAGGAAGCGATGAAGGTTTTATTCGAGATGATTTGAACGGAACAACCTACGTTGGAGAAGGCTGTTGGGGCGCTCCTCTGAGAAGAAACAATGACGATAAAAAATGGACTAAGGCAAGTGGAAGCTTCAATCAGTTTAAATTGGTTTTTGTTAGCATGGATGGCGTAGAGGTGAGAACGATTAAAACGGATAACGCAGATGAGGTTAGCCAGGGAGATCCTTATGACCGTTTTTCTTTACCGGAAGGTTTGGACGTTTGGAGTCCAAACGGAGAATCTGTTTTGTATTTGGAAAAAAGGAACGCTGTGTTGGCCAGTAAGGTGGGGAATAATAGCTTCGGAAATGCCATGGCGCTGTCTGAAGGTACTGTAGAAAAGGCCGACGAAAATAGGTTGATCAGTTGGGAAACAACAAACGAAACAGATGGATCAGCAACTTTTGAAGTACAACGATCCGTCAATCAAAATGACTTTATGACTTTTGCTTTGGTTAGTGGTAGAAGTAATCCTTTAAATAGTTATCAAATAAAAGATTGCCATAGTGTAAGAATAGGAGAAGAGGTCACTTATCGCTTAAAGCATATTTCCACTAATGGCCAGTTATCATTTTATAAGATCAAAAAAATCAACGAGCTAAAACAGGATTGGGCCAACTTCCAAAAGGTTCACCCTAATCCGGAAACGGGTCTAGTAAAGATAAAATACAAATTGGAAGAGGAGGGAGATGTAGCGATCTCTTTAATGGACCGTGGCAGTATTGAACTGAAAAAGAGCTTTTATAAAAACCAAAAATCGGGTAATTATCTGCGTTCTATTGATGTAAGTGCCTTGCCAGAAGGAAAGTATCTGTTGATCATAAAAATAGGAGAAAAGGTGGTGAATCAGTTTCGGATAGAGAAGGATGTCTGAAAACTTAATGTTCACTTGATAAGAACTGGGCAGTAGGGACAGCGCCTTCTTAGCTTATTTATCAGAATCTTTGTATTCCATTCTGAGCTTAGTGCATTGTAAACTAAGTTCTATCCGTTTTGAATACTTCTTTTGGAATTACTCTTCGTTAGAAACTCCTTAAATAGCTAAGGCTATTCGCGTCGTCTCTGCCTCGATTAATTCCAAAATAACCTATTCTAATTCGGACGAAATTTTATTTCCAGTGCACTTAGTGGTTAGCTTACTTAAAATGGCTCGCGTCCAAATTAAAACAATCTAGTGTCGTCCAAAAACTAGTGTCGTCCAAAAAGAAATAATCCAACGTCCAATAAAAAATCCCTGCAAAGCAAATGCTCTACAGGGATTTTCTTATTAGAAAACCGATTCAGGTCTTAGTAGTTGATACCAAGAGCTTTCAAAGTTTCCATATCCAATTGACCAACAGGTAAACTGTTGTCTCTCTGGAATTTCATCAAAGCAGATTTTGTTCGAACCCCTAAGATGTTATCTTCAGGTCCTGGATTGTATCCACGAGATTTCAAAGCAGCTTGGAGTTGACGGATAGTGTAACCATCAACTTTGTCACCACAAAGAACTTCTTTCCACTCGGTGAATCCACCTTTCTTTGTCAAGTTTCTTCTTGTAACAGTAGTGTACTCAGCAGGTACTTCGATACTACGAGTAGCAGCAGCAGACTTCAATACTCTTCTTGAAACAGAAGCGTACTGTGCAGGAATAGCTTCCTCACGAGTTCCAGCAGGAGTTTTTACAACTCTACTAGTAACAGTTTTGTACTCAGCAGGAATTACTTCCTCACGTACAGAAGCTGGAGTTTTCAATACCGTCTTAGTAACAGTTTTGTACTCAGCAGGAATTACTTCCTCACGTACAGAGGCTGGAGTTTTTACAATTCTCTTAGTCATAGTCTTGTAAGTTGCTTCGATAGCTTGCTCACGAGTAGTCGCAGCAGCCTTGATTACACGCTTCTTGATAGTAGTGTATTCAGCAGGAATTTCTTCTACGCGAGAAGATGCAGGAGTCTTAACAACTCTTGAAGTACGAGTTCCATTCTCAGCAGGAATTTCAATTGAGCGAGTACAGTCGTCACCACTGTCAGCATATCCATCAGCACAACCAGTACGTACTTCCTTAGAAACCGTTCTATATTGAGCAGGTACTTCTACCAGACACCAAACTAAACAGTCGTTAGGATCAGCAGATAGACAGTTACGGTCAGCTTTCTTCTTAACCCACTTCGTAGAAGCAGGAGCAACTTCGATTTGCTCAGTTTGAGTTTCGTAACTTGCAGGTACACGCTCGATACGAGTAGAAGCCTCTTTCTTTACGTACTGTTCAGTAACAGTTTCGTACTCAGCAGGAACAGGAATCATTTTCTTTGATTCTGCTTTAGTCATTACTTGTTCAGTAACAGATTCATACTCAGCAGGAACAGGGATCATTCTTGAAGAAGCAGGCTTGATCATCATTTGCTCAGTAACAGTTTCGTACTCAGCAGGAACAGGAATCATTCTCTTTGATTCTGCTTTTACTAAAACTTGCTCAGTAACAGCTTCGTACTCAGCAGGAACAGGAATCATTCTTCTTGATTCTGGCTTCACCATCATTTGCTCAGTAACCGTTTCGTACTCAGCAGCAGTAGCTACTACTCTAGTTGCTTCAGCAGATTTAGTTACTTGGTCAGTAACAGTTTCGTACTCAGCAGGAACAACCTCTGTACGAGTAGAGGCTGCACGAACAAGAATTTGCTCAGTAACAGTTTCGTACTCATCAGCGATTAAACATTTTGCATAACACTTACCTGGTTCTTGCTCCATTGGCATATCACCTGGCTGTGCAAATACAGCTAGTGCGCAAAATAAAAATGCGCTAGTTAGAATAAGGCTCAATTTTTTCATAATTGAATATTGGTTTGATTATTAAAAAGTATTTGAAAGTTTCTCGTTAGCATTTGAGGACATACAAACTATTTTGGAATAAAGTCTATTACACAAAAAATAATTTCCCGATTTTTTGGTGGAAATAATGAAATATTATGTAGCTAAATAATTGGTCAAAACATATTGATTATTTTGAACATTATTTTTAAAATAAAGGCAAATCAACTTGCTAATATAATACTTAGTATGTTAAATGAGAGATTATTAATGTAGCCAGATTTGCATGTTTATTCTCATAATGAATTGAAAATCGAGCGCAAAACTAATAGATATTCTTCGGATAACATAAAAAATGTTTAGTAACTACTTTAGTTGGGATTTCGTGATCTTTTAGAACTGAAATTGGTTTTACTTCCCCGTTGCCAAACAATATTTTTATTTCTGCAATGTCTTTGTTATAAGCATTATTTGATTCTTGTTTTTCGTAAAGTAAAAAATCTAAGTTCTTGGATGAGGTACCGAGTTGGTTACGAATTTTTAGACGTATACTTTCAACATAGTCACCTTTAAATTTAATATTATTTATCTCTGTCCTAAATAATTTCCTATTGATGATACTGTGCGCCAAAAAAGACAGAATTTCATCCTCATGTTCTGCAAAGGATTTAAGCGCAGAAATGATATCAGTATCGTCTAAATTTGAAAAATGAACCAAGGTTTGCGAATCATCACTTTTGAAGTCATTTTCATCAAAAGAATTATTTAGGAAGTAATCCAAATTTTTTGAACCAGAAGTCAATTCTCCTTCTTGCGCCAGCTGCTTGGCTCGCTTTAGTGCATGAATCAACATTTGCTCCGCACCAAAAGCCGTTTTATGTAAATAGACCTGCCAATACATCAATCGGCGAGCAATCAGAAATTTTTCTATAGAATAAATGCCTTTTACCTCTACTACCAACTCGTCATCCTGTACATCCAGCATTTTAATGATTCGGTCATAACCGATAACCCCTTCATAAACACCGGTATAAAAACTATCGCGATTCAGATAATCCAGCCGATCCATGTCCAGTTGGCCAGAAACCAATTGATACAAAAACTTCTTTGGATGTTTATTCGTAAAAATATCAATGGCCGTTTGTAATTGACCGTCAAATATTTCATTGAATCGTCTCATGAATTCTAAAGATAAAAACTCATGATGTACATTTACTATGGTATGTTCTAACGCATGGGAAAAAGGGCCGTGACCAATATCGTGTAATAGAATGGCTATCTTGACACCCTGAGCTTCTTCTTCTGTAATGCTAACATCTTTGGATCGCAAAACATCAATAGCCTGAGACATCAGATGATAAGCGCCTAAAGTATGATGAAAACGGCTGTGCGTTGCACCTGGATATACATAATAGGTCAAGCCTAATTGAGATATCCGCCTGAGCCGCTGGAAAAATGGATGATCAATAATGTCGAGCAAAAGCCCGCGAGGAATAGTAATGAAGCCGTATACCGGGTCGTTGAAAATTTTATTCTTTCCTTTCATTTGATGATAAACGGTTTTTCCAGATTGATGTTCAAAAGCTCTTAGTGCTATATAGAATATAAGCTTAAATAAATGCGTTAGATTCTACATTTCAAAATAAGAGACAAAACTTCTTCTGCCTATTTAGGTAGACTGGAAATAGCGCTTTAGGGTTGCTTCGAATTTTGAAAAAAGCTATTGGAAAGTAGGAGCAATGCCCTTAAGGGGATGAAAAGAACACTTTGAGTGATCTAGTAGAGATCTGATGGCACCGAAACAGCAAATATCACCTCGCTGAGCCTTAGTTGGCGAAGCACATATATTTATCTATTTTTACACCCAAGCGGTTTTATCATATTGAGTAACAATGAAATATTGAACGGTAGGCTGGTATGAATTATATTTTTGTGTATTACGAACCGAATAAACGCGCTTTTTCAAAACCAATTAAAAATCATTATGGAAAGTATTAAGATACTGTGGGCCGATGACGAAATTGACTTGCTAAAACCTCAACTTTTATTTCTTAAGCAAAAAGGCTACGAGGTGACTACGGTTACAAACGGTCATGATGCTGTGGATGAATGTAATGACAACCGTTTTGATGTCATCTTTCTCGATGAGTCAATGCCTGGAATTACAGGTTTAGAGACTTTGTCGAAAATAAAGGAGGATCATCCTGCTATTCCGGTGGTTATGATTACCAAAAATGAGGCAGAGCATGTTATGGAAGAAGCGATTGGTTCTCAAATAGCGGATTACCTGATCAAGCCAGTAAATCCTAATCAGATTTTGCTGTCTCTCAAAAAGATTATTGACAACAAGCGTTTGGTACAAGAGAAGAATTCTTCTGACTACCAACAAGAGTTTCGCGAAATTTTGATGCAAATCAATAGCGGACTAGATCGCCACGAATGGGTGGATGTGTATAAAAAAATTATTGGCTGGGAAATAAAATTGGATGAGTCTAATACAACGCAGATGGCGGACATCCTTTCCATGCAGAAAAGTGAGGCGAACGCGGCTTTCTCTAAATTCGTAGAACGAAATTACGAAGGTTGGTTAAGCGACGACGAGTCTAATCCTATTATGTCGCACAACTTAATGCGGAAGAAAATATTCCCACATATAAAGGATGATATTCCTACTGTAATGGTATTGTTGGATAATTTGCGTTTTGACCAGTGGAAAATTATCGAACCAATTGTCAGTGAATTGTTCCGGGTAGAAGAAGAAGATTTTTTCTTTAGCATTTTGCCAACCTCTACACAGTATAGTCGGAACTCCATCTTCTCTGGTTTGATGCCATCGGACATAGAAAAATATTATCCCACCTGGTGGAAAAACGATATAGATGAAGGGGGTAAGAACATGCATGAAGAAGATCTGCTGCGCGAACAAATCGGACGAACCTTCCGAAAGGAAATCAAATTTGATTACACCAAAGTGACTTCTGTTTATAAGGCGAAGCTAATGAACGACAACATCATGAATTCCTTGACAAAGGATTTGAGCGTGATCGTTTATAACTTCATCGATATGATGTCGCACGCACGTACAGAAATGGAGGTGCTAAAAGAACTGGCAGGAGACGAGTCTGCTTATAGATCGCTGACAAAATCTTGGTTTTTGCACTCTCCGCTTTGGGCCGCTTTGCAAAAGCTTGCAGAAAAGGATATCCGCTTAATCATTACCACAGATCATGGAACGATCCGGGTCAATCAACCTTCACGGGTAGTAGGGGACAGGGAGACCACCACAAATTTACGCTACAAAGTAGGTCGGAATTTGAAATACGAAAGGAAGGACGTCTTGGAATTTAAAGATCCTAAGAAAGCAATGTTGCCAAGACCTAACATTAGCTCTACATTTATTTTCGCTAAAGAGGATAAGTTCTTTTTATATCCGAACAACTACAACCATTATCATAATTACTACAAGAATACTTTCCAGCATGGGGGGATTTCTTTGGAGGAGATTATTTGTCCGATAGTAAGGTTGAGGACTAAATAGGGCTTCAGGGTTTCTGAACTTTGTAAAAATAGAAAAAGGCTCCGCTGTTTACAGTGGAGCCTTTTTCTATTTTATAGGAGGCTTCTCCATTTTTATGCCCCTCCCGTAGCTTCAAACAACCGCTCTGCCGCCAATGGATGGCTCGCCAAAAAACGACTCAACTTCTTTCCCCGACATAAAAAAACAATCCGATTCCCAAACATTCCCTTTTCGCGAAAGCTCACATGAACCGTATGGAATAAGATCCAATCCCGTTCTTTGATCTTAGCTATAGCTGTGTAAGGATAGCGCATCGTTTTGAAATAATTACTGACGTACATAAAGTCATCATCCATGTCTACTCGTTTCAATTGGAGGAGGGTAAAATAAAACAAGCCACAACCGAATAGGAAAAAAGAAATCATGGCAAAGCGAAAGGTGTCCGGTAAAAAAGGCCCAATCGCAATGTCTTTAAAAAAGGAGCCAATAGTAAAAGCCCCAAAGAACACCATCCAGAAGATCGGAACGAAAAGTTTAAGAAAAAGAGTGAGGCTAGTGGATATGTTTTTCATAGTAGTCGATAAGTGAAAATTGAATGACGTTGAATGAAGCTTCAGATTTTGTAATGCTTATTTAAATGGATTTGATTACTTCATTTCAGCCTCTCGCTTCGCAGTTACCCGCTTTGAAATGACAATGCTAATCTCATATAGAAAGTACAAAGGCACCCCAATCAACATTTGTGTAATTATATCAGGAGGCGTAATGGCTGCCGCCAAAATTAGAATGATAATAAAAGCATGTCGACGGTAGGAGCGCATAAACTCTGGAGTTACCAGGCCAATTTTTGATAAAAAATAAACGACAATGGGCAACTGGAAAACCAAGCCCGTTGGAATCGTAAACATCGTCAGATAGTTGACATAGGAAGCCAGCGAGGAAGTCGATTGTACATTTTCTATTTCATAACCTGCCA
>JBLHRR010000028.1:0-44090 GCA_047626155.1 Saprospiraceae bacterium | reverse complement strand
TGCTGCAAATCCAGGAGCTATAGAGATTCCGAATAACGCTATAGATGAAGATTGCAATGGTATTGCGGAGGTGATAGATGCGGATATGGATGGCTACAATTCAGATGTAGATTGTGATGATAATGATTTTGCTGCAAATCCAGGAGCTATAGAGATTCCAAATAATGATATAGATGAAGATTGCAATGGTATTGCGGAGGTGATAGATGAAGATATGGACGGTTACAATTCTGATGAGGACTGTGATGAAATGGATGCGGCGATTAATCCAGGGGCTACGGAAATTGCGAATAATGATGTAGATGAAAATTGTGATGGCATAATTCTAATCATAGATGCCGATATGGACGGCTATCATTCTGATGAAGACTGTGATGAGAATGACGCCGCTGTTAATCCCGGCGCCTTAGAAATAGTTTATAATGGCAAAGACGATGATTGCAATCCTCTTACCTTAGATGACGATCTGGATCAGGATGGCTACGACCTTGTGGATGATTGTGATGATGAGGATGCTTCTGTCAATCCCGGAGTTGTGGAGATTGTTTATAATGGCACAGATGACGATTGTAACCCCGCAAGTTTGGACGATGATCTTGATATGGACGGCTACGTTCTTGCGGATGATTGTAATGATGAAGATGCTGATATAAATCCTGCCGGTATCGAAATACCGAATAATGGAATTGATGAAGACTGCGATGGAGAAGACCTGATCGTTGGTATTAAAACACTGTCTACTTTAGAGGCAAGTGTTCATCCGAATCCAACTTTGGGTAAGGTTTGGGTAAATGTAGGGGAGGAGGAGGTTGTCTTAAAAGTGTATGATCTGAGGGGTGAAATAATTTTAAAACAATTCTTTAACGGAACCAGTTTGGTGGATTTGTCTGGACAGGAAGAAGGGATTTATATCTTTTGGCTTGTTGGAGATGCTGGGGTTTGGACGGGGAAGGTGGTTGTAGAATGACGATGACGATGATGATGACGATGACGATGACGATGACGATGACGATGACGATGACGATGACGGGGAAGGTGGTTGTAGAATGACGATGATGATGATGATGATGATGATGACGATGACAATGACAATGACAATGACAATGACGATGACGATGACGGGGAAGGTGGTTGTAGAATGATGATGATGATGATGACGATGACAATGACAATGACGATGACGATGACAATCGGTCCGACTGCGTTGGCGGGCGGGTTAAAACGTAACTTTTCAGCAGTTGGTAAATAGCAGATAGCTTCCCACTATCGCGCATTATAGGGAGGCAAACTGCTAACTGCCAATAGCTAACTGCTATGTACTGAATAGATGCATTAGAACCTTCTATCGTGATTTCTACATATTGGATTTTTGACTGAAATGCCAAGCAGCCGTCGTTTTAATAGTAAGTGGTGGCCCAACCAATTTTTTTAGTACTTATGTCTATGTAAGTGTATTGTGAAAAGGTGTATGGTGCCAACGGATTGATATGCGTTAAGATTTCCAAAATGAATAACGAATAGTAAAGTTTCAGGCAAAAAAATCACGAGTAAAAACAAATATTCTTACTCGTGATTCCCCCAATCCCATGTTTTTTGCACCTCGCTCTGCGCCCTCTCCGCCCTCTGCGTGAGTAAATACACTAAATAGAATTTTCGCCAAACTACTCATAACTATCAATCAAAGACCGAACTCCCAACTGCTCCAAAGACAAACTCGCCCCCTCCACAGCAGGCACAAACAAAACCTCCTTCACCGTCCCCGGCAACAAATCAAAATAATTGTCATCAAACCAACCAGCCTCCGCCACTTCCAAATAAACAGACTTCGCCAACACATCAGTCTCCATGCGAATAACAAACCCTTCAGCAGTCTTTGTCATAGTAGTACTAATGTTAGGTTTTGTTAAGTTCAAGTCTTTCGGCTTGACCAAAAAAATGTGATCACCCGAAATAAAACTACTATCTGTTCTCAATAAATTTATACCAACGATAGCTTCATTAATTTCTGTTTTACGAGCTACCTGCTGAACCGTGCCCCCAGAAATTAACTTCGTACCCATAGCAGGCACCGTAATAGGAGTTACTCTAGTAAATACAACCTCTCCATTGAAGTTTTGTATTTTAATCTGCGCTAGAATGTTAACTGTGTCCCGTGTGGTATTAATAGCCATAGGACTAATACGATTCTCCCTTAATTCCATAGAAAGGTGAATAGGCTCAAAAGTTTTTTTAGCCGCATAATGCAATGCTTTCCAGGTGCCGGTATTGTCAATACTTGACCAGGAAGCAACGGGCCAGCAATCATTCAACTGCCAATAAAGAGAGCCCATGCAATAAGGCTGTCGACGCAAATGAGCTTCCATTCCCATCTTTACCCCATCAGCTTGTAACAACTGACTTACATAGACGAAATTGTCAAAACCTTTCGGCGTCCGATAAGCACGTGCCATGTATTCCTTAATAAGTGCCGTACCTCGACTGTGCTTCTGATGCGCTTTCATAACCTCAGAACCCATATTTCTATCCTCCGCTATGGTGAACGTTTTGATGGTGCTTAGCGATGGCAAAGACTGAAACCCAAATTCACTCATAAAACGTGGGACTTTTGTTTTAAAATTTTCAAAGGGTTCCGCATCATGCCAAATACCCCAGTAGTGAGAGTCTCCAAGATATACATGATTGGCATCGCCACGACCGTACTGTGGAGAGCTTTCCCAATAGGGGATACTCCCAGCGACAGATTCCTCAACCGCATTCGGAAGGATATTTTTGAAGACGCTTTCATAGTCTGCCCAGGTCTTTGTTTTTTGTTCCTCGCTCAAACCGTCTTGCCAACCCCAGCGGTGCCAGCCTTCCGATATTTCATTGTTGCCACACCACAAAGCAATACTCGGATGATTGGCTAATCTGTTGACTTGCTCCTTCGCTTCCTCTGCTACATTTTGCTGAAAAGCCTTATCCCCTGGTACCATTGTATTGGCAAACATGAAATCCTGCCAGACCATAATACCCATTTCGTCACAGGTATTATAGAAGATATCATTTTCATAAATACCTCCACCCCAGACCCGCAGCATATTCATATTGGCGAGTTTCGCGTCTCCTAAAAGCGTAGTGTATTTTTCGTCTGTAACCCGATCCTGAAAAATATCCTGGGGGATGTAATTGGCACCTTTAGCAAAGAAAGGAAATCCATTGACCACAAAAGTGAAACTCAAACCATCGCTGCTTTCCTCTTGTTGTAGTTTGACCTCCCGGATACCAATTCGATCTTCTTTTTTATCAGAGAAGTCAGCAGCAGCAAGAGAACCGGTAATCAGATAAAGGGTCTGTTCGCCAAGCCCATTTGGCCACCATAGCTTGAGATCGTTTGAAGTGAAACTCAGAGAGTCTTTATTGTTTCCAATTTTTAACGGTACTTCCTTTTGATAATGCTGTCCATCAAGATCAACACTAATCATGGCTGGCCCTGCTACTGTTGCATCCACATCAAAAAAGGCCTGTATAGTTGTCGACTGTCCCTCCTTTGGGTAGGTTCGATAATGAACGTCATTGATCAGTGCCTTAGACCAAGCCCGTATTTCGATGGGTTGCCAAGGCCCCGCTGTTACAAATCTTGGGCCCCAGTCCCAGCCATAATGAAATCCTGCTTTTCTAGTCACGGCCCGTTTGCTGCCATCCGGTAATTCATAACCCAGCGCTGCCCATTTTTCATTGTCTTTTGCAGTAGCACTATGGAAATGGATTCGCAGCTCATTGTTGTCTTTTTTTAACAATGATTTTACATCAACCAACCAAGAGCGGAACATATTATCGGCTTCCAGTATTTTTTGTCCATTCAGATAAACATCAGCATAAGTATCCAAGCCTTTGAAATTTAATTCCACGATTTCTTCCGCAAGTAATGCTTCGGGCACATTGAAACGTTTTCGATATTCCCAATCCTTAGTTTCGATCCATTGGAGTTTAGCTTCATTATTCCGATAGAAAGGATCTTCGATTTTTTTGTTATCCAATAAAGCAGTATGAACGGTAGAAGGAATCTTAGCAACCGGCATCCAGTCGTCGTTGTCTGCTTGTCGCATTTCCCACTCCGTATTCAATGGTTGGATTTGAGCTGCAAATTCAACATCAGTGACAATGTCTTTTTTGCAAGCGGAAAATAGTGTTAATAGTAAAAGGGATAATAACAAATGGCGCATGATCTACGTTTTTATTTTATTGATGTTAATGGAGTTTATTGCTGTTGTATTTAGCAAAGGTAACTTTTCAACCTGTCTGAATAGTTACAAGCAAGGAGTAAATTATAACGCAAAACTAATTTCTTTTTCTAAGTATCAATTAATAGTTAAAGTTAACAGTTAAAGTTATTTTTTTTATAAATTTGTCCTAGTGAAAAAAGCCACGTCCATATTACTAGCTGTCTTTTTCCTCATCGGTTCACTTACTCCGAAGATGGACTTCCAGCAATTGCTGCACCTTGCTTGTGCTGTAGAGCATTATGCAGAACACCAAGAAGATGCCAGAGACAGTGGAACGATTTTCACCTTTGCTGACTTCCTGATGGATCACTACCTCGATCCCGCGAATGCAGTACACGAACCTGAAAGTGAGCATCAGCATCCTTGCTCTCATTCTCACAACCATACCATTGATTACGCCGAAATAGACCATCCTTCTACTGTTCCTTTGGCTGTAGAAACCAATGGAATGGCTCATCGTTTCAGCATAATTCCCCTACTCTATTCGGCCGATTTTACCTCAGGTCTAGAAGAACCACCCTCCTTATCTTAGCTCGTTCATAGTTCAACTATGAACTATAGACCACTAATTCTCTCTAATTCATTATGAACTCCTTTGACTTTTACGGAAAGTAAAGAGGAATGTGCCATACCTCAAGGCTTTTTAGAATCCATTACCCAACTATTGCGTATGATAGTTTAGTTGATTGGTTTATTAGTTGATTGGTACACCCCTTCGTATTTGGTTGAATAGTAAAATTGGGAGTTAGTCAATTACTGCGTTGGTTCGCAGAAAAAAACGTAGCGCATTCGTAGTGTCGTTGCGGTTACCTCTCCAAATTGATACGCACAGGTAATTTTCAATTTTTAATTATCCCTTCTCAATTTTTAATTATCTATGTTTGATAAAATAATACATTTCTCCATCCATAACAAACTCATTGTATTTGTCTTGTTATTCGGACTCGTCATTTGGGGTACTTACTCTTTGCAGCACCTTTCCTTAGATGCGGTACCCGATATCACGGACAATCAGGTGCAGGTAATAACGCCGTCTCCAAATCTATCCGCTCAGGAAGTGGAACGTTTAATAACTTTTCCGCTGGAATTAGAAATGAGCAACATTCCAAGAGTGGAGGAACTGCGGTCCATTTCTCGTTTTGGGCTATCGGTGATTACAGTCGTTTTTGAAGAAGACGTCGATATTTATTGGGCACGAGAACAAATCAATCAAAAAATACAAAAGGCAAAAGCAGAAATTCCGGATGAATATGGCCAGCCGGAAATGGGGCCAATTACAACAGGGCTGGGAGAAATTTACCAATACGTTATTTACCCCGAAGATGGCTATGAAGATCAATACGGACCAATAGAATTGCGTAGTATTCAAGACTGGATCATCAAGCGCCAAATTATCGGTTTGCCCGGCGTGGTAGAGGTGAACAGTTCAGGAGGTTACCTCAAACAATACGAAATAGCAGTGGACCAAAACCGCTTACAATCTTTTAATTTGACAATGGAAGATCTCTATCAATGCGTGTTGGATAATAACGCCAACTCCGGAGGTTCTTACATTGAAAAAACAAATCAGACCTACTTTATACGTGGAGAAGGAATGTTAGAATCAGTAGAAGAGTTAGGAGAGTTGCTAGTGAAAAGAGTTGGAGGACATCCGGTATTATTGAAAAATGTAGCGGAGGTAGTAATTGGACATGCTCCCAGGTTCGGAGCTGTAACTATGAATGGCAAGGGTGAAGTAGTCGCGGGACAAGTGATGATGCTCAAAGGGGCAAACAGTAATGAGGTAACCCTTTTGGTAAAAGAACGGATCGAAGAGATTAAAGCTTCCCTTCCCAAAGGAGTAATGTTAGAACCATATCTGGATCGCTCAAAATTAGTAAAAAGTACAACTTCTACCGTTATTAAAAACCTGGTGGAAGGAGCCCTTATCGTCGTTTTTATTTTGGTTTTGCTATTAGGTAATTTACGTGCGGGTCTGATTGTGGCTTCTGTTATTCCGCTAAGTATGTTGTTTGCCGTAAGTATGATGAGGCTCTTTGGCGTTTCCGCAAATCTGATGAGCCTGGGCGCTTTGGATTTTGGTTTGATCGTAGACGGAGCTGTCATTATAGTAGAAGCCATATTACACCAGATGGGGCTGAAAAATAAAAAACAACAACTGAGTCCTGCGCAACAGCAGGAGGAGGTCTTTCAGGCCGCCACCCGGATTCGAAGCTCCGCTGCATTTGGCGAAGTCATTATCCTAATTGTATATCTGCCTATTTTATTCTTAGAAGGTGTCGAAGGAAAAATGTTTATTCCAATGGCACAAACGGTGAGTTTCGCCATACTAGGTGCCCTGATTTTATCACTGACTTATGTGCCGATGATGTCTGCTATGTTATTGAAAAATGCCACCATCAATGAAAATAGCTGGGCAGAACGAATCATGAGATTTCTATATCGCCTCTATGCGCCCTTGCGTGATTTTTCTTTTAAGTTGAAATATGCAGTACTTGTAATTACAATGTTAACTTTTGTAGGAAGCCTATGGTTGTTTACAAGAATGGGAGGCGAATTTATTCCAACACTCGAAGAAGGCGATTTTGCACTTCATCAAATTTTACCGACAGGTAGCTCTATTAAAAAAGGCGTAGAGGTTTCTGCAAAGCTTCAGGATATTTTAATGAACAACTTTCCAGAAGTGGAAAAGGTAGTTACTAAAATCGGAACTGCCGAAATTCCAACGGATATTATGCCACTGGAAGCAGGGGATATTTTTGTAATTATGAAACCCAAGTCCGAATGGACTTCTGCCAGTACAAAAGAAGAAATGTTCGAAAAGATGGAAGTAGAATTGAGTAAATACCCTGGCGTGATTTACGAATTTACACAACCAATTCAAATGCGTTTCAATGAATTGATGACCGGGATACGTCAGGACATTGCCGTTAAAATCTATGGCGAAGATTTGGGGGTACTGGTGGAAAAAGCACACGAAGCGGAAGCCATTCTTGAATCCCTCGATGGGGTAGGGGACATACAGGTGGAACCAACCGCCGGGCTCCAGCAAATGGTGGTGGACTACAAACGGCCTGCTCTAAATAAATACGGAGTGACGGTCGCTCATCTGAATAATGTTCTACAAACCGCTTTCGCAGGTAAGGTTGCAGGGAAACTTTATGAAGGCGAACAGCAATACGATATCGTTATCCGATTGAAAGAAGAGGCCCGAAAAAATATAGGTTCTTTGCGAGATCTTACGGTTTCTTTAGAATCGGGTGCGCAAATTCCAATGTCGGAACTGGCAACCATTTCTTTTGAAGAGGGGCCCTCACAGATTTCCAGAGACGATTCCAAACGAAGAATTACCATTGGTGTGAATGCCCGTAACATGGATATCGCAACTTTAATAGAAGGCATTAAAACAAATTTTGCAACCCGATTGAATCTGCCTCCAGGATACTATGTACGCTACGGTGGCCAGTTTGAAAACTTCGAAAGAGCCAAGGCGCGATTGCTAATTGTGGTGCCATTGGCTTTAGGATTAATATTCCTTTTACTGTTTTTGACCTTCCGATCTGTCCGATATGCGCTATTGATTTTTACGGCCATTCCACTCTCCGCTATCGGAGGGATTTGGGCTTTGTACTTACGAGGTATGCCTTTTAGTATTTCCGCCGGAGTTGGTTTTATCGCCCTTTTCGGAGTAGCGGTGCTGAACGGAATTGTACTGGTGGCTTACTTTAATCAGCTGAAGAAAGAAGGAATGAAAGATATTCGAAAGATAATTGAAAAAGGTACAGAGGTGCGGCTACGCCCTGTTATAATGACGGCAGCTGTGGCTTCGCTAGGTTTTCTTCCAATGGCTCTGAGTAACTCTGCGGGGGCAGAAGTACAGCGTCCCTTAGCGACGGTTGTTATTGGCGGCTTGATCTCGGCTACCTTTTTGACCTTGATTATTATACCTATTTTATATCAGATCATGGAAAGTTTTAAAAAGGAAAACAATTCAAAGGTAACGAGCATCATAACAATAGTACTACTGGCGGTGCTGCCAATGAAAGCACAAGAAGTAAGCTCTTTGTCAGAATTATTGGAAGCAATAGAAACAGAAAAAACGCCATTGTATGCCGCCGCTGATTTTAAACAAAAAGCATTAGCAGCACAAGCAGCGGAACCGCTGGCTCCAACTCCCTGGTCAATTTCTTATAGTGGAGAGGAGGTTGGGTTAAATGAAGGAACAGGAGTGCAATCTATAAATCTAACAAAGACCTTTCGTTTGCCAAAAGTAGGTAAAGCTTATAGTAAGTATTATGAAGCGCAGATGAATGCTACTACGATTCCAGCAGCTTTGGCGGATATTCAAATCAAGCAATTGATAACAAGTCAATATATCGAAGCAGCTTATTCTAAATCTTCACTACAACTTAAAAAAGAGGAGGAGAAACAATTCAACAAGTGGCTGGCTATTGCCAAACGGAAGGTAGCGTTAGGCGAAGGGAGCGGATTAGAAGTGCAACGGATGCAGCTACAGGTAGCAGATAATAATATACAACAAGCGAAGCTTCAAAATCTAAAATCCACCTATGAAGCACAATTGATGAATCGGATAACAGGTTTTGATTTCGAGGTGGATTTACTTGAGAATACTGTTTTGCCAAAAGAAGCCAAAGAAGGAGAACATCCGATGCTGCAACAATATAAGGAGCAACAAAAGATACTACTTGCTCAGAGTGAAGTGGCTGAAACCAATAATAGCCCACGGCCCTTCGCTGGTTTGAGTTTTCAAAGTATAGATAATGACCTCTTATTTTTTGGTTACGAAATCGGAATCAATTTGCCTTTTGCGAAAAGCTATCAGAACAAACAAGTGGAAGCCACTAAGTATAAAATGGAATCCGTAGGGCAACAAGGCGAATGGCAACAGAGTCAAATGGAATTGGAACAACAAAGGCTGACGATGTTAAAAATTGTGTTGCAAGAGAATCTGACTGCGCAAAGGAATTTACTCGAATCTGCTAAAGCCTTATTGCCTGCTTACGAAAAAGCATGGCGAGGCGGCCAAAACTCACTCGAAGATTTAGTAGCGGCCTACAACCAAAATTTTAGAATCAAACAACAATTGCTGGAAATGCAAAGAGAATATTTGCTCATCCAAAACCAAATAGTACATTTTACTGGGAATTGATTTTTTACAAGTATACTGCGATAATAAACCTCGGATTGAAAATCATAAAAAATACAAAATGAGATATATAACAATAATCCTACTAACAGTCCTCCTCTTCTCCAATTGCCACAACCACGATCACGAGGGACACGATCATGGAGATTCCCACGAAGGTCACGACCACGGTGATGCAGCAGCAGACGCGGGCCACGAGGAAGAAGAAGAAGAAAAAGAAATAGCGTTGACCAGTGAGCAAATTAAAAACATCGGGCTCCGGTATGAAAAAATAGAAAGCCGGAAAATACAATCCAAGGTGAAGCTGACTGGGCGGGTGGAATTACCTCCTTCCGGGAAGTCAATTGCCAGTAGTAATCTCGATGGGCGGATTACAAAAGTATCTATCACTTCCGGACAAAATGTCAAAAAAGGACAGTTGCTTTTTACCGTAGAAAATCTTGACGTAGTGGATTGGCAGGAATCATTATCACAGGCTAAAAGTCAGTTGGTTTATTTAGATAAAGAAGCAAGCCGCCAGAAAGCTCTTTCCGAAGAATCCATTAGTCCTTTAAAAAATTATGAAAAGACAAAAGCGGAGCAAGCCGAAACTCAAGCCAGCATTAAAGCATTAGAAACCAAACTACGAAGTCTTGGGATCTCCCAAAATACGTCCGAAAACTTTCAGACTACCTTTAATGTCTACGCACCAGCTAGCGGCGTCATCCAACACCTCATGGCGAGCATGGGCCAATTCATAAATGCAAGCATGCCGCTCGCGAAAATTATAGACAACGATCATTTGCATTTACACCTCAACGCTTATGGCCCTGATATTACCTTGTTGGAAAAAGGCCAGGTGCTAAAATTCTATGTACAATCCCGACCTGAAAATATATTGGAAGCTAAAGTAAAATGGATTAATACATTGGTGAATGAAGAAAGTAATAGTTATGATGTGCATGCAGAAATTGAAGGTTCCTCCAAAGGCTTATCACCTGGAGAATTTGTAGAAGCACGAATAATTAATCAGGAACAAATGCTCGCTACTTTGCCGATCGAAGCGATCACAGTTGACAAAGGACTAAAATTCATTTTTATAAAAGAAGATGTTCATGAAGACGAAACGCACTTCGCAAAATTACAAATCAAAAGCGGCGAAACAGACCTTGGCTTTATGAGTGTATTACCAATAGACCCAATCCCAGCGAATGCCGAAGTTGTAGTGGAAGGCGCCTTCTTTTTAATGGCGGAATCGAAAAAGGGAGAAGCAGCAGCTGGAGGACATTCGCATGCGCATTAGGTACGTCTAAGATACAATAGTGGGAAAATACAATAGTGGGAAGTTAAAGTTGAATTAATGCTTTGACCTCAGAAAGCCATCCACCGAATACTTATCCCATTCCTTTGGTAGTAACAATAAGGTTACAAGTAGCACCACCCGATACATCACATGCGACAAATCCCAAACCGGTTCCGTCATGCCATGCCCAAAAGTAACAATGACCAGCACCGAAGCCAAGGCATAAAGCGCCCAATCTCTCTTCAAACCAATCACCAACATAAACCCTGCAATCAGTTCAACATAAGAAGTATAGTAAGCCGTGAATTGAATCAAAAAATCCGGGAGTAAATCCTGATAAGTTTCCTTGAAAAAATTGTCATATACATTAGCAACGCCCCATTTGAAAACTTTACCAAAACCCTGCATAAGGAAAATGAAGCCGAGTAAAAGGCGAAGAGTCAGGATCGCAAAGGATTGGTTGGTCGTCATTATAGTTTGTTGATTTGTTAATTAGTGTATTGGTTAATTGGTGCGCCCTCTCGCAGGCAAATCTTTGTGTTTCTTCCTGACCTCCGCTTGTAGTGCGGACAGGTTTGTGGTTAAAAAAAAGTAGCGTTTCGTAGCGCCGTAGCGGTTACCAAAACACTAGATCTTCACCCGATTAAAACCCAAAGCCCGCACCATCCAAGTCGGCAACGACTTCTTCGGATCTCGATTTCGCAAATCCATATACCAGTTTATTTTTTTCAGAATAGGCACCTTATGTGTTTCCACAAATTCGATGAGTGTGCCATCCGGATCTTCAATATAAGAGAAATGTCCAGCAGCCTCCCCCATGTCAAAACTATCGCTACTGTCACAAGTGAAAGGTCGGCCCTTTGATTCGCAAAGTTTCTGCAACTCTTTCATACCATTGATATCGAAGCAAAGGTGGATGTATCCGAGATCCCCCCAAAGTCGATTTTCAAAAATCTTCTTAGGCGTTCGGTCAAGGACTTGCACCAGTTCAATTTCACTCTTACCCAGTAGTTGACTGAAAGCACCAATCCTAGGTTTGCTATGAGTAAGTAGCACTCGGCGAAATTTCTGGTTACCACCATCAAGTGAAGCAAAGTCTTCAAAGGTTCCGGTTTCATCATAAACAACCTCATCATAACCGATGATGTCAGAGTATACTTCCCGAGCTTTTTCTATATCGCTTACGCCAATGGTACAGCCATAAACGCCGCCTGTAAAACTATTGTTTTTTCTAAACCAATTATCAGAAGGAACGACCTCTACCAAATTACCATGCAAATCTTTAAAGTAGAAATGATCCAAACCGTTTGGTGCTTTGCTAACACCACCACAAAGATTTACGCCCTTCCCTTTCATCGACTGGTAAGTCTCCGCAACGTTTTTGCACTTAAATTTCATGATGTAAATACCAAGATCTCCTAGTTGCAATTGGAAGGTCGGAGCCTCTGGAGTACGGCTGGTATATTGCCATATTTCCAAACCGCCACCGCCTTGCATATTCAGCGCCAAAATGGCGTGACGGCTACGAGCTACACCGCCAGTGTAAGGCAGCATAAGCGCAGCCTCTGCTGCTTCGTCAAAGATCTTGACATCCATGCCGAGGTGTTCGTGGTACCATTTGAAAGTGCCGTATACGTCGTTATTTCCTACTCCAATTTGCTGGATGCCGCTGATGATGGGTTTCATTTTCTATGTATGTTGTGGTGAACGAAAATTAAGAGGTTCTCAAGCTGCAAAGCTAACTATTTGAAATTAAAATCCCCCTCTGGAATCACATAATACGAAGAGTCCTTAAACATAAAATACCGGTTTGATAAATTCTCGTACGGGTAGATTCCCCAGGTTGCAGCGAAGACTTTATTTTCCTTTAACAGACTTTGGTGACTCCCCGCTTCATATTCTACAACAGCAGATCGGCTGATGCCTTTGTCAATAGTTGACAGCAACCAAGCCTCGTAGGCCAGTCCCCAATCCAGGAATAACTTTGTATCATTTACCTGCTCTGGTCTTAGGATCAATTTCTTATTTGGAAGATTTTTCGTTTTATCTAGAAAATCACGAACGTAAGCTACGCGTTCGCTGTAAAGGGAATGCGTTTGATAAATGTGAACCATACGAATACTTACTATGATAGAAAGTGCAAGTAGTACTGTTTTGCTATTTAATTTTTGTGAAAGAGTATAAATAACCGGCAAAAATAAAATCAGACTCAATGGGAGATATAGACTTTCAATGTAAAACTGATGCGGCCCCTTAGGATAGGAAATATTGATTAGAAATAAGTAGCCTAAAAATGGAATTAAAATAAAGCTAAGCCAAATGAACTTCTTTTTTGTAACAGCATATACACCTATTGCAATTAGAGCAACAATCAGCAAATAATAATCCACGACTAAATACGAAAGAAAATTCAGATTTGATTGAATGGTAAAGTAGTCAGGAAAAAGAGTCTTGAAGTTTCTTAATCCTCCTATAGACATGTTGTCGTATGCATTGTTAAACACGAGACTCTTTAGCAAAAAGAAAAACAAAAAGAGCGAACCGCTCAGCGATAGTTGCCATTGTTGGACTATTGGAGAAATTGGCTTGAATAGATTTTTGATAGTCAACCAATGGAAATTCTTTGGACTGTTTTTTGAAAAAAGGAAAAAATACCCAATGAAAAAAGCAAAAGGAAAAATCATCAAGGGATGAAAAAAGGCAAGGGTACAAATTAATCCGGTATTGATTGAATGCGTCCATATTTTGCTATTGCTAAACCATTTCTGTTCCATCGCCTTTTCTAGAAAAGCAAAGTAAACCACCATCAAAGAAAGCCCTTGTTGAAATTCAGGTATGACCCAGTAGAACGTATGTGTCACTATCCCTACGTTGAACAATAACAAGAGTATCGCATACCATTCCTTTTTTAGCCCCAGCAAACAAATTAAGAATAGCGAATAAAAATAAATAGGAAAACAAGCGGAGTAAATTTTCATAATCGACTCCAAAGAAAAGTCCATCCACGAAGCCAACAAAGGAACCGCTTGCGTAACAGCTGCTCCAAAACGATAAACCTGAATGGCTAACTCACCCTCACTTAATATAGAAAATAAAATAAAAGCGCCATCCAAAAAAGCAATGCGCTCTTCAAAGAGAATGACGGCCATGATGGTCATGATGGCATAGGTTATTGTGCCGAGGATTAAGAGGTGTTTTTTCATTTATTCTTGGATAGCTCTAGTCTATCATAATCTAAAATTCGGATACTTTGATAAAATTGTATCTTTTGGAGGGGTAACGAATTATTTCTGCCGATACATTTTAGAAGAAGCTAAGCCAATTCTTTGCAGAAAGTGACAAAAGGATACTCTCAATACGCCTAGCCCATATATGGCGCTTCTTCGAAAGTTAATGGAAGAAGCTTCCTCAAAATACTTTGTAGGGCAGGTAACCTCAGCAATATGAAACCCACCATAAATAATTTGCGAAAGCATCTCATTATCAAAAACAAAATCATCTGAATTTTCATTAAAATTAATGCCATTCAATACTTCTTTGCTGAATGCGCGGTAGCCTGTATGGTATTCAGAAAGTTTGTAATTGACTAATAAATTTTGTATAAATGTGAGCATTCTATTCGCGAAATACTTGTATAGTGGCATGCCTCCTGCCAGTGCTCCTTTTCCTAAAATTCTGGAACCCAAAACAACAGGATAAAGCTCATCTCCAATAATGTTGACCATCGCTGGAATTAACTTAGGAGTGTATTGATAATCAGGATGAAGCATAATCACAATATCGCCACCTAGTTTAAGTGCTTTGTTATAAAGTGATTTTTGATTCCCCCCATAACCTTTGTTCTTCTCATGTGTAATCACATGTTGAATACCAATTTCTTTAGCTAAGACAGAAGTGTTATCACTACTAGCATCATCACAAAGAATTACTTCGTCAACTAAGTCAAAAGGAATCTCCTGATAGGTTTTCTCTAATGTAAGTGCAGCATTATAAGCAGGTAAAACAACGATTACTTTTTTTCCTTTATACATGTATGTTTGTTTTGAGTTAAGGGCACAAATATAAGTCTTTTAGTAATTAAGAAAGCTCTGAGAGCATGAGATACGCCAAATTTGCAAAAAGGCGTATCTTCTTTGTCAAAATATGGCATCGAAAAAAGTGTTGAACACACAACTGGTGTCCAACACTTTTTAAATTTTTTATTAATTATAACAATTAAAATACATTACGCCTTAATCGCCGCCGCATGTTCTTTGTAAACTCCCTTTTCCAACTTCTCAGAAATCGCAGTAAATGCTTCTAAGGTTTCGTTAATATCCTCCATCGTATGAACAGAAGTAGGAATCAAGCGCAGCAAAATCATTCCCTTAGGAATAACTGGATAAACCACAATAGAAGAGAAAATTCGGTAATTCTCTCGCATGTCTTTTACTAAGACCATTGCCTCCTCTACAGAACCATTCATGTAGACTGGTGTCACACAAGAGTTGGTATTCCCGATATCAAAACCACGTTCTTTCAAACCACTTTGCAAAGCATTTACATTTTGCCATAAGCGCTCTTTCAATTCCGGCATTGTTCGTAACATCTGCAAACGCTTACGCGCGCTCGTTACAAAAGGCATCGGCAATGACTTCGCAAAAATCTGCGAACGCATGTTGTATTTTAAAAAGCGAATGATGTCTTTATCTCCCGCAAGGAAGGCACCTATACTCGCCATAGATTTTGCGAAAGTAGAAAAGTATACATCAATCTCATCCTGTACTCCTTGCTCCTCACCGGCACCAGCACCCGTCTTTCCGAGTACCCCAAAACCATGTGCATCATCTACCAAGAAGCGGAAATCATACTTTTTCTTCAACGCTATAATTTCCTTCAGCTTACCTTGGTCTCCCTGCATTCCAAACACACCCTCAGAAATAACCAATACACCTCCACCATTCTCTTTCGCAATTCTAGCTGCTTTAGGCAAATGTTTTTCAAGGCTTTCCATATCGTTGTGCTCAAAAGCAAAACGCTTTCCGAGGTGCATCCGTAAAGCATCCACGATACAAGCATGACATTCAGAATCATAAACCACAACATCTCTTCGCGTCAACAAAGCATCGATCGCGGAAAGAATGCCCTGATAACCAAAGTTGACCAAAACAGCAGATTCTTTTTGTACAAAATCAGCCAGCTCTTCCTCCAAAGCATCGTGCTCCGAAGTAGCTCCAGACATCATCCGAGAACCCATAGGATAAGCGAGGCCCCAATCAGCAGCACCTTCCGCATCCGCTTTTCGGACTTCCGGATGGTTACCCAAACCGAGGTAATTATTGACCGACCAGCAAATTACTTCCTTGCCGTCAAAGGTCATTCTACTTCCCAGTTCGCCTTCTAGCTTAGGGAAGATCCAGTAGCCTTCTGCTACATCTGCCCAGCGTCCGAGTGGGCCAGGGTTGTTTTTGATTCTATCGAAAATATCCATTGTATCAAGTTTTTTTGAATGAGAATACAAAGTTAATCTAATCCGCGTTAATCTCCGCCTTCCGTT
This sequence comes from Saprospiraceae bacterium, assembly GCA_047626155.1. Lineage (GTDB taxonomy): Bacteria > Bacteroidota > Bacteroidia > Chitinophagales > Saprospiraceae > CALGLS01. The sequence continues at coordinate 27,843 of JBLHRR010000028.1, read as the reverse complement.
TGAAGTAATTTCGGCGCAGTATCCATTCGCCAAGGCTTGGTGCCCAGCGATTTACGATTGCATTGAGTTTACCAAGTGGCGTGAAAACCTGTTTGAAAGGTCTGCTGCTGATCATTTTGGAGACCCGCGTAGCCACATTGATGGGCGGTTCTGCCTTTATAAAAGTACGGATGGGCTGCGCAATAATTTCCCCATCAGCATTATAAATCGTTTTATCAGGATCGTTTTGTGTAAAACCAACATAGGCAATTCCAACATGCACCCCACTAGGATACAGTTCTATTTTCATAGATTCGGCTAAGGCCGTTAAAGCCATTTTGGAAGAGGAGTAAACAGAGTAGCCAGGCAAGCCGCGCACCCCTGCTGCACTCGACATAAATATAACAGAGCCTTTGGTTTTTTTCAATTCCGGAAGTACGGCTTGCGTTGGATAAACGGAACCAAGATAATTTACTTCCATCACCTTTCGGAAAACATCAGGACTCAATTCAGTAACTTCCCCCTCCATCGAAATTCCGGCATTATTAACCAGCGCATCTATTTTGCCAAAAGCACTGAGCGTCTCTGTAACAATTCGCTTACAATCTTCTATATTGGAAACATCTCCCGCAACTGCAATCACCGGATGTCCCGCTGTTTTCAATTCTTGGTAGGTCTTATTTAATCGTTCTGGATTCCGCGCGTTGAGCACCACCTTCGCTCCTTGCTTCAGCATCTCCAAAGCCATTACCTTCCCAATTCCCATACTAGACCCCGTGATGATGATGACTTTGTCTTTGTGTCTCATAGTTTTTAAATCTAAATCTAAATGAAAATAAAAATCCTTGATACGCGCGAAGGGAGTGAATTGATTTGAGGTTGAAAAAAACGTAGCGTCTTCGTAGCGCCGTAGCGGTTACCTCTTTTTCTCACAATACCCATTCTCCTTTAACCAATCAAAACATTCCTTAATCGCCACCTCAATATCCGTCTGTGGCATCCCTAGTTCTTTTATCGCTTTATCTGCGGAGAAATAATGATCATCGCAAGAAATTTGAGCCATTGCGTAGCTAACCACGGGAGCTTTACCAGTGACTGCACTTATCGAAGTCATTGCCCGTCCGTAAGCCTTTGTGATAAAACCAGGAATTCTGATTGTAGGTGGTTTTACACCGACTACCTTAGCTATTTTGTTGAAAGCTTCGGTGTAGTTTAGGTTTTCATTCCCCGCTATATAACAATTCCCTGCTGTGCCCTTATCCAAGGCATTGGCAATAGCAATAACGACATCTTTTACATAAATATAATTTCGGCCACCAGGGGCAGAAGCAGGAACTTTACCTTGATAGATGGCTAGGATCATGGCACCAGCACCTGGTTTAGAATCATAAGGTCCCCACATGAAAGTCGGGTTTACAATTACAGCTGGAAGACCTTTTGTTTTTACGGCATCGAGTACCAATTCCTGGGCTTCCCGTTTGGAGTCCATGTAGTCAAGGCCGTATTTAGCAGATTTGTAGGGACGTTCTTCCGTGCCGGGGCTCTCTTTTGAACCGAAGCCAAAGGAGTTGGCGGTACCGACATAGATCATTCGTTTTACCTTAGCGGCCAAAGCTGCATTTACAACATTGCGTGTTCCATCTACATTTACCTTCCGAACGATTTCCGAACGATTGGGCCAAATGTTAGTATTGGCAGCAGTATGAATGACGGCATCACAACCCTTTGCAGCAAAGGTTAATTGGTTGAGGTCTAAAATATTTCCGTAAGTAAATTCAATATCAAGGCCTTGAAGGGTAGGGGCTTCACTGTCCGGCAAAAGGAAAGCACAAATTTTATGTCCTCTGTTCAACAATTCTCTTACAAGATTACTTCCGAGCATTCCATCCGCCCCCGTTACTAATATCTTCATGTTTTTAATTTGTATGTTCCCTTTTGTCTAAGCTCGTTTGATTTCTCTGAAACCTAGTTTTCATGACCTCACAGAGGTCACAGTAAGTTAGGTGTCATCATATGTTAAGTTTTTCCGACCCTATCGGGGTCGCACTATACGGATAAGTCTGAATTAAATCCATTACGTACTTCTCAAAAACTTTCTAAACCGCAGCATATATTTATAATTTTGTCCGTATAAAAATCCAGCTTCCTCTAACCACTCGTTATTATAAATTTTACCCAGATACTTACTTCCATGATCTGGAAAAAGCACCACGACAAAATCATCTTCCGTCAACTCATCTTTGATCGCAAAGACACCTTGCATAGCCGCACCACTAGAGTAACCCACAAACAATCCTTCCCGCTTCGCCAACTGCCGCGCTCGGAAAGCACTCGCCTTATCCGTTACTTTTACAAACTTACTAATCACCGAAAAATCGATATTGTCGGGGATCATGTTTTTACCAACGCCTTCTAACTTATAAGGGTAAACCTCCTTGGGGTCTAGTTCTCCCGTCTCATGAAATTTCTTCAAAACAGAACCATAAGCATCCACTCCAATAACATTTACATCCGGATTTTGTTCTTTCAAAAAACGAGCAGTTCCAGAAAGTGTTCCTCCTGTACCTACGCAGCAAACATAATGAGTGACTTTCCCATCTGATTGTTCCCAGATTTCAGGTCCGGTGGTTTTGTAATGTGCTTGTAAATTAGAAGAATTAAAATATTGATTAACATAGAAAGAGTTTGGCGTCTCTCTCTGTATTTCTTTTGCTTTGGAATAGTAGGACCTTGGATCATCTGGCTTTACATTACTGGGACAAACGACGACCTCGGCCTTGATGGCACGGAGAGCATTTAGTTTCTCGTCAGATATTTTATCAGGGACGCAAAGGATGCAGCGGTATTGTTTGATGGCACAAATCATAGCGAGACTAAAACCGGTGTTACCCGAAGTAGTTTCAATTACGGTTCCTCCTTCTTTCAGAATGCCGTCTTTTTCTGCGTCTTCTATCATGTGAAGCGCAATTCGATCTTTGGCAGAAAGACCAGGATTAAAAGCCTCTACTTTTGCATAGACCTGTGCTTTAATTCCTTTCAATACGTGGTTGATCTTAATCAATGGCGTATTACCAATAGTTTCCAATACATTGTTGTAACGCATATTAGAATAATTGAGTGGTTGAAAATGTGTGGTGGGGATTTCTCTTTGTCGCAACAGATTGGCCTTAGCGCAAAAACCTATTGCAACCCACGTTAGTATTTTATTGTTGGACGAGGTCTTTAAATCACCTGTGTAGGCGGTTTGTAAACACAAATTTAATTGAAAGCCTTTGCTTTTTGTTAATAAGTAACAACAAAAAATTGACTTCAGAATCTCAAGGGCTGCTTAAATAGCTCCGTATCTCTACTCGTTAATTGTAACTACCAGATAGAGAGGTAATTAGAGGGAGTTTGGGCAAGTAGAGATTCTGAAATTATTTTTTAAAAATAGACTTGCATACTGCTGTTCGTTGCTTAGTGAGGAGTCATCGTATAATACTTATTCTAATCACTAGTTGAATTAAGGGAATGTAAATAAAAGTCAGCAAAAGTGTATTCCACATATTTATTACTAAATCACCGGAGGCTGGTAGCTCATATGATGAAATTACTTATTATATTTACCCTGATTATTAAACAGAACGAATACAATTGTATGGCACGTGCTAAATTGACCATAGTCGTCAGAATGTTTCTACAGCAAAAAAGCAAGGTGCTCTTGCTAAAACAGACAGCCAAAAACGGAGGAAATTACACCATGGTTGGCGGTAAAATAGATCAAAATGAAATGGCGGTTACCGCGCTGATCAGAGAAAGCTACGAGGAGGTCGGTGTTTCTATTCAGGAAAAACATCTGAAATTAGTACACGTCGTTAATCGGGCAAGACCCTCTTCTAACGAACTGATATTGGTGTTTCGGGCAAAGAAGTGGATGGGCGAACCCAAATCCATGGAAAAAGAAAAATTTGAAAGCATTGGTTGGTTCGATCCAGTTGACTTACCTAAAGAAACCCTCGCACTTTACAAACATGTACTCAAGCATTACGCAAAGCGTAAACACTACTCAGAGTATTTTGATGCGGATGCTTAATTAACCTCAAGCTCAACTTCAATTCCCTTAATACGTGCCTGAAGGAAGAGCACTTCCCCTGTTATTGTTATTCCGAGCGGTTATTCCGAGCGAGTGTAACCGAGTGTAACTCCGAGGAACAACTAATGCAAAAAGGCTTCCCGAACCTAATCGGGAAGCCTTTTTGACTATAGCTTATTTTAAAAACAAACAAACAAGCAATTACTGCTCAGTGCTTACTTTTATAGCCTTTACCTCTTTAGTAGCAGACTTTGCCGAAGCAGTCTTAGACTTAGAACATGCAGCCTTAGATTTAGAGCAAGCTGCTTTTGACTTAGAACAAGCAGGCTTTGCCTTCGCATCCATAGAAGCATTTACCGCTTTAGCATTCATGCTAGAAGGAGAAACGTTTACAAACTTGTTAGACTTAGTACAGTACTCAACATTTGAGAAAGAAACGTTACCAGACTTCTCACATACGCTTTTCTTTACGAAAGAAACACTTCCAGACTTTTCACATACTTTCTTTTCGATGCTTCCATCCAAAGAAGCAACCTTTGTAGCGGTAGCCATTGTCTTTGCACAACAAGCAGATTTAGAAGCAGTCTTAGCACACTGAGCCTGAGCCATATTCACTAAGCCCAAGAAAGCGATAAACATAAATAATTTCTTCATGATAAAATATAATTTTAAGGTTTTAATAAAGATCGTTCAATTCAATTCAAATGTAGCAAATAAACGACTATTTTGCAACCCTGATGCATAGGCTTAAAAGAATTTTAACAGTTTGTTAAATATTGCCATTCCTTTCTGTCAGTTGAAAGACTTTCAGCATGTTTTAGCTCTATAAAGGGTAACTGCTAAGGGTGCTACGAGAGTGCTACGTTTTTATCGCGTGTTTATAGAATCCTTATCCACCACAGCTACCTTTTTTAATCCTCCAAAATCAACTTAAACCGCAGCTCCTTAATAATCTGATAGCCCGTTTTAGGATCTGTATTCTCCAAAAGGATGTCAATGGTTTTAGTCAGCGCTCCTCGTTCTTCTTCCCTATTACTATCAAAAGTAGCGATAATGGCCCCAGTTTCCCCTGGCTTGTAGACTTTCCCCTCATCATATTCAATATCTGTACAATGACAGCCAGAAACCAACTCTAGGGTAATGTCGCTTGTATAAGTGTTGGTAAAACGGTAAATGTGGGTCTTTTGTTCACCTGCTTTCATAGTTCCAAAATTATGATCAGGACTATCAAAGTTCATATAAGAATCTTTAACAATTTCGGCTACAGGAGTCGAAACTTGTTGGGCTTTTTTAGCAGTATTGCAGCTGCTCGTTAAACTTAAACTGATGAAGAGAAAGGAGAGATAGAAAAAGGTATTTTTATTCATGATCTAAGGTGTTTTTTGGTAACCGCCACGACGCAACGAAGGCGCAACGATTCCCTATGTATTACACAAAAAATAATTTCCCGATTTCTTTCGTGGAAACAATTATATAAACCACTCTCCCTTCGGTCGTTTTGATTTACATAATCGTTTCCAAATCGGGAAGTTAATTTTTCGTTGTTACTATATTAAATAAGACGTGGCGTATTCGTAGTGGTTAAAATATAAAAATGAGGCATAAACTCCATTTCGAAATTTATACCTCATTTTTATATTTTAAACAGTCGGTATCTCCACAGCGCGATAGTGGGAAGTTAACGTTAACAGTTAAAGTTAAACTACTTTTCCGTTGTTTTCTTTTTCAATCGGGTCTTTTCAATTCTAATAGAAGTAGGTCCTTCTAAAATTTTGAATTCCGTACGTCTGTTGTACTGGTGCTCCTCATCCGTACATTCTACATCGTTTGTACATTGGTTTCTAATTTGCTTCTCTCCATAGCCCACAGGCTTGATACGAGCAGGAGCAATACCTTTCTTTGTCATCCAGTCCATTGCGGATTGAGCTCTTCTCTGAGAGAGCATTTCATTGTACTTGTCACGTCCTTGTGCATCGGTGTGCGAAGACAATTCAATGACCATCTCAGGATATTCTGTCATTAATTCGATAAGGAAAGTCAAGTCAGGTTCTGCTTCTGTCTTTATACTTGCTCTATTGAAATCGTAGTAGATGTTACCCAACTCAATTGGTTCATTTACCTCATAAGTTTCATATGGATCTTCTGGTGGAGGCGGAATGAAAACCAAGTTCATTTTCTTTTCTATAGTGGTAGAAACTTCCAGGCCGGCGGTGTTGAATTCTGTGGTGTCAGATATGTAACCTTCTTTAGAAGCAATTACGATATAAGCCATTTCTTCCGCCAATGTGAAAGCGAAGTTATTAGCAGCAGGATTGGTTTTTTTATTCGTTTCGCCCATGGTGCCATCTTGATTAGAAATCAATTCTAAGGTAACACCTGCTAAAGCAGACTTGTCATCTGCAAAGGTCGTAGCCATAAGATCGATAACCACTTCTGCAATATCAATCGTCCAAATGTCATCACAACAAGTTTTGCTTTTTACAGAACGGCCACCTTCTCTGTTGGAAACCACGAAGCCCTTGTAGCCTGTGTCATCCAAAGAAAAATAAAGATCATCTACCGGAGAGTTGTAAGGCTTACCCATGTTTTCAGGAGCAGCCCAATTAGAACCATCCCAAACTGATTTGAAAATATCACTACCTCCAATGGTTGGAAATCCGTTAGAACTAAAATATAAAATACCATCTCTATAGAATGGTGTTTCTTCATCATCAACTGTATTCACAGTGTTACCAAGGTTTACCGGAGGACCATAAGTTTCTCCACGCTTTGGTGAGTAGTAGATGTCAAAGCCACCGTAACCACCTTCCATGTTGGAAATGAAAAATAAAACTTGTTCTCCGAATAATTCACCCGGAGCTGCTTGCTTAGCTACGTAATCACCGTTGATACCTTCCACTTCGTTGGCAGGGCCCCATCCATCATCGCTCATACGGCTTTGGTAGATTTTGCTTTCGCCAATGATGTTGCCATCTAATTTAGCGCGAGTGAAATACATAGTTTCTCCGTTCTTAGACATCGCTAAATTCCCAATATGGAAGCCATCTCTGTGGATGTTTTCATTTTCTAACAATACTGCTTCAGACCATTTGTCTTCCGACATAGAAGAGGTATAAACCTGAGCATATTGTCCTTCTGTTTTCTCATCTACTACAATAACTTCGTCCGACCTGATGGCTGTGAAGTACATCTGATTACCAACCAATACCGGAGAGTATTCAGAGTATTTTGAGTTTACTTTTTTTCCTGCATTTTCAACGACCATACCCGTAATGTCTTGCATCGGCATAGCCAACTGAGCCCCTTCCAACTCTATCTTAGCTTTCGCAATCAAGTCGGCGTTTTCCGCAACACTAATGTATAAGCGAAGTTCTTCGATCGCCTCAATATATTTGCCATTCATTTTAAGAATACGGCCTAGCGTAAATCGAGCATCTGGTAAAAAGGGGTTGCTGCCTTTACGGTATCTTTTATTAATTACTCGGGAGTACCAACGTTCTGCCTTCCTGAAATCACGTAATCTATAGTGCAGGTTTGCAATGGTATAAGCCAATTCATTATCGCCCCTTGTTTTCTTTTGCTTCTTCAGCATTTTGTAGGCTTTCTCGTACAGATCGAGGGCATTATAGTAATCGTTCATTTCCATCTTCTTCTCTGCTTCCTTCAGCATCGCATCAGAGGTAGCCGTCCGAATAGGTTGTGCCCAAGCACTAACGATACTGGTCAGGGTAAAAAGGAATATTATTGTTAAACTTCTCATGGAAGGAATGTTTTATTTTTTTTTGAAACGTTGGAATAAACTCTATTAGAGGGGAAATTTTGAATTAGAAACGAGGACAGAAGATAACTGGCTTCACCTCCGCTTTCTTAAAGATAACAGCGATATAAGAAACACCCAGTTCAAAACCACCTACATATTTATTCGAATCACTAAAATCACTTAAGGTCAGGTCGTAACTAGCGCCAACTCGGAATGATTTGTAATCCAGACCAACTAAAGCTTCTAAGGCATCTTCCATTCTGTAACCCAGTCCAAAGTTCAAAGTCACTTCTTTCTCAGGGTTGAATAAGTAACCCATCATTGCCTGTAGCTGGATGTTACTACCAGAACCTCTCATTTGGCTATATAGGAAAGTAGGAGAGAGTGTCCATTTTTTATTTAAAGCAAAATCAAATTTACCGTGAAAGTTAATACGTACAGGCTTGCGGGTAGATGTACTATCGGTGCCCGGGGTATTTCCTTTGATCAAAGAATACTTAGGAGCAGTAAGGTGTCTAACCGCAATACCGAACATCATGTCGGTTTGTTTATTTATCTCAGACTTGATCATCGCACCAGCACCGAAGTCGAGGTAGCTGCCTTTGTCTTCGAGGTCAGTAGCCTGAGTAGACATTGTATTGGTAGGGTCGTAGGTGTATTCGGTAGGACCTGCAAGGAAACCATCTCCAAATTGAAGATCTTTTGTATCAATAGACTGATTCACCAAACCTCCCTGAATACCAAAAGAAAAAACAGAAGTTCCTTTTCTGTTGGTCGGAGCATGAATGGCAGCAGATAATTGAGCACTGGTTGTGGTCAAAGAACCTGTTCCAGTTTTGTCACTGTATACATTGGCACCTAGGCCAACCCAGTTTCTTTTTCCAACCATAAATAGCGGAGCATCTACATGGATGTTAGGTGTAGAGTAAGCACTATTGTCAGAAACCGCACGAGCTTGGTCTCTGTAAATGCCACCTATCCGGAAAGTCCCTTCAAAATCACCAGTTTGAGCTGGGTTGAGGTTTAGAGGAGCAAAGTTGAAAAGCGACCAGTGAACATCCTGCGCAGATAGCTGCCCGGCCAGTAAAAGGGTTAAGGTGAAGAGTAAAGGTTTTATCATTTTCATAAAAAGTAAATTTTCTGAATCTTTGAAACAGTTAACGATTGCTAGTTAGTAAAGTTGGTAAAACGAGTAGCTAGTAACAACGAAAAGTTATTTTTTGTATCATACTTTTAATGCCTCGTTTATGTTTTGCGGCGAAATATAATGGTTTTTCTTATAATTAAGCCTACAGCGGAGACGCAAGTTAGCTGATATGCCAAGATTTCTCATTTCAGCCTCTGGAAATCTTTAGTCAATACGCGACAAAACGTCTGGCTCTGTATTCTGTAAAGAGGATGGATCAGCGTGAATGAGGGGAGATCAGGGCTCCCTTAGTTCGCATCCCCTACGTTAGTGGGGAAAAATGATCGGCTCATCTAGGCTGATCAACCCTCTAGTTCACCTACTGCTCTCTTAATCTCTTCAATATCAATCTCCTCCATACACTTAAAGTGCCCTTTTGGACATTGGTCAAAGCCAATTTTAGAACAGGGCCTGCACGAAAGCCCCTTTACTTCTATCATCTTATCTAACAATACTGGTTTTCCTCTATTGGATTTTTTTTCGGGATAAAAAGGAAACATCCCAAATTCAGGAATGGTATTTCCCCAAACGGAAAGTATTTTTTTGCGGAAAGCAGCGGCAATATGCATCATCCCCGTATCGTGAGTAATAACTAAACTGGCTTGTCGAATGGCATCTGCAGACTGGTGCAAGCTGAGTTTTCCACAACTGTTGATAACTTTTGGCTGGCTGTTAATAACTGTTGCGCCAACGCTTTGCTCCGCAGGGCCACCTAAGAGTACAATCTTTTGAGGAAGCAAGGCGCAAATGGCTTTGATCTTCTCTAAAGGAAGCCGTTTAGTAGCATGGGCAGCACCAATGGCGAAAGCTAAAAATGGCTCATCTGGCCTTATCCCAAATTTAGTACGATCGAAGGTTTGGTCTTCAGGAATGAAATAATCCAGCCCCTCACCATCATAAACGACTCCGAGGGGTTTAACAGTTGCCATATATCTGTGAACGATGTGTTCCTCAGGCAGTTGGTTGATCTTGAAGTTAACCATCAACCATTTGGCCCAATTGGTTTTATTAAAGGCATAAGTTGTTATACCCAAGAATTTTCTAAGTCTAAGACTACGAAGGTTTTTGTGCAAATCAATAACGACATCATAGCCTTCTGCTTTTAGCTGGGGCAAAATGGTATCAAAATCTTTATCAAAACCGTAGACCTTATTAATGTAAGGATTGGCCTTTAATAAGGTCGTAAACTTTGTTTTACACAAAAAGTGAATCTCCGCTTCCGGATACCGCTTTCGCAAACAACGCACAACAGGACTTGTTAGAACAATATCCCCAATAGAACTAAAGCGTAGTAGCAGAATTTTTTTCATTATTTTATAAAAACTTTGTGCCCCTTCGTGGTTGAAAAAAACTTTGCGTTCGTTGCACTGTTGCGGTAAAAAAACAAAATTGGTGGAACGCCAACCCACCCCAAAATTAAGATAATTTGCTACATTTGATAGGTCACTAAGAAATTAATTCCTTCTATTCATCAAAACACAATACCTAATGACTAAACTTATAATTACTACGCTTTCCTTGCTGTTGGTCGTTCTTTTTTATTCTTCTTGCAAAACGACTAAATATACCCCCACTGATTTTCCTGACGCGCAGATCACTTTTGGAAGTGGCGGCGGTTTCTCCGGTTTGGTAACCGATTATACTCTTTTGGAAAACGGTCAATTATTCAAACGCAGCAGCAAAGACAAACTCTTCGTTCCAATAAAGGGCGTAAAGAAAGATGCGGTAGCTCAGGCATTTAAGAATTTCAACTTCCTTGGTTTAGATAAAATGGAAGTCAATGATCCTGGTAATCTATATTACTTCATCGAATTCAAAACAGAAGAAGGAACAGCAAAAAAATTAACCTGGGGTAACAGTAAATCAGAAATGGAGCATACCCTGAAATTGTTTTACAGCCAACTGTCTTCACTTATTGCCAAGGAATAAACTAGAATACTGGGAAGCCAAAACAAAATAAAGTATAACCCATTACATAAGTATGCATTTTCAGAAACAAGCTTCATTTTGTACTTCCTTTTAAATTCACCGAGATGTAACTCCCCTTTAGGGGTTGGGGTTACGCTAGCAAAAGTTTACAACTAACCCATTCAACTAATAAAAAATATGAAAAAGCAATTTACAATTTCCTTAACTATGGTATTCCTAATGTTAGGGAATTGCTTGTTCGCTCAATTGCAAAAGCCGAGTCCTCCTACAAATCATAATCCTCAGAGCGTTGATATGAGCGACATTAATTTGGAAAGAAAAAATCAAGCGACGCTACCGAAAAGCACGCCTAGCGTTTTTGATCAACTGCATTTTGATTTTCAAAACTTACCGCTGTTACAACTTGCTGAAAAGAAACTAAATGTAAGGCGAAGTAATAACAATAGTCTTCCGGTGTGGATAAAAGGAACCCCTAAAACAATAGCTGTTGGTGCAAGAACAGTAACGTCCATTAGTCAGGAGTATCTGAACAGCGTTAAAGGTTTGCTGCAAATTAAAAATCCGGAAGAAGAGTTTGAAATACAAACGGTAAGAGAAGATGAAGATGGAGTGCAACACATTCGCCTCCAACAATACTTTCAAGGACTCAAGGTGTATGGAGCTGAAATCATTTTACATGAAAAGGACGATGCCATTCACCTCTTTAATGGACGCTATTATCCAACAGCGAATTTGGAAGATATTACACCACAACTCACAGAAGAAGCGGCAATGGATTTGGTGCAAAGTGATGTTAGTGATCAGACAACATTTAAAGACTTACCCGGGTTTGAAGAAGAATTGTTAGGTGGGGTTCAATTGGAAGCTAGTTTGCTTATTTATCATAAAAATGAAAAAGCAGAAGAAGTTCATCTGGCCTGGCATGTTACGGCTCGCCCAAACATTATCTCTCGTTGGGAGTACTTCGTGGATGCGCAGACAGGAGCTATTTTACATAAGTATAATAACATCTGTCAGATACATGGCGGTCGTTGTGCTGCACATCCAAACGGTCATGATGTATCCAATATTCAGGATGTTAAATTGAATAGTTCTTTCCCAATAGGTGCTGCTGCGACCACCAGCACCGCTGTGGCCACAGCCCCACCTCCGACTACAGCGAATGCAACTGATCTGTTGGGTGTGAATAGAATTATAAACGTGTATCAAGAGAGCGGCACTTTCTTTATGATTGATGCTTCTAGAAGTATGTTTAATGCGGGCTCATCCAATATTCCAAATGAACCAATTGGAGCGATATGGACCATTGATGGCAATAATGATTCTCCGGAAAATAGTTCTTTTCAGGCCAGTCATGTCACCTCTTCTAACAATAATTGGAACAACGCGACCAGTGTTTCTGCTCACTATAATGGTGGCCTTGCTTATGAGTACTTTAAGAATACATTTAATCGTAACTCTATTAATGGACAAGGAGGGAATATCGTTTCCATCATCAATATCACAGAGTCCAACGGTGCGGATATGGATAATGCTTTTTGGAACGGACAAGCGATGTTTTATGGCAATGGCGACCAGGCATTTGATTCCCCGCTAGCAAAAGGTTTGGACGTGGCCGGACACGAAATGGCTCACGGAGTTATCCAGGGAACAGCTAACTTGAATTACCAAAATGAATCAGGAGCTATGAATGAATCCTTCGCTGATATTTTTGGTGCAATGATAGATCGGGACGATTGGCAAATCGGAGAAGATATTGCTAATAACAGTGTGTTTCCGACGGGCGCAATGCGTGATATGTCGAATCCTCACAATGGAGGGAACTCCTCAGATTTCTACTGGCAACCGAATCATTATGATGAAAGGTATACAGGCTCTCAGGATAATGGCGGGGTACACATTAATAGTGGTATTGTGAATTTTGCCTTTTTTAAAATAGCTAGTAATAGTAGTGTTGGGAAAGCAAACGCAGAACAAATATACTACAAGGTACTACGCGATTACTTAGTAGCTTCTTCCAAATTTATCGACCTTAGAAATGCAGTAGTCGAAGTGGCTGGAAACGACTTTGGTCAGTCTGTTGCAGATATAGCCGCTAATGCTTTTGAAGAAGTAGGCATTGGAGCAGGGCCAGGCACTACCACGCAAACAGATGCCGGTGTTAATCCTGGGGATGAGTTTATCTTATGGTCAGACATTGGGTTGGATAACATCAACAATGTATTGACAGATGGAACGCCCGATGGCGGCTTTACCAGTAGAGATCATCTTAGTAAACCGAGTATTTCTGATGACGGTCGTTATTTGGAATTTGTTGGAGATGATAATAATATTTGGGAAGTGGAGGTAGATTGGTCTAACGGGAGCATTGTTAGCGAGCAGAATTTGACCACTAGCGGGATGTGGCGAACGGTAGCCATCTCTAAGGACGGTTTGCGTATAGCAGCAGTAAATACCAATTTTGACAATACCTTGTGGGTTTATGATTTTGGCTTAGGTACATCACAAACCTTTGAATTGTATAACCCTACGTTCACGCAAGGCGTAACTACCGGAGATGTAGATTACGCGGATGTTTTAGAATTTGATATAAGTGGAGAGTATGTAATGTATGATGCGCAAAGTAGTATCAACAGTGATTTTGGTGACGATATTTCTTATTGGGATATTGGTTTTATCCGTGTATGGAACAATCAGGCGAGTAATTGGGGTGATGGAGAAATTCAAAAATTATTTAGCGGTCTTCCTGAAAACATTTCTGTTGGAAATCCTACTTTTTCTAAGAACTCCCCTTATATCATTGCTTTTGATTTAATAGACGCCACTGGATCTTCAGTGGAATATTCTGTACGAGGAATTAATTTGGAAACTTCTGATCAGGGCGTCATTTGGGAAAACGACCGATTAGGCTACCCAAACTATTCGACGGATGATACTAAGATTGTTTTTACAGGTACCAGTACCGATGGTAATTCGGTGATAGCGGTCAACGGTCTGAGCACAGATAAAATAAACGCTTCGGGTGATCCGTCCGTTGTGATAGATAATGCTACTTGGGGGGTATGGTATGCCACCGGAGATCGTAACTTAATGATTCCAACCTATGAAGTAGGAACACTAACAGGAGATTTACAAACAAGCCCAAATCCTTTTGGTAATGAGCTTCGGGTGGTTTATGAAAGTACTACTGTTGCCAATGGAGCAGTCTCTGTTTTTGATTTGATGGGTAAGCAAATCTATTTTTCAACAATAGATCTTCAGTTTGGTCAAAATGAAATAATTTTACCTCTTAAAGAATTGGCCAGAGGGACTTATTTGCTACAATTAAAAACAGCAGAAGGAATATTGGCGAAGAAGATAGTGAAGGGAATGGAATAGAATTAATAGTACAATATATTAAATACCTGTACAGGTTTAATTTATGTAGAAAGACATATCCTCTCCCTCTTTGGGAGGGGATATGTTATTTTAAGGATAACCATTTTTAGTATAATAATAATCACCTTCTTGTTGAAGTAAAACCATCGGGTTTTCCACTTCCTCCTTGTCGCCTTTCCCATTTTGTCATTTCGAAAACATCTCTTGGTAAGAAGTATTCCCCTTCAGGAGGGGCTTCGTTTGCCCAGGAAGGAGGAGTGGGAACCTCATCAGTCTCCAAGTCATGACGATAATACCAGGCCACCAAAAGTCCAATGATTCCTCCATATAGATGACTCTCCCAACTGACGCCCTCCTCCCGAGGTAAAATCCCCATAAACATCCCACTGTAATAGAACAATACAATCAGTGCCAGTACGATGGACTTAATGTTTCGTCGGAAAATCCCTGTTCCCATAATAAATGTAGCCAGGCCATATACCACGCCACTCGCACCAATATGATAGCTGTTGCAACGGTGTCCGTATTCCAAGCCACAGAAAAAGAAATTACCAATTAACCAAACCATTAAACCGGTGAAAAAATATATTCTGATGAAACCATTCACCGCTACTTTTGGATAGAAATATAACATAATAGAACCCAATACAAAAAACGGAATACTGTTGTTAATTAAATGTTTGAAATCGGCATGAATTAGTGGAGCCAATAAAATGCCCTTTGTGCCAGGGAGCGTTCGAGGGTACACGCCAAGGTAACCGAGGTTCCAGTCCATCGTATATTGCATAAGATGAATACTCCAGATTAAAGCCAGAAAATAGAGCGGTAATCGAATGCGATCCAACAGCGTAGCTTGGTAGGTTTGACTCATGGTTTAGGAAGAAAGGTTTTGTGAGTAGTGCATTTTTAATGAAAAAATGTAATTGTTTAGTAGTTGAATTTTTTGATAGTATTACACAAAAAATAATTTCCCGATTTCTTTGGTGGAAACGATTATAATAAATCACTCTCCCTTTGGTCATTTTGATTTACATAATCGTTTCCAAATCGGGGAGTTAATTTTTTGTTGTTACATAGCACAATATTGGGAAGTTAACAGTTAAAGAGTTTGAGCCATATTAAAATTAAGAAAGTATCTCGACCATCTCCATCAATACCGGGTTTAATTGGTCATTATGTTTTATGGCGTTGTCAAAAGGCGTGTAAACAATATCTTTGTGAACCTGTCCGACCATTACGGATCGCTTTCCGTCTAACAAAGCCCTTACGGATTCTAAACCCAGACGGCTTGCCAGCACTCGTTCCATACACGTAGGGCGTCCACCTCTTTGCAAATGTCCCAGTACCGTTACTCGGATGTCAAAATTATCGGTTCGTGCTTTCACCTGATTGGCAATTTCAAAAGCGCCACCTCCATCGTCTCCTTCTGCAACCACAATGATACTGGCCCTTTTCTTTTTCTTATAATTCTCTTCCAACATATCCATCAGCTCATCAATATTTGTTTTTGTTTCCGGAACTAGAACGGCCTCTGCTCCAGTAGCAATACCAGCTCGCAAAGCAATAAAGCCAGCATCACGGCCCATGACCTCCACAAAGAATAAGCGGTTATGTGCATTCGCCGTATCCTTAATATTGTCGATGGCATTCATAGCTGTATTAATCGCTGTATCATAACCAATGGTGAAGTCCGTTCCATACAAATCATTATCAATCGTTCCCGGAATGCCGATGAAAGGAATGTCATACTCCTGCATAAAAATATGAGCTCCGGTGAAAGTGCCGTCGCCACCAATGGCTACGATGCCATCAATCCCAGCTTTCTGTAAATTTGCGAAAGCCTGAGCCCGGCCTTCCTTCGTCCGAAAACGCTCAGATCGTGCCGATTGCAAAATGGTACCACCCAATTGAATGATATTACTAACAGACCGAGAATTCATTTCTATAAATTCTCCATCAATCATCCCTTCATAACCCCTCATGATTCCACAGACTGATAATCCTTTATTCAAGGCAGTTCTGACCACAGCCCTTACACAAGCATTCATTCCAGGGGCATCACCTCCGGAGGTGAAAACAGCTATTTTTTTCATCGTTTAATTTAGATTGAATCTTAGTACCTATTTCCATATATGGATTTTAGCTAACTGCTAGAAGCCAACGGCTAAAGAGTTGCGAATTTTATTTATACCGCCTCTTAACCAATTTAATAAATACCTTAACCTTTTTTACTTTTTTACCATCTATCCATCCATATTTTTGAGCACATTCTGCAAGATGAACTTTTGCCTCTTCAAAATTCCCCATGGTATTCATGATGTTCATGGAAGTGGTGAACGCTTGTTGGTCTTTACCAAACAATTCATTTACGGTAAGTATTCTTTCGTTGAGTCCCATGGCCTTGGTAAGGTCATTTATAGGCAATGAAGCCAGTCGATCAGAGAGTTCCTTCCCTTCATCATCAGCGAAAAGTTCAGCGATGTCATCATTCACAGTAGTCACTTTGACCACTGGTGGTGGAGTAGGGGCCGGTTTCGGTTTCGGCTTTGGGCTTGGTTTAGGCTGAGGTTTAGGAGCTGGCGCTGGTGGTACAACTTCAGCGACTTCTATCATTTCCAGTTCTTCCGGATCAGAAACAGGAGACGGAGCGACAACCTTTGGCGGATCAACCACGATACGCTTAACGACTTTAGGAGCTGGTCTGCTTTCAACAACCGGGTTCATAGCTTCTCCATTTGCCGAAAAGGCCGCATACATTTTTTTAATATAGCTCAGCATAAGCTCTTGCTCAAAAGGATCAATCTTGGAGTCTATGATCATGCTGTCATACAAGCGATTGATCTTTTCCAACATTATTTTAGCTTCTTTCAAATTCATAAGACGATGATATAGTTTGATTTAATCTAAGACGATTTAGCTAACACGAGGTTCAGACACTTTTTGTAACCTCAGGAAACATAACGAAAAAAATAAGAACTTCGCATTTTATCAACGAAAAACGTAGTGTCTCGTTGCGCTATAACTGTTACAAAAACAAAAGCGTTTCATTCTCTGCCCCGAAATTACTACTTTTGTTCCAGTCAAACAAAGTAACTACACCATGTTTCTAGAACCACATTTTAAAGGACAGCGTAGCGGATGGATTGAGGTCATCTGCGGCTCTATGTTTTCAGGTAAAACAGAGGAGTTGATTCGCCGCATAAAGCGTGCTAAAATCGCCAATCAGAAGATCGAAATCTTCAAACCTAAGATTGATACTCGCTATGATGACCTGAAGGTGGTCTCTCATGATGACAATTCCATTCTCTCGATTCCTGTAGATAATTCCAGGCGCTTATTGCAATTGTCAGAGGGAGTAAGTGTAGTGGGGATAGATGAGGCTCAGTTTTTTGATAATGACTTGCCGGACGTTTGCCAGCAATTGGCGCTTAAAGGGATCAGAGTTATCGTTGCTGGTTTGGATATGGATTTCAGAGGAAAACCTTTTGGACCTATGCCGGGTTTATTGGCTGTAGCTGAATACATTACTAAGGTACACGCTATTTGTAGTCATTGTGGAAACCTTGCAACGCATTCCTACAGAACGACTATGAATGATGCGACGGTTGTACTTGGTGAAAAAGATGCCTACGAAGCCCGATGTCGCACTTGCTACCACATGGGGAATATCCTGAACTTGCAGGTGAATCGACCGGAAGAGAAACCAATAGAAGAGAAACCAATAGAAGATAAACAGATGAAGTTGCCGACTTAATATTTGAATTAGTCAAAGAATAAATTTTATTGACTTTCGGGCTCATTATTCAGAACCTCCCTGATTACGTCTTCTGCCTCCGGGCTATGAAATTTCAAAACCATATTTTTGCCTTCTTTTGCGAGCATTCCACTGTCGCCAGGTACCGCCCGAGCCGCCCAGTCTCATGTCTAATTTGTTATTCAGCCCTGCTCTGACAAGTACTCCATTACAACGGGAACTCACATAGCCAACATAAGAAACCTCCACATCATAAGTACCGGGATCAACGTTGATTTTATAGTTGCCACTAAAGGGGGTAGCTACGCCTGTGATCAATAGATTTTATGCTGAAATATTTTGTACAGAAATCAAATAGATAATTTTTGTAAGAACGAAGTTCTTTTTTGACTTCGTAGCCTTAGCTACGGGCGAATATTAAAGAGCGATCCCAAAGGGTGACTGTTCAGGGAACAGTCAAGTGATTTAACCGCAAAGCGGAAGGGATGAGAAGTGCTGGCGAGAATTAGCATTTGAGGACATACAAACTATTTTGGAATAAAGTCTAATATACCATTTTTATAAAATGCAACATTTGAAGCGATCAATCCTTCACCCGATTCTCTGTCAGAAACTTTGCCGCTAAGGCTTGTCTGGCAGATAACAGGTAAAGAAAAGATCAATAGCAAGAAAAATGTGGGTAGTAAAGTTTTCATAGTTATACCTTTTAACGTCATGCTGGTTCAAAGATAAAGGGTGGCAGGTAGCCGAGCGAACCGTGTTCTATTCTATTGTCAGGTTTCTGATTACTATGTCGGTTCTGCAAAGCGACCTTCAAAATTCAGGGGTTGTTGATTAGAGTGTGCTAGCGAGAATGACTTTTTTTAGGATCAGAGCTGAGGGAGGGGAATTGATATACGGTTTATTAAACCGTCGCTCAATTTCCCCAAAAACGCGAATTGAGCGCCTTGAACTTGTACTTGAACTTGATGTTGAGGTTGAAAACCCCTTACTACGCCTCAATTCTCCAAAGGAATATGTACCTTTGCGCGTCTTTTGAGTTTTGAGTTAAAATCGACACAAACATACCAACTATGGCTTCTAGAAAAATTCGCTCCGCACTAATCTCTGTTTTTTCTAAAGAAGGGCTTGAACCAATCATCGACGAATTGCATCGCTTAGGCGTTACGATCTATTCCACGGGAGGAACACAGAAGTTTATTGAAGCACATTTGAAAACGGAAATAGAAGCTGTTGAGAACCTGACTTCTTACCCTTCTATTTTGGACGGACGAGTAAAAACCCTGCACCCTAAAGTATTTGGAGGCATATTAGGACGCCGAGAGGATGATCATTTGGCTCAACTAGCGGAATACGAAATTCCAGAAATAGATCTAGTTATTGTTGATTTATATCCTTTTGAAAAAACAGTAGCTGAAACAGATGACGAAGCAACGATCATTGAAAAGATTGATATTGGAGGGATTGCTTTGATTCGGGCTGCAGCCAAAAATTACAACGATGTAGTAGTAGTGCCTTCTAAAGACGAGTATGCTCAAGTACTAGAATTGCTAAACGAAAAAGACGGAGAGACTACTTTAGAAGATAGAACAGATTTGGCTCGAAAAGCATTCAAAGTTTCTTCTCACTATGATACGGCAATTTATTCTTACTTCAATCGTGGTGGAGAAGACAAAGCATTCAAAAAAAGTATACTCAACGCCAGTGTATTGCGCTACGGAGAGAATCCACATCAGGAAGGAACTTTCTATGGTGACTTCAGCGATATGTTCGAAAAGTATGGTGGAAAACAAATCTCTTACAACAACTTGGTTGATATAGATGCAGCAGTCGGCTTGATGTCCGAATTCGAAAAAGCAAAACCAACCTTTGCTGTTTTGAAGCACACGAACCCTTGTGGAATAGCTACCAGAGATACCGTTTTAGAAGCTTGGAAAGCCGCATTAGCCGGTGATAATGTTTCTGCTTTTGGAGGGATCCTGATTTGTAATAGTACTGTTGATGTAGAAACAGCGACAGAGATTAATAACTTATTTTACGAGGTTTTAATCGCACCAGCTTATACGGATGATGCGTTGACCTTATTGACGAAAAAAGCAAAACGCGTTGTTTTACGGATTAAGCATTTCAATATCCAACAACAGAGTTACAAGAGTTTGCTCAATGGAGTGGTGGTGCAAGATGCTGATTTGAAAAGAGAAACAACAGACGATTTCAAAGTGGTCACGAATACCATGCCTTCTAAAGATATTGTAGATGACTTGTTATTCGCTAATCGAGTGGTAAAACACATTAAATCAAATACCATCGTTTTGGTGAAAGACCAGCAGATGATAGGAATGGGTTGCGGACAAACGTCACGGGTGGATGCCTTAGAACAAGCGATTCACAAGGCAGGCCATTTTAAGTTTGATGTAAATGGTGCGGCTATGGCTTCTGATGCTTTCTTTCCATTTCCAGATTGTGTAGAAATTGCACATAAGGCCGGTATAAAAGCAGTGATTCAGCCAGGAGGATCGATCAAAGATAATTTGAGTATTGATTATTGCAATAACAACGATCTCCCAATGGTAATGACTGGTTTCCGCCACTTCCGTCATTAGGACTAAGGGGAGGTGCAAAATGTTGCAGCGAGCAGAAGCTCTTTTTCAGACAGCGTAATTAGGGCTAAGGCAACATTGTGTGATACAATTAACTAGGATAAACAACCTTTTTCCTTAATATGGCATCAATCTAATTATCAAAGTGAACCTCATTATAGACATAGGAAACACCAGAGCAAAGCTAGCTGCTTTCCGGAATGACGAGGTGGTACAAAAGTGGCTTTGGCCAGCGATAGAAGAGGAGAAGCTATTGCGTTTGATAAAACGAAAGAATATAAAAGAGATCGCACTGTCATCCACAAGGGGAATCGATGAGGCGATGTGGAAACGATTGGGGCAGCAACTACCTGTTTTGATACTGAATGCCAAAACAGCTTTGCCAATCACCAATAGTTATAAAACACCGAAGACGTTGGGTAAAGATAGATTGTCTGCCGCGATAGCCGCTAATGATTTATTTCCCAAGAAAAACTGTCTGGTGATTGATGCAGGAACCTGTATTACCTATGACCTCATAACAAAGGAAGGAGAGTATTTGGGAGGAGGGATTAGTCCGGGAGTCAGTATGCGATTCAAGGCCATGAATGCCTTTACGGCGAAGTTGCCTTTAGTGAAGCGAAAAAAAGAAATTGAACTCATCGGAAATACAACCGATACTGCGCTCCGATCAGGAGGAGGATTAGGTGCCATTTTCGAAGTAGAAGGTTTTATAAAAGCTTATCGCAAAAAATTTAGTCCGCTGATCGTTATTTTTACAGGAGGCGACGCAGATTTTTTTGCAGATAATTTGAAAACTAAGATATTTGTAAATCACAATTTAGTCCTACGGGGATTGAATAAAATACTAAACCATAATGTTGGAAAAAAGAAATAATAATTTTCTTGTAATCCTATTGTTTTTGTTTGTTGCCAATAGTGTTTTTGCACAGCCAAAAATTAATTCACCCTACTCCCGTGTTGCACTTGGAGATTTAGAAACGCAGAACTTTGCAGCGCTGAATGGCATGGGGAATTTGGCCGCCTCCTATAATGACTTTGCACATGCGAATTACCGAAACCCTGCGGCCTTGAGTTTTTTGCAGACTACGGCATTTGAGTTAGGGATTAAAGCCCGTTATGGCGAATTGGAACTTAATGATCAGCAAGCAGATGTTTGGTCAGGTAATTTATCTTATATTAGCCTAGCTTTTCCAGTTCGTAATATTTCAAGTAGAATTTTGGATCGGGATAAGTCTCCAATTTATTGGGGAATGGGTTTCAGCCTCCAACCATATAGTACGGTAGGTTATGAAGTACAAACGATTTCTTCTGATCAACAAATTAATGGAGACACCGTGATCAATAGTTCTTTGGGTAACGGAGGAACTTATCAAATGCAATGGGGACACGGCGTTCACTACCGATGGTCTAATGACAATGATACCACTGTTCATAAATTGGCCTTAGGAGGAAGTATCGGTTTCCTTTTTGGAAGTATTGAAAAAAGTCAAGCCGTTGATTTTATCAATTTGGATAATTACTATTTCAACCTGACTGAAAATGACGCCAGTATCCGTGGCTTGCTATGGAACCTCGGTATGCAATATGAATATGCGTTCCAAAATAAGAATAAGAGTATTAGAAATATAGATCGTTCCAGGCTGACGGTTGGTATTTACGGACATTCAGGAACTAAGATGGATATAAACACTGATCGGCTAACCAGACGTAGAAACCTGGCCTACGCCACTAGTTTAACTTCTGCCCTGGATACTATTCCGGCAGGTACTTTTACGGACTCCCTATTTAATGGAAGATTACCTGCTGAATTTGGACTGGGAACAACGTACCGCTTTAGACATGGAAAAGCAACCTGGAGAGTAGGTGCCGATTTCTCTTTTGCTAGGTGGAGTAAGTATTATAATGAGTCAAATGGTGAAGAGAAGGGAGACTTAGAGGATGCTTATACCGTGGCTGTTGGTGCGGAATATGTTCCAAATGCTTATCAAAGTCTTAATAACTACTTCGAAACTGTTAAATACCGCTTCGGGGTGTTCTACGAACGTGACCCAAGAGGCGGTGCCAACGTCGGAATTAATGAATCTTTAACGCGTCGGGGTATAACACTTGGCCTAGGTTTTCCGATTATATTAAAGAACGAAACGTCGTTTGTGAATTTAGCTTTCGAAATGGGACGATTAGATGGTGATGGCGCTATAAAAGATACTTATGGTAAAGTGACACTCGGTTTTACTTTTAACGATAGCAACTGGTTTTACAAACGTAAATTTAATTAAAAACTTAATTTAGCAATGATGGATTTGAGACAACTATTTAAAGGAACTACCTTACTACTTGCTGCACTAATACTCAGCAATACACTAATTGCACAATGTACCACCTTCAAAGAATCTCCTAAGGAGCAAGATGGGATGGAGGCACACTCTCTTTATCGTGATGCCATTAAGGCAAAAAATTATGATGAAGCTTTTCCTAACTGGAAAATAGCTTACGGAATAGCTCCTGCTGCTAACGGTGTGAATTACCTTCACTACTCTGATGGACGAGATATTTACCGTTACTATTTTGATAAGGAAACGGATACGGCTAAAAAGCAAGAGAACGTAGATATTATATTGAGTCTCTACGATGGCCAGTTGCAATGCTACGGCGATGCCTATAAACAAGGACAGGAGTCATTCCTCTACGGTCGTAAGGGATACGATATGTTGTATTACTTCAAGGAGTATTTAGGTGATGCCCCCTACCAAACAGTAATCAATACCTTGAAAATGGCTGTTGAAAAAGGAGGAGACAACGTTGAAGACATTATTTTGGTTCCTTATGCCCACTCGGTTGTTCAGCTTTTCGCAAAAGAAAAAATCTCTAAAGAAGATGCTAGAGCGGTTTACACTCAGTTGAACAAAATAGCTGATTATAATATCGCTAACAATGAAAAAGTAAAAGTACGTTTCGTACCAGCTAAGGCGGCAATGAATGCAGAATTTGCTCAGATCGAAAACCACATTTTCGATTGTGATTATTTCGTAGCAAAGCTAAAGCCTGAGTATGCAACGAAATCTGAAGATCCTGTTTTCTTGGAAGAAACCATCAAGCTGCTGAAGCGTCAGGGCTGTGATGCTTCTACTCCTTTCCTCGCTGAATTGGAAGGGAAATGGGCAAAGTATGCTATTCAAATTAATGCAGAACGTCAGGCGGAATTTGAAGCAAATAACCCAGGAGTAATGGCCAATAAGTTATACAAGGCTGGTGACTACAAAGGCGCTATAGCCAAATACGAAGAGGCGATGGCTGCCGAAATAGACCAAAGCAAAAAGGCAGGATACCAATTCTCTATCGCTTCGATTCAAGGTCGTAAACTAAAGCAATATAGTAAAGCACGTTCCAGCGCAAGAGCAGCGGCAAAAATGCGTTCTGGTTGGGGAGATCCTTACATGTTGATCGCCGATTTGTATGCTACTTCTGCAAGTAAATGTGGAGACGACTGGAACCAGCGTTTGGCTGTATTGGCAGCAATTGAAATGTACGGAAGAGCAAAATCAATAGATTCAGGTGTTGCTGGGGATGCAAGTAAGAAAATAGGACGTTACTTAGCTGCCCGTCCAGATCAGGCTGAAGGTTTTATGAGAGGTGTGAAAGCAGGGCAAACTGCGAAAGTAGGTTGTTGGATCGGAGAAAACGTAACGGTTAAGTTTAAATAAGCAATAAGGAAAGAAGAGAATAGAAAAGAGCTTCGCCGAAATGTTTCGGCGAAGCTCTTTTCTATTCTGGGGATTGCCAACGCTTACCTCTAGTTTCCAATGGAGAGCATCCGCCCGTTTAGTAGACCCATTATGTGTGCCGAGAAACCTACCTCCTTTCCAAAGAAAGCACCCCTTCTGAAAATCGCGATTCTGCTTTGTTTTTGCGGGAGAACGTTGAACATAATCTTCGAGCAAACCATTTTACATAAAAACTGCATCTAGTTAATAACAATAAGAACTATATTTGGCGAGGATGTCAAATATCCAAAATTCTTATACGAAAACGAACCTTTCAATCTAAGATCATGAAGAACATTAAAGTATTATTTCCAACACTAGTATTACTACTGCTTTGCATCGGTATTGCGTGTACGCCTAAAACGGCTCCCGAGGTAGTAGAAGTAAAGGAAGTTAAACAAGCACCAGTCGTCCCTGAAAAAGAAGGATGCCCAAATTGGGCGGGTAAAAAATTCCAGCAATCTGCTATGGAGAATCACGTATTATACCGTCAGGAATTAGAATTAAAAAACTATGAGATCGCATTAGAATATTGGAATAAGGTATTTTCCATTGCGCCGGCAGCAGACGGAAAAAGAGATTATCAGTACACGGATGGCATGAAAATTTACAAAGGCTTATTGGCTACTGAAAAAGACGAAGCTAAAAAAGAAGAATATATCAAAGCCATTTTTCAATTGTATGAAGATGGAATGCAATGCTATCCTGCAAAAGCAACTATGTATAAAGGCCTAAAAGCCTACGACCTTTTTTACACCTTTCCTGGACGTAAAAGCAGTGACGAAATTTATACGATATTCAAAGATGTTATTGATGTTAAAGGAGATCAAACCGCTGCTTTTATTATAAATCCATTTACTGGTTTATTAGTAAATGGTTTGTTGGAAGAAAAGGTATCTATGGCAGATGCGCAAAAGTACACTAAGAAGATTTACGGTGCCTTGGATAGAGCCACAAAAGAATTGAAAGATAAAAATGACCCAAAATGGATTGCTCAGGGATGGGATGTGGTAGAAGGTTACGCACCAAGTCGTTTGGAACAGTTGGAAGGCATAGATGATTTCTACGATTGTGAATACTACAAAAAAAAATACTACACAGATTTTGAAGCAGCGCCAACAGATTGTGATGCGATCCTCTCCACACTTGGTCGTTTGAAACGAGGTAACTGTCTAGATGCAGATGCTGCTATCGTTGCTTTGCGGGCAGCGAAGGATGCCAGTTGTAAACGGCCCCCACCGGCATCGACCTGTACCGGAGATGCACGTACTGCATTGGAAGAAGGTCGCTACAAAGATGCTATCGGTCACTATGAAGATTGTATCTCTAAGTCAAAAGACAACGGTAAGAAGTCGCTATATGCTTTAACTATTGCTAAAATTTATTACGCGCACCTGAAGAGTTATTCTAAATCCAGACAAGCAGCCAGACGTGCGATTAATTTTAAACCTAACAATGGTTCTGCATATATTCTTATCGGAAAGTTATACGCTTCAAGTGGTACTTTATGTGGCCCCGGTCGTGGATGGGATTCTCAGATCATAACCTGGCCAGCAATAGATAAATGGAAAAAAGCCAAGCGAGTAGATTCTTCAGTAGCTAAAGAAGCTAACAAGTTGATTGCACGCTATCAAGCTTTTATGCCAAGCAAGGAAGATGTTTTCCAGAAGCTGATGAAAGACGGTGATCCATTTACCGTTGGCTGTTGGATACAGGAGAAGACGACGGTGCGGGCTGCGAAGTAGATTCGTTTGGTCAAATGAATTAACCAAAGACGCAAAGAAACGCAACGAAGATGCTCTCCAAGAGTTTAACGTTGCGACTCTTTGCGCCTTTGCGGTAAAAAATATAATTGGCGGAACGCCAATTTGCTATGTTCCATTAAATGGAATCATTTAGAGCTAAACAATTACCTTTTAAAAAATAAAATTCATTATGAAAGTCATCAATTTCTGCCTATTTCTCTTATTGGGATTAACCGCTTGTAACAACTCATCTGCAGAAAAAGTTGCAGTTAATCCCGTCGCCCAAAAAGCTATTGACCAAAAGCTCATCCTTGAATATGCTAAAGCACAGGGACTGGAGGGGTCTATAACTCCATCCGGAATGTTCTTCGCCATTGAAAAAGAAGGAGAGGGGGCTTCCGCAAAAAATCTAGGCGCTTCCGCAGAGGTGGTCGCTCATTATCACGGTACCTTTTTGGATGGGAAACTATTTGATTCCTCAGTGAAAAAAGGAAAGCCTTTTGAATTTAAACTGAACGGAGTTATAAAAGGTTGGGGAGAAGCGATCCGTTTGTTGAATAAAGGAGGGAAGGGGACCTTTTTGATTCCGTCTCATTTGGCTTATGGAGCGAAGGGTTATCCGGGAGCGATTCCGCCTAATGCGGTTTTGCGTTTTGAGATTGAGTTATTGGAGTTTTAGGGAGGAGGGAATAAATATTCGAGTCTGTCGTAGTATTATTGTTGAAGTTTATTTCTAGTAGGCGTCCGAGACGTTAGCAGGCTATTTTTTTAGTATTAAAACATTAACACTTGTTTTTGGAAAGGTATGTTTTGTTTAATACATTTGCCTTGCTACTGATCAGTCCGACAGTAATTTTTTAGCGCGTGTTTAATATAAAACTATAAGAGTCTTATTCACTAAGAGAAGACCTTATAGCTTGATAACCTTATCTACTCATTTTTTAAACTGAGTGAGGATAAGAATTTATTTAATAGTATACAAGTACATTGTTATACTAAACAAAACCACTACGAAAAACTATAAGCTATTACTACTTGCCTTGTTCTCCGTAACTATTTTATCTGCTCAAAATGGAGCGTTATCTCCTTTTAATTGTTAATGAAGTTGGCTTGATGCCTACTAGCTATACAAAGTATATTGAGCTAGTAGTAACAGGTAACACAGCAAATCCCACAGCCTCGGTCGATTTAGAAGGATGGATTTTAGATAATAATTCAGATGCTTTTCCAAACGATAGTATATATGTGAGTTTAGGCACTCCTTTTACCAATCTCTCACCAGGAACAATTATTTTATTGTATAACCAGGCCAATCCGCATCCAACTATTAATTCGCAAAACGATGGATTGCCTAATTCAAATGGCGTATATCAGTTAAGTTTTAGCAGTCCGGCACTTAATCGCTGTGTGAAAGGAGCAAATTATGACTGTAACGGAATTGGCTTTTCCTCTGCAAATTGGAATGCTGCATTATCTCTAAACCCCTTTGGAGACGTAGTCCAACTTCGCGACCCTAGTAAAACACTACGACAAGCAGTAAGTTGGACCGCTGATTACATTGGTAACGCAGAAATTGCTACGACTAATCTTCAGACGGATAGCCCTGTTATTAATTTGGATAGTAAGTGTGGAGAATACGGCTTTCAATATAAAGGTACTTCTTACGCTTCGCCTGG
>JBLHRR010000027.1:0-45116 GCA_047626155.1 Saprospiraceae bacterium | reverse complement strand
GATATACTCGCACTATAGTTTAATTCAACCATCTTATCTGCAAGTAATCTCAAGCTCCACTGGGCATATCCCTCTGGCGCTTCACTACAAGGCAAAACTGTCAAAAAGTTTACTTGCTTTGTATCTACCTTTATTGGTCGACCAGGTCGTTTTTTATCATACAAACAGGATAAACCTTCAGCATTCATTCATTCAGACAGCCATTTCTAAAGATGAAAATGTTATAAATAAAACACATCATTCCACTTCCCCCGCCAACCACTCATCCAACTCACTAATACTCTGATTCACTCCAATCGTTTGCAAATCAGTGCTCAATAAAAACTTAGCAGGCACATTGGTCACCCCATAACCATTAGCAATAGCAGCATCAAAGAATTTAAAATTCGAGACCTTATCCATGATGTGATGTGGCCAGTACAATTGATCCGATTGGATGGCTTTTTTCCAACGTTTTTCATCCCGCTCAATTCCAACACTGACGATCTTAAAACCATCAGCATTTTTGAATTTTGCATGTTCGTATTTTTTATACAAAGCCACGAGGTGAGGGTTTTCTCTCCGGCAAGGTCCACACCAGCTACCCCAGAAATCGACCAGTACAATATGGCCTTTTAAATCAGTGAGTTGGAAGTTCTCTCCCGAAATCAATTGCCCCGTAACAGGTGGTGCCATTTCTCCAGGATCAACATTGGGTTTCTTATAAATATAGCGGCCCGCATAAGCAATCACAACAATGGCGAATAGTACAGTCGTCCAGGGTTTTTTTTTTAATGACATAATCCTTTAATTTTTTGTTGTTACTTAATTCTAATCTAGAAAATATTTATCTTCGTGTGTGAACGAGTACAATTTAATGCTTATCCAATGTTGAAGGTTGCAGCTTTGCAATCCTAAACACCTTAAACATACTAAACGCAAGATATGAGAATAGTTGACCCAAAAGAAACACCGACCGCCGATTTACACCAATATCTACTCGGAGCGGTGGCACCACGACCAATTGCCTTCGCCAGTACAATAGATAAAGATGGGAATGCCAACATAGCGCCCTATAGCTTTTTCAATGCTTTCAGCTCGAATCCACCGATTCTGATTTTTTCTTCCAACAGAACAGTTGCGAATAATACAACGAAGGACACCCTCCACAATATTGAAGAAACCGGAGAGGTGGTGATCAATGTAGTAAGTTATTCTATTGTTCGTCAAATGGCAGTGGCTGGTATTTCTTTTCCACCTGAGGTAGATGAGTTTAAGAAGTCAGGTTTAACGCCAATTCCCTCTGACTTGGTCAAACCGTTTCGGATACAGGAATCTCCGGTTCAGATGGAGTGTAAGGTCAGAGAAATCATCAAATTGGGAGATGAAGGAGGGGCAGGTAACTTGATCCTCTGCGATGTGGTACGCATGCATATTGATGAAAATGTTTTAGATGGGAATCGAATCAATCCCCACAAAATAGATTTGATGGGCCGCATGGGCCGGGCTTACTACACTCGTGCTTCGGGAATGTCTGTCCAGACAATTATTCAACCAGTGACGAAAATCACGGTAGGTTACGATCAATTGCCAGAAAGTATTCGAAGCAGTTATGTCCTTACGGCAAATAACCTGGGGCAATTGGCAGGAGTGCCTGAATTTCCGGAAGCTTCCGCTGTTGAAGCTTTGAAAGAAGAGCCGACAGTACGCGGTATTTTAAAAATGGAGGAGGCAAAAGAGAAACTGCATCAATACGCAAAAGAATTGTTGGATGATGAAGACAATCGCGAAAAGGCAATGCAATTATTGATACTTGCGGATGGCCTTTGATTTGAAATATTTTATTTAGCGATCAGACAGATCCATCTATTTAAACTCAGTCCTTCCGTTTCTTCCGCTCATTCAATAGCGTTCTGATCCAATTCGGAATCACAACAACACCGACCATTAAATACAAATAATAAGTCATCAATCGCCAAAGAGAAGCGATGAGTAAGGCCAGCCCCATTTCGGGGATATAATCTTTTACTAAGGTAGAAAAGGTGAATTCGGCCACTCCCGCAGCCCCAGGAGTCGGACTGGCAGCCATGATGACAAACACAGATTCTAATCGGGCGTAGAGTTTGAAATATTCTAACAAGCCATTTACGATTCCGGGTTTGAAGGCGATGACCAGGCAGGCGAGTAGTATGAAACGGCAAGACCAGGCTGTAGCCGTAGATAGAAAAGAACCCAAATGAAAGGTCCAATTTTTTCGTTTCATTTCTTCAGAGGCAATCATCATGTCATCCCCCAGGTCAACTACTTTTTCTTTGTATTTTCTTAGCCATTTAATATTGGTCAGTTTATTCAATGCCCATTTAAAGGACTTTGGATTGATGAAAAGTCCGTAGAAAAAAATACTGCCATAGAGCAACATGAAAAAGTAGGCGCCCATAAAAGCATATTCCAATCCACTGGCAATAGTGCCATCTGTTGATTCTGGCCGGATCATGCCCCAGCCAAAGATTAGATATAAAACAAGTAAGGTACTTACAAAAAAGAGAGTATCAAGGACGGCAGAATAAATGACAATCGTTGCAGTCTTAGCCGCAGATAATTTTTCCTGAGCCAAGACAAACAGCGCCACCGCAGAACCACCAACACTAGTGGGGGACACGGCAGAACTAAACTCCCAGATAAAAATCAGTTCTATACATTTGCGCCAGCTAAAGGCACCATCAGAGAGAATACGGAGTCGGGTGGCATAAGCAATGTGTCGAATGATCAAAAAATTAATGGAAGTCAAAACCCAAAAGACGGTATGGCTGCTCCACTCTATTTTGCTAAAATCTTCTGCGTCAAATTGCTTCCACAACAAATAGGCTACAACACCAACACCAATCAATATGGGCAATACGATTCTGGAGAGCCGGATGGACTTTAAGACGTCTTCCTGCTCATTGGTAAATTGACCGTCATCGTTAGATTCTTTCACGTAGATTATTGATTTATTCAGCCTGTCTTCGGATCCCTTTTATATTTAGCTGCAAACTACGTATTCCATTCCAATTATTTTCCATAAGGTTATAACAAATGTCAAAAGGGCTTTCTTCCTGTAGAATCATTAAGCTGTCAGCCTGATTGAAGGCTATACATTTGATGCTGTTATTGGACGGGATGTTGATCGAGAATTGAAGATGGCTTTTTTTCAGAAGTCGAGGAGTGCTATAGAGGGAAACCGATTTACTCACAAAAACGGGGTTTCTGTTGCCAGGGCCAAATGGCGCAAATTGCTGAAGTTGTTCATAAAGGTCAAAGTCGATTTTCTCTAGGGGTAATTCTAATGCATATTTGATGCTTGGAGTGGGCATCTCTTCTGTAGCCAGTATTTTCTCAATCTCTTCTTTAAAAGGCGCCACATTTTCAAGGGGTAAAGTTAATCCGGCTGCATATTTATGTCCACCATAGGTCGTTAGCAAATGATCACATTTTCCGATAAGGGCATTTACATCAAAACCGGAAATAGAACGAGCGGAACCCACTGCCAAGCCGGCACTTTCTGCCAAGACAATGGTTGGTTTCTGATAGCGATCAACCAAACGGCTTGCCACTATACCAACGATTCCTTTATGCCAGTTGGATTGGAATAAAACGATGATCTTATCTGAGTTGTCTTCGTTTTCTAACAATAGTATTGCTTCTTTTACTGTCTGTTGGTCAATTGCTTTTCTATTTTCATTTTGCTGATGCAACCAGGCCGCCTGATTGTTGGCCTCTTCGTCATCTTTGGTAAGAAGTAAAAGCACCGACTCCTTTGCATCTCCTAATCTACCCGCAGCATTGATCATAGGGCCAATCCCGAAAACAAGATCGCTAACGCTAAGTGGATCGCCTCGCTGACTAAGCGTTAAAAGAGCAAGTAAACCTTCTCGTTTGGTATTTTTTATTTGTTCTAAACCCCAGTAAACAAGTACCCGGTTTTCATCAAGAACTGGAACAATATCACAGGCGGTCGCAATGGCTACAAAGTCGAGTAATTGGAGGTAGTTTTCTGCTGGCCACTCATTGGCCATACATAAGGCCTGAGCTAACTTAAAGGCTACACCGCATCCGCAAAGGGAGGGAAAAGGATAATTGCAATCAGCTTGTTGAGGATTTAGAATAGCGAGTGCGTCGGGAATGACTGGACCTGTTAAATGGTGATCGCAGACGATTACATCCATGCCCAGCGTATTGGCCATAGCAATCTGATCTACCGCGCGAATCCCGCAATCAATGGTAATGATTAGTTTGACTTCATTTTCATTTGCAAAATGGATTCCTTCCATAGAAATACCGTAACCTTCACGGTACCGATCGGGTATATAATAAAGCAAGGTATGGTGATATTCTTCTAGAAAACTAAAGAACATGGCAACAGAACAAACGCCATCTACATCATAATCCCCATAAATTAAAATGGGCTCCTGGTTAGCGATGGCCTTGTTGATTCTACCAACTGCGACGTACATATCCTTCATCAAAAAAGGATCATGTAGCTCTTTTAGCTTAGGATGAAAGAATTGATTGGCAGCTTCAGCCTTATTTAGGCCTCTTTGCAAGAGTAATTTACAAAATACTGGATCAAGCTTTGTAGCTTCTTGTAAAGCAGGCAGCTGACCATGGTCGAAGTGACTGGGTTCCCAATGTCTCGTCATAGTATAGTAATTGAGTTTACCGAATTTAGCCTTTATTCTCTGGGTTTTATAACTATTGTAGAAAAAAAATAAGAGAGGTAGTGTACAGGTCAATTGATCAATGCGGGCCCCCTTAAGTGTGCAACCTTTGTTTTGATAGATAAAAAATATATTTGTTGCTGTTGTTCCCGTCACTCTCTAGCAGGAATAAGTGTTGTAATAAAGCTCGTGCTTTAAGGAAATGTTATTTTGGTTAGATCTATCATTCAACTAATGACACTACTAAAATAAATATAAACACACCTCGTTGAGTAGGTGCCTTTCAGCTTATAAACATCTAATGACTAACTTAGCTTAAATAGGTTCTAATAAAATAAAAATGAAATCGTTTCAATACATTCTTCCTTTTTTGGTTCTCTTCCTTTTTCAAAATTCGTTTATACAGGCTCAGGCAAAGACCTTGGTAATCGGACAGATACAAAACCACAACTCTTTAGTGAAGAAGGTGGAACTGCGCATCAACAATCGGTATGTCAATAACCAGGTAGAAGTTTATGAATCTAATCTGCTAAAGGATGGAACCTTCGCCTTCGCTCCTGAGATTAGTGAGCCACAATATGCCACTATCGTTTACTCCCGAAATAAATCAATGGTTTATCTTGAACCAAATGATACTTTGGAGATATTGGCATCAGGTACTAATTTCCCACATGGCGTTTCCTTCTCTGGAAAAGGTGGTCCGAACAACCGCTACCTCTACAAGTACCTTGATGAGAACCCAAAGGAATTAGACCATTTTAAAAAAATCCAATATAAAAAAGGAACCTACTGGTTCACTCTTGATCTGGAGATGGACAAGATGATGAAGAACAATCATCCGGAGGCTTTCAAGAAAAAGATGTTGATGAGAAAAGAACAATCCTTGTTGGATCTGAATTTCAACGTGACCAATAAGCCAGGAGAAACCAGTGCCGCCTTCAGAGAATTTATGAGCACCGAAATCATCTACGATTGGGCCTACCACATTTTACTATATGGTTCTGTTTTTAAAAACAAGGATGGTATAACGGAGGCTTTCTTTAGTTTTTTAGATGAAGTACCTGTCCAGAACGAAGCAGTAGGGAATTATCGCTATCGCGACTTTTTGATGGCTTATCTTAATTATCAGGTGACCAAAACAAATGCCGCTCCGGCAGATCCTTATCTCCGACAGTATGAAGCGGCAACAGATATATTATATGGTAGAGCGCTCGCTTTCGCGCAATCGGAACTTATTTATAAATCTTTTGGATTAGGGGAGATAGATCAGTTACTGGCAAAGTATTGGGGATTTGTAGAGAAAACTGATTATCCAGAGTTTAGTGAGAAAGTAGAAGCGGTTTATGAGAAAGCAATAGCGCAAAGAGTTGGCGCGCCGGCTCCTGACTTTAAATTGGTAAACAACGAAGGCAGTATGGTTACGCTAAGCAGTTATAACGGACAGGTGGTGTTGCTAAACTTCTGGGCAAGTTGGTGCCGTCCTTGTATGAGGAAAATGCGGATCATGCAGCCTTTGGAGGAGGAATTGAAATCGAAGGGCATCGTCTTTATAAATGTATCTCTAGATAGGAATCCAGATGATTGGAAAGGAGCATTAGACAGAGAAAAATTTGCAGGGGTTCATTTGTTGGCAGATGGAGATATTGATTCTAGTATTGCTAGTGATTACCAAGTACGAATTTTACCACAGTATTTCTTAATAGATAAATACGGAAATTTTGCAGAAAAGCCAAAGCAATTTAAAGCAGAGGATCTGAGGATGGTGTTGAATTACTTATCGAGGTAACACCCACTCGGTCTTATCTTCTGTTGGCTACAAAAAGAAAAATAACTATGTGTAAAACATTATACCTTTTTATAACAATGATACTACTGACGGTTACTTCCATCGCACAGCCGACAGACGAAGTGAATATCATCGCAGAGCAAATGCCTTATTTTATGGGTTGTCCTGATTTGGAAAATGGTACTGCTGAAAAAAGAAAGTGTTCAAATAAAAACCTGATCGACTTCATTAATAGCAACGTGCAATATCCACAATTCGCACGCGACCAGGGGATCGAAGGAACCGTTTTTGTAAAGTTTGTTGTCAATCACTACGGGATAGTTGAATCCTCTGAAGTGCTTCGCGATATCGGAGGTGACTGTGGGAAAGAGGGGCTACGGCTAGTAGAGCTAATGCCGGAATGGGAGCCCGCTCTCAATGAAGGAAAGCCTGTTTCTGTTAGCTTGAGCTTACCTGTAACATTCTCTTTACAAAATGCAAATGCACTGGTTGCTAATAAATACCAAATACAGTGGGGTACCCTTAGAGGAAATAAAACATCGAAAGAAGAATTGAAAAATTACCTAACCAAAAAGCTACACGTCCGTGATGAAATGGGAGAGGAAGTAGACATCAGTACGCTTACTTTTATTTTTCAGAGGAAGAGGGTTTTTCTTGAAGAGAATAGTACAGGAAGGATCAATAAGAAGATGGAGAAGTTGATCAAGAGGGTGAAGAAGGGAGGGACTTTTGTGATTGTGGCTTCGATACAGCGGGAGGGGGAGATTTATGAGATAGAGCGGGAATTTGAGGTGTTTTGAGCCTACAAATCCTTCAACCGCTTCTTCAAAGCAAACAACTCATCCCGATACTGCGCCGCCGTAATAAAGTCCAAATCCTTAGCCGCAGCTTTCATCTTCCGCTCCGTCTCTTTCACCACCTTCTCTAACTGCTCTCTATTGAGGTAACTCACAATCGGATCCGCCGCGATACTGATTTCATCTTTTTCTATATAAGCCTTTTTTTGCACCCCTCTAACATCAAGGATAGAACTAGAATTCATAATGTCTTCCTTCGACTTGAAAACGGTCTTTGGAGTAATGCCATGTTTCTCGTTGTAAGCAATTTGGATGTCGCGTCTCCGGTTGGTTTCGTCTATGGTTTTTTGCATGGATTTGGTAACCTTATCCGCATAGAAAATAACCATTCCATTAGAGTTACGAGCGGCACGACCAGAGGTCTGTGTCAGCGATCTTTCATTTCTAAGGAAGCCTTCTTTGTCTGCATCAAGGATAGCGACGAGTGAAACCTCAGGTAAATCTAATCCCTCTCTCAGTAAGTTGACTCCAATCAAAACATCAAAACGACCAAGTCGTAAATCCCTTAATATTTCAACTCGATCCATGGTGTCCACTTCGGAGTGAATATATTGACAACGGACGTCGAGTTTTAAGAAATACTTTGACAGCTCTTCCGCCATTCTCTTAGTCAATGTGGTAACGAGTACCCGTTCATCTTTCTCCACACGACTGTGCACTTCATCCAATAAATCGTCTACCTGATTAGTACTCGGTCTTACTTCGATAGGTGGATCAAGCAAGCCTGTAGGTCGAATGATTTGCTCAACGATCATTCCGTCCGTTCGCTCCAGTTCATAATCGGCAGGTGTTGCAGATACGAAGATGACTTGATTGAGCAAGGTTTCAAATTCAGAGAAACTCAGCGGGCGGTTGTCCATAGCGGAAGGAAGCCGGAAGCCATAATTCACTAGGTTTAATTTTCGAGCACGGTCACCTCCCCACATACCACGTACTTGAGGAATGGTCACATGACTTTCATCCACAATCATTAAATAATCCTCTGGAAAATAATCCAGCAAACAGAATGGACGGGTACCCGGTTGACGGCCATCGAAAAAGCGAGAATAGTTTTCCACCCCATTACAATAGCCCAACTCTTTGAGCATTTCAATATCAAAATTCACACGTTCTCTTATTCGGTGAGCTTCCAAAGGTCGGCCCTCTTCTTCAAAGTATTTTGCTTGAGCATAAAGCTCGTCTTGGATATTGTCAATGATGCCGTGGATTCTGCCTTTCGGTGCAATGTATAAATTGGCAGGAAAAATAGCGGCAGTCGTCATACTTTCTATCCGTTTACCCGACTCAATTTCCATCCGTTCAATCGCTTCGATCTCATCTCCAAAAAAGATAATTCGGTAACCATATTCTACATAAGGCAAATTAACATCAACAGTATCCCCACGTACTCGAAAAGTAGATCTACCAAAGTCGGTCTCGGTTCGAGAGTACAAACCATCAACAAGCTGGTGTAAAAAAGTATTCCGTGTTATTTTCATCCCCGTTTCGAGGCGAATGATACTCCCTGCATAGTCCTCGGGGTTTCCCATACCATAGATACAGGAAACGGAAGCCACGATGATGACATCTCGTCTGCCAGTCAGCAAAGAGGAGGTAGCTCGAAGTCGAAGCTTATCCACTTCTTCGTTGATCAGCAAATCCTTTTCTATAAAGGTATCGTTGGCAGTAATGTAGGCCTCTGGTTGGTAATAGTCGTAGTAGGAAACGAAATATTCTACTGCATTTTGCGGAAAGAACTCACAAAACTCCCCATAGAGTTGAGCCGTCAAAGTCTTGTTATGCGTTAAAACCAAAGTAGGCCGGTTAAGGGCCTCGATTGTCTTGGCCATCGTAAAGGTTTTACCAGAGCCAGTAACTCCGAGGAGGCACTGGGCAGGTTCGCCGGTATTGATACCTTCTACGAGTTGTTTGATGGCGTTGGGTTGGTCGCCAGTGGGTTCGAATGGGGATATGAGTTTGAATGACATGGCTGTAAGTTCTTAAATTACAATTTAAAAACCAACAAGTTGTTGTATTATTTATATAATAGCTTTTTCAAGGTACCGCGTACTTTTGCCAGCGCAGCCTTCGAGCCCCCTAAAAGAATAGCTGCCACGCATAGGCGTATCGGTGAAAAAGAAGCTTATTTCTAAAAAGGGTACAGTAGACTTTATTCCAAAATAGTTTGTATGTCCTCAAATGCTAATTCTCGCCAGCACTTCAGCTTTTTGTTCGCCCGTAGCTAAGGGGCTACGAACTCAAAAAAGAGCTTCGTTCTGACAAAAATTATCTATTTGATTTCTGTACAAAATATTTCAGCATAAAATCTAGTAGTTTATATTTATTTACAACTTTTAAAATGCGCATTCGCCTGAGCAAACCTTTTCGTGAAAGATTCCTGAAAACTTCGGTCTTTGGCTAAATTGCCCATCGTAAACTTAAAATCTTTAAAACTCGGTGGCTTAGCAGCAAGTAATGCTTTCCCATTTACATAGGGAAAACGCATTACCATTTCCTTTGCCTGTTTACAATCATCATTGATTCTACCCAGGTAGCGGTTGTATTTATTTGAGAAACCATCGACAATCGTATAGAAAACAATTCCTTTTTCCTGAGGGTTCTCTAAGCCTAGTTTATTCAAATTGATGGCTACGTTCTTAAAATTTGCTTTCTGGTTACGAGGCAATTGAAGGCTGCTCATTAGTAAGCGATAGTAAGCCGTGACCAATTCCAGATTATTAACTGCATCAATATCAAGGGTGTCAATTACAGCGGTGGTTACTCCGTTGAGCGACATAGAATTCCAATTGATATGTCGAAGTTTGAAAACACGTTGTAGTTCCTCTTTAGATGGCTTTTTTAGAAATTCTTCAGATAGTAATTCCTCACTTTGCTGCGTAGCGTTAAAGACAAACTTTTTTACGAAGTCCAAATCTTTATTATCTGCCTTACTAAGCTCTGCCTTAATTTGATCCGTAAATGCTTTACCGTTAATGTTGTATTTTAAAAAGAGCTTGGAAAGAAAAAGGAGTTGGTCACTCTCTGTTTTAAGCTGAACCGTAGCTGATTGGGCATTTGCATTTTGATTGTTATAATTTTTAGAAACGGCTTCCGTTTTTTGTGTGTCAACAGACTGGTTTGCTTTTTCGTTCGGCTCTGTCTTACAGGCAGAGAGAAGAATAACTAAAGCGAAGAGTAAGGTATTTATCTTTTTCATAATTTTATCTTTTTAGTTCTAAGGAAATTGGCATTCCGCCAATTATATTTTTACCGCAAAGGCGCGAAGAACGCAATGTTAAATATTTTTACGAGTAAAATCGTAGCGCTCGTTGCGCTGAAAAAAAACAAAAATGGCAGAACGTCACCTCTCTATCTTCCACAGCCCAAATGACTACCAATCGGAGAACCATCCGGCATTTTCACCCCACGAGGTTGTACAACCTTTTTAGGGTCATTCCAAAAGCGAGTAATTTCCGAAAGCGTAAAAAGGAAATGAGCTTTCTGGGCTTCCTTTGAGTTGCTAATCTCCATCAAGATCCAGTCCTGTAGTTCTTTTAATTTTAGAAAAGCGACCGCTCGAACTTGCGAAGGAGCAGCCTTGTTAGAAGACAACTGCATAAGTTCATACGAAACCAACCGATCTACAATGCGTTTTATTTCCCCATTCAAATCGTTTTGCCTTTTGCTTTTCCAACTTGTATTTATCAGTTCGTCAATAATGCTTTCCAGTGAAGGCATACTTCGAACGTAGGCATGGTGTTGCACGAGACGGGCAGCCCGCTGCGGATGTAGTAGTAACTGAATACTATGTCGCGCTGCGCTTTCTGCTGCCGACAAAGGATCAAAAGTCAAGCCCGTTTTGGTAGGGAAGCTTTCACGGCCTCTTGAATCAGAGAAGGTCTTTGGCGGAATATTGCGCAGGACATTTTCAGGTAAAGAAAGAACAGCAGGATCTAAAGTTTTCAACAATGCATTTACAGCACGCTGTTGGTCTTTTGCAGGAACCATTTTTTTCACCTCTTGACCATCGCCTCGGTTCGCATAGCTGTAATTCAGACCACCGATCATTTTAGCCACAGCTTCTACTTGGTATCGATGAGCCAAATAAAGTGGAGTTAAGACTTCCTCCAGATCAGACATCGGCGTATCCATAGGAATATTGTTTTCACCAAAACGAGAGAGTGCATTTGCCCTTACGGCAAGTAAGCGATCCAATTCCACGACCGCATCTTCACCATTATCCCACAGATGCGCCTTCGGGTGTGCACCACCTTGCGGACGAGCATCGGCATCACTGATGTATTCTAAGCCCATGCTGATGTTTTGCGCGATGATTTTTTTCAACTCTTTGTCCTCATCTGTTCCTTTTGGAAAGTCCTGATAACCGTAGAGAATGGCTTGTTTGTCCCATGCTCCAATTTTATCATCATAGGCTTTTGAAAAATCCAGCGCCCCATTTTCCGTAAGGCTAATATAAGGATGTGGATAATCCATGACTGAAGAACGTCCGTTAGTACTGGCCGCAAAATTATGAGAAAGACCTAAAGTATGTCCCACTTCGTGTGCAGCCAACTGACGCAATCGGGCCAAAGCCATTTTTTCCATTTCGTCAGAAACTGGTTTCCCGGTTTCATAAGGAGCCAGTAATCCTTGAGCAATCAAATAATCCTGACGAACGCGCAGTGAACCTAGGCTAACATGACCTTTTATAATTTCTCCGGTCCGAGGGTCATCTACAGAGCTGCCGTAGGACCAACCTCGTGTAGAGCGATGCACCCATTGAATAACGTTGTAACGTACATCCATTGGATCTGCACCTTTTGGTAATAGTTCTACTGTAAAAGCATTGTTGTATCCAGCGGATTCAAAAGCTTGATTCCACCAGCGGGCGCCGTCAAGTAGGGCAGAACGTACTGGTTCTGGAGCTCCCCTATCCAAGTAATACTTAATAGGTTCGACCGGCTCGCTCATGGCTGTCTCTGGATTTTTCTTTTCTAGGCGGTGGCGGCTGATGAATTTCTTTTCTAATGGTTTCCCAATTGGTGTTGCGTAGTCACTGAACGCAATGCCAAAAAAACCGGAACGTGGATCGAGCTTTCGGGGGCTGTAATTATCATCGGGCAATTGGATGAAGGAATGTCTTTGCCGAACACTTAATGCTTCAGGGCTTGGAACAACGCTGCGGACATAAGCTCCTTTCGGTTCTCCTGTGAAAGTAAGCAAGGCTTCTAATTCGGTGTTCTTCAGAAAGCTTTTACACATAGGGAGATAGACGGCAGATCTGCTTTTGTCTAATTTGTAAGTACCTTGTTTCTTTTGTGCCAAAGTCTGAATGACTCGCTGAGCATCGCGCAATAGAAAAGGAGTTGCATCGACGATGAGCTTTCCGTTTTTTTCCTTTTTGATGTCAAAGCCCCAGAGGACGGATTTAGCGAAAGCTTCTTCTACAGATTTTCGTTCCTCCTCATTATCGCTGATAGCTCGGTATTTATAATTGGATTGAATCAATAATAATTTCGGTCCACTACGCATAAAACTAACCACCCTGTTTTTGCCAAGTTTCCCGCGGTCAAGACCGATGTCATTGGAGCCAAGACCGGCCGGTAGGGAATTAACATAAAGAAATTCGGTATCTAGTTTGTCGACTTCGAGCCAGATTTTGCCGCTTGTTTTTTCGTAATAGAAATTGAAGAAACCTTCGTATTTCTCTTTGTTGTCAAAAAAATGGAGGGGAGTTTTTTTTGTAATGGAGGATTGGACAGACTGAGGAGCTTTACAGGCGGAGAGCAACAGCAGTGCTAGGATGCTTAAAAATTGTATTGGTTTCATGGAGTTGTGAATTGTTTTTGTGTTAAACCTTTAAGGTGTTTTAATTACGATTTCAATAGTAGGCTTAGGTTTTTCTTTTCTAAAGAATAAATTGCCCCAACCCAGCTTAAGAGAAACAATGTGTTTACAAGTAACCTCAAACCCAAATTTTCCGATGTCATAAAGGCAACCTGAGTGCTTCCCAGATAAACTAAGATTGCTGATCCAATGTATAAGCTTATTTTTCCAATGGGGTAATTGACTGGGAAGTATTTTTGTCCTAGCTGATAACTCAATATCGTCATCGTAGCATAGCAGGCCAGTGCGGCCCAGGCTCCTCCGAGGTAACCAATTTTAGGAATCAATATGAAATTTAGCGCCAATGTAACAGCTACTCCAGTCAAGGAAATATAAGCCCCAAACTTCGTTCGATCCGTAAGTTTATACCAAATAGAGAAATTATAATAAATACCTAACAATAAAAATGCAATCAATAAAATAGGAACAACGGAAAGCCCTTCCTGAAAGTCACTACCGATAAAATGTCGAATGATATCGATGTACATCATAATGCCAAGGAAAGCTAAACTGCCTACTAGGGTGAACGCTTGTGCCACCTGCGCATAAGTCTTCTTCGCATCCGAACGGTCTGCATTCCTAAAAAAGAAAGGTTCTGCGGCGTAGTTAAAAGCCTGCGTGAAAAGACTCATCAGGATTGCTATTTTAGCGCAGGCGGCATAGATGCCGACTTGTTCCATGTTTTTATTAAAGTCATAAGGCAATAGCTCCTTCATTAGCGGCATGCTAATTAATTGATTGATGACAGAGGCAAAACCCACGATAACCAAAGGCATGGCATAGATCATCATTTTTTTCCAAAGTCCTTTGTCAAATATTGGCTTTAAATGGCGGAACTCCGGTAAAAGTAAGAGCAGCACAGCAAGGCTAGCTAACAAGTTAGCTACAAAAACATAACTGATCCGGTTCCCTTCGTTATAAAAGTTTGCTATTCCGGAAAAGCCTTGCTCAATGAGCCATGGACAAATTTCCAAAAAAGAAAAGATGAAAAAGATGTTGACAAGGATGCCCAGTGTTTTAAGAACGGCAAACCGTATGGGGCGATTTTCCAACCGGAGACGAGCAAAGGGAATCGCAGCAAGTGCATCAAAGGCAATGATGAAGATAAACCAAATGACGTAGTCTTGATTGTTGGGGTAGTGAAGTAAGTTTGCCAGCCCTTGAGAAAAGGACAATAGCAGTCCCACAAGTACAACGGTACTGATTATGATGGACCATGCAGTGGTAGAGAATACCTTATCCCGGTTCTCCTTATCCTTAGCAAAACGGAAAAAAGTGGTCTCCATTCGGTAGGTAAATAAAACCATTAGCAAGCCCGCGTAAACATACATATCGGATACGACACCAAATTGGCCCGTTAAAAAAGCCCGAGTTAAATAAGGTGTTAAGATCACGTAATTCAGTAAACGACTAAGGATACTGCTTACTCCGTAGATTGCGGTTTCGCTGGCTAATTTTTTAAGCATAAGTTACAAAAGTACGTATAATCAGTTTATTGTAGCCGTTTATTCTATTGTGAACAAACGAAGAAGAATCACTTATTCTCTGGCAGAAGTCAGGACTTTTTTATCAAAAAGCCTCGAAAGCAAAGATATCTAAGTTTGAAAGCCCCCGAATTCAAAACCAAGGATATATCAAAGAAGCAAAAATAATTGTACTTTTGCCTCCGTCGGTTAATACTAAGCGATTTTATCACAACAATATTACAAACTTAACGTAAAATGTAGTGATTCCTAAACGATTAATTCTTCGACAAAAGGAATAGTCTTGAATTTTTAACTCAAAGAAATTCACAACGTAAGTACCTGGATAGAAATAGATCTGTTTTAATTGTGTACAGGAACTTATTTATTTTAAAAAAAACGAATAAAAGCAGCATCATGATAAATATACCCTTACTCAGTAAAATATGCGAGACACCCGGCGCTCCTGGTTTCGAACAACGCATCAGGGAATTAATCATAAAAGAAGTAACTCCTTTGGTAGACGAAGTAAGCATAGATCCAATGGGATCAGTGATTGCCGTCAAAAAAGGTAAGCAAGACAAACGGGTTATGATTGCTGCGCACATGGATGAAATTGGTTTCATCGTTACTCACATAGATGACGATGGTTTCATTCGTTTCCACACTCTCGGTGGTTTCGATCCAAAAACACTGACTTCGCAACGCGTAATCATTCATGGAAAGAAAGACGTAATTGGTGTTATGGGTTCTAAGCCGATTCACTTGATGAAGCCAGAGGAACGAAGCAAGGCCATGCCAATTGAGGAATATTTCATAGACACTGGTAGAACGAAAAAGGAATTGGATAAACTTATTGAAGTAGGTAACTCAATAACCAGAGAGCGAGCTTTAATCGAAATGGGCGATTGTATTAATTCCAAATCAATGGACAATCGTGTCTCCGTGTATATACTGTTGGAAATGTTCCGAGAGCTGAAAAAGAAAAAGGTGCCTTATGATATTTATGGTGTCTTTACTGTTCAGGAAGAAGTGGGTCTCCGTGGAGCGATTGCAGCGACACACCTCATTGATCCTGATTTTGGGTTCGGTCTTGATGTAACAATCGCCTTTGATGTTCCCGGCGCACAAGCACATGAACGCGTTACCAGATTGAATCACGGAGCGGCCATCAAAGTATTGGATGGTATGTCTATCTGTGATTACCGGATGGTGAAATATCTAAAAGGATTAGCGAAGAAGAAGAAGATTCAGTGGCAATCCGAAATTTTGCCAAAGGGCGGTACAGACACTGCGGGTATCCAACGTTATGGTAAGTCAGGGGCGATCACCGGAGCTATTTCTATTCCTTTAAGAAACATGCACCAGACGATTGAGATGGCTCATAAGAATGACATCCGAAGTTGTATTGATTTGTTGCGGGAAGGGGTGACGAATTTGGATAAGTATGACTGGAGTTTTAGATAGAAATTTATCTAACTAAGGTCACCGTTCCTGTTTCTTCTACAACCCGACCACTCATTTGCTTCACTTGAATCTGATAAGTAT
The DNA here is from genome assembly GCA_047626155.1 of Saprospiraceae bacterium. Taxonomy (GTDB): domain Bacteria; phylum Bacteroidota; class Bacteroidia; order Chitinophagales; family Saprospiraceae; genus CALGLS01. The sequence goes on along the minus strand of JBLHRR010000027.1, from coordinate 28,921 downwards.
AGACCGCAGCAGGTAGCTCTCGGAAACCTTGTCGTCCTGTCCAGCCTACAAGGATGTCCTCTGTTTCGAAAATTTTCTGACCCCAGCGATCCCATATTGTCATTTGGTATTCAGCCGCTTCTCCGAAGATGAGTAGGGGGCGAAACTCGTAGTTGATTCCTGCGGGAGCGAAAGCATTAGGTGCCAAAACCCCTGTGGGTTGTTCAATACAAATGGTGTTAGACTGAGAACGTATGCTTTCTTCCACGCTACTATTTAGTATGATGTTGGAAGTGGCAACAATGTAATAGCAAAGCATGGCATCTGATGATTCACTTGGATTTACTTTATCGGAGAATGTAAAAACATCCGGGTCAACTATTCCTACCGATTCGATATTGCTGGTCCCTACTCGAAATACTTCATATTGATTTGTAGTCGCATTTTCTAGTACGAAAGGAGTCCAGTTAAGGTCATTACTCAGATTGTTGCCGGCCTGACCACTCAGGTGGATGCTAACTCCTATGTTGGATTCCTCCATATCCCCACATTGGTCTGTTGTATTTATTTTGTAATAAACGGGACTTTGATCAGATGAAGCTGTAGCGTCCGTGTAATTATTGTTAAGCGGAAGCGAGTTGGGAGGTGCCAAGGTTTCTACAACTTGGAAATCGCTATTGTTAGAAGAGGAAGAAATAGAATAATCGCTAAGTTCTGCGTCCTGATTCCATTGCCAACTGACCACCGCTTCATTGTTGCCAGTTACCGAGACGTTTTTCATTTCCAAAAATTTGATGGTAGCAAGGATATCTACGCCCAAGCAAATTTCATTAGAAGTAGAGCTGGCTCCGGTAATGGCATCGTAGCTTTCTAAAAAGAAACAATAATTAGCTTCGTCTATCAAATCAGGAACGAAGGTGCTGGTGTCTGTGCCGATCAGACTTTGTAACAATATCGGTGGATCTCCGTCGATGGCCGCCCATACCTCCTGTCGTTCAATGGCTGCCCAGCCTTTATATAAATTCCAATTGAGCCTGATGTTTTGATCGCAGACGGAAACTTCTCCATTGATCAATACCGTTTGATGTGGGTTGTCTAGTAGGCCGGTTGTTCCACAAGCATCTATTCCGATGACGTAATAATTTTCGGCCTGTGCAGTCGGATCACTATTGAGATCACAATAGGTCAATGTATTGGTATCTACCGTGTCAATCGGGATAGTTCCGAGGGCCGTACTTCGATATATGATATAGCCGATGACTTCCGGCGATGGACTGGATAGCCATTCTAACAATACTTTTCCATTTTCAATATCGATATAAAGAATTGGACTGGCCTGGGGAGGATTACTGTCCAATGTATCGGAAGAAAGAACAGTTTCTCCGGGGCAATTGGCATCTGTAGTCAAGTAATAATACCAAGTGTCGTTATCAGCGTCGTCGTGGAAATAAGAATTTTGTAAGTTATCTGTTATCGTTGCTATAATGGAATAGGGGCCGTTGACAGACATGCTACCATAGATGAGGTAACTGTTGAAAGGGCCACAACTGTTGCTCGGAATATCCCAGATAAGGGTATCGCTTTTCACACAAATTAAATCAGGCGCTTGCACTTGTGCTTTTAAGGCAAAAGAGGCGCATAAGAGGAATACAAAAAGGACTATATTTTTCAATGGAGATAAGTTTATCATTCTTTTACAAATCATTCTTCCAACTGCTGTTTAAATTTCTTTTCCAGTTCAGACATTGGATATCGTTTTCGGAGTTCATATTCAAGGATAAAGTTCTCGTCGATTTCTTTTTTATAATAAACAAGACCAATGTTCTTCGCATAATATTCAACTCCTTCGTACTCTCTCGTCCAATGGCCATTATTTTGATCGTCTACTTCTTCACGTAGCGTTAGGACAGCTACTTCTACATTCTCACCTTCTACAATATAAGAACGCTTGCCGCTGTATTGCCTGTTGCGCGTTAGCGTAGTTGTAACTGGTGGATTGTCCGCAAAGACCCATTTGAGTTGCATCAGAAAGATACCGCCGGAATCCCGTACTTCAAACGGGAATACATTATTGTATATTACTTCGGCATGATGTTGTATCAACTGTCCTGTACTGTCAACGATACTGATGGACTGGTCTATCAGTAAGACGCCATTGCTTACTATTTCGCTGCTAAAAAACTGTCGGACATTAAAGAATTCATCATAGTAAGTACCTGTCAGATATAATGCCGTATCTGTTTGGAGGCTGCGGAAGTACCAATATTCGGGAGGAAGGCTGTCATTATTGACGGCATGGTACTCGTAGACCAGGCCATGTTCTGTTAACCGATCAGCAGGATAGTAAAAATCGCTGATGTCTATATGGTCTGTCTTTTTTTTGCAGGCGGACATGGCTACAACAGCAAAAAGGAACAGAAAAAGGCGAATGATGTTTTGATTCATGTTTGAAGGTGCTTAAGTAAATGTTCAAAATAATCAATAAGTTATATTGGATTATAGCTGTAAATATAAACATCGTAGCATTTTAATAGTTGAGTAACTAAACGATACAACTAATAATTCTGGTTCTTGGTCATATTTAGTGGATTTGGAATAAGGGTTGATCAGCCCTTATCTACCCACTATAAATGACGGAGTACCCTAATTCTTTGTCCACGTTTCATATCTTTTCACAGAAAACAATATTTTTGCAAGATGAAAAATAAGCAATTACTGATAATTTTATCTTTCCTGGTGATCACTTTTTTCGCAGCAGCGCAATCAGGCTCAAAGGTCGTCATAGATTTGGACAACTATGAAGAAAAGCAACTTCGCTTCGCTTACTACCTGGGCGATCAATTGTATGTAAAGGATTCTCTGGTGGCCAATAAGAAGGGAAATTTTGTATACGAATCGAAAGAAGCGCTTCATCCAGGAATGTATGCCCTTGTCCTTTCGCCAGACAACCGGGGGATGGAATTTTTGGTAAACGCAATGGATCAGAACTTCAAGATTAAAGGAGACGCTACCGATTTGAATAAGACGATTTCTTTTGAAGGCTCTGAAGACAATCAGCTTTTTTCAGATTATATAAAACTACTTGGTGATCTGCGCCCGTTGGCTGATAGTTTGGGCAAAATAGTAAAAGAGAAAAAAGAAGCAAAATTATCAAGCACTGACTTGGAGTATGAACTAGATGACATCAATGTGCAGGTAGAAAATTACAAAAAGAAAGTCCTGAACAAACATCCAAAAACTTTGACGGCTTCCATTTTACGTTCACAGGAAAAAACGGAATTTCCAAAATTTGAAGGAACAGATAAAGAAATTGGTTTACAACAGTTTCTCTATCGCCGGGATCATTATTTTGACTTGATTAGAAAAGACACCGCTTTCTATAGGACCAAAGCCTTTAATGGAATGGTGAATTATTATATGGATAAATTGGTGGTCGCTCATCCAGATTCTATTACGAAAGGAGTAGATGAGGTATTGGGTATTGTAGCGACAGACATTGGCATGTTCCGTTTTTATTTTATAAAATTCATTAATCAGTTTGGTAAAATGAAAATGGTGGGCCATGATGCAGTCTACGTTCATATGGTGGAGGAGTATAGTGAAAAAGGAAGAACACCCTTTTTGCCAGAAGAGCAATTGGAAAAAGCGATTAAGACGGCTAACAAAACGAAGATCACCCTCATCGGTAAAACGGCTCCGAACATTGATATGAAAAGGTTAGATATCGAACGCACTTTAAAACTAAAAGATCAAGAGAGTGAGCACCAACGTTTCAAGGTCAATGAAACAATACCCTTACATGATGTAAAATCACCTTACACGGTTTTGTTTTTTTGGAAACCCAACTGTCCCGCCTGTAAAAAAGCAGTACCGAAGCTTGTTGAATTTTACGAAAAGTATAAAGACAAAGGCGTCGAAATTTACGCTTGCCCAACGAAGACATATAAAGACATGCCGAAGGTGGCCAAGTTTTTAAAAGACAATAATGCTACTGAATGGATCAATGCCGTAGACCCTTATTTTAAGACGAAGTTCATGACAGTCTATCATGTAGAGACGACTCCGAGGATTTATATCTTGGATGAGAATAAGAAAATTGTGATGAATCGAATTGGTGCGGAGCAAATAGCAGAGGTGATGGATGGGCTTTTGAAGGAATTAGAAGGAGGCGAAGAAAAAGAGAAATTAAAAGAGGGAGAGGAGTAGCAAGGCATAGTATTACACAAAAATTAAATCCCGATTTCTTTGGTGGAAACGATTATATAAATCACTCTCCCTGTGGTCGTTTTGATTTACATAATCGTTTCCAAATCGGGATTTATTTTTTAATGCCCAATCAAAAACACCGTTGGTTTCTTATGAAGATCCGGTAGCTCATTCTTTTTCCATTCCGCTATAGTTTTGGTAACCACCGATTGTGATTCTAATGTTAGATTCGTAGCGACACAGAACTTAGTGGTAGGCGCAAGCTCTTTGATGGCCTCTTGAAAAAGAGGATTATTCCGATACGGCGTTTCTATGAAAATCTGTGCTTGCTTATGGCGGATGGCCATTTGTTCCAATTTAGAAAGCGTCTTGCTGATCGCTGGCTTTTTCTGAGGAATGTAGCCGTGAAAACAAAAGGACTGACCATTCATTCCAGAACCCATAAGAGCCAATAGAATAGAGGAAGGTCCTACGAAAGGAACCACTTCAATGCCCTTTCGGTGGGCCATCCTCACAATCACTGCCCCCGGATCAGCCACACCTGGACAACCTGCCTCAGATAGCAAACCCACATCATGACCTTCTTCCAAGGGTTTAACAAAAGAAGGAAGATCGTGCTTATCCGTAAATTTATTCAACTCAAAAAACTTAATCTCATTAAAAGGTTTGACGGGATTAGTCGACTTCATAAAAGCCCGTACTGTTTTCCCTCGCTCCGCAATGATGTAATTCAGCTTATGCATCTGCTCTATGACATATGGTGGAATGACATGGGTGGCGCCTTCGCCTAGCGGAGTGGGGATGAGATATAGTTTTCCTTTCATGTGAATATTTGTCTAAGATTATTTTTTTATAATAGAAGTGCAAGGTAATCTTTTTTCAACTCCAAGCTCAATTTCAAGCGTAATTTCAGTACGTTCAATCCGCGTAATTAAGGGAATTGAAATTGAGGTTGCTTTGCTCTTGAGGTAGTGTCTGAACTTAAAACATCTTCCACATTTAAAGTACAATTCTCCCCTCAAATCCGTACATTTGCAAATGGTAAAAATCAACACTGCCGCTGCCGCATGACTGCAACTACTGGAACTTTTACGATACAACTCCCCCAGTTTAAGGGACCTTTCGACTTATTGTTGTTCTTTATTGAACGGGATGAGTTGGACATCTATGACATTCCGATAGCCACCATTACTGTTGAATTTTTGGAATACATCCGAGCGATGGAGGCTTTGAACATTGATCTGGCTTCGGAATTTATCCTGGTAGCAGCTTCGCTGATGCGGATCAAAGCTAAGATGTTGATTCCACGCGAAATCATCGATGAAGAGGGGAATGAAATTGACCCTCGTGATGAATTGGTGCAGCGCCTTCTAGAGTACAAACGATATAAGTCTGTGCTGGATGAGATGCGCCAATTGGAAGAAGATCGTGGCCTACGTGTGGAGAAAGGCTACAATATGGAGGAGATAAAAACCATTGCTGAAAAAGCCTTGGTTGATGTTGAATTGGAGTCCTTGACCTTGTTTAAGTTGATGAAGGCCTATAAAAATGTACTGGAACGCTTAGAAGATAAGAAGAAGCAGCAGATACATCAGGTTTACGTTTACAACCACACCGTAGCTGGTCAGCAGGTTTATATTTTATCGAAATTAAAGTGGGGAGAGAAGACGGATTTTACAGATATTTTCATGGCTTGTGAAGACCGGGTACATGCCATCATTACCTTCCTGTCTATGTTGGAACTGTTGAATATGCAAAAGATAAAAGCGGTCAACGGAGAAGGAGTTAACAACTTCTGGCTGGAAATGAGTGATGGTCAGAATGATATTCCAGAAGAGGAAAGAGTATCAATTGCAGACTCTGCTAGTGAAGATTCGGAAGAGTAAAAGTTCTATAGATTCTTTTACTGACTTTAATTTAACGTTGCGAATCTTTGCAGTAAAAAAAAATTGACAGAACGCCAACTTTCCAGTTATCTTCAAATTAAATTTCTCACTAATAAAAAAATATGAATCAAGGCCAAAAAGAACGTTGGGAGCGCACTCGCGCAAAAGGGAAAGGTCACTTTGTATGGATGGTAGGGGTATTACGTTGGGGCTTAATGTCTGGGTTTGTTATTTCTACAATGATGTATTTACAACGCAATGGCTGGGATGTAGGACTATTGTTTACTATGGAGTACCTTTCACGTCTGAGTTTCATGCTACTGATGTTTGCTGTCTTTGGATATCTTTGGGGACAAACGGTGTGGTCATTGACGGAGAAGAAATATTTGAGTGAAAACGAGTGATCCTTAAGCTCGGTCTAGTGATTCTCTCTAGGTGCGGGCCGATTTCCCTTTAGGGATTTAAGGGTGCGCGAGAGGAATAACAGCATGTCTACATATTTGTCAAAGCCCCCCTTCCCCTAGACAATCACAGCTCCCAGTCCTTCCAATTTATTCAACCACTGTTTTTTAGAAATATGCGCAGAACTCACCTGAATCTGTTGCTTATATTCTTTTACTTTTTGTTCTACCTTAAATCGAGGTAATTTATTGCCCTCCCCAATGGTAATCGTCGCTTTATCAGCTAGAAATTTGTCAATCCGAAAATTAGAAAAACCAGCACTTTGTATATTGACCCGACCTTGGCCAAGTACAACCAAACGGCTAATCGCAAAGGGAGTCAGATCTTCTTTTTTAAGCAAGAGCGAAGCACCTTTATCCAAAAACTTACTAAGTTGTTCTTCAGATAATTCCGATCCAATCAAAGAACATCGTTCTTTCCCCTGATTGATTAATTTTTCTATTTGCATAAGATCAAAGCCATCATTTTTTGAGACAAGCATGGAGGCGCCTTTTTCCAGGTGAGCCAATAAGTCAGCTTCCTCAAATCCTTTAGCCAATAAGCTTACGCGCTCTTTTCCGATATTGATAAATGCAGCCAACGTTGTTTTTGGAAAAGGGTCAGTGGATTTGATACAGATGCCACAGTTCTTTTGAAGCAATGCTTTAATGTGCGTAACAGGCAGATCGAAAGAACTAGCTTCTATCGTGTAGTGCCGCACTGGATTAGCAATTACTTCTTGCTCGATGTCTAGAGCCGTGCGATGTGTACTTGTTGTTAGAGTATTTAAGTGGTACATGAGTATAAGTATAAGTTTAAAAGTTACTCAACAATAATTTTACGAGAGCCAGTGTGTAAGTTAAAGAATGGAACATCGATATTAAAAAATGCCATAGGGAAGCGGAAGGAATTTACAAAAACAGGATCAGCATTTTCTAGTTGAATCTTTCGTAACTGAGGACCATACTGACCTCCGACGCCCAAAGAAAAAGGACTGTTAGCAAAATTATAAACTGCGAAAAGGCCAGGAGCAAATAAATTTTCCCAATTGAATTCTGGTAAATTATCTATGGAGTAATTGTCATTTTTAGGATTTTGGCGGTAAGCCGTAATGGCTCCTAAATCCAGCAGCGGAACAAACAAACTGATGGAACTATTGTTCTTTATCCAGTTCGGACTAATACTGTAGGTAAAGCCAATCGGTACGGACATGGCGGCACCAAATGCGGATTGATTAATGCCAGTAGGTGCATCCACTAGAACGTCCCTTGCCACGGCGGCACCGAGATAAGAATTGATGGTAAAACTGCTAGTCGTTTCTCTTTTGATGCGTGAGCTTCCCGGAGGTAAGGTGACCGATTTCAAAATGGTTTTCACCTGATCCGAAGTTTGGGCGTTGATCATATTGGCCATAAAGGTGCCATAGGTCAAAACAGCATTGACCGCTCTTTCTGATTTTCGTTTTTCCTTATTGCTGAGTTTTTGAGAAGACATGGTCTTCAATAACTCCATTGCGTTTAGAATGGCGTTGCCGTAGTTTTGCGCATAGATATTTTCGTAGAGGGATAGGGCCTGATTGGATATTTGAGGAATCAGTTGTAAAGAAGAATCCCGATCAGAAAGCGACCGTGCTGTGATGGCGTTTTCGATCAGACCATCCTTAGTCGTAGTGGTGGTCTTGGCTTTATAACTTTCCGTTGTAATTACAATGTTAAAAAGATCAACCGTAGAACGAATGAAAGGGTAGTAGTCCTTAAATGAAACGCGATCAGGAGTGGTCGCCTTTTTGATGCGCAGGTTTGTTCGGTTGATTTCCATGTCATTGGTAATGCCCAAAAATTTGGTAACCAGCAGCGCAATTCCTTCGGTCGAAAAATTAGGAGCATCCTCTACAGAACGTAGGCGCTGATATAGCAAGCCCAGAAAAATATTCCACTCTAGCTCGTTTGACTGCAACTTATCAAATTCCTTTCGGGTAATCCATCGGGCGATGTTTTTCTCTTTTTTAGTTTCGACGATTGTTTTTTTATTGATCTGGAAAGTATCCAGCGTACTGGTGCCCATAATGTATCCCGTGAGCGAATCTACATTGTTGGTGGTCAGAACGATTCGTGAAGTATCGGTGTAAAAAGGTTGTGCGTCATTCTTTTCATAATCTCTGAAAGCGAAGAGGAGATGAGTAGCCATTTCTAAACCCTTCGCGAGGTTTTTGGCGTTTGTTTTTGCGTCAATAAGGTTCTTGCAATAATCGTTTTCAAGCGTGTTTAAATGCCGTTCAATCTGTCGCCGTTTTTCGAATAAGGTTTTCCATTGTTCCGTTTCTATTTTTAGTCTTGCATCGAGTGAGTCCAGGAAAGCGAAGTTGGAGTTGTCTATATTTTTCTCTCGCTCTTTTTGTTCTTTATATTGTTGGAGGTATTTATTTTCGGAAAAGTTATATAAATCTTTGAGCGGAACAGTAGCGACTTCTGGGGCCGGAGAACGAGGAGCATAGATAACTTCTGTACTTGCGGCAACTTCAATAACAGTGATTTGGCTTTGCTGTTCAGCAGATAATTCTTGAAGTAGCTGAGACCGCTCATCTTCAAAGCGCTGTTCTATAACTTCTTGATCCATCTCCAGATCTGTATACGTTGTTACTAAGAGATCATAGGCAGTGGTTTCCTCTGGAGTCAGGTCTCTTTCTTCGGTGAGAGAATCTAGTCGGTCCAACTCAGCTTCCGTTTTTTCCAGTTGGCTTAATAGTTCCAAGTATCCCACATCCGTTTCTTTTTTTGTCTGTAGGCCCTCCTCAATTGCTGTTCGTTCTTTCCCAAATCGTAGCTTAACTAGTTTGGCTTGTCTCTTCTCTTTTTGCTCCTGCGAGATATATAAAGTAGCGGCTAATTTTCGATCATATAAGGAAGGATCAATGAGGGTGTTATTTTGAGCAGAGACCAATTGCATAATTTTTTGTTCAAAATTGATCTGAATGGAATCTATGGTTTCGTTAGCCAATTTCAAGGCTTGGGTAAATTCAGGATCCTGGCCTTTATTGAGACCAAGTAATTTATAATAGATTCCCCAATCCGAGGTCTCATCGGACTCCATAGCAGCCCAGGCGGAATTGGAAGTAGGCATCTCCGCAACCTGAATTAATTCATCGCCTTCCTCTACAAATATTTTATTATAAATTTCCAAAAAGGTATTTATATTAATATCAGACTCCAAAATAGCTCTTAAATAAGACAGCGCTGCTATTTGGTGATCACTGCTATTTTGATTGATGACGTTTTGCCAAAAATCAATTTCTTCAGAAATACTCGCGTTTAATAAAGCTGTTTTTTTCCCAAAAGCGCCTACCTGTTTTGCCCAGGTCTGATTCTTCAAATCGAATTGTAATAAGTCTGTTTTGATTTCTCGAACTTCGGTTGATAGCAATTTTAATTCTTCCAATTTGAGAGAAAGTACCTCTTCGAATTCTTCATTCAAAAGATTGCGACTACCCGCTATTCCTCTGGCGAGAATTTCCTTTTCCTCTTCTGGAGAATTTTTGAAATGAAGGGCGTAATCTTCCATGTTTTTATCGGCATCCTCTAAGAGGTAGCCGTAATATTCTTTTCCTTTGAGATTGGCGAAAACGGTCTTTCTGTAAAAATCAAGATACTGCGCTTCGGGATGAGATTGGTTGTTATAAATAATAGACCGGTTATTGAAATATTTGGGAAGTCCTCCTTGTTGAAGATTATTTCGATTGGTATTCCAAATATTCTTCAATTGAGCGCCATATCTGTCTTTGGTATCAGAGAGTTGTTTTGCATCTACAGAAAACATAAATTCATAGCGTTCATTTTCTAATTCCAGACCAAGCATTTGAGTGCTTTCTAAAATAGAATTTTTGCTTTTACCTACCTCCCACAGATATTCTTTAATGTAGTTTTCTAACAAAGATAGTTCACTACCTCTGCTGATGGAAGGGGTAAAAGATTCCTTCTTTTTAGACGCTTTTTCTGAAGGCGGCAAAGGATTTAAAATAGCTTCAGCCAGAGTTAGGTTGATGCTTTTATCCAATTGCCTTTGTCGATCCTGTAGTTTTTGGAAAGTAGAGATTAGAATAGTTTCTACGGGTACTTCTCGATAAGCAAGATTGGCAATGGAGTATATCAACGCGAGGTTATACACTTCGGGAGAGTTGTATAATTTTTTGTATTTGTCAAGTTCTAAAACGGCTGGAAAATTTAAGCCCAGGTTGTCCAAGTCTATCGTAAAAGATTCTCGAGCATTGGAGAGCAGTGTTTTATAATTAGAAATTTCAAATTGATATAATAATTTTTTAGTGTTTGGAAATAAAACGGTCAGTTCAGAATCCTGTTCCAAATTTTTTCTAAAACGATTGAAAAATGTAAGGTTCAATTCCTCTTGGGCCCGTTCCGCAATAAAGTCGGATAAACCAACAGCTACGGTTTTAGCATCCAGTACATTTCTGTTTTTATTTTTATTATTAATGCGGTTATTCGCATCGATCAATTCATTTTGAGAAGTAACAATAGGCGTTCGATAATTGCTGACTACATCCTGATAGGAAACCTGTTTTTGCAATTGTAAAATGGAATCGCCATAAAGTAGCTCATGCCATTCATAATTTTTTCGAAAGAAATCAGGAAAATAATCGGTGGACTTCCCGAGGCTGGAAACAAATTTAGGTGTGTTGGGGAAAGCAATATCCTTGCGTCGGATTAAATCATTGAAAAAAGGATTGGTTCGATACTTCTGTTTTATATTCGTATAAATATTACCTTCATTATTGTCTTCTATATCGCGAAAATCAGCATGTGCCCGGAGTATGTTGGTCATCTTTTTGTAATGCATGGGAGCTGTAAAAGATAGGACTTGTTTGAGCTGGTAAGGGGGGATGGGTGAATCAAATGCGGAGCCGTCCAGATTTTCTTCCTCCATAACATAAATGGAAAAAATCATTAAGGTATCGGGTGAGAAAACAATTTCAACACCAGCCAATAAACTGTCCTTTATAACAAAAGTAGAATCCTGAAAAGAAATGGAAAGGGCGTCCCATTCAAAGTCAAGCATTGCTTTTTGATCTGCGATGTTACCGAAGTAGGCATTCATCTTTAGCTCATATCTGCCAAATGATTCCAATGGATATCTCGGAGGCTTGTTAAAGGTATTTTTAAAAGAATTAATGGTACCTCCGTCTTTTTTTAAATGGTAAGCGTACTGACCTTGAATAGCAGAATCTGTCCCCGACCTTAATCCCTTAAAATCCAAAATGGGCGCAGGGGTTTCTTTGAAAAGCACTGCTAATTCTTTTGCATCTTGATAAATGGAAGATTGAGCGGAGGTAGAAAGGGGAAAGAAGATTCCACAGAATAGGAAGTAAAAAAGTAACCTTTTCACGGTGCTTGTTTTTTTGAACTTATGTTTAAAGATTCCCTTTAGAGACCTTCCTGCATGAAAATTATTGGTTTCTTGGGGAATGGCGATTTAGACTCTCCACAATATAAGAAAACTTGGAGGTATCTCAAAATGTCACTTTTCCACTCAAACCGGACAGTTATTTATCAGGAGTCTCCATTTCGAGATACCTTTGCAATATATTCAATTTATAGTTTCTCTCGCATTTCCAAATCATATCTATCACCAGGACTTAATAAATAAAATTCGCGACTGCCCTTCGGCAATTTGATATATTGATTTTTGTCATCAGACCACATTTTTCCATCATAGATAGCGACATAACTTTCGCCGATGACTTCAGCAGTATTTCCGTGAATATAAAGTCCTGCATTTTCATCCAAACCAATGCCGAGTAGCTCAGGCCTGTTGTCTAAAATTTTGAAGAGGTCAAATTGTCTGTTGCGTTTGAGTAGATGTTGATCAATGGCTACGTTGCTAATTAATCCAAAACCTTCTTCGTGATCGCCCATCATAATGGTATTGGTTTTAGTATCTCCTCTCGCAAGGTAGGATCCTTGAATGGTGGCTCCTGCAGAAGATCCACAGACCACACCACCACGATCCAAAACGCCTTTTATAGCCGCTAATGTTTTTGTGTTTAAATAACTATCAGCTAAGCGCCATTGTCGTCCTCCGGTAATCCAGATGCCAGAAGCCGTTTCAAGTTCTTTGTAGAATTCAGGAGTATTGGCTTCCTGCAGATTACGGGTGTGAAGAACCTGCACATTCCTGAAGCCCTTGTTGTAAAAGTGTTGTTTGTGTTGTTTGAATTCTGGGTCTTGACTCAGCCATTTGTCCCCTGCTGCTGTTGGAATCAATATAATTTTAGCCTCTTTCCCACCAGCGAGTTCTGCAAATTTTTCATAAAAGACATCTGCTTCCGCTGCTCCTCCGATAATGATGAGCGAACCTTTTTTAGGTCCCTGGGTTTGCGTATCCTTACCGTTTTGATAAGCAAATAATGCACAACTGATAATGAGCAATGTCAGAACGAGTAGTGCGGAAGAGGATTTGTATTTACGGAGCATATTAATTTTTTTAATTCTTTACAAAGCAAAATAAATACTACCCCTGACCCCGAAGCGATTGCCCGGTACATCCCCATTATAATTCAAACGCCAGATGGCATCGAATCTAAAAAAGCGGAAGATATTTTCAATACCTACACTGGCCTCCATGAAAGGCTCCCGATCAGGAACTCTAAGTCGAACCGCATTACCTTCATTGTCAGGAGACGCAAGCCCAGAAGCATTTCTCGCACGGTTGCTGTCACTCATGTCTCCGATGATGGCTCTGAAATTAGCAACGGAACGCAGCCGTGCTTTTCGTAAGAAAGGAACCAATTGCAAAATGAAACCATCGAAGTGGTGATCCAGATTTATTTGTGCAAAACGATCCATAGCAAAAGTGTATTCGGCTATAGAATTGAAGCCGGAGAGGTTCATAATAAAACCTTCATTACCAACAGGAATAAACATGGCGGTATAAGGCACATCGCCTAAAATTTGTCCTGCGGTTAATCGCATTCTAGTATACCCTAGAGCACCCCAACGAAATTTATCTGTCACTGTCAACTGGAACGCATCGAAATCCAGATCACTATCCAGAATGCCCTTAAAACCTTTGGTGTATTTGAAAGAGACTACCGGAAACTTACTCCCCAAACTTGTTCGGGCGAAATTGCCAACGAGATAAAGTTCATCATAAGCATAACGAAACTCTATGGAGGCTTTTGTGTTTTCATAGTTTTCAATAGTCATACCTTCATCGACTTCATCGACTTTATATTCAAAATCAAAGATCGGATCAATCTTTTCGTTGGCCACCGTAACCCGTGCAGAAAGTCCCATTTTCCACTCATGGAAATAATTGACGGCAATATGTTCTACGTCTAATAATTTGAAAGGAATGTTCCTTCGTAAAAAGTAAGAGGAACTAACGCCGTCTCCTCCAAGGGTAAAGTTTGGGCTAAAGTTTGGCGTAGGGCTGAAATCTTTTAGGTATCCAAAGCCAAGTGCCTTCCGTGGGGTTTTGTCAAAAAAGTAATAAAAATCAGCGCCGTATTTCCATTTCTTATCATCCCAACCGTAGGCGCCATAAGCTCCGGCTAAAAACTTTTTGCTGATACCTGTGCTGGAGGCAACTCCGAATTTAGTTCTAAACCCTTCTACCTCATTAGAGGATAGGAAATCATAGACATTTCCAACTTCGATGTATTTTCCAGCGACATACCCGGTGAAGAGGGTGGTGGTTACTTTTTCCCAGATGTCAATGATCGGTAATTCTTTAATGGTGTCGATTAAAAAATAAGCCGTTTCTTCAGAGGCTTCCAGTTGAACATGTCTGCTCTTGGTCCAATAATCATCTCCCTTTTTAAAGGCATCAGGGAGTACTTTTAATTCTTGTTTGATTCCCTTTGAGACAATCTCGGCATCAAATTTAAAATCGCGATAAGTGGTATTCCTTTTGGCTTGAACCCCCGGCGCATTTTCTCGGAGTTTCTTGAAAATCCGTGGTACAAAAGGAGCAGTTACCGTAGTGGAGGTAACGGTGATATAATCTTTCAATGGTACCCACAATGAATCGTTGTACATTTGATACTCTTGAATAATGGATAGTTTTTCTACGAAATTCAAATGCACCTCAGAGAGCAATTGCATCTTTATTTTTTTGATGGCGAAGGTCGAATCATGCACCCACATATCCCCATAGAACCCATTGATTCCTTTATGCTTTGGAAAATACTGGATTTGGTAACACCACTGATTGTCAACAAAAGCAGTGTCAATCAGGTAGTATCTATAGTAGTTCGTTCCATTGTCTCCTACAGGACCTGCGAATTTTTTTGAAACCAAATCAATCCAATTGTCATAAGCATTGAATTGAACCTCCGCTACGCCTAACAATTGTCCTACGCTTTCGTTTTCATAATCACCAACCAGTTTAATGGCTTTGATTTGTTCGTTTTCCTTTTTAGGATTTTTTTGAAAATAGAAATCCGATAAAGCTTCCGAGACAAAAAGAGGAAGGAACGGTTCTTCTCCGGAGGTACTGTCAACGTGTTCAAAGACGAATTCAAAAGGCTTATTGATTTTCATGTTTTTGAATTCCTCTGAAATATTAATAAGGTCGACTTCCATCTTGTTGTAAACCTCACAAGAGTAAGCCTCGAAATTATTTCTATTATTTTTTGGTTTGTTTTTTATCACATTTCTCATGATGCCGTAAGCCGGATCTTCTCCACTAGTAGTAACGACTATCTCTGCCAGATTCATAGCGTAAGCGTCCATCTCTACTTTTAGCACATTTTTACCCTCATATTTTATAACAAGAGTTTCGTAACCCAGTGCAGAGGCTTCTAAAACATCAGGAGCGGTCTTAAAGGTGATTTCAAAATTACCATCAAAATCGCCGGAGACTCCTTTTGTAGGATTTGATTGTAAATAAAAATTGGCGAATGGAATAGGTTCTTTGGAATGCTTGTCAATGATGATACCCGTGAGGGTGACTTGACTGAAAAGGAAGATGGCGTTAAGGGTAAGGAAAAGTGTTAAGTATAATCGTAGCCCCATTTTTCTTTTAATTTTATGTTTTAACACGGGAATACCATATTCTTCAGAAATAGATTGCATAGTTTGAGGTTGTAAAGGGTAGTTACTAATAATTATTACACAAAAATGAACCGCCTGGCCGGAACCAGTCCGACTGTCGCAGACGGGCGGGCGGGCTGGTTTCAGAATATATACACGTCCTTCGGTTTCATAACGTACTCTCTCTGTGTCGGTTACGATCGTAAGGTTACAGGGCAGATTCTGAAGTTAATTTGTTGTTGTTGTTGCTAAATTATTAAATGTAGGATGTTTCATTGAGACTTCTAAATTAGAGAACGTCCATTTTTGTAAATCGTTGTCAAAATATGATTTGATAAATATTTTTTGTGTAATTAAGTGTCTCGGCAAAATAATCCAGTAGTCATTGAATCTGTCAATATGCCATATTCTCTGATAACGTGAGAGGGGATATGACCTGTTTTATTCTTCATCCCTAAGGAGGTTCACTATATTTGAGCTGGAAAGTCTACGTACGGCAAATAAACATATAGTATCCAACAATCACATAACATGAAATTCAGCATACTTCATATCCTTACCTTCCTCTTTGTTTTTTTACTCAGCCTCAAGGCTTTCTGCCAAAGCCCCTTTCCAGACCAACTCCGTTGTGAATACAAAGTGAACCCGAAAGGCATTGAGATTCAGAACCCTCGTTTGAGTTGGCAATTGATAGCTCCGGCTGCCGAACGAGGATTGATGCAAAGCGGCTATCAAATACAAGTTGCAACAAGCTTAGAGAAGCTGAAGATAGGTAAAGAAATATTTTGGGACTCTAGAGAGCAACAAAACGATCATTCCCTCCACATTTCCTATGAAGGCCCTAAATTGGACGCTCGTCAGGAATATTATTGGCGGGTTAAAATTTGGGATAATAAAAAAAGAGAAAGTTCTTGGAGCGAAGCAGCTTACTGGGAAATGGGTTTGATGGATACCAGCCAATGGAAAGCGAAATGGATCGAAGTTGCTTTTGAAGAAGAAGAAAAGGCTTACAATCCTTGTCCGATGTTACGCAGAGAACATAACTTGAAAAGTAAGATAGCAACAGCCAGGTTGTATATTACTTCTCATGGAATTTACGAAGTTTATCTAAATGGACAACGGGTAGGAGACGAATTATTTACGCCAGGTTGGACAAGCTATCATAAGCGACTTCAATATCAGATTTATAATGTAACTGAGTTGTTACAAAGTGGTGAAAACGCAATGGCTGTCCGCTTAGGGGATGGTTGGTTTAGGGGGCAATTCGATTCACGTGACAGATGGAATACGTTGTATGGCAATAAAACAGCGCTCCTGTTTCAATTAGAAGTGACTTATGAAAATGGCGAAACGGAAACCATAATTTCCGATGAAAACTGGAAAGCATCTACCGGAGCAATTGTAATGTCAGGCCTTTACGATGGGGAGGTTTATGATGCGAGGTTGGAAAAGAGTGGTTGGACAAAAACAGGGTATGATGATAGCGATTGGCAAGCTGTTCGGACAGCAGAGCATTCTAAAAAACGCTTGGTCAGTACAGAAGGAGTTCCCGTTCGGAAAATGGAAGAAGTCCAGCCGATTAAGATAATACGAACGCCCAAAGAAGAACTGGTGGTAGACTTGGGCCAAAACTTGGTGGGTTGGGTTCGATTGAAGATAAAGGGAAAAGCGAAAGATACCATAACGCTATATCATGCAGAGGTACTGGATAAGGAAGGTAATTTTTATACGGCTAATTTGCGGACAGCAGCTCAGAAAGTTCAGTACATTTTAAACGATGACGAAGAACGAATTTTTGAACCCCATTTCACTTTTCAAGGATTTCGATATGTCAAAATAGAAGGAATTTCTGGGGAGTTTTCCATTGACGATATAACGGGCGTTGCTATTTATTCAGAGATGGAAAAAACGGGAACCTTTGAATGTTCTGATTCCATGATCAACCAATTGCAAAGTAATATTGAATGGGGTCAAAAAGGAAACTTTCTGGATGTTCCAACAGACTGTCCACAACGGGATGAGCGAATGGGTTGGACCGGTGATGCTCAAGCTTTCGCGAGTACCGCTTGTTTTAATTTTAATACCGCAGCCTTTTATACAAAGTGGTTGCAGGATTTAAAAGCAGATCAATTGGAGAATGGCAGCGTACCTTGGGTGGTTCCAAATGTCTTACGAGGTCATGGTTCCACCGGCTGGGGAGATGCCGCCACGATTGTGCCCTGGACGATGTATTTGAAATATGGAGACATCCGTATTTTGGAACGGCAATATGATAGTATGAAAAAGTGGGTAGCCTATCTGGAAGAATTATCAGCAGGAGATTTCCTAGTACAAGAAGGAAGACATTTTGGAGACTGGCTTTTCTTTATTCATCCAACGGAATGGAATGTCAAGCCAGGCCATACCGATATTGATTTTTTAGCCACTGCCTTTTTTGCTTACTCCACCCAACTGACAATGCAAACGGCGAAGGTTTTAAAAAATGAAGAAGATGTAGCTTATTATAGTCAACTCCTTTCAAAAGTAAAGAAAGCATTTCAAGAAGAATTTTTAACGCCGAGTGGCCGTCTAAGCCCACATTCTCAGACTGCCTATACCATTGCATTAGCATTTGATCTACTACCGGAAGCGCAAAAATCGAAAGCAGTAGCTTACTTGGTTAAAGACATTACAGATCGGAAATTTCATTTGTCAACTGGCTTTTTGGGGACGCCACACCTGTGTCATGTGCTATCGTCAAATGGACATGCGGATGTTGCATTTAAATTGTTATTTCAAAAAAAATATCCTTCCTGGTTGTACCCCATCACGAAAGGAGCAACGACCATCTGGGAACGTTGGGACGGCATCAAACCAGATGGCAGTTTTCAAAATACCCGAATGAATTCCTTCAACCACTATGCCTATGGTGCTATTGGAGATTGGATGTATCGGGTCATCGCAGGGATAGAAGTGGACTCCAAGCAGCCGGGTTACAAACACATCCTCATTCAACCACAGCCGACAAAAGAACTGTCTTACGCTAAAGCGACTTATCAATCTTTGCATGGATTGATTGTTTCTGATTGGTCATATAAAGAGGGGCGTTTTTATTTGGATGTGATTTTACCACCGAATACCAGTGCAAGTATTACCTTGCCTAAGGCTACGCTCAATGAAGTATTAGAAGGAGATACTCGTATCAAGTCGGCCAATGGTATTTTGGAATCTGTGCAGGAAGGAGAAGATGTAATTATAGAATTGGGTTCGGGTTCTTATCAATTTAGTTATCCTATGATTATGAAGTAGTTTTCTATATCTAGGAATAATAAACAGTACAATGAAAGAAAAAAATAATGTCATTTGGATACTGCTCACTTTGTTTTTTGGAGGCTTAGTTAGTGGTGTTTTAATATTTAAGCAACAACAGTTTTACAAGAGTCAAAATATTGTACTGGAGGAGATACTTCTGGGGCAAGCGGAATTAGAGGAGTCGATTAGAAAAAGTAGCCTTGTTGTTTTGATGAGTAATATTTTAGACAAGGTAGATGATGAATTAAAAGAGCATCCTGGGAGCGGATTAACGGAGGAGACCATCGGAAGAATAGCGGCCTTGAGTTATTCTTTTGAGCCATATAGTTATAAAGAGGGAGATAGTTTGGCTACTAAAAAAGCTACTAAAAAAGCAACTAGAAAATACAGTCCGGAGCGAGGGCAGTTGCTGTTGGCCTTGGCTAATATGAGAATGGATTCCATTTCTTTTCGGAAGATAAAAATGAAGACTTCTTTTTCGGGAGCGGCTTTGAGGGGCGCGAATTTAGAAGGTTTTGATTTGAGTGGGATTGATTTGAGGGGCGCGAATTTAAAGGAGGCGGATTTAAGGAGGACTGATTTGACTAAGGCCGAATTGATGGAGGTAAATTTGTGGGGTGCTAATATGAGGGCCGCGAATCTGGAAGGGGCAAACCTGAGGCGGGCGAATATGGCTTGGGTGGATTTGAAGGATGGGGAGCTGAGGAATTCGGTTATGACTGGGGTAGATTTGACTAGTGCAAAGTTGGGTGGTTTGGATTTTAGTGGGGTCGATTTAAGGTTTGCAGATTTGACTAATGTTTTTTTGAACGGGGCGAATTTAGCTGGAGTGAAAATGAAAGGAACCGTTTTCAGAAAGGCCAATTTGACTGCGGCGAACTTTAGTAATGCAAGTGTTAGAAATACAGACTTGAAATTTGCAATCTTAAAGAATGCTGATTTTAGTGGCGCCGATTTGAGCGGTGCCGATCTGAGTCAAGCCGATTTGAATCAGGTGAACTTTAGTGGGGCAGAGTTTTATAAAGTGACCTTTGAAGAAAAAAAATGGTTTAAAAAGCTACAGGAATGGCAAGCGCAAGGAATAGAAAAAATTGGAGGAAAATATGAAATTTCAAAAGACTTAACCAATGTCTCTAACTATTGGTTGTTGCCTATCAAAAAATAATGGAGAGCTAGTTATTCTTTTTTTTCTTCCACCTCATTCCAGACACATCGTTCATTACGGTATTAATCTTTTTAGCAAAGGTGATGACCAACTCATCTTCTGCCCTAAAAGGTTTGAACCCAATCTGGAAAGACCAACTAAAATACTGTTCCAGATCGTTAAGGTAATTGGCTAATAATTCAGGAGTCCAATTGGTTTGTTTAGTAATAGCATACTTTTCACCAAGTACTTTTCCTAACTCCTGGCCCCACTCATTATTAATAATATCTACGTAATTATCAATTGCTCCCTTTTCAAGATCTTTAAGTTGTTCTTCCGTAAACGTTCCCGTTATCAACTCAGGCATATGAGCGCGTTCATGTGAATCCGCAATGAAATCTGCAAATTTTTCAGAAAAAATAGAGGTGATAAAAGCTTGAGAAACCATGTGGTTAAAAGTATTCAAATACCCTTTCTCGGAAAGGTCTTCCGGAGGTAGGAGGAGCAAATCGTCATCATTTATGTTAGAGACCATTGTTTCGGCAAGATCATAAAATGCCATATCGCCCTCTCCGAATACCTGGGCTCTCCGTCTTGATAAATTAAACACCCTCGGCAAATTCCTCTTATGAAAAACCAAATAAGGAAAACTCAAACCCAGCCATATCTTATCTCCCAAGCCTCCTGTCCACGCACTCGAAATATCTCGTTCACTAACACCAAACCTTAAATTGCTGACCACTTTTCGGCCATGACTGGCATGGGTTATACGAACAGATGGCGTTTTATGCATGATAGGATCTGCTCCCTTCACACCTTCAAAATATTTTATTTGGATGACCTTTTTTAATTCATCCAGTGTTTTAAATCGAGTGAGAAGCAAAGCGCCTTTAGTGGGCTCCATAGCTGGTCCGCTGTCAAGATTCACAGTTGTACTAAACGACTTAGTTTCTTTTCCGTGCTCCGTTGATAAGTCTGAGCCGGTAGGCGCTTTTTGCTTACAAGCAATAGCAGAGAAGAATAAAAGCAATAAGGAAAATCTAAGAATACCCATGAATAAATTACTTAAGCTGTTTAAGTTGAGCCTCAAATATCGGGAAAAATAATTAGTAAGGTTTGGTCTTAGTGTAATACTTAGGTATTTGTATGTACACTATCCGGCGGTATTTTTTTGCTAGGTTTGTTTTTTACAAATATTGGGTATCTTGCTGAATATTCTAATTCGAATACTTTCGTAAGCGTGTTTACAATTAATCAAACTTTATTCTTACTTCATGAATATGAAAAAAACACTTCTACTCTTAATCACCTCTTGCTTTATAACAATTTACTTACAAGCAAAAGATTACAACATCCTCTCTTTTGGTGCCGTAGCTGACGGAACGACAATCAGCACAATTGCTATTCAAGCAGCGATAGATAAAGCAGCAGATGAGAATGGCGGAAGGGTCATTATTCCGACTGGTCGCTTTTTGTGTGGTAGCATTGTTATGAAATCGAATATTGAAATTCATTTACTAGAAGGCGCCGTATTATTGGGAAGTACTCAGGTTTCAGATTACTTAAAATTAAACAGATGGAAAGCTTTAGTAATGGCTGACGGTCAGCATAATATTGCCATCACAGGAAAGGGGACGCTAGACGGGCAAGGCCGCCAACTGGCTCTGAATATTGACAGCCTTTTTTACGTCGGGCAAATTGACAGCACCCAATACACCTTCCCAGAAAAACGCCCCAGAGAATATTTACGTCCACAAATTATTGAATTTGTAAAGTGTAAAAATATAAGAGTCACAGGAGTAACCATTAAGAACTCTGCCAGTTGGGTACAAACCTATGACCGTAGTGAAAACATAATAATTGACAGCGTCCGAGTCATCAGCGATACTTATTGGAACAACGATGGTATTGACATTGGCGATTGCAAAAATGTTCGAATCACCAATTGTTATGTCAATTGTGGAGACGATGGCATCTGCCTGAAATCTCACCACAATGGCTATAGTTGCGATAGCATTTACATTGGTAATTGCACCGTTCGCTCCAGCGCCAGTGCAATAAAATTCGGAACAGCCTCCATCGGTGGTTTTACCAATGTACATATTGAAAACATAAAAGTCTTTGATACTTTCCGTTCTGCCATTGCGATAGAAACAGTAGATGGTGGCCATATTGAAAATGTACTGGTCGAGAATATTGAAGCTGTAAATACAGGCAACGCCATTTTCATTCGTCTGGGTAGAAGGTACCCTAAAAAGCGAAATGGGGTAATGAAGAATGTGGTACTAAGAAACATCAGAGCAGAGATCGCTTTCGAACGTCCGGACTATGATTATGACATCCGAGGCCCTGCGCTCCCTTTTTTCCATAACATTTTTCCTGCTTCTATTACGGGGCTTCCCAATATTCCTATTGAAAATGTGACGCTGGAAAACATCGAAATCATTTACCCTGGGAGAGGGAATAATGGTTTAGCGCATACGCCAGTCTCTCGTTTAAATGAGGTGCCAGAATACGCAAATCATTACCCCGAGTTTTCCATGTTTGGAGAGCTTCCAGCTTGGGGATTTTATGTACGTCATGTGGAGCATTTAACATTGAAGAATATTAAAATTTCTATTAAAGATCCGGATTATCGACCAGCTTTTGTTTTTGATGATGTGAAGAAATTGGAAATGGAGGCTATTGATATTAGGGGAGATGAGAAGAAGGAGTTGATTATTTTGAATGAGGTGGGGGAAAGATAAAGTTGAAATTCCATGTAGCGTTCCTTGAAGGGTAAAATGTTTACCACAGCTATCCGTACCAAATTTTACCCGAAGAGGTGAATGAAAAAAGACCACCTTCTTAGTTGAACTAACGAGGCGGTCTTTTTTTTGCTTTAGGACTCAGAATTAGTATATATCTTCTTCATCCCTAAAAATAATCTATACTACAGCTACATTCGCAGTAGTTACCGCTGGCATCCAAGCGGCTTCACAACCATCAAGCGATGTAACACACATGTTATTGGACATAGCATTCATTGTTTCTACTGCATTGACCAACATAGTGTATCTGCTCATTTCGTCAGATGTTTTTTCGCTAACGCTATTCAAGCAATCAATTTCATATTGCATCGCACAAATGGTCTCATTTACTTTCACACTAGAATTCACCCAGTTGGTGCCATAAGTATTGACAGTCCAGGTGGCAGCACAAGGGAAACAATTCCAAGCAGTTGTGTTAACTACATTTGACCAGTTTCCAACAATATCACTACAAACTATAACCGCACAGTCTCTTATAATGGTACTACAAGCCGCAGGTACTGTGTTATTCCAACATTGCGCCATGTTAGCCATAGTTGTTCCATTGAATCCACAATAGTTTACACAAAAGTCATACATCATAGCAGAAGCGATATGAACAGGCGTGTACCAATCACAATTTACATAATTGACGTTCACGCAAACAGAAGGTGTACCGCTGTTTATACACCAGTTGTAATCACTCCAAGAGGCACAAGGCATTACCGTAAAAGAATTGTTGGTGGGAGAACTGGAATTTGGTTCATTACAAGCATTCCACAGAGAAGACCATACCTGATCATTAGACATTCCGTTGCTCATGTGAAAACGATTATATGTAGTTCCGTTTTCAGCTGACCAATTGTGGTTGCAAACTGCCTTTTTGAAATTTTTACTATTCCATACTTTTTGAAAGATCTCGATTGCTTGGTTGACTTTAGCAAGTTGAGGGTTGGTAAACCGGCAATTTCTATTGGTTCCGACGGTAAATGTTACATTTGACATACATTATAGATTTTATGGTGATAAAATGATTAAGTTAATTGGCGAACCTAGTTATATATAAAAATAACGTATGTGTTTTAATTATGTTTCAAATATTTAATTATATTTTTTATTTATAAGTCAATAGGAGTAGTGGGGTTGTAACCAGCCATAAAGGCTTTAGAAAAAGAATTGCCAAGACCTTACAATGAGAATATTGTTGTATATCCTTTGCCAATTGGAATAAATGGTGTTTTTTTAGCTGATTTTGAAAATAGTGATAACAGTAAAATTTTGATCATTAATGATCTAAATTTACGTTGGGTCATGAGGTATCACCTTGATTACACTACTAATCGCGCTAAAAATGAGCAAAAACATTTTTTAGTATATCACGAAATTGACGAAAAGGTGTTAGCATTTGAAAAGTCTGAAAACCTGTATAATTATATATATAAGGCACTTAGTAGCAATTCTTTCATAGATTTTACGTCGAAGAAATTTAGTAATAAACCATCTATTTTTAAAAAAAAAGATAGTGGCTCATCTATCAGAAACTCTCTTTCCATTCCTGTAGTCTCTGATATTTCATATGGTTTAAATCAAGATAAAACTTCAGCTGGTAATGGAGATATATTAGTTATTAATGGTTCTGATTTTGGAACCACCCCCGGTAAAATCGAGTTTCAAGAAAATGGAATAAATTCTTTAGCCCTAACTTTGGATAATTATGATATCTCTCTTAGTGGTGGGATTCTGTCATTAATACGGCCCTTCTCCTGCTAATGCTTACCTTCGCAGAAAAGAAGCCTTTACCTAATGAATAATAATAACCTCTTTACCTTCCTCCTAATTTTTATTTCCTGCAATCTTTACAGTCAAATTGATTCTGCGAAAGTAAATCTCTCTCCCTATGGTGTCGTTTACAATCACTTGTATTACTTGCAAGATGATAGCTATGTACCAGAGCTGGCTGCATTTTCTTTTCCTGATTATATTGAGAATAAAGAGAACCTAGCGATCCAACTTAAAAAAATACTTGATGGCAGAGGTTTTTATGTTGACATCAATCGCCTGCCTCAGAACAATAATTACAAGGATACGCTTACCAATGAAAGTCTATATTTTATAGACCGCGACGAGCTCCGGATTTATGTGGAGCAGATAAATGGTCAATGGTATTATTCTAAAACGACCATTGATCAAATACCCCAGTTATTTGAAGAGGTCTTTCCTCTTGGAACTGATTTTAATCTAAGATTCCACGGTCCTTTCTGGGGCTTTGAAGTACTCAGCATTTCTGTAGCGAAGTGGCTGGGCTTACTGATGTTGTTGCTTTTTATTACGCTAGTATTTTACCTAGTCTACACCATTTCAAAATGGCTTATTAGAGCATTTCTACAAAAAAGATTCAATATCTCTGAAAAAGTAAATGATGATTTAATTAAAGTAGCTCGCTCTTTAGGTTTATTAATAGCGGTAAGGGTATTGATATTTCTTTTACCGATGTTTCAGCTCCCTATAAGGTTAAATTCGATACTATTAAAATGGCTAGGGGTACTCAGTATTTTTTTCGTCATACTTACTATAGTTAAAATAGCCAGTATTGTTTTTCATTATCTTGATAGCCTTGCTAAAAAAACAAAAAATACACTAGACGATCAATTATTGCCAGTAATGAGTCGCGTGGCCAAATGGATCATTTGGTCTATAGGTATTATTTATGTGCTGGAATTCCTGAATGTAAATGTAACCGCCCTCCTTGCCGGAATATCTATTGGTGGCCTGGCCATAGCCCTTGCTGCACAGGATACGGTGAAAAATTTCTTTGGGTCTATTATGATATTTGTTGATCGCCCGTTTCAAATTGGCGATTGGATACACTTCGATGAGGTGGATGGTACGGTTGAAGAAGTAGGCATGCGATCTACCCGAATCAGAACCTTCGCCAACTCTGTAGTGTACGTGCCTAATGGGATGTTGAGCAATAAGGTCGTCAACAATATGGGGCTGAGGCAATACAGGCGATTTAAAACAGAATTAGGGGTTACCTATAATACCGCTCCCGAAAAAATAAACCTGTTTGTAAAAGGAATCAGGGCCATTATCGAAAGTCACCCTACCACTAGAAAAGACTATTTTGAAGTTCACCTAAATAGCTTTGGAGATAGCGCTATAAATATCTTATTGTACTGCTTTTTTGAAGCCAAAGATTGGACAGAAGAGCTGATTGGCCGACACGAAGTGATGTATGCAATACTATTGTTGGCAGACGACTTGGGTATCAGCTTTGCCTTTCCTTCACAATCTATTTACATGGAATCTATGGCTAGTCAGAATGAGGGACAATCAGGGCGCGAACAAAAGCCTTACGATCAGCAGCTGGATAATAGTTTGGAGAAGATCAATAGTTATTTTAGTCAGAGCAGAGAAGGGCGACGGGTTGATAAGATAAAGCCTTTGGGAGGGGAGTAGTGTTTTAAGGAATATCGAATCATGAATATCGAATTCTGAATATTGAATTGTAAGACGCGTTGCTTACGCTTTTTGCTAAAAGGTGAAGTTTTCGTGTTTTATTACTACTTGATTTTTAGGCGTTCTTTCTCCATGTTGGACTTTGCAGTTATATAACTACGGTTAAAAATAGAAAGGAGTTCATCGCATTCTTTTAATAATGGCTTAGGATCAACAAATGTAAAAGAAAGACCGTCAATCATTTTTAGTTCTACGAGTGTTTCGCGTAATTCTTTCAACACTATTTTTATTTTATGCATAAAATCCTTTCGACTTTCAGCGTCACAAGCTTCTGCATAGTTAAGTGTAGGAGAGGTGCCTGACCTTGTCAGTTGTCCTTTTAGATGTTTTCCAATTACATAGTTAGGAAGCTTGTCGAGTGTTTTGATTAAGTCAATGCTGAATTTGATTAGGCGTTCTTGTAGATCGAATTTTTTCATTTTTTTTATTTTGTAGTTTTCAAAAAGAGTGAATCTCGAATAAAGAATAATGGTTAGGTGACTTCGCGTTTGAGCGCCAATCAATATTCAACATTCCCGCACTCAATGTTCATTATTCCAAATTCCAAATGGTTTCCAAAAGGAAGGAATGATTAAGTGACTCCGCGTCTGAGCGCCAAATCAATATTCAATATTCCCGCACTCAATATTCATTATTCAATTACCCCGCCCATCCCTCCCTATCCAAGCTCCGATAATTAATAGCCTCCGCCAAATGCTCCATCTCAATATCAGCACTCCCCGCCAAATCCGCCCCCGTCCTAGCCACCTTCAATATCCGATCATAAGCTCGCGCCGATAATTTCAAGCGCTCCATCGCCACCTTCAACATCGTCAATCCTTCAGGTCCCAACTGACAAACCTCCCGAACCATTCGACTCGGCATTTGCGCATTACAATACACATCAGGTAAATGCTCAAATCGCTTAGATTGAATACCCCGAGCCGTTACCACCCGTTCAACAATGTCCTTGCTCGACTCGTCAGGTCGCTCCGTACTAGAGAGTTTCTCATAAGAAACTGGAGTAACTTCCACGTGCAAATCAATACGATCGAGTAGGGGCCCAGAGATTTTATTAAGGTATCGTTGCACCACTCCTGCTCCACAAACACAATCCTTTTCCGGATGGTTGTAATAACCACAAGGACAAGGATTCATGGAAGCCACTAGCATAAAGCTAGAAGGAAATTCCACCGAAATTCTTGCTCTTGAAATGGTCACCTTCCGCTCCTCCATTGGCTGGCGAAGGACTTCCAGAACCGTTCGTTTGAATTCTGGTAATTCATCCAAAAACAAAACACCGTGGTGAGCCAGAGAGATCTCTCCCGGTTGTGGGTTGGAGCCACCTCCCACTAAAGCCGCATCACTCACCGTATGATGTGGGGATCGAAAAGGGCGTACAGTGACTAAAGAGCCATTCTTACCTAACAATCCAGCTACAGAATGAATTTTAGTTGTTTCTAAAGCTTCGCGCAAATTGAGTGGGGGAAGTATGGTTGGCATTCGACGTGCAAGCATTGTTTTTCCAGCTCCTGGTGGGCCGATTAGAATGACGTTGTGCCCTCCGGCTGCGGCAAGCTCCAAAGCTCGTTTGATGTTCTCCTGACCTTTAACATCTGAGAAGTCAACGTCATAATTGTTTTGGTTGCCCTTAAATAATTCGCGTGTATCT
This sequence comes from Saprospiraceae bacterium, assembly GCA_047626155.1. Lineage (GTDB taxonomy): Bacteria > Bacteroidota > Bacteroidia > Chitinophagales > Saprospiraceae > CALGLS01. The sequence goes on along the minus strand of JBLHRR010000027.1, from coordinate 971 downwards.
TGTTTGACTCGTTCTAATGTAGTTGTCTTGTTAAAAAAACCGACTACCTCTGTAAGGTTTTCAGCAGCGTATACTTCGAGTTGGTCAACAATGGCAGCTTCGCGCGCGTTTACCTTTGGTACGATCAAACCTTTGTAGCCTTCTTTCCTAGCCTGAATCGCCATAGGTAATACGCCCTTTACCGGGCGCAGACCACCGTCTAAAGAAAGCTCTCCCATTACAATGTATTCATGAAGCGTACTAACGTCCATCCCTCCGCAGGTGCCTAATACGCCTAGGGCAATCGGTAAATCATAAGCGGCTCCTTCTTTACGAATGTCAGCCGGAGCGAGGTTGACAGTTATTTTATTTCGCGGCAGCTTGAAACCAATGTTCTTGACCGCAGCAGCCACCCGTTGCCATCCTTCGCGGACCGCACTATCGGGCAAGCCGACTAAGCTATAGAAATTTTTTCCTTCCAGAACGTGGCCTCCGGAGTTGACCTCCACGGTAATGGTCTGCGCATCAACTCCCTGTACGGCACTCGCGTAAGTTTTTACTAGCATCTGATATATAGGTTTTATGTTTTAGAATAAACTGTCTATATATAGGTTGCAGAAAAGGGGAAATTCCATAAAGGGGAAGTCGTATTTTTTAATTTAGATGTTTAAAGTGTTGAAAGAGAGTGTATTTAGAAAAGAATATTTTTTTGCTAAAAATAATTATTTCGAAAGAAAGTTCGCTTTTACAGGGGAGCTGTAAGCGAAAATATAAGCGAAAGGGAGGAAGGAGGAAGTATTGAAGTATTTCAGAGTGGCCTTGTTTAATCAATTTGGGCAGCAGGTGGATGTGGATGTGGTGAATGTGTATTCAATCAATATAGCTTTACACCAAAACGTGAAAAGTTGTGACAAATCCAAAGAAGCGCATAAAGCGAAGAACAAAGTACTCAGAAAGTTTGAAACGGAAGATTTCCAAAGAATATTTAGCTG
>JBLHRR010000026.1:0-45150 GCA_047626155.1 Saprospiraceae bacterium | reverse complement strand
AATACCATTAGCTCCAGCATCCGAAGTCGGCACGGCTAAATCCGCTATAACTTCTATCTCTTCAATTGTAGAACAATTGTTATCGGGATTGGTTACTTCTAAAGTATATACTCCAGGGCTATTAACAAAAAGGCTGTCATTGAAAATATTTCCAGAAGGTGCTTGCCATTCGTAAATAGGATTTGAAATAGAAGAGCTTCCAACTAAGACAATTTCTGGGTTATCGCAATCGAGCTCTTCTGGAGCATTAATAATCAAGTCTGGGGGATTTATATTTTCTATTACTTGAGTAGTTGCTGAAATAGAGCATCCGTTTGAAGCGGTTACAATAAAGGTATAACTGCCAGGGATATTAGTGCTAGAGTTTTGAGCAGGATCGCTAACAAAACCAGGAGGGCCAATCCAAAGATAGGTTGGGTCAATCGCATCACTTACTCCGGAAAGAATAGCTAGGGCGCTTGTACAGCTAATTTCATCAGGCTCTGAGATGCTGACAATAGTTGGAATTATAAGGTCATCTGCAGTTAAGGTGACATCAGTACTGGAGGAACATCCATTGTCTAGATCTAAAACAGAAAAGGTATAAATGCCAGGTATCGTCGCATCAATAACATCGAGCTCTTCGAAAGTTCCTGGTCCGGACCAAGTGTAATAAGGATTGTCAATCGTTGAAAAACCGCCAAGTTGTATGCTCCCCGTAACACAGTCTACCGTGCTAAGAATACTTGCATATACATCAGGAGGAGTCGTGTTTTCAAATATTTCGACTTGGGCTGTCGCAGTACAACCGACAGAACTAGTTACCGTAAAATTATATATTCCAGACTGATTGGTAGTTGCGTTCTGTGTTGTTTCGTTAAGGCCTGGTCCAGACCATAAAAAGCTGGCTTGTGAAATATTGGTACTACCAATTAGACTTACGTTTGTATTGTTACAATCTAGAATCCCACTACTGATTCCATCGGCTTCTACCGTAACAAAGTAATCTGGAGGTACTGTGATCTGCCCTTGGCTAGTACAGCCATTCGCAGCAGTAATAAGGAGTTGATAAGTTCCTGATTGGTTAATGCTAACAGAACTAGTGCTGGCATTTGTCCCCGGTCCTGCCCAAGCATAGGTCACCGCTGGCGTGGATGAGTTCCCTGTAATTGTAATGTTGGAAGATATACAGTCCCAGCTTTCCAGAGGCGCTATTGATAGGTTTGGTAATTCATAATCATCTAAAACCTCAATTGAGTCTTTGATTTGGCAGCCTGATTCTGAGGTAATAGAAAAAGTATACCATCCTGGATTACCAACGTCCGCAATTGCTTCGGTGGAAGAGAAGTTTGGCCCGGTCCAGCCATAAGATTCAGCAGAACTCAGTCCTGAAGATCCGGAAGCATCAAGCGTAGTGCTGAAGGAGTTACAGTCGAGCATAGAAACAGGTGCAAGAACAATATCTTCAGAGCCCTGCATCATAATATTTATGGTAAAAGAATTTACACCATTTGTGCATTCTGGAATAGTTATGACATAAGCTCCTTCGTCACAATATTGATTGGAAGCTATAGTAATACAGTCCCCTTCACAAATGGTATAATCTAGAACGGTATTTTCGTCAATTTCAAATAAAGAGACATCATCAACATAGTAATAGGAAGTATTAATCGGTGGTGGTGGTGTCACTACAGCTTGATAGTTTATTTCGTTGTCAGGAAAGAATTGTCCAAGTGTTATATGTGTTTCACCACCATCGGCAACAAATACACCGCTTACCTGAACCCATTCTGCAGTATCCACTATAATCTGATTGCCGTATATCTGGGGAGCTGGAGTAGCAATAATTTCTCCTAGCGGTGTTTCGGTAGGAGCCCCATTTGTCAAGTACATTCCTAGCTTGTCCATGCCAATGGTACTAAAGCTTTCTGCGAGGCTAAAATACATCTCTCCATAATAGCAAGTGCCTGCTACAAGAGGACTAGTGAGTGGAGCAGTAAGGTGTTCATCGAATGATCCAACAGTAGCATAAAATCCACAGTAGGCATTTCCTGTTGATGCAGCTTGATATCCAAATGCATTTGAAGGCACACCAAGGAAGGATGGAGGGGGATTGTCACAGGCATTGAAGTAATCCGGAGTACTGGTACCAGGCAAGAACCAAGGGGTGGCAAGACCGACTAGGCCCAGATTAGAAGGGCAACCGGCATAGGTTTCAAATGAATAATTGGGAACTAGGTTTTGTGCAAAAAGACTTGTCAGCACAAAAAAGAACAGCGGGGTAGCGATTAACTTTTTCATTTTGATTGGTTTAGGAGTCCCTATAGAGAGGGGTTCAGTGCATCAGATGCACGGCGTAGTTTCATAACGTTGAACAGGTTTTTAAATATCGTTCTTTGGAGTCTTTAAACTAGGTAGCGTAAACGTCATGCAGAGTGTGATTTACAGATTGCTTATTTCCCAAATATAATAAAAAAGGCAGATAGGATTGCCCCATCTACTTTTTATCATTTTTTTATGTGTAAACAAACGTCCCTCATTCACAGCAGAGTAGAGCGCTATTTTTTCTTTTTGGTAGGCTTAGTTTAATACTTAGGTTTTAGTGCAGAAACATAATTTAAACTTCTCTCTAAATATTCAAATAGTTCCTCAGTATCCTTCAACAAGACATTTGGAACAGAAATATACTCTTTCATTACTCTTCCATGCTGCTCCATTAACTGGCTATTTTATTCTGAATAAATACGCTCTGTCTTCTCTAGAAAGTCTTAAACCCATTGTTCCCTCCTTAGATAAAAAAGAAAACATATGACCATTCACAGAAGTGTATGGCATTGATTTCCCTTTTCGCTCTATGGCCGGATTAGCTGCTATTAGCTTGTCGTATAATTTATTAGCGTCGATCATATTACCTATCTTTTTGGTGAGAAAATAGGATGATCAGGGTTTAAATATTACTTATTACAGACTGCCTAAAACAACAAAAAGGGAGCATCTTTCGATACTCCCTTTTCTTAATTTTGCGCCCCTTCAAGGACTCGAACCTTGGACCTACGGATTAACAGTCCGTTGCTCTAACCAACTGAGCTAAAGAGGCGTTTCGTAGTTGAAAACCACTGGTATTAATACTCTCTTATTAAAAGAGCGGGGCAAAGTTATAGCTATTCATTTAAAATTGCAATCTTTGTGCTATTATTTTTACAATTATTTTTAAACACCCTTGAAATGGACTTAATAACAGTAGGAACTGTCGCTTTTGACACCATCGAAACACCATTTGGTAAGGCAGATCGCGTAATTGGCGGTGCTGCGACCTATATCAATCTGGCTGCTTCTAACTTTACCAAGAGTCTTGGACTAGTAGGAGTAGTAGGAGACGACTTCCCAGCAGAAGAAATCAAATTCATGCAAAAGCGAGGTATCGACACTGATGGCCTTCAAATCAAGCAAGGGGAAAAGTCCTTCTTCTGGGCTGGTCGTTACCACGATAATATGAACCAGCGGGATACCCTGACCACAGAATTGAATGTACTGGAGGATTTCAGCCCGAAACTACCAGAAGCCTACAAATATGCGAAATACGTCATGTTGGGTAACCTACAGCCGGATGTACAGATGAAGGTGATCAAGCAAATGAAGAAAACCCCGAAGTTGATCGTCATGGACACTATGAACTTTTGGATGGACATCGCAATGCCTTCTCTCAAAAAGACCATTAAAAAAATTGACGTACTAACCATCAATGACGAAGAAGCCAGACAACTCTCCGGTGCGTACTCATTGTTAGATGCTGCTAAGATTATCCAGAAAATGGGACCTAAGTTTTTGGTCATCAAAAAAGGAGAACACGGTGCCTTGCTTTTCCATGGAGAAAAAATGTTCTACGCCCCAGCAATGCCACTACAAAAAGTAGCCGACCCAACAGGAGCAGGAGACACCTTCGCCGGAGGCTTCATCGGATACCTAGCGAGCACCAACAACTTGACCTTCAACAATATGAAAAGAGCAGTTATCTACGGATCAACAATGGCTTCTTTCTGCGTAGAAGAATTCAGTATCGATGGCTTGCGCAAAATGTCAAAAGGAAAAATCAACAAACGTCTTAAAGGATTTAAGAGCCTAGTAGATTTTGATTTGAAATAAAAGAGTTCTCAAGATAAATCGAATTATAAAAGAGCGTCTTCTGCCTAAAAGCGGAAGGCGCTTTTTTCAGGTTTAAGGATATCTCATATCAAAGGAGGAACGCCCAGCTATACGTTCGGCACGTTCATAACGATCGAAAATTTTTCATTTTCATTTTTCAATTTCCCATTCAACCCTTTATCAATAAAAATCCCAATTTCGTCCAAAACCGAATCCCCCCCTCCCAACTTTTCCCGTTATTCGCGTATACTTAGTAACAACTAAAATCTTGAGTAGCTTTAGGAAGGGAAATTATTTTTTGTGTAATATTTAATGTTTAATGCGCTATCTACTTCAATTTCGATTAAAACAAGCCTACCGAGCCCTCCGTGATGTCGGTTGGCTCTTACTCCTATTGGTAACACCAATGGTCATCATATTTGTATTAGGAATGTTGGAACGAGAACAATTCACAGGAGTACCAGTAATCGGAATCTTTGGTATAGGCCTAATCTTAATGGCACATGCCCGAAGACAGGATCGAGGCTTCCTCCGTCTAATGAATTATGCGCCCAAGCAGCTATTCTTAATGGAATATTCCTTAGCGGTACTTCCTCTCTCAATGATCGCCGGTTTTGCCCTATCAGACTGGATCAATCCCTTAATACTACAAGGAGGTGCAGCCTTGATTGCCTTCCTCCCCGCCGGTTTTTCCAGTTACTTCCAACCCAAAGGAGGAGTGAATTTGAATTGGATACCCACTCGTTACTTTGAATTAAAATGTATCTTACGCAAAGAGTTTATGATGGCAGCACCATTATACCTCATCGGGTTACTTACGGCCATGTTTGCGGTAAGCATGCCAGTTGTAGTACTGTTGTTTATGCTAATGGCAGCCGGAGCTTACGACGCCGTAGAAAACCGCGAGCTGTTGGAATTGACTGTCCTTAAAAAGAAATGGCTCCGCACCAAAATCATCCAACAGCTAACCGCGTTTCATATTGCAATGTCTCCTTTGTATATTTTGTTTCTGTTATTCCATTATAACTACTGGCACATTCTAATTGCAGTTATACTAATAGCTACAGGCCTCCTGACTTTTGTCATCGCTTATAAATATGCCCATTACTATCCTGGAAGAAAAAAAGCAAATAGCCAACTACCAATGGCTCTGTTCATGCTCTTTCTAATGAATCCCTTTTTCGCCCCTGGGACCTTAGTTTACCTTTGGATCTATTATCGAAGAGCAAACCACAATATGAAATTATATTATAGCAAAAAAAATAAACCCTATTCCGTTCAAGCCCCTAAGCAAGACTCTGGAGGAGTCGACCCTACATTCACCCCGGGGCTCGCAAAAAAAAACACACCATGCTAAAAATAAAAAACCTCCAAGTATCCTATGGCAAGCACAGCGTTCTAAAAAAACTAGAAGCCACCTTCTCTCCTGGCGCCGTCCACGGCATCCTAGGCCTGAACGGCAGCGGAAAAACAACCTTCTTCAATTCTCTCTACGGCTTCTTACCAATCCAAAGCGGCGAACTAACCTACAACGAAAAACCCCTCGCCCCCAAGGACATGGCCTATCTCGAAACCCACAATTATTTCTATCCTTGGATACGAGGACGAGAATACCTAGAGCTACTATCGCAAGGTAAATCGCCCTTTGACATTGATGAATGGAATAGCCTCTTCGACTTACCATTGGATGGACTGGTGGAAAACTATTCTACAGGCATGAAAAAGAAACTAGCTTTCCTCGGGATGCTGACTTTTGATCGCCCCATCCTCATTCTGGATGAACCATTTAACGGTGTAGACGTAGAGTCTTCAGAGAAAATTGAACTGATTGTACAAAAGTTGAAAAAGCAAAACAAAATAATACTGCTTTCTTCACATATACTCAGCTCATTAACTCATCTTTGCGATGACATCTTTGTACTGAATAATGGGGTAGTGGAAAAAACCGTTTTTCCAAAAGATTTTCCAAATTTGAAGTCAACCTTTAAAGAAAACATCAGCGGACAAATTCAGGAAGCACTCGATAAATTAATAACAACGAAAAATTAACTTGAGCATTTGCATCTGTTTGATCTAGCCGTAACGACCTTTGGGAGAGTAGCTTAGATCAAACAGATGAGTGTAGAAGTATTCAAATTATTTTTTGTGTAATAATTAGTTAATGAAGACTATAGAATTAGATGATTATTTTATTCATATCGGTTCAGATACAGCGTTTTGGGATAGCTTCAAAACGTTTGTTTCTGACGAACGCTTTGGCCGTAAGGTCATTGTTGTAGATGAAAATACGAAACGAGATTGTCTTCCCTTGTTGCAGCAAAATGCAGAGACGACAGACTGGCCAACCATTGAAGTTAAATCCGGAGAAAAAAACAAGACCCTGGAAACTTGTCAGGAGATTTGGACACAGATGATGGATTTGCAATTGGATCGTAAAACACTTGTTATAAATCTGGGCGGTGGTGTCATTGGAGACATGGCAGGCTTCTGTGCGGCGACCTACAAACGCGGCCTGTACTTCGTGCAAATACCCACCACGTTATTATCACAAGTAGATGCTTCCATCGGAGGAAAACTAGGGGTTGATTTCAAAACAATTAAAAATACCATCGGACTTTTTAAAAACCCAGAAGCCGTTTTTGTTTGTTCAGACTTCTTAAAAACATTACCATTCGAAGAGCTACGCAGTGGCTATTCCGAAGTCATCAAGCATGCACTGATTGGCGATGAATTGCTTTGGGCTGATTTGCAGAAAATCGATTTAAAAACGACAACTGTTGATTGGGAAGCCCTGATCCATCGTTCTTTGCTCGTCAAGCAAAATGTAGTAAGTCAGGACCCATTTGAAAGAGGCTTGCGCAAAATTCTAAACTTCGGCCACACTATTGGCCACGCTTTGGAAAGTCATGCTTTGGAAACGCCACAACCTTTACTCCATGGGGAAGCCATCGCTATAGGTATGATTTGCGAAAGCTGGTTGGCTTTCGCTCAAAAGCGACTCTCTGAAGAAGACTTCAAAGAAATATATCAACTCCTGCTACGGCAGATTCCAAATCGCCGGGCGCCGATAGAAGCACTTCAGGAGCTCATTGCACTGATGCAGCAGGATAAAAAGAATGAAGCAGGTATCATCAATTTCACGATGGTGCCCAGACCTGGCGAAGCAGTGTACAATATTACCGCCCCGATTCCGCTTATTAGTGAAAGTTTACATCGCTATAATGCGCTCTTAGCTTAAAGAGGCACTAAAAAATATTAAAAGTCCCAAAACCACTTCGTTGACCATATAATTAATCTTACAGGATTTTCGTATGTTTGCTGTCCTGTTTTCAAGGAGAACTTTAGCAAAAGGTACACCAAGCGGTTTGTAAAAGCTAACTTAGTGTTTAACTTTGATAGTACAGGGTACTAGCATACTATACTCCACTTCTTGCCTTTAATGTTCAACTTGGCTAAGGTGGTCGAAAAAAACTATAATTCATGGAGAATACGGAATCAGACAATATCGATTCGGCTAAGGTTATCCGCGAAAGACGGAAGCCTACTTATCGTAAGGTTGTGAAGCGACTTTGGTGGCTCACTATTGCGGGGGTATTAAGTGTCATCCTGATGTTCGTCTTTTTCTCCTTTCAAGACCTCCCTACTTTCGAAGAACTCGAAAACCCTAAGAGTAATCTGGCTACGGAAATTTATGCTGCCAATGGCGAGGTCTTAGGTCGGTATTATGTAGAAAATAGAATCCCTGTCTCTTACGAAGAACTTTCTCCTTACCTAGTTCAAGCTTTAGTGGCTACCGAAGATGAACGCTTTTATCAGCACAGTGGAATCGACGGAGAGGCATTGTTACGTGTTTTTGGTAAGACCTTTTTAATGGGGCAAAAAAGTGCGGGTGGTGCCAGTACCGTAACCCAGCAATTGGCGAAGATGTTATTCACCAAAAGAGCAGGCTCTGGTTTGCAGCGGGTCGTTCAGAAATTTAAAGAGTGGATTATTGCGGTTAAACTGGAAAGAAGTTATACTAAGGAAGAGATCATTGCGATGTATTTAAACAAATTCAGTTTCCTCTACGACGCCTATGGTATTAAAGCGGCTTCTGAAATTTATTTTGCAAAAGGACAAGATTCTTTGAGCATAGAAGAAGCAGCCGTTCTCGTAGGTATGTTGAAAAATCCATCCTTGTTCAATCCGATCAGAAGACCTGATACGACAGAGCATCGCCGAATGGTAGTGCTCTATCAAATGAAAAACAACGGGATGATTTCCCAAATAGAATACGATTCATTGCGACAGCTGCCACTGGATATGTCGAATTTCAATCGAAAAACACATGCAGATGGCCCCGCTCCCTACTTCCGAATTCGATTGGGAGAAACCATAAAAGAAATTCTGGGAAGAGAAGAGAATAGAAAACCCGACGGAACCAAATACGACATCTACCGCGACGGTTTGAAGGTATACACCACCCTCGATCCGGTCATCCAAAAACATGCGGAAGATGCGATGATGGAGCACATGCAAAAACTACAGCAGACCTTCTGGAAACACTGGAAAGGCAAAGACCCTTGGACCTTTGAAGATCCGAACTGGGAATCAGAAGAAATAGAATTGCAAAACAGCTCACGGAAACGAGCCATGGAACGAACCATCAAAAGAACGGATCGCTATGCAGCTATTCGTAAAAAATACCTGACGGAAATTACCGAAAAAATCCAAACGGATAAAAATGGATTGAAAAACCTGAGAGATATCGACATCGAAAGAATGTTGAGAGAAGAGAAGAGTAAAGGGGTGATCGCAAAACTAGTTTCTCAAAAATATGTAGGTAACAGACTGGCCATCCAATATCGAAGATTGATGAAGTCAGAAAACTGGAAAGACCTCAAAAGCGAATGGAGGAAATTCAAAAAAGCGGTAGAGACTGGTTTTAATGAGCCCGTAAAAATGAGGGTCTTTGCTTATAACGATCGAATGGAAAAAGACACAGTTCTTTCGCCAATAGATTCCATTAAGTACCACAGTATGTTCTTACAATTGGGATCCGTAGCAATAGACCCTTCCACCGGACACGTTAAATCCTGGGTCGGAGGAATCAACCACAAATATTTCCAATACGATCACGTAACTTCGGATCGACAAGTGGGTTCTACATTCAAACCCTTTATCTATGCTACTGTTCTTGCGCATCAGGGCATCTCTCCCTGTTTCCGGGTTTACGATCTACCTTATACCATTCATAAGGGTGAGGGCAACTTCGGTTTGTTGCAAGACTGGACGCCTAACAATGCAAATGGAAAGTACAGTGGACAGCCTTATACCTTATTTAGAGGGCTGGCGCATTCTAAAAATACCGTTTCTGTTTTTCTAATGAAACAATTAGGAGATACAGAGTATGTCCGTGGCTTGGTTAGTAAAATGGGATTGGATAGTTCCGTTGTTCGTTCTAATGGGCAATACCGGATCCCAAAGCAGCCGTCCATTTGCCTCGGAGCAAGTGACCTCACGGTATTGGAGTTGACGGGAGCTTATACTACTTTCGCAAACAATGGAAGAAACAATAAGCCGATTTTTATCACTCGAATTACAGACAAAAACGGCCGCGATATTTACAGGGAAATCCCCGAAGGAAGAATCGCTTTACATCCTAATACAAATTATGTAATGGTTAATATGTTGAAGCGAGTTGTAAGTCAAGGCCTTCCCGGGTTTAATAAAATAAAATCAGAATTAGGAGGAAAAACAGGAACTACAAATGATTATGTCGATGGTTGGTTCATGGGCTTATCTGCTGATTTGGTTGTAGGGACCTGGGTCGGAGGAGACGACAGATGGATTCGTTTCCGCGACCTTCGATACGGTATAGGTGCCCGAATGGCCCGACCTTTTTTCGCTAAGTTTTTAACAAAATTAGAAGCAGATCCTACCTCGGGCTATGATGCTAAAAAGCGATTCAATGTGCCTTCTGGAGATCTGGGTATCGTCATAGATTGTGACGAATACGATTATGGAGGCGGTCTTTCTCCACAAGAAGAAGTAGACGGCGGACCAGCTGAAGAAGATGAAGGTTTCGGGAATAGCGATTTCGATAGGGGAGAGCCAGCTACCAATACTGATGGGGGAGACCAGGAGGATGAAGATTTTTAGGTCTTTTTATAAGTACGCGTAACAATAAGAATACAAATCACAAAACAGAACATCATGAAAGCACATTCCGCCAATTTATTCAATGCCATCGCATTAATCTCAATGGGGCTTTGGGGTTATTTATCCACTGGCTCCAATACCGCCTTTATTTCTGTGGCCTTTGGTGCCGTATTAGTGTTATTTAACGGAGGTTTGAGGAAAGAAAATAAAGTAATTGCTCACGTAGCAGTAGTGTTAACGCTCTTGGTTCTTTTGGTGTACGTAGGCAGGTTGTTACCCAAAGCCCTTGGTGCTGACGATACAATTAAACTAATCAGAACCATCATTCCAATTGGAACAGGTGTACTGGCTATGGTTGCATTTGTTAGAAGTTTTATTGCAGCCAAGAAGGCCAGAGAAAATGCCGCTTCATAAGTTACATTATACCAGATCAGATTCAGGCACGAACGCACTTATTTGTATGTGAGCCTGATCTGCTAAGAAGATTTAATTAAATTGAATTTTCCGAGGCATTCCCTTGGTAGAATATATTAGTAGACCTGTCTAGCTGGCACAGTCAGATAGGCAGGCTTACTAATAAACTGATTTACAACTCAACTCATTAACTTAAAATCGGCAGTCTCATTGCCGAATAGCATTCTACTATGTTTCGAAAACGTATCTCCTTATTACTATTTCCTCTTTTCTTATTGCTAAGTCAATGTAGGCCGATTCAGGAGGAAAAACTGACAAGCATTCAATGGGATTTTTCCAACCCAGAGGTGGTGAAATTATACAACTGGCAGGACCAGCAAAAACTCGACAGTCTTCTGGCTTATTTCAATCACCCTGATCCGACCTATCGTTACGGTGCAGCTATGGCTTTTGCTTCTTATAAAGAAGAAGGAGCGATTGATAGCCTGGTGCAATTACTTAACGATGAAGTAATTGGCGTGCGGACAGCTGCGGCTTTTGCCTTGGGGCAGATTGGATCAGAACGTGCAGAATCACCTTTGATAAAAGCCTTCCAGACAAAAGACACCTTATCTATTGCCGATGAGTTGAATGGAGTCATCCTAGAGGCAATTGGAAAAATCGGAAGTCAGCAGCAATTGGTGAATTTAGGGACCATCAAAACCTACATGAGAGTGGATACCTTGCTACTGGAAGGCCAGGCGCGAGGTATTTATAATTTCGCTTTGCGCCAAATGATTGATTCAAATGGAACCGATCGGATGGTCGATTTTATTGTCCGTCGTGGTTATCCGCAGTCGGTTCGATTGATCGCTGCCAACTATTTGTCTCGTGCAAAAGGCGTCACCTTAGATAGTCTGGCTATCGTTGCTTTGTCAAAGACACTGGCCCAGGATGTCGATCCGAATATTAGAATGGCTTTAGCATTGGGCTTGGGGAAAACAAAATCACTGGTTGCCTTCAATGCGATTCAGAATAGATTGAATATTGAAAAAGACTACCGGGTAAAATGTAATGCCATTCGGGCGCTTGCTAACTTTGGATATGTAGAGGTGTTGCCAATTGTAACCTCAATGTTAGAAGATGAGAATCAACATGTCGCAAGCACTGTCGCTAATTATTTTGTTGAGCATGGAATTCCTAGGGGAGCCAATTTTTATTGGGCGAATGCGAAAGACACTACCTTGCACTGGCAGACGCGAATGATCCTGTATAAGGCGACAAATAAATTTATGCCAACCTATTTTGAAGTCTCGAAGTTTTCGGTAAATCGGGAGATCAAACAAGTTTTAGCAACAGCTAATAATCCATATCAGAAAGCGGCAGCACTAGATGCACTGGCAGAATATAACTGGAATTACCGATTCATTAAAGATCAGAATTTTGATGGGGAAGAAGCCATCATTCGTATGGCAAGTGTAGGAGCATTGGCAAAGATTGCCCGAGATCCGGAATTCGTTCGTTTCTTCGGAACCAACGGATCAAAGAAAGTAAAGAAAGAATTAGCTGATGCTTTTGAAGAAGTGATTATAAAAAGAGATCCCGCTATGACTGCTGTTGCTGCCGACGTTTTACGCGAACCTGAGTTGGACTTTAAAAGCTATTTGGATAGCCTTGACTTTTTGAAGCTGACCCTAGAGAAATTATCTCTTCCTCGTGAAGTGGAAACTTATAATGAATTGAAAAAAACAATAGCCTTTTTTGAAGGTAAAGAGGATAACGAAGCCTATGTAGTTCCTTATAATCATCCAATTGACTGGGAAATATTTAAAGGAATTAATAAAAAAGCAAAGGCCGAATTGAAAACGGAGAAAGGAATCATTACGCTGGAATTGTTAAGAGATGTAGCGCCAGGCACAGTTGTGAATTTTGTACAACTTAGTAAGAATGGCTTTTTCAATGGTAAAAATTTCCATCGGGTGGTCTCTAATTTTGTCATTCAGGGTGGCTGCCCAAGAGGAGACGGTTTTGGTGCATTGGATTATACCATCCGCTCCGAACTCCCTCCTGTTTATTTCGATCAAGGTGGTTTGATGGGAATGGCTTCTGCCGGAAATCATACGGAGTGTACCCAATTTTTCATTACACACTCTCCAACACCACATTTAGACGGAAATTATACTATTTTTGCACGCGTAATAGAGGGAATGGACGTAGTTCACCAGATAGAACAGGACGATGTTATAGAAAGCGTCACGATTCTTTAATTTAATTTTGTACACGTACTTAGATTAATTATCATACAAAATGAAGCAGACAGCTCTTACTCCAATTCATGAATCACTCGGCGCAAAAATGGCCGAATTTGCAGGTTACAATATGCCCATCTCTTATGCAGGGATAAAGGAAGAACATAATAGTGTACGGGAAAATGTGGGCGTTTTTGATGTCTCACATATGGGTGAATTTATCGTACGCGGAAAAGGTGCCTTGGCTTTGATTCAGCAGGTAACATCAAATGATGCGTCTAAATTGGAGATTGGAGATGCGCAGTATTCCTGTTTGCCAAATAATGAGGGTGGAATTGTAGATGATTTGTTGGTTTACCGCTTGGATGAAGATAAATGTGCAGAAGGAGAACGTTCTTACATGTTGGTCGTCAATGCATCAAACATTGAGAAAGACTGGAACTGGATCATGAAGCATGTTCCTGATTACGATGCCATCATGTACAATATCTCTGAACGAACTGGACTGTTGGCAGTGCAAGGGCCAAATGCAACTAAGTTGTTACAACAATTAACAGACGTTGACCTGGCTTCTATGAAATATTACACTTTTACAAAAGGAGATGTGGCAGGAATAGATAACGTACTGATCTCAGCAACAGGATACACCGGTTCTGGCGGTTTTGAATTATATGTACGTAATGAACAATTGGCGGTACTCTGGAACGCGATATTCAAAGTAGGAGAGAGCATGGGCGTAAAGCCTATCGGTTTGGGCGCACGTGACACACTCCGCCTCGAAATGGGATTCTGCCTTTATGGTAATGACCTCAACGATACCACTTCGCCTATCGAAGCTGGTCTGGGGTGGATTACAAAGACAAAAAAGGGTGTCTTCAACTCTTGCGAAACTTTTATCCAACAACGAGCAGAAGGTCTTACCAAGAAATTGGTGGCTTTCGTTGTGAAGGATCGAAGAGTTCCTCGCCACGACTATATTCTAGAAAATGAAAATGGTGAAGAGATCGGAGTAGTTACTTCAGGCACACAATCTCCATCATTAGATATCCCCATCGGATTAGGGTATGTAGACATCGCTTACGCAAAAGTGGATACACCTATAAAGGTAGTAGCAGGAAAGAAACGCCTCGAAGCTACCGTCGTGAAGTTGCCTTTTTATAAGGTTAAGCCCTAAATTAAGACACTAAACACTTTTCAAAACAAGCTTTTTTAATTGATATCTCCGTGGGTGGCAGTCATTCCTTTGAATAGGTTGAGAGGTATGCAGGCAAAAAAAAACAGAGCAAATTCTCCCTTCAAAACGATTCATTTGCAGAAAAAACCCTTTTCCTGCGAACAATTACATTAATATTCTATTTGTATTAAGTATTCTTTACGGGCTGTTGGCGTGATAACAACAAGTAATCATTTTTCTGTAATCTAGACAACATCAAAAATATCTAAAACAATGGACGTACACGAAGGAAAAGAAAAATTCGTACAATCCTGGGGTACACTTGGTACACAATGGGGCATCAATAGAACGATGGCTCAAGTGCATGCCTTGCTGTTGATATCAAAGTACGCCTTATGTGCTGATGAGATTATGGCGGATTTGAAAATTTCTAGAGGAAATGCTAATATGAATATCCGTGCATTGATGGATTGGGGGCTGGTATACAAAGAATTAAAACCAGGAGAACGAAAAGAATTTTTCGTAGCAGAGAAAGATATGTGGGATGTCATCAAAAAAGTTATCATCCAACGTAAGAAAAAAGAACTGGAGCCAATGCTAAAGGTGCTGGATGAAATAACAGGAGTAGAAGGAAATTGTGAACACTCTGAAGAGTTCTGCAAAGTGGTAAAAGATATTAAGATGTTTTCTTGTAAAGCAGACTCCGCTCTGGAGACGCTTACCCGCGCCGATGCCAATTGGTTTGTGGGTACCTTCCTTAAAATGATAAAATAGCTTTTCTAACACGAAATGCGAAATGCGGAAGGCATGAAGTCCAAAAAAAAAATTCAAGTTTTATCTTAGTGTTACACAAAAAATAATTTCCCGATTTCTTTGGTGGAAACGATTATATAAATCACTCTCCCTGTGATCGGTTTGATTTATATAATTGTTTCCAAATCGGGAAGTGAATTTTTCGTTGTCACTTATGCTGCACTTATCTCACCATAATACTGCAATTTTTCTTAATTTTGGCGTTCATACCATTTAAACAATACCACCTTCTTTGATAAGTGACGTGGTTCCTCACAAGGATTGTTCAAAAACGACTGTAGTGCAACGAAAGGATAGTCGAAAATCTATTGGAGGAGCTATAAAAACATGGAATCCCGCCTAGAGTGCGGATAGGTTCATCAAAGAATCAAAACACTAGTTCTTCTCATGAGAATTAATCCCTTTCAGGCAATTTACCCTGATTTCAATTATGTCGCATCTACTGACACCTTCTTTTCAACGGTGAAAGCCGATTATGTTGAATATAAAAAATCCGGCTTTTTTCAAAAAACAGCGCAGGAAGCTTTTTATGTCTACCAAATAAGAGTTCCTGAACGTACCTTCACGGGGCTCATCGTTTGCTCTGACATCAGAGATTACATCAGCGGAAAAGTAAAGAAGCACGAAAACACCTTGGCCCCCAAAGAGCAGCAGCAACTCAATTTGCTGATTAGTAGAAAGGCCATGGTCAAACCCATATTGATCACCTACCCGGAGGTTAGAGGCATCTCTAAGATACTCCAAAACTTTATCAAGGAATCGAAAGCTTTCTTCAGTTGCGAACTGGAAGGTAAAGACGAAAGTCATCATGTCTGGGAATTGTCTGATGGTAAATTGATTCAGGAATTACAAGAATTGTTTAAAAAAGACGTTCCCGTTTCCTATATCGCAGACGGCCACCACCGATGTTCTGCTACGGCTTTACTTTATGAACGAACGAAGAAAAAGAAAAAAATTTTTGGTGAGCAACTACTCAGTGCGTATTTCCCGGTAACCGAATTGGAGATCCATGACTACAACCGTGTAGTAGATGCACTAGAAGACTGTAGCCCAACACAATTCATGGCCAAGCTATCTAAAGTATTTGACATTACTCCGCTGAAAGAACCTGCTAAGCCAAGCCAAAAACACGAGCTGACTTTTTGTATCAATAAAGAATGGTACCGCCTGACTTTTCGAAAAGCCATTCTTAAAGAATATAAAAAAGCAAAAGTCTTACTGGATGCTAATATGCTTGATGAAAAAGTCATGAGAGATGTTTTAGGTATCATTGACATCCGAACAGATAAGCGAATGACCTACGTCGAAGGGCCAAAAGGAATAGAAGGGGTTCGTTTAGAATCTAACAAAAGTGCTACAAGGATTGGGTTTTGCCTCTATCCCGTACATATTAGTGACATTGTTAAGGTCGCAGATTTGGGTAAAACAATGCCACCAAAATCTACCTGGTTTGAACCTCGTATTAAAAACGGATTGATAGTCGGGGAATTATAAAAGCCCTGAAGGGCCGACATACAATAGCGATTGAAAAATTCCATCGGCTATTACGATCCAAAACAAAAATACACCTCATGAGAAAAATAACAGCCGATTACATTTTTCCCGTTAACGCCAAGGGAGATTCAAACCCAGTAAAAGAAGGTGTCATCATTATAGACGATCAAGGGAAGATACTGGCCATTGACCAACGCAAAGACCATGATTCCGCCTCCTTAGAAATTCATAAAGGCGTTATTATACCCGGATTCATTAATACCCACTGCCACCTTGAACTTTCGCATATGAAAGGGAAGGTAGACACAGGAACGTCCCTCATCCCTTTTATTTCCAATGTTGTGAGCTTTCGCGATTCACCAGAAGCGGAAATAATGGAAGCTATTGCAAAGGCTGATCAAGAAATGTACGAAGGAGGAATCGTAGCTGTTGGTGATATTTCTAACAAGATAGACACGAAGGTGCAAAAAGAAAAGAGTAAAATAAATTACTACACTTTCGTGGAAATGTTTGATTTCATGCAAGAGAGTTGGACTGAGCAGGAATATGAAAAGTATATGGCTGTCTACCACGAACAAGCAGGGGAGAATGGCAACAAAAAAAGTGCCGTACCACATGCACCCTATTCTGTTTCTAAAACGTTGTTTCAAAAAATAAATGAGCTCAACGGAGAAGAGGCAACGGTAAGCATCCATAACCAAGAGACGCCTCCCGAAAACGAACTTTTCCTGCAAAAAACAGGAGGCTTTCTCGATTTCTACAAAGGATTCAATATATCTTTAGATGCCTTCGAAGCAACGGGCAAAACTGCGATTCATTACGCTTTAGAAAATATGAATCCAAATTGCAAAAGCCTTTTTGTACACAATACACTCACAACAACGACAGAGATTGAAGCTGCCCAAGAATGGAGCGATAAGGTCTACTGGGCTACTTGTCCCAACGCAAACTTGTACATCGAAAATCGACTTCCCAACTACCGGGCCTTTCTGGATACCAATGCAAAATTAACCATAGGAACCGACAGCCTTACTTCTAATTGGCAGTTGTCTATCCTAGAAGAGATGAAAACCATTTCTCGCTTTCAGTCTTATGTTCCTTTTGAAACCTTGTTGCGTTGGGCCACCCTGAATGGAGCCGAAGCATTAGCTTACGATGACACTTTGGGAAGCATTGAGGTAGGAAAAACGCCTGGGCTCAGTTTGTTGAATTTGAATGAAAATTTTGAGATGAAGCATGATACTACGGTGAAGAAACTAGTTTAGAAACCTAGCTGTTATTTCTCTAATAGCTGAGCTTCCAACAAACCTCTTTCCTCGTCAAAACTTAAAAAAGGAAAGGCCTGGTTCATTTTTTCTATTTCTTCCAATTGCTTTCGCAAAAAAGCCTGATGAGCATTTGATTCCACCTGGAATGGCCGATGTCGACTTGCTTGAATAAGCTTATCCAATTTAGCCAGAAGTCCTATACTCTCTTCTGAAAATAAACCCTTCTTGAAATAATCCCAAATGTAATCAATGGCAGTTTCATTGGGGTGTATCATGTCGGAATCATAAAAACGGTAATCCCTCAAGTCATCCATCATTATTTCCCAGGCGGGAAAATAGTGTACGTAGTCGTATTGTTTTTGTAGTGCTGCGCAAGCTAGTAATAGTGTTGATTTGCTTTGCTGGTTTTCCAGTAATCCATCGCGGATATGTCGGATAGGGCTGACTGTAAGGATGATGTTAATTTTTGGATTGCTGATACTCACTTTTTCAAAAACAGAAGCAAGCGCGTTGGTGCATTCTTCGACAGAAAGCAGTTTTCGTTCAAAGCGACTGCTCGGAAGCTTATGGCAATTGGCGACTACCTCCTGTCTGCTTTTTTCGATAAAAACACGAGCTGTGCCTAAGGTGATTATGAGCTGATTGGTCCGAGCAAGAAACAATCCTGTTTGTTGAAGCTGGTCATTCATTGTCGAAAGAACCTGACTTTTATCCCTTCCGGAAAAACGGCTATGAAAAAGAAAGTGGTGCCAAAGCCCTTGCTGTTCGAACAATTCGTCTGCCTCATAGTGGTCCTGCTTAAGGACCCTGTGTAATTGATCAGCAATAGAAATCGGGTTGTATAAAATGCCAAAAGGATTAATAAGTGTCGGAAATTGATACTTACTTAATCGCTTGCCCATGTGTTCGGCGAAGCAAGAACCAAGACATAAAGAGGGGCGCTGGTGGTTTATTTTGATGGGATAAAGGAGAGAAGGTAGTTTGGTGCGAAAATTAGTCATGGTGAAGCAGGTTGTTTTACCACAAAAGTATTAATTTTCCTTCCCAGTTGAAATATAAACATCTTTCTTTGACAAGTGAGGAGTTTTAAGAACATAGAATTCCGCCTAGCGGCCCGGTAGATTAGTCAAAGAACCAATAATACTTATGCAGTTTTTCAATCGACTATTTAATAGGAGTACAGACATACCAAAAATGGATGTTCGTTTTGGGCGGTTTACAGACGCTTACAAAACAGAAAAGCAGTATGATGCTTGGGATCAGTCGATACAGCTTTTTGAGAAAGGAGACTTTCTGAAGGCTTATGAAGTTTTCTTTGACTACTTGTGTGATGAACAAGAAGCTAATGTTAAAGTAGAAAAAACGAAAGAAGGATTGCTTTTTGAATTCTACCAGGGCTCTCGTATAATAAGGGGAAAGGCCATGGCGCAAAAGGTGAGGGCGACGTCTAAGGTGGTCAAGGCCAGTAAATTTGCCCCGTTGTTGATGAAGCGATTGTTGGTGCATAACTTTGACCTACAGTATAGCCGCTTTTGCTTGGATGATGAAGATAATATCGCCATTATTTTTGATACTTCTTTTATGGATGGATCACCATACATGCTGTATTATGCTTTGAAAGAACTGGCTACCCAAGCAGACAAACAGGATGATCTTTTATTGGACGAGTTTAGCGGTTTGGAAGAAGTGGAAAACAGCCCGATGACGCATTTGTCACTTGAAGAAAAAGAAGTGAAATATAAGTATATTCAGAAAGCCCTAGCCTCGGTTATTGAAGAAGTTGAAAAGGGGAAATTAGATAAAGAGGCTTATGCCGGAGGTGTTGCGTATCTATTGTTAGATTTGGTTTACAAGTTGGATTTTTTAGTGCGGCCTGAAGGTTTTATGATGGAGGCATTGGAGAGAATTCACCGCTTGTATTTTGCCAAAAATGATATGCCTAAGTTTGAAAAAAATCAGCAGCTGATGGAAGAATTTAAAGCCTTGAAGGCACGTAGAAAGGAAGAATATTTCAAAGAAATGTATACTGTTATTTCTACTTTCGGAATTACCACTGCGGTGAATTATAGCAGGGTGGTTCATTTCATAGAAGGCGAATTGTCCAATATGGATTGGTACCAAAAAAATGGTTACGATAAAGTAGCCTGTGCCATTCCCGGATATATTGTCGGTTATTGTTTGTTCAACTATGCGGTGCCAAAGCCCTGTAAAGATTTCTTTCAATTGTATTATCAAATTGCAGAGTCCAATTATTTTACCGCTCTTGGTTATCCCCGATTGTATCATCCAAAGCAAAATAAGTTTAACAAAAAGCTCATCAAAAATAATATAGAAGACTTAGCAGATCGGTATAGCCCCTGGTTCGAAAATTTAAAACCGAATCTTCGGCTGCTAAATTTTGAATCCAAAACGGCTTTCTCTTATTCCTATTTACAAATGATGAAAGAACTAGATATGACGAAGGCAGGGTAGTAATAAAATAGGTTCGTAGTCTTTATTCAGTGGGTTAGGCAAATAAGGGCTTCCCACAAATGTAAGTCGATGGGAAATAAGGAAACCCAGATCTATCTATTAAATATGAAGAGGAATCAATAATTACCAATAAAATATGCTCAAGCATCCGTATCAATCTACTATTGTTCAAATTGCAACTCCATACCTCATCGGTACCGGTTTTTGTTTGAATGAAGATGGCATAATCGTAACCAATGAACACATTGTTCGGGACAGTAGAAGGGTAGTGGTCGATCATCCTATTCAAGGAAAACAATTAGGAGAAGTTATTTACCTAGATGCGAAAAGAGATTTGGCATTGCTGCGAGTGGCAAAGAAATATAATGTTCCAACAATAAAAATACAACAAGGCAAGTCTCTGTTGCCTGGAACAGAAGTTTACGCTTTAGGGGCTATGGAGATCGCGGAAGAATCCTTTAAGAAAGGAGCAGTGTTGGTTACTGATGTTGATATAGACGAGGTGCTTTATATTTCTCATACGGCCATTTTGAACGGCAGTGATAGTGGCGGTCCCTTATTAGATGTGAATGGGTTTTTATTAGGAGTGAATACCTTTATTATGAAAGGAGGAGAAATGCGAGGTCTGAGCCTTCCCGTTTCTTTTTTGAAGGAAGCCTTAGCACAACTTGAACCTGGAACTAGGAGGACGAGTGCCCGTTGCTACAATTGTGGAACGATCAGCTATGACGATAATCCGTTGGGGGAGACTTGCCCGGGCTGCAAAGAAGAACTACAGCTGCCGGGCTTGATTCCTCCTTACAAGCCATTCGGGGTGGCGGCAACCATAGAAGCTTTGTTGGCAGAAACAGTAGATGAAGTGGCCTTGACTCGTAGAGGTCCAAATTGTTGGCAAGTACAGCAAGGGAGTGCCATCATCAATATTTCATACTATGAAAAGAATGGGTTGATTGTAGGAGATGCTCATTTATGTGTGTTGCCCGTTGAAGATAATGAAGCACTTTTTATTTATTTGCTTAAACAGAATTACAAAATTGAAAACTTAAGTTTTAGTATTCGAAATGGAGACATCGTGCTCTCTTTGATGATTTATGATCGTTATCTGAATGAACGCACCGGATACAGACTTTTTCAATATTTGTTTCAACAAGCAGATGGTTTTGATAACATCTTAGTAGAGCAATATGGAGCGTTATGGAAAGAGGTATAGTTGGGGAATTACTTAACATTTATTGATATGCTTTTTCTAACTCCTATATAAGTATTACACAAAAAATAATTTCCCGATTTCTTTGGTGGAAACGATTATATAAACCACTCTCCCTGTGGTCGTTTTGATTTACATAATCGTTTCCAAATCGAGAAGTTAATTTTTTGTTGTTACTAAAATTAAAAGTCTTCCTGCTATTTTTCGATCCGCCCATTATTTTTTGTGTAATACTGAAGTAGTATAAGTTAAATCCGATATTGCTATTCATTTACATTAATATTTGTTTAGTGCTTAAAATAGAAATATCTTTTTGCGAAGCAGCGTTTTAGCGCGGTTGGTTATCCTATTAAAAAGTAAAATAATAAGCAGATATATCAGATTGGGAATACCTAGAAGTTGAAAAATACTTATATTTACCTATCTTTATTATCTCGCACAGAGAGTTATATCCAAAGAGAGGTCCCATTAAATTATCTTTTTCTTTCAATTCAAACTTACTATTCAAATTATGAAAAGAATTAAACACTTTATTTTAGTTATGATCGCTGTCTTGGGGACTCTTTCTTTAAGTGCACAGGATATTCACTTTTCTCAGTTCTACATGTCTCCGCTGAATCTAAACCCGGCGATGACAGGTGTTATGAACTGTAACGCTCGTTTGACCGCTAACTTCCGTAACCAGTGGGCAAGCGTACTGAAAGCAAACGCATACAATACTTACTCTGTAAGTTATGATCAAAAAGTACCCGTCGGTCGAAACGACTTTTTCGGAATTGGTGGGACTTTCTGGGGTGATAAAGCTGGAGAGTCGGAATTCTCGACCTTGCAAGGACGGTTATCCTTGTCTTATAGTAAAAAAATGGGCGGATATCGTAAAAAAGCACATTATCTTGTTTTTGGTGCTGATGCAGGAGTAACACAACGATCAGTAAATTTCCAAAACCTTAGATGGGGACTTCAACATGACGGCAATGGTAATTATAGCGGGGGGCTTTCTTCAGGAGAGAATTTCGAAAACGACAACCTTTTATTCGCGGACATCTCTGCTGGTTTATTATGGTTCTCTGTTTTTGATGAAGACAATAGCTTTTACATGGGTGGTGCTTATCACCACTTAAACAGAGCTAACTTATCCTTTGAGGCTCAAGGAGCAGAACCTTTATTTAGTAGGTTTACCCTTCACGCAGGTGGTGAATTTATGTTAACGTCAAGAGTAGGTTTGGTACCTGGTGTTATCACTATGTTCCAAGGGCCATCTTTTCAGTTGAACACAGGAACCAGTTTGAAATTCTTATTGGGTGGAAATAGAAGAAACTATCAGGCAGTACAATTCGGAGCTTGGATGCGTATTTCTAATCACTTCCAAAAAAGTGTAACGACTGATGCATTGATTCTAAGTACTCGTTTTGATTACAATGAATTTTCAATCGGATTCAGTTACGATGTAAATGTTTCTAGCTTACGCCCAGCAAGTAATTCTAACGGTGCCTTCGAATTCGCATTGATTTATAAGATTTGTGGACCAGAGAAGAGAAGCGTCTACTGTCCTAACTTCTAAGCAGAAGCTATTCAATAGCTTCATCTTGAAGTTTATAATAAACTAAAAACCTGTCGTGTATAACACGGCAGGTTTTTAGTTGTTAAAACACCCAGATTATTACTGTCATATCGGCTATTCTGCAACTAGTCCCGAAGATCATCCTTTTATCCCTTCTTGAATTTGGTAAAGGTCATTTGTGAAAAACTCAGATAATTACAAAAGGAGCACAAAAAAATGTAACTTCGTTTGTTTTTTAAGGGAAATATCAATAAAATTAAGTTTAACAAGGTAATTATTTAGTACCACTATGGTACAAATCCAGAGGAGGCATCGTTTATAAATACTGCAGGATAATTACTTTAAAAAATTAACCGCGAGCGACTATTGAGAAAAGGGTTTTACCCTTAAAATCCCAAATCGACAGGTTAAATAACACTTAAATCAAGCAAACATGTTTGGATCAAAAAAGAAAGAGACAAGTACTTCAGGTACTTCAAAAACGAACTTATCACCGGGAAGTCACTCCCTCAATACTTTGGTACATGGTACTGTAGTAGAAGGGGCCATTAAGGCAGAAAGTGATATCCGAGTAGATGGTGTAATAAAGGGATCTTTAAACTGCAAAGCTAAGGTAATCATTGGTCCTACCGGTCATATCGAAGGTGAAATTCGCTGCCTAAATGCTGTTATCGAAGGCAAATTTGACGGGACTTTACACGTTACAGAACTACTTAATGTCAGAGACAGTGCCGTAGTGAATGGAGATGTAAAAACGAACCAACTCATCGTTCAGTCTGGTGCAGTATTTAATGTTACCTGTGTAATGGGTAACCAAAAAGCACGTTCTGGAAATTTCGAATCATCAATAAAAGGATCAAAAGCAGTTGCCTCCAACGGAAAACAACAAACCACAGCGATCAAAGAAGCAAGCTAATCAGGCACTCAAATATTCCGGTATGGGCATGCAAATGGCCATATCTGTCTTTGTAGGGGCTATGATTGGTAAAAAACTGGATGCTTACTTTCAAATGGAGCGACCCATTTGTACTGCTGTACTCGCATTGGTTTTTCTTTGTGCTACCATGTACATGGTTCTTAGAGATCTGTTGCGCAACGATTAACACATGGCTCACCAAAAATTCCTACGTCCTTTAATTGGACTTACGCTTGCGCTGATTCTTTTAGTAGTGCTATCTGGGTATTATCCACCACTTGCTTCCTATCAGGATATTTTTTCCATCAGCATTTTTTTCTTTGTGGCATTCAGTGTGCTAACTTATTGGTTGGCTGATAGTGCTGCTCACAGCAGTAATAAGTTTGCGTTTACCCAGGCAACCTTTCTTTTCCTTTTTGGAAAACTGTTGTTCTCCGTTCTCATCTTAGTAGTTTATAAATTAGTAGCGCTTCCGGAAACGAATCTGTATGTACTTCCCTTCTTTTTAGTTTATCTTTGTTACACTATTCTTGAAACTGGCTTTATGATGAGACTGGGTCGCATTAGTGGCAGACAATCAGAAAAATGAATTGACGAAAAATTTTAACAAAAATGAATTACAAATTTCAGGTAAATGAAGAGCATGATTTTCAGTTAACTCCTGAGCTAGTCAAGAGTATAAATCTACAATCGGCAGGAGAGGGGAATTTCCATATTCTCAAAAACAATAAATCCTATTCCGCTAAGGTTGTTGCTAATGATTTTGCAAATAGAAAACTAACGATCCTGATTAATGGGAATAAGTACAAGATCAAAATCACGGATGAATACGATGAATTGGTGAAAAAGCTTGGACTCTCTGTTGCTGCTGGGCAAAAAGTAAAAGAAATAAAAGCACCTATGCCGGGCTTGGTTTTGGATGTAATGGCCAAGATTGGACAAACCGTTCAGAAAGGCGATGGCTTATTGATACTGGAAGCCATGAAAATGGAAAATGTGATAAAAGCTCAGGGAGATGGCGTAGTGAAGTTGGTGCAAATTGAGAAAGGACAGACAGTAGAAAAAGGAGCTATTTTGGTAGAAATGGAATAGCGATAGACTAAATTTCCGTGTATGGTAGGGAAGCGGAAGTTTAGCCTAATTTGTTAATTTTAAAAAAGTAACTCCATAAGAGTGCCATCATTACTAATGATGGTATCGCGTAAGTTCGAATGCGTAAGACTCTGGAGGAGTCGACCTCACATTTAACTGGGAGTAGTAACTCCCGGATACAAACAAAACCCTTATGCTACTATCCACCACACCAACCATCCCCGGAAGAGAGATTACTGAAAGTATAGATATTGCAAGAGGCAGTACCG
Source organism: Saprospiraceae bacterium (assembly GCA_047626155.1). Taxonomy (GTDB): domain Bacteria; phylum Bacteroidota; class Bacteroidia; order Chitinophagales; family Saprospiraceae; genus CALGLS01. Next base: position 19,979 of record JBLHRR010000026.1, on the reverse strand, counting down.
TTCGCGCTCGAAATATAGGCCGAGATATTTTTGCTGGTTTGAAAAATTTGATCGGAGGAGAGATATCAGAATATACCAAATTAATGGCCGATGCCAGGGAGGAGGCCCTCGACAGAATGCTGGCTGATGCACATGACATGGGAGCTGATGCAGTGGTCAATGTTCGGTTTATGACAGCAATGGTCATGCAGGGGGCTTCTGAGATACTAGCATATGGAACAGGAGTGAAGTTGAAATAAGGATTTAGTCTGAGAAGAGCAGTCTACGGTTTTGATCTGTAGTAAAAGAGGAACTTTTTTTGTTTTAAAGGGCTTTGATATTTTATACATTCAATCAAATATCCTTTTCCTGAGTGAATAGATAGTGGTAACAGACAGAATAAGTCTAATAAAGAATGGAGTAAAGGGGCTCCTTTATACCGTAAATAAAATGGCAAATAAGAAAGAAAATAAAAGTAAAAAGGTTGAGATCGTAAATCGGAAAGCGAAGTTTGAATACACGTTTGTCTCTGAACTCGAAGCGGGTATCATCTTGAGTGGAACAGAGATAAAATCGATTCGTGCCGGTGAAGCAAATCTGAAAGAAGCTTACTGCCTTTTTTTACGTGGTGAGTTATTTATCCGAAATATGTTTATCGCAGAATACAAATACGGTACGCACAACAACCACGAAGTTCGCCGTGATAGAAAGCTATTGCTGAAAAAAATGGAAGTTAAAAAGTTATTAAGAAAAGTGAAAGAAAAGGGAATGACTATCGTTCCTTATAAACTCTTTATCAATGAAAGAGGTTACGCTAAAATAGATATTACACTCGCCACCGGTAAACGGCAATACGATAAACGCGCTACCATGAAAGAGCGAGACAACAAAAGAGAACTAGACCGAGTCAAAAAGGAACACCTCTAAAAAGACTAGACTCTGGAGGAGTCGACCCCCTGTTTACCCCGAGCCGCTGCTCGGGGATCCCGAACTAATCCACCAACGTCAACCCCATCTGCTCCACATCAAAACTCTCCTTTAGTCCTACCTTCGGCAATACCAAATAATAGCCTTCCGAACTTGGCGGAATTATTTGCCGACTATACCCCGGATTTAACATCCGAATCACTTTTATAGGAACGCCACTTTCTTTTGCAATTTTCTTAAAAGAAAAGCGAGAATATATTTTCGTTGGATTGGTTAATTGAAAAGTATAGTCCGGATAAGAAGGACGAAGATTGTAGAACATGTAATAATTCATGACATAAGAAGCCGCAATGAATTTAGGAACATAGTCCTGTGTTTCCTTCGGCAAATACTTTCTTAGTTTCCAGAAATCCCTTGATCGACTTTTACGAATGGCTTTGTTTACATTTACAGTACCACTGTTATAAGCAGCGATAACCAAAGACCAATCTTCATATTCAACAAACAAATCGGATAATAATCTGGCTGCTGCTTCTGAGGATTTGTGAATGTCAAAACGTTCATCCACATAGTTGTTTATTTTTAAATCATAGCTTCTGGCTGTAGAGCGAATGAATTGCCAAAGTCCACCAGCTCCTTTCGGAGAAACAGCCTTGGTGATTAATGCCGATTCAATAATCGTCAGATACTTTAAATCTTCAGGTAGGTTATACAGCTCCAAATAGTATTCAAAAATCGGGAAGTATATAGCAGAGCGTCCTAGTATTTGTTCTGTCCCATGTCGACCACGTTTGACATAACTATTGATGTACCTTTTTACTTCCTTATTAAACTTCAGTTTGACGGATCCTTCAATAACACTCAATCTATCCTTGATGACATCTTTGGAATACCTGGGAATCTTTGCATGAACTGGCGCCGTAGCCACAGCAGCAGATATATTTACAAGGTTGATTTGACAAAACAATATCAAAGCGATGGTATGGCGGATATATTTTCTCATGGTATTAAATTCTAAGTAGTCGAAACGTAAGGTTTCGGGGTATTATTATTATTATTATTCAAAAGGGGAGGGAGGCAAACGGGAGGATATTACAGAGAGTATTACTTAAGATAATTTATTTACTTAATTTAAATTGCCTCAGGTGAAACATCCATTACTAGAAGGCCTGCTTTTATATCATCAGGCAGAGAACTTTTTGGGAAGTACGTCGTGTTTATTGTGAAATTTAGGAGTAGAGGAGGGATTTGCTAATATATGTAGTGAAGTTCAAAAGCTCCTGTTCATTAAACGCACGGGTCATGATCTGAATTCCAAAAGGCATGCCATCATCGCTTTTCCCAAGTGGAATAGAGATGGCAGGAATGCCTGCTAAATTGGCTAAAACAGTGTAAATGTCAGCTAAGTAGGCTTTTATAGGGTCACTGCCTTTTTGGCCAATAGGCCATGCGGTCTCAGGAGTAGTTGGCAAAATTAAATAATCATATTCTTCGAAGAGTTGATTCAAAAAATCGCGAACCAAACGCCGAACTTTTTGTGCCTTAGAAAAATAAGCATCATAATAACCGCTACTCAACACAAAAGTTCCTAGCATTATCCGGCGCTTCACTTCCGTGCCAAACCCTTCCGTTCTACTTGCTTTATAACTCTGTGTTAAAGTATCGGCATGCTCACTTCGGTGTCCATAACGAAGTCCATCATAACGGGAGAGATTGGAAGAGGCTTCCGCAGTGGTCAATACATAATAGGTTGGAACCAAATAGTCGAGGTATTCAAAATCTACCGCTTCGACATGGTGTCCTTCTGTCTTTAACCGCGTTAATAAATCTTCTGTAGCAGAACGAATATTCTTATCTAGTTTTTCATTGTGGACCGCATTGCCGAAATAGGCAATTTTCGAAGGCTTGGTCATTTTCGTTATTTCCGAAAATTTTTCAATAGGCCGTTTACTACAGGTTCCATCAAATCCGTCAGCACCCGCCATTATTTCTAACAGTATACTCGCATCCTCTACAGAATTACTGATGGTACCAATTTGATCAAAGGAAGAAGCATAGGCCAATAAGCCATGCCTGGAAATGCGACCATATGAAGGTTTCATACCCACAAGCCCACAAAAGGCAGCAGGCTGTCGAACAGAACCTCCCGTATCGGAGCCAATAGAAGCCAGACAGGTATCCATCTGAACCGCCACCGCAGAGCCGCCGGAAGAGCCACCGGATACTTTGCTTTGGTCCAATCCATTTTTTACGGCCCCATACACAGAATGCTCATTGGCAGAGCCCATTCCGAATTCATCGCAATTTACTCGCCCGATGATAATGGCATCCTCTGCTAGAAGACGTTCTATAGCTGTCGCAGAAAAAACAGAAGTAAAACCTTCCAAGATTTTAGAACCGCCAGTAACCGGATGATCTTTATAACACAATAAATCTTTAATGGAAATCACCATCCCAAAAAGTCGCCCAACAGATGTTGGATCGTTTTTAAATCGTTCGTCCAACTCGGCAGCTTTTGCTTTCGCCTCAGATTCAAAAACTTCGACATAAGCATTAAGTCCCTGATTTGCGTCTATCTGCGACAGATAATACTCCACGAGCGTAGCACAAGAAGTTGTACCGCTGTTCAGGTCTTTTTGAATTGCTTGAAGGGTAGAATATTTAGGCATTTTCTTTTTTGATTAAAACTTAGATTTATAGTAGATATTAGACCTATCTCGGTCGATCACGCTTAAATTCCTAGTAGCTTACTTTGAGTTTGTCGAAGGAGGCACAGCAGAAAGTCGAACACGAGCAGAAAAAATAAAGATATTTATCCTGTCATCCTGAGTGAGCGCAGCGAGTCGAGGGATAACAATACGCTTACTTTTTGTATTTCGAGCAAGGTAAGAGTCGAAAAACCTACCTTCATAAATAATAGAAACGTTACTAACCAAGCCGCTCAATAATGTCATCCAAAGACAACTTCTCCTGCTCCCCCGTCTCCATATTCTTAAAACTCAACAAACCACTACTCATCTCATCCTCCCCAATAACAATTATAAAAGGCGCCTTTCGATCATTCGCATATTTCATCTGCTTTTTAAATTTAACAGGAGAAGGATACAAATCAGCATTAATACTCGCTTTGCGCAAAGCGTTCAAACATTTGAAAGCATGTAAGTGTGTCTCCTTATCATGCGTAAGAATCAATACCTTTAAATTAGATTGAAAATCATTTGGGAACAAATTCAACTCCTCCATAACATCATAAATACGTGCCGCCCCAAAAGAAACACCAACCCCAGATACATTCTTCAATCCGAACACTCCCGTCAAGTCATCATAACGACCACCACCACCAATACTTCCAATTTTCACTTCCTCTGTTATAACCTCAAATATACATCCAGTGTAATAACTTAAACCTCTAGCCAGTGTAATGTCAAATTCCACTTTGTTTACTGGAGCCGCTAAGTCAAAATATTGGTGAAAGGTTTCCAATTCCTCTAAACCTTTTAGCCCGGTAGGACTATCTACGAATAATGCTTTCAGAGGTTCCAACGATTTGGTGCCAAGCATCTTTTCTATTTTGTCAATGGCAGCTTCGCCAATACCCCGCTTCGCCAATTCTTTGCGAACACCTTCCATTCCGATTTTATCCAGCTTGTCAATGGCCACGGTCATATCCATAAACTGATCCGCGATGCCAGCCGCTTCCGCCATTCCGTAGAGTACCTTTCTGTTGTTTATTTTGATGGTTACATTTAGGCCCAGTTGAGCAAAAACCTCGTCATAAATTTGTACCAATTCTGCCTCATACATCAGAGAGTCAGAACCAACCACGTCTACATCACATTGGTAGAATTCTTGGTAACGTCCTTTCTGTGGACGATCCGCTCGCCATACCGGCTGTATCTGATAACGTTTAAAAGGGAAGTTGATCAGGTGTTGATTCATGACCACGAAGCGAGCAAAAGGAACTGTCAAGTCATAACGCAAACCGCGTTTAGAGATGGAGGGAACTATTTTTTTAGAGTTTTTTTCTGCTAAAGCATTTTGATCTGCTTTACTTAAAAAGTCTCCATTATTCAATACTTTAAAAACGAGGTTATCCCCTTCCTCTCCGTATTTCCCCGTAAGGGTAGAAAGGTTCTCCATGGTTGGAGTTTCCAGTGGTTGGTAACCGTACTTAACAAAAATCTTACGAATGGTATCAAAAATGTATTGTCGCTTGATTACCTGCTCTGGTGCAAAATCTCGGGTGCCTTTAGGGATGCTTGGTTTCATGAAATACTATTTCTATAGTGATTGGATTAGTGTAGTGTGGTAACCGCAACGGCGCAACGAAGCGCAACGTTCCCGCAACGTTTATTTTTTTTCGTAGCGTTTAACGTAGCGTCTCTTTGCGCCGTTGCGGTTACCCTCTTAATATGGCAAAGCTAAATTCCCTTACAGCGCAGATTTGAATTGCTTTAAAAAGCGTACATCGTTTTCGAATAACAAACGGATGTCATTAATTTTCCAAAGTAACATCGCCTGTCGTTCAATCCCCATTCCGAAAGCAAAGCCACTATAACGTTTGGCATCAATCCCGCAGTTTTCTAAAACTTTTGGATCTACCATTCCGCAACCCATGATCTCTACCCAACCGGTGTATTTACAAACATTACAACCTTCTGCGTTACAGATAAAACAAGAGACGTCCATTTCTGCACTTGGTTCCGTAAAAGGGAAGTAAGAAGGACGCATACGGATCTTAGTATCCGGTCCGTACATTTCCTGAGAAAAATACAAGAGCGTTTGCTTCATGTCCGCGAAAGAAACATTTTCATCAATGTACAAGCCTTCCACCTGATGGAACTGGCAATGGGCTCGTGCAGAAATGGTCTCATTACGATACACCCGACCCGGTGCAATAATACGAATCGGAGGTTGCTGCGCCATCATGGTTCTGGATTGAACAGAGGAAGTGTGCGTTCGTAGGAGCATTGTTGTACTATCCTGTAAGTAGAACGTATCCTGCATGTCACGTGCCGGATGATCTTCCGGAGTGTTCATGGCTGTGAAGTTATGCCAGTCGTCCTCGATCTCTCGGTCCTCTGCGACAGCAAAGCCGATCTTACCGAAGATGTCAATGATTCGATTTAAGGTAATGGTGATTGGGTGAGTAGAACCCATTTCTCCAGGTTCGGCAGGAGCGGTGAGGTCAAGTTGTTGTGCTTGCTCTGCATCCGCTGAACTTTCAAGACCATCTTTAAGGCGTCCGAATTTATCGGCTGCTTTTTGCTTCAGCTCATTCACCAATTGTCCGTATTGCTTTTTTTGCTCATTAGCAATATTTCGAATTTCTCCCATCAATGGTTTTAGGATATTTTTACTACCCAAATACTTGATTCGGAATTGCTCTAGTTCCTCTTTATTCTTCAACACGGTACTGTCTATTTCAGACAATAAATTTTTGACTTTTTCAAATGCTTCTGATGCCATAGTCTTTTTTCTTTGAAATGAGGCACAAAGGTAATCAGAACTGAGGGGAAATGCTAGTGGCTTTCTAAGACAGTATAAATAATCATTTGGAACTAAAAAAGCCACTGCAAGTAATACTCGCAGTGGCCTTTTATTTATCTATTTAAAGATGTTTAGTTACACATCTACCTTCGCATACTTCGCATTTTCCTCAATGAAAGCACGTCTAGGCGGTACTTCATCTCCCATCAACATAGAGAAAACGCGATCCGATTCCACTGCATCATCGATGGTTACTCTTCGGAGTGTACGCGCGTCAGGATCCATAGTCGTTTCCCAAAGTTGATCTGCGTTCATCTCTCCAAGTCCCTTATATCGTTGGATTTTTACGGAAGTATCGTTTTCATCTTTTTGATAAGCTTGTATGGCTTCCTGACGCTCTTCTTCATTCCAGCAATACCTGAATTGCTTTCCTTTTTTTATAAGATAGAGTGGGGGAGCAGCAATGTAAATGTAGCCATTGTCAATTAGCGGCTTCATGTATCGGTAGAAGAAAGTTAAGATCAGTGTAACAATGTGGCTACCATCGACGTCGGCATCACACATGATGACTATCTTGTGGTAACGAAGCTTCTCTATATTAAGATGACGTTCGCCGTCTTTGTCTTCGATGCTGACACCAAGAGCGGTAAACATATTCTTGATTTCCTCGTTTTCGTAAATCTTATGTTCGAGGGCTTTTTCTACATTTAGAATCTTACCACGCAAAGGCAAAATAGCTTGGAAGAAACGATCACGTCCTTGCTTCGCTGTCCCGCCTGCCGAGTCTCCCTCTACAAGGAATATCTCAGAAGCAACAGGATCTTTAGAACTACAATCAGACAATTTTCCAGGTAAACCACTTCCGGTCAAAATATTTTTACGTTGCACCATTTCCCGTGCTTTACGGGCAGCATGTCGAGCGGTAGCCGCAAGAATAACCTTGTCAATGATTCGTCGGGCGAGCTTAGGGTTTTCTTCTAAGTATGCTTTTAAAGAATCACCTACGGCGCGAGATACGATACCCGTTACCTCTGAGTTTCCAAGTTCTCCTTTCGTCTGACCTTTGAACTGAGGTTCTGGTACTTTTACAGAAACAATGGCAGTCAATCCTTCTCGGAAATCCTCTCCGGAAACTTTGAATTTCAATTTGCTAAACAAATTATTGGTCTGCGCGTATTTTTCGAACTCTCTGTTTATTGCTCTTCTAAAACCAGAAACGTGTGTTCCACCTTCCCGCGTGTTGATATTGTTAACGTAACTGTGGATGCTTTCCGAGTAAGTCGTATTGTAAGTCATTGCGACCTCGATTTCTACGTTTTCTTCTTTTCCAGTAACATAGATCGGTTCGTCGATCAACCTCGTTTTGTTTTCGTCCAGATAAAGAACGAATTCTTTCAGTCCTCCTTCAGAGTAGAAATCTTCTCTTTTAAAAGCGCCATTCTCATCCACTTCCCGCTCATCGGTGAGGGAAAGTTTTAGTCCTTTGTTCAGGTAGGATAATTCCTTAATACGCGCAGCTAAAGTCTCATACTTATAAATAACCATTTCAAAGATTCCTGCGTCAGGTTTGAAAGTGATGGTGGTTCCTCTCTTGTCGGTTTTGCCTACAAGAATAACTTCGCTGGTTGGTTTACCCTCAGAATATTCCTGTTGCCAAACTTGACCATCTCTGTGAACTTCTGCTTTGAGGTAACCAGATAGTGCATTTACACAAGATACCCCAACTCCGTGGAGACCACCGGATACTTTGTAGGTGTCTTTATCAAATTTACCACCGGCGTGCAAAACAGTCATTACAACCTCTAGGGCTGATTTCTGTAGCTTCTTATGCATACCAGTTGGGATACCTCGACCATCATCAATCACACTGATTGAATTGTCAGGATGAATAATGGTATCGATAGAAGTGGCGTGCCCGGCGAGGTGCTCATCAATAGAGTTATCGATAACCTCCCACACCAGGTGGTGAAGTCCTTTTGTATCGGTACTACCAATGTACATTCCGGGCCGTTTTCTAACGGCTTCGATGCCTTCCAGTGCTTGGATATTATCCGCACCATAATTCCCTTTTTTCTTTTCTGGGTCTTTATTATTTTCTGATGATTCCATGTGGCGAAAGTACAAAAAAAGGAGGGTATTTTAAAGCGTTTTGAGGCCTTTGATAGGTAGATCTTGGGATTAGTTTTCCACAAAAAGAGGCATCACTCTTTTTATTCTTATTTCAATTCTTAAGTACCTGTTAATCAGCTGGTTGTGTGTATGTTTTTTTAAAGTCCTTTTCTTAGTTATTTATGTTAAATTTTATAAAAAAGATGAATGATAGTGTGTAGTTTTGTAGAACCATCAAAGTCATCAAAAATGGATCGAAATAAAACAGTAACGATAACAATAAAAGACCTGGAAGAATTAGATCAGGTAGCCGCTCAACTATTTGATTTTGCAGGCGAAAGTACCTGCTTTTTGCTCTATGGCGAGATAGGGGCAGGTAAGACCACACTGGTCAAGAAAATATGTTCCATTTTAGGAGTAAAAGAAGCGGCCAATAGTCCAACTTTTTCACTGGTAAATGAGTATACCTATAAGGCAAATGGTAAACGAAAATTAATCTACCACATTGACTTGTACCGTTTGGATAGTCTGGATGAAGCTATAGATATTGGAATTGAGGACTACTTATATGCAAATGCCTACTGCTTTGTAGAATGGCCGGAGCTGGTAGAGCCTATAGTTCCAGAGGACTGCGTTAAAATTAAAATTGAATTATCTGACGATTCCACCCGAAAGTTTATATTTTTGTAGGTAACGCATTAGTAACAACACAACACAGCTGCATGAGCGATAAGCAGAAGAGAATACCGATTCCTAAAGTCTTCACAGATGGAGGGCTCCAGGCACAACCTGAAGTCTTGCAGCGGAAGCGAAAATCAAACAGCCTTTTTATTGGGATACCAAAGGAGACGACCTTGCAGGAACGCCGGGTGGCACTGGTTCCTTCAGCCGTGGCTTCATTGATTAGCCATGGGCATCGAGTGGTGATAGAATCCGGGGCTGGCGAAAAGTCCAATTACTCTGATCACGATTACTCTGAAGCAGGAGCTGATGTTGCCCATAGTAAGGAACAGGTTTTTAAATCGGATATCCTTATCAAAATAGCACCACCAACCTTGAAAGAGATTGATTTGATGCGTACTGATCAAATTCTTTTTTCTCCATTGCACCTTCCCATTATCACAGCAGATTTCTTATTTCGCTTAAAGCAAAAAAGAGTCATTGCTTTGGCATTGGAATATATAAAAGATGAAGTGGGGTCTTTTCCTGTTGTTCGCATCATGAGCGAAATGGCCGGACTAAATGCCGTAATTACTGCGGCGGAATTATTGACTAATAGTAAAGGCGGAAAAGGAGTGTTATTAGGTGGAATTTCTGGAGTGCCCTCTGCTAAAGTTGTCATATTGGGTGCCGGGGTAGTTGCTGAATTTGCGACTCGTGCAGCTATGGGACTTGGAGCAGATATTCGTGTTTTTGACAACAATATTTCTAAATTAATGCGCCTGCAAAGTCAGGTTGGGCGCCAGTTAAATACCTCTTCTTTTAATCCTCGCCAACTCGAAAAAGAGTTGCTAACTGCAGATGTAGTCATCGGAGCAATTCATTCAGAAACAGGTCGCTCACCCATCATGGTCAGTGAAGATATTGTTTCGAAAATGAAACCAGGTTCCGTTATTATTGACGTAAGTATTGATCAGGGTGGTTGCTTCGCCACTTCGGAAGTGACCTCTCACGATAATCCGACTTTTGAAAAGTATGGAATCATTCATTATTGCGTTCCAAATATCGCTTCACGGGTAGCGAGAACGGCTTCGATTGCCGTTGGGAATATTATCGTGCCTATATTGTTAAAAGCAAGTAGTGTCGGAGGAATTGAACGTTTGATCTTTGGAGATTTGGGTGTTCGCCATGGTGTCTATACCTATAAAGGTTGTATGACTAATGAATATTTAGGCGAGCGTTTTCAAATGAAATCTACGGATTTAAATCTGTTGCTTACCTCTAATTTGTGATTTGAAAGCTGTCTTTTTTAAGGAAAATTCCTTTAGGTGGACAGTGATGCAAATCGTAGATTGACCCGCACAACACTAAAAATACAATGATCATTATTCATATTCTGCTAATTTCTCTTTGCTGTCTTATCATTTGGAAAGCCAGCGACGGTTTTGAAGTAGCCTCAGAATATATTGGAAGAAACCTAAACGATGGCGTTAGAGGGGCAACCATTAATGCTATCGGTAGTTCCATGCCCGAACTATTTACGACCATTTGGTTCTTGTTTGTCTTGCGCGATAAAGACGGTTTTGCCGCAGGAATCGGGACTACGGCGGGCTCGGCTATTTTCAATGGGATGATTATTCCGGCTGTTGTTATTCTTGCGGTTATCGGCTATGGTTTGGCCAAGAAGGTGACCGTTTCCAAAAAAGTAATTTGGCGAGATGGGCTGTCTCTTATTTTTGCAGAGCTGATCTTGATCTTTGTAATAAAAGGAGATTCTCTGAACTGGTGGCATGGACTAATTCTAATGATGGTCTATGCGATTTATGTGATAGTAATGTTGACAACAATGAGTAGCGGAAGTGGGAAAGAGGAAGATGAAGGGAACAAAGAAGAGGATGAAGGGAGCGGCTCTGAGAAATCTTGGCTGATGTGTCTGTTGACTTTAGACCTGGAGCCACTTTTTATAAAAAAAGAAATCAACAATGCTAATGCATGGTCCTTGCTTATAGTAGCTATGCTTGTTATTGGAGGCGCTTGTGCCTTACTAGTGATTGCCTGTGAAGGCCTGGCTCTTGGAGCGGGTATTAAAACCTACTTTGTAGCAGTAGTGTTAGCGTCGGCGGCAACCTCTGTTCCTGACACCATCCTCTCCTACCGAGATGCGATGGCTGGAGAATATGACGATGCAGTAGCCAATGCCTTGGGAAGTAATATATTCGATGTATGTTTTGCATTAGGACTCCCACTTTTCCTTTTCACAATAATATATGGACCGATATCTATGAGCCCGGATACAGTAGAAAATATCACAGAACTTAGAGTCATCTTATTGGTTTCCACCATAGTGGCATTTGTTATTTATATTTTCGGTGATGGAATGGGGAAAATAAAAGCCTATCTACTCTTGGCTATATATGTACTCTTTACGATCTTCATTGCTTCCAAAGCATACGAAGCAGCTTGGGCAATAGAATTCGGAACATTCATGAGGGAGCTACTTCCGCAGTAAAGAGTTCTAATATGTATTTTACTCACGCAGAGGCCGCAGAGCGAACGCATTTTCGCATTAGTTACGCCTTACAACACGTCAGTGGGAAGTTTTAGTTAACGGTTAAAGTTAAACTCATGAGTACCTTAAAAAAAAATACGGCGAAAGCAATCGGAACCTCCTTTGGTTTCGGCTTTCTACCCCTGGCACCCGGCACCTTTGGAACCATCTTCGGTATCCTGGTTTATTATGCCTTATATTTTTGGCAACCCGAATTGATCAATTGGTGGCTTATTGGCCTTAGTATCGTCTTTACAGCTTTGGGAACTTGGAGTTGTAAAGTATTAGAAAAAGACTGGGGCCATGACCCATCCAGAGTTGTAATGGACGAAAGCGTTGGTGTTTGGATCACAATGCTGTTCATGCCTTTCAATCACTGGTATGTCTTTTTTGCCTTCGTCCTCTTTCGTTTTTTTGATATTCTAAAACCACTTGGGATTAGAGCTATTGATGGAAAAATGCACAGTCCGTTTTCTGTAATGTTGGATGATATTGTGGCTGGGGTTTATGCTTGGCTAGTGTTGCAGGGGATTATCTTTTTCTTTGGAGGGTATTTTTAGAAATAGATAGTAGGCTATTATTTTAAATAGTTTTGTCTGGGGGAACTAACAACTGCGAACAAACAACAAAAATACTACAATCCTCCCGCCTTATGCAAAATAGGCAACTGCCCACCATAAGCCTTCGAAATATTCTCTTGCGTAAAAGTCTCCTTTGTTTTTCCGTAAGTAATCAATCGTTGATTCAATAAAATCACCTGATCAAAATACTCAGGAACAGTTGACAGATCATGGTGAACAACCAGTAAGGTCTTGCCCTCGCCCGCCAGTTTTTTTAAGGTAGTGATAATCTGATCTTCTGTAGTCATATCGACACCAACAAAAGGCTCATCTAGGAGGAAAATTTCTGCCTGCTGACAAAGTGCTCGAGCAAGGAAAACTCGCTGTTGTTGCCCGCCAGAAAGTTCTCCGATTTGTCGGTTTTTGAGCTGAGGAATGCCCAGCTCTTCCAAGGCGTCCATCGCTATATCCCGATCCTCTTTATTCAAGCGCTGCAACATCTTTTTGTGTGGATATCTTCCCATCATAACGATGTCAAAAACCGTTGCAGGGAAAGTCCAATCCACATCGTTTTTCTGAGGGACATAGCACAATTCCTTTCGTTGCTTTTCTACGTTTTGTCCATTGACTGTAATGGTGCCAGAGTTGGTTTCTATCAGGCCCAAAATCGCTTTAAATAGAGTAGACTTCCCCGCTCCATTTGGTCCAATGACGCCATAGATTTGGGCGGGTTGTATTTCTAAAAATATATTGGTTAATACCCGTTTTTTATCATAAGAAACAGAAAGGCCTTTTACTGAAATGGTCGAGTTCATAGTTGTTTATTTTCATGAGTATGTTGGAAATGAAACTACTGATCTATCTTCTTAATAACGAGTAAAAACCCTCCAATTCCTAGGACAGCGATTATCCCATATAACCACCAATTCGTTCTCGATGAATCCTTAGAACCTTCTTCGTGTGTACCTTGTTTTTTCTTTTCTTGAGTTAATGCTTTCGCAATCACTTCTGTATTGTGACGCAGCATATCGATATAGCTCGGAGCTGGACTGTCTTCATCGCCGATGGAATCTGCATAAAGCTCTCCACCTATCGCGATTCCGTTGTCCGCAGCCAACTGTTTAAGTAGCTTAGGGTTGATGGTACTTTCCATGAAAATGGCAGGCACGCCCGAAGACTTGATGACCTTATTCAAGCGGATCATATCAGAGGTTTGAACATCAACATCAGTGGATATTCCCATGACAGCTTCGAGTTGAATGCCGTACTGTCTGCCATAGTATTGGAAGGCATCGTGAGAGGTAATAAGTATCCTACGTTCTTTCGGAATGGTCTGAACTAACTGATGAATATAAGCGTGGGTTTCTTCCAGGTTTTTAAGATAAAGATCATGTTTGTTTTCATAAAATGCCTTATTGTTAGGGTCGAGTTTGATCAAAGCATCCCTTATGTTTTTGATGTAGATGTAACCATTAGTAATATCCATCCAAGCATGCGGATCACTTGAGTTTTTATACGTCGGACTCTCTATAGCATTGACGCCTTCCGTCACTAGAACAGAGGTTCCTTTTGTACCCGAATTGTCAATTAATTCAGACAACCAACCTTCGAAAGTTAATCCATTTTTCAAGATTAAATCCGCCGCAGCTACCATCTTTACATCGCGAGGAGTAGGACTATGTAAATGCGGATCACCACCTATCGGAACGATACATTCAATACTTACTTTGTCGCCTGCTATTTGCTTTGCCATGTCAGCGATCATAGAAGCAGTAGCGACTACTTTGAGCTTGTCTTGCGCCTGTGAATTCGAAAGGAATATAAGAGCGAAAAACAAAACTTTTGCAGGCTTGAAATAATAATGTAGGTTCATTGTTTTTTATGTTTGTCGATGAAGGGAGGGTGATCGATATGGCGCAAAGGGGCGCAAGGAAAAAAAATATTTAAGGATGTTTCATTTAAGAAAACCGTAGCGTCTTCGTAGTGTCGTTGCGGTTACCAAAAAATCAATCCTTCTGCTGCACGAGAATCTGCTTACCCACCTTATGTGTCAGTAAGTGAATAGTGCCATCCGCCAACTGAATTTTCAGAGATTGATCGTATTCAAATTTTTCAGTAATATAAAAGGCAGAACCTAGGTTCAGTTGTGTTTGATCCAGATATTGCAAAAAGGGAGTGCTATGCTCTAACACACCTACCACAATAGCCGTTTTTTGTAAGGGCAAATCGGCTAATAAAACCTGTTTACGAAAAGCATAATTACCATCAGTATCCGGAATCGGATCACCATGAGGGTCGAAGCGAGGATGCCCTAGAAAGGCATCGAGTTTGTCTACTAGTTTTGGAGACTCAATGTGTTCCAGTTCTTCAGCGATGTCATGCACCTCATCCCAGGAGAAATCTAATTTATCCACTAAAAATACTTCCCAGAGCCGGTGCTTTCGAATCAGATTTGTAGCCAGCTTATGACCAAGTTCTGTTAATACAACTCCCCGATGCTTTTCATAATGAATCAGCTCCTTCTTCGATAAACGCTTGAGCATGTCAGAAACAGAAGCAGCACTGACGCTCATCCGTTGGCTGATTTCATTGGTACTCGCTGCTTTATTCTCTGGCTCAGAGGTCTTAAAGATGGCTTTGAGATAATTCTCTTCGGTATGTGATAATTGATGCATTGAAGCAAAGATAGAACTAATTTTTAGATTAGTCTAAAAATTAAATATAATGTGTCCTAAATATATTTACAGTTTCCCTGTAGTTCTCTTCTAGCTGATCGATTTTTACTATCTTCGTTTTTCAAAATCAGCAATTTATGTTCGATCCAAGTAATGTCAATAAGCTCATTAGAAGTCGCCGTTCTGTCTTTCCAAAGATGTATAATGGTAAACCTATTGAGAAATCCATTATCAAAGAAATCCTGGAAAATGCCAATGTCGCCCCTACACACCGACTGACGGAGCCTTGGCGCTTCAAAGTGATCACTGGAGATTCCTTAATCTTACTCGGTGAGATACTTGGAGCAAAATATAGACAGGCAGCTGGAGATCGCTATTCTGAAAAGAAATATGAAAAGACCGTTATGAAGCCCACTCAATCTGCCTGTGTGATTGCGATCTGTATGCAGCGCGACTTAGAGGAGCGAATACCTGAGTGGGAAGAAATAGCGGCGGTTGGCTGTGCGGTGCAAAATATGTGGTTGTCTTGTACCGCTTATGGCATCGGATCTTATTGGAGTAGCCCAAAAACAATAGCCGAGATGGGGGACTTTCTACAGTTAGCGGATGAAGAACACTGCCTAGGGTTCTTTTACATGGGCTATTGTGACATCGAAATTCCAGCAAGTCCAAGAACAGCGATTGAAGAGAAGACAACATGGATTAGCTAAGCCAAAAAAGTAGCTGAGCGCTTTTTGTGTGGCAATTACTGTCTTATAATAGTATTATTATTTTGCCAGATATTAAAAAAAAATTACTTTTGCGTGTTCTCTAATTAAAAAACAAAGTAGGTGTCCAAATATTAAGCATAGTGGATGCCTTTATTATTAAAATCAACTTTTAAACGTAAAAAGATTATGGGTGATACAATTACAATGGCAATTCCAGTTTTTGGTGTAGTAGCGTTACTATACACCTTCTGGAAATCTTCTTGGGTTAGTAAACAAGAGGTCGGTTCCGAAAAAATGGCATTTATTGCTAAAAATATTTCTGATGGTGCGATGGCATTTTTAAGAGCAGAATACAAAGTACTTGCAGTCTTTGTAGTTGTGGTAGCTGCCATATTAGCTGGTACTGCAGGTGTTAATTCTTCCTGGATGGTCGCTTTATCTTTTATACTAGGTGCGATTTGTTCTGCTTTAGCTGGTTTCATAGGAATGAAAGTAGCTACTAAAGCAAATGTAAGAACAACACAAGCCGCTAGAACTAGCCTTGGGAAAGCATTAGAAGTCGCTTTCGCGGGTGGTGCTGTTATGGGATTAGGTGTAGTTGGATTAGGTGTTTTAGGATTAGGTACCTTATTCATTGTATTTAAAGGTATGTTTGGTGTCGAAACAATGGAAGAAGTAAGAAGAGTAATTACTATTTTAACAGGGTTCTCTTTTGGAGCATCTTCTATCGCTTTATTTGCACGTGTCGGTGGAGGTATCTATACTAAAGCAGCAGACGTTGGAGCTGACTTGGTAGGTAAAGTAGAAGCAGGTATTCCTGAAGATCACCCATTAAATCCTGCAACGATTGCAGATAACGTTGGTGATAATGTAGGAGATGTTGCTGGTATGGGCGCTGACCTTTTTGAATCTTATGTAGGTTCTATCATTGGTACAATGGTACTAGGTACTGCATTCATGGCTTCTGGTGCATTTGATACTAGTAATGAATGGGGCGGATTAAATGCCGTTTTATTACCATTAGTATTAGCTAGTACAGGAATTATAACTTCTATAATTGGTACTTTTTTAGTAAAAGTAAAAGACGGTGGTGATCCTCATAAAGCATTAAATATGGGAGAATTTACTGCTGCCGGATTAATGCTGGTATTGACTTTCCTTATTATTCAATGGATGCTTCCTAGCACTTGGGAAGTAGTTGGCGATCCAACAATGTACACTTCTATGGGAGTTTTCTATGCTGTAATTATCGGCCTGGTTTCCGGATTAGCGATTGGTAAAGTCACAGAATACTATACAGGTACAGGTACTAAACCAGTTCAAGGTATTGTTGACCAATCTGTAACAGGTGCAGCAACAAATATCATCGCAGGTTTGGGAGTTGGTATGATGTCAACTTTGTTTCCTACTTTAATTTTAGCAGCAGCTATTATTGGAGCACATCACTTTGCTGGATTATATGGTATCGCGATTGCTGCAGTAGGAATGCTTTCTAATACAGGTATTCAATTAGCAGTAGATGCTTACGGGCCTATTTCTGATAATGCAGGTGGTATAGCTGAGATGGCTGAATTGCCAAAAGAAGTACGTCAACGTACGGATAAATTAGATGCAGTAGGGAACACTACAGCAGCTATCGGAAAAGGATTTGCGATTGGTTCAGCAGCATTAACTGCCTTGGCATTATTTGCCGCCTTTATGGTAACTGCAGGTATCACTACTATTGACATTTCTAAACCAGTAGTAATGGCTGGATTATTCATTGGAGGTATGTTACCTTTCGTTTTCTCCGCTATGTCAATGGGTGCGGTAGGACGTGCAGCGATGGATATGATTCAAGAAGTAAGAAGACAGTTCAAAGAAATTCCTGAATTGAAAGCTGCTTTAGCGATGATGAAAAAGAATGAAGGAAAAGAAATGGATGAATGGAGTAAATCCGATCGTGCCGTATTTGATGCAGCAGATGGCAAACCAGAATACAGCAAATGTGTTGAAATTTCTACTAATGCCTCTATTCGTGAAATGGTTTTACCAGGTTTATTGGCAGTGATTAGTCCAGTTGTTATTGGATTTGGTGGCGGTGCTGAAATGTTAGGTGGATTATTAGCAGGTGTAACCGTTTGTGGTGTAATGATGGCCATCTTCCAATCAAACGCAGGTGGTGCTTGGGATAATGCGAAGAAGATGTTTGAAGAAGGTGTAACGATCCAAGGAGAAAAACACTATAAAGGTTCTGAGGCACACAAAGCAGCAGTAGTAGGTGATACAGTAGGTGATCCATTTAAGGATACTTCTGGTCCATCTTTGAATATCTTGTTGAAATTGATGTCTGTAGTAGCTTTAGTTATTGCTCCATTCTTGTAGGACTAATTTTGCAACGATAATTTACGGGATGACTTTTTAGTGACCTGTAGATGAAAAAAAATGCCTTGAAAGAGAATCCTCTTTCAGGGCATTTTTATTGGAGTTTGTTGATAGATTTGTTCTTTGGATTGAGAAAGAGCACCAAAAGTGAAGACACGTTTTATGCAGTTTGTTCTTCTCCCTCTGTGCTCTCCGCGTGAGGAATTTCGTTAGCATAGTAGATGCTATTGCCCGTTTAAGAGTAAGCTAATTACTTCTTTTTTTAAGCAAAATTTCCCCTCACATATCAGAAGTACGAAATATTTCGTTATTAAATCGTTAAAAATAATTCATGGCAAGGTTATAGCCGAACATTTTAATGTGAAAATGACTACATTTAGCAATGTGAAAGCGAATAACGAATAGAGAAATACCCTAACAACTACCTTTTTATCCCATTATTAAAATAAGAGAAATATGAAATTTAGAGGATCCATTTATCTTTCCATTGCCTGTTTGGCAGTTCTCCTCGCTGGCTTTTATTATCCAGCTACCTCCAGCGCAGAAAAAGAAGCGGTACTGATACAAAGACTACTCGGTGGTTTGAAGCAACTACATTACGCACCTGTTGCTATTGACGACGACTTTTCAGAAAAAGCCTATGACCTCTACCTAGAACGTCTTGATGGCGGCAAAAGATGGTTGACAGAGGAAGATGTAGCAAAACTCGAAAAATATAAAACTACTATCGATGATGAAGCTCTGACTGGAACCTTCGAATTTTTCAACCTTTCTATTGAATTACTTAATAATAGTATTGATAAGACCAGAGGCTACTACAAGGAATTTGTAGATGCTCCAGTCGACTTGAATAGCGCTAACAATATTGAGTTGGATGGCGAGAAAAAGAAATATGCTAAAAATGACGAAGAGCTAAAAGCATACTGGAGAGACATGACGACCTACGAAATTATGACCGAAATGGCTGCTAAAATTAAAAAGCAGGATGAAGGAGATGAAGACCTCAAAGGAAAATCAAAAGAAGAACTATTAACAGACTGTAGAGCAAAAGTACTTAAAGACTTTAACGCTTGGTATAAGCGATTGGATAAACGTAAGCGTACCGTATTCTTAAGCTCTTACATTAACTCGATCACAAACGTCTTTGATCCACATACGACTTACTTCGCACCAAAAGACAAAGAAAATTTTGACATCCGTATGTCTGGAACCTTGGAGGGAATCGGAGCACAGTTGAGAGAAGATGGAGAGCATACCTTAGTTGTTCGCATCATTCCTGGGGGGCCTGCATGGAAAGGGAAATCATTGGAAGAAAAAGACCTGATCATTAAGGTAGCTCAAAAAGGAGAGGATCCAGTAGATATCACTGGAATGCCTTTAGATGATGTAGTACAATTGATTCGAGGTAAAAAAGGAACAGAGGTAAACTTAACAGTAAAGAAGGTAGATGGTAGTGAGGAAGTCATTCCAATCACAAGAGACATAGTTCAATTGGAAGACAGTTATGCGAAATCAGTAATCCTTGATTTGGATGCTGCTGATGATAAAGTAAAAAATATCGGTTATATCAAATTACCACAATTCTATGCAGACTTCAGTAGAAGAAACGGTAGAAGTTGTGCAAAAGACATTGAGAAAGAATTAGCGAAATTGAAAGGCCACAATGTAAACGGCATCATCCTCGATCTTCGTAATAATGGCGGAGGTTCCTTGAGAGATGTACAGCGTATGTCTGGCTTCTTCATCGAAGAAGGCCCAATCGTTCAGGTGAAAGCCCGTGACCACAGCCCCGAAATTTTAGCAGACAGTGATCCAAGCGTTCAATACGATGGTCCACTCATCGTTATGGTTAATTCCTTCAGTGCCTCTGCCTCCGAAATCTTAGCAGCAGCATTACAGGACTATGGACGTGCAGTTATTGTTGGATCAAACGCTACTTTCGGAAAGGGAACCGTTC
>JBLHRR010000025.1:0-48611 GCA_047626155.1 Saprospiraceae bacterium | reverse complement strand
TATCATTTCTCCAACGCAAGCATCAAACATCAACATCATAGTGTCAATAGGCAAAATGGTCAGATGAAGTCCATCGGAAAGTGCAGTACAGCCATTTCCATCGGTAAGTAATACTTGGTAATTTCCAGTAGAATCAGCTACATAATTGGCAATTGTTCCTTCAGGTGCAGGAATTAGATTTCCATCTAAAAACCATTGATAGCTAACAACGCCTGGAATGTTTGGTAAACAAATTTCATCTGGAGCACATCGTTCGTGGCAACCATCGGGAACTAATGTAATGTCTGGTGCTGAAAAGATTTCCAGCGTATTCGATTCGCCAGAACAGCCAAAAGGAGTGATGGCAGTTACGTAATATTCTCCAGCAATGCTGGTTACCATCGTTTCTCCAATGGCGCCGTTACTCCAAAGGTAGGTATAACCCACTTGCGGACTTAGAACAGAGAAAGTCGTCATTTGAGGTGCACAAACTGGAATTGGATTTGCCGTAATTTGAACATTCGTTGGTAAAGGGTTTATGGTCACCGTATATGGTCCAACTTCACTAGTACATCCGGTGCTGACATCAGTTACAGTGACAATGAAGTCGTGTACACCAACTGTTAGGTAACCTAAGTGTGTATCATCGTAAATAAGCTGAGTGGAAGAAGAACCAACGGACCATTGGTAAGTATAATTACCTTGGCCAACAACAGAAAGCGTAACTCCTTCACCTTCACAAGTGGAATAATCGAAGTAGAAATTTTCTATTGGTTGCCCAAATTCATTAAATTCTGTCGCAAGAATATTGGCATCCGGTGCAGGGATAACATCCAGCGTTGCAGCGCCAGGGATATAAATACAACCCATTGCATCCGTCATCGTCACTCCGTAAATACCTGCTTCTGATTTTTGAATACTTTCTGTTATTTCGCCAGAACTCCATATCCAACTTGCACCTCCAGCAGGAGCCGTAAGCGTCATCGTCACTCCTTCACAAATTGGGGAACTGTAATCAATGATTCCATTTAAAGGATTAGGATCAATGGTGATGATGCTATTGTAAGATGCAGAACAGCCGTAAATGTTGGTAGCTGTAAGCGTTACTGTGTAATTTCCGGGGCTATCAAAAGCATGGAAGGTGTTTTCCAAGGTCGCTTCATTCGCAGCAGCACTTGCAGGGTCTCCAAAGTTCCATAACAACTCTACCACATTTGCGGGTACATTAGCATTGAACTCCAATGGTGTTCCTTCACAATTGAAGCCAGGAATAGGGAAGCTAACTGCTGGTGATTCGTAAACAATCACTTCTTTCACTCGGGTAGAAGTACATCCATCTTGATTGGTAGAAGTTAATGACACATTGTAAATGCCAGGTGTAGCAAAAGTATGCGTTGGGTTTTGGTCTGTAGATGCATTGTTTGTTCCACTGGCTGGATCGCCAAAATTCCATTCGTAGCCAGTAACCGCTGCAAAAGGAAGCGGTAAGAAAGTCGTTAGTTCGATGAAGTCCGTCGGGCTTCCTGCACAGGCAGTCACCGCATCAAAATTGGCAACTATAGGAACGGTATCTACCGCAGCATAGAAGCAATTGGTTCCAGTTGTATTGTCTACATACATAATTACTGTAAAGAAACCAGCAACAGAAAAATCGTGCGTAGGATTTTCATCTGTAGAATAATTGTTAGGACCACTGTCATAGTCTCCAAAGTTCCAGGAAGTAGTACCAGGTATTAAGCCAATAGTTGTATTTGTATACTGACTTTCCGGACATTGATTAGTAGAAGCAATGGTAAAACTAACGGTGCCCGGATCACATGGATTTGGTGCGGTACAAGTTCCTCCTGTACAGGTACCATTTGGCGGAGGTCCACAATAGTCGACTACAGGAATGGTATTCGAAGTATTGACACAGCCATTTAGATCTGTAACTTGTAAATTATAATTTCCAAAGGTCGCTGCATTGATAGAAACGGTATTTCCACCTATAGGAAGGCCATCTAATAACCATTGATAAGTGTAGCCATCATTGGTATTCAGTGCATACAAAGTAGGAGTAGGATCGCCTGTACAAAAGGCGGTAGCCTCTGGTGTTGAAATTCGGATTTCAGGTAATGGATATTCTTCAATAAAGAAGGTACCATTACCCTGACAAGCATTTGCATCTACAACTACAACTTCGTAATATCCAGCCGGTAAATCGGGGGTCGCAAGGGTAGAAACCTCATTGCCATCTTCATCTAACCAACTGTAACTTAGATATGGGGTTGTTGTATTTAATGTGACAACAGAGCCCGCACATAAACCAACTGGATGATTCACCATCGGTTCTGGAAGTGGATACACATTTACAGGGAACTGTTCTGACAATCCGCACATATCTACTTGTAAAGTTGCCACTAAATCGGTATGCCATAAGATCTCAACCACTTCAGAATTTTGACCGCTCACCACCGTCCCTGCATCTACCGGACTAATGCTCCAAACATAATCAACTTCTTCATAAAAAGTAGCAGAGTAGATGATGGTTTCTTCCACACATACATCTGGATCTCCCGTTATGTCTAGGTCTACAATTGGTGAAGAACTAAAGCTGGTTGGGTCAGAATAACAAGCTAATCCCGTAGTACTTATTTCTACAACCGAGACTTCATATGGAGGGCTATTCCCCCAGGTTACATTGATACTTGGGCCGCTAGCCATAGAGATGTTTCCGCCATCATTGACCTCCCATTGGAAGGCATTATTTGGATTTGGCGTAAGCACGGTATAATTAAAAACTTCACCTGGGCAAACCAATAAAGGGCCATCAACTCCTGTAGGAGCAGCTGGTGCTTCGATCACTTCTATTTCCAGTCTAGTCTCGTTAAAACAATAATCTGACGGGACTGCTGCGGTTGCGGTCAAAGTATAAGTTCCAATAGTAGAAGGCCAAGTAACATTGGCATTAGAAGTAACACCTCCAGAACTCCAGACCACGGAACCATCTGCGGCTGTTAATTCAAAAGAAGCCATAGTAAAGGCATTCGTAACTGAATTTTTCACCTGATAGGTACTCATACTATTTTGACAAGCTTCGATGCTTCCAATAACGTAAAACTCAGGTAGAATATCCACCGTTTGTTGATCAGAACCGGAGCATTCCAAGTAGCAGTTTTCATAATCAACAGAGACCAATTGTTGTGCAGATGGAATAAAGCTCACATCCCATTTCACAACGATTTCATTGGTGTTCTGCCCTGACTTTATGGTTCCAAAATTAGAAACGGTCCAGTTGTAAGAAGTTCCATTCCACTTGGTAATGGAGTAGACCGCCACATCGCCTCTACATACTTTCTCTGGCCCTTCTATTTCCGCATTATCTGAAATGATGGGAACGATTTCTATTGTTGGGCTTTGGCAAAAAACAGTATTACAATTGGTGACACTCAACTCAATAATCCCTTCCGATCCAGCTCCCCAGTTTATTGTTATAAAATCATTAGCGGTGCTTCCTCCGGCTTCAATGGTGCCATTAGGACTTATCGTCCAGTTATATATTGAACAGCCATTTGCATTGGCGGTATAAGTGACAGTTTCGTTTTCACAAATGGTTCCCACACAATCAATTTGTGGTCCTTCAGAAAAGGCTACGTTCACTAAAACGACCGTTGTATCGCTACAGAAACATTCGTTTTTAGCAACCAGCATTACTTCATATAAACCTCCGTCGGAGTAAGTGAAAGAGGCTTCCTCGGTATCGGCCATTTGACCAGTTCCGGAAGACCATTCATAAGATTCTGCATTGGTACTTTCATTGCCAAAAAAGATGGTCTGGCCCTGACAAATTTCTATCATACCACTTGCAGCATCTATTGGTGGCGTAGAAGTAATGACTGCTTCCGGATCTTCTATAATGTCGATGCACAATTCCGTAGTGCTGGTGCAGGTGGTTGTGCTATTACCTCCAGGGCAAGAAACATAAGCGCCTGCAATGGCATAACAACCTAATCCATCTGTAATAGTCACTTCATAATATCCTGAGCAGGCATCCTGGAAGTCAGATCCGCTAAGACCATTACTCCATTCGTAAGTATAGGGGGCTTCTCCTCCTGTAGCGGTCGAAAAGATACTACCATCGCAGAAGTCACAACTGGATGCGGGTTGAGTGCTTGTCGCTATAAATATGGGATTTGTTCCGGTTGGTGTACAATTTTGTTCTCCTACAAAAGCACAACAAGTAGCGGTATTCCCATCTCCATCAACTACAGTAACGCAATAATCTCCGAAATCGAGTCCATTTAAAGTGGGTGTAGTAGCCCCATTACTCCATTGATAACTATAAGGGGGAGTGCCTCCTGTAGAGAATACCCAGGCAGTACCACTCAGGATATTGGGAGAATAGGAAGGACTTGCTCCGCAGTATAATTGGAGCGTGTCTGGATTTGAAATTACCGAAAAACTGGTGGCTGTGATTAAACCATCTCCCGGATTTCCCCAAGTTACGGTTACCACATCTCCGTTGACGCCATAACTGTCTGCCCCTTGTACGTCCCATTCCACGCCAAGTCCTCCGGAAAAAGGAATGGTATAAGTAGAAGTTGAATGAGCACATACTTTTTCGCAACTTCCAGGTGTATTGTTATCTGGACAGTTGCTGGCAGTTGTGGAAATGATATCTGGTAAAATGCCTTCTCCAACAAGAACGGAATAGGAAGCGATAAATTCAAAAGAGTCGACTATTCCTTCTACGAATATGATGTTAGCGCCCACGAAGTCAAAGCAAAATTGTTGAGTGGAAATATCGGAGAAAAGGCTGTTTCCAGTCCCATCAAACCAGTTGTATTCTCCTAGTCCTCCGGGGTCGCCGTTGATGAGTAAGGTGTAGTCGCCGCACTCGCCAGCACAGAGCTGATCGGGGCCTTCCAATTGGAAGTTTTGAGCATTAATAGATATTGAGCACAATAATATTACAAGAAGTGCGAAGAGTTTGTTTTTGGTGGTTTCAATTCTCATCATGATTTGGTTTAGCGTTAGTAAGTTTTATTTTATTGTCTCCCTGTTTGTCACTAGGAGTATTCGTCAGCCCAATCTAATGGACTGTGTTACTTCGTTACATCAATGAGGCACTAAGCCACATAATTCGCTGCATGGAGGATAAGAGAAAAAAGGAAATGACGGATTTTGTTCAAATGAAAAAGGCAGGAGAATTAAAAGAAACTAACAGGAATGGACAAAAAATCTTGTTTTCAATAGAGGTTTATAAAATAAGGTAAGCGACTGTTATTCAGTTAGTTTTGAAGTGGATAACTTGATTAAGTTGTGAACTTAGAAATTAATTGTTGGAGGTTCAAAGAAATTTAGTTTAGATTTTAAAAAGGATTGTATGGAGCGAAAATTCATTTTTATTTTGTGTTTTTGAGATGGAAATTTGAGTGGAGGTATAATTTTTATTAGAATAGAGTTACAATTTTTGTAACTGCTCAGTGGGGTATAGTTTAGCTGTGGATGGGAAGAAGGACCGAAGAAGGAAGTCCGAAGTTTCCCACAAGTGCAAATCTTGAATTTGACAGTCCTTAGTCTGTGGATTTCACGTTTGATGGAAACTTCGGTCTTCGGACTTCGGTCTCCGGTCTGAATAGTTACCAATTTTATTAGAATAATTAGAAGCTTCAAGCACAGAAGGAAAAAAGGGTAAAGAGATTAAAGCTCCCTCAGCCACTCTCGAATCAACCTCGCTGATTCATTTTCTTCAAAGACCCAGCGGCCAACATCCAGATGAGTTCCATCCTCAAGAATCAAAGAAGTGGTATTCTTAAATTGTAGTGTTCTACCTTTGATAAGGAAGTTTTCAGAGCCACCATAATCCACCATTCCATCCTTTGTACCATGTATAACTAAGGCAGGAATATCATCATCTTCATTCAGAAAGCTGATGGGATTGGCTTTCGCAAAAGATGTAGAAGCTTTAGAACCAGCATAACAATACAGTAGTGGGGTAGAAGCCATGGCACTTAAATCCAAGGGAGCACCGTGTAACATAATGCCTGCAAAACGAGAACGGTCAAAGCCAATGCGGTACAAGCTTTTCGTATCATATAGTAACAATGCTGCTACATTTCCACCCGCAGACATTCCACCCAAAATAATTTTACGACCTTGCCAGCCTTTCTCCTTCATCAATTGTTGGATTTGCTGTAAAGCCAATAAGCGATCTTCTGCAATAGCCTCTTGCCTATGAAATGGCAAACGACGATAGGATGGCATAATAACGGGATGACCAAGGTCGGTGAAGAATTTAGCATTGACTGCAAATTTTTCAGGGCTGCCGAAAGTCCAGCCACCACCATGATAGTAAATGACTAGTGGTTTTGAAGACGCTTTACTTTTGTTCGATTGGTAAAGAATGAAGTATTGTTTTCGATGAGCACCGAAGGTATGTTTCTCACGTTGTAAGCTTTTTAAAGATACTTGCCAAACCTTCCAAAGATAAAAGGGCAATTGTCCAATCTCCTGTAATAAATTCCCTTTTGGCAAAAGAAGCAAAAGAGCATAAGCTACAATTCCCAGTAGAATTAAATAGCAGAAAATCATTTAGGAATTCGATTTGGATAATCCGTGATGATGCCATCAATCCCCAGGTCTACCAATTTTTTCATTTCCAAAGGATCATTAACCGTCCATGGAATGACGCGCATTCCTTTTGCATGAATTTCTTTGATAACTTCTTCATTGAGCAACATATAATAAGGGGAATAGATAGGAGGCTTAAACCCTAGGTTCGCCAAATTAGCATCGACACTTTCTAAATTCTCTATCAGCATAGCCATCGAAATGGTAGGATCTTGCGTATGAATTTCCTTCAAAACATTAAAATCAAAAGATTGCAGGTTTACTCTGTCATGAATATCTAATAATTTAATTTCATGTAACATCATACGAACGAAATCCTTAGGTTCTGGTGTAAAGATGCCGTAATAATCTGGTTGTGATTTTATTTCAATATTATAGTAGGGGAGTGTTCTGTTCTGTTGTTTGCAGTACACTTCTACGTTGCTTACCATCTCCATAAAAGAAGGTTTGAATACTTTCATTGGAGTCTGCTCCTCAAACCGAGGGTTCCCACGCATACCGCAGTCATATTGTTTGATTTCCTCATAAGTCATTTCGTAAATTTTCAATGACTTCTCCTCTTCTTCTGTCACCGCTTCGCCATTTGGTTTAGTACAAATGTGGTGAGAAAACCAAGGCTCGTGACTTACAATGAGCTGATTGTCTTTGGAAACTACGACGTCCAATTCTAAGGATTTAACATCGTACTCCAACGCCTTGATAAATGCAGGTATAGTGTTTTCGGGAAGAAGGCCTCTGGCTCCCCGGTGCCCTTGATAATCTACCTCTTTTGTAGGGGTATTGTTTTTATCGTCTGTTTGCATGTTGTTAGAATTGTTAGATGGGGTACAGCTCGCTAGGAAAAGAAAGCTGAGTAATGTAAGTTTTTGGAAGGAATGCATGTTGTTGATTGTTTTTTATAACTGTTCAGCGCTGTGGATGGTGCGATCCCGCTGGGTTCGGAAAAACGGTTTAACTATTCTCTAACCTACTTTGATCTCTCTGAGGTCTAAAACTTTTGACCGTGGAGCAGTCACGGTAGGTTACACATAAAATCAGTATTTGCTTTCGATCGCGGAGCAGTCCCACCTTCAGATATTTCTGAATAACGGCTCCTTTGTTTTGAAAAAAAAATGGCTTTTCCAAGGGGCAGAAAACAACAAAAGAGGCCAACGAAGGGGCGCCATAATAGCACACCCTTTTTTGTCCTCACTCCTTTTGCCTGCATTAGCAGGACATCATTTTATTCTTCTTACAAGCGATTCTTATTCACAATCTTAAGCAATTCATCTCGGTAGTTTTTACCAACAGGTAAATGCTTGGCAGTACCCTTTTCTATCACTTCTACCATGTTGCCCATCAAAGCCATGATCTGATCAATTTGAACGATATAGGAGCGGTGAATACGCTGAAAAATTTGCTCCGGTAATTTAGCTTCGAGGCTCTTCATCGTCTGCAAAGTAACGATTCGGGTACCATCCGTTCTTTTAATGATGACATAATCTTTTAAGCCTTCAATATAAAGAATATCCTTGTACCTCAACTTGATTAACTTCTTATCTGCTTTCACAAAAATGAAGTCAGAACCTTCTTCTGCTGAATCCCCTCCACCATCATTTCGCGTTAACTCTAGTTGTTCTTTGGCTTTATTAACCGCTTTCATGAAACGATCTAAAGAGATGGGTTTCAATAAGTAATCAATCGCATTGAGTTCAAATCCTTCAATAGCATAATTGGCGAAAGCCGTTGTAAAAATAACCATCGGAGGCTTACTAAGCGTCTTTAGGAAATCAATGCCGGTAAGTTGTGGCATTTGAATATCCAGAAACATAAGATCAATATCGTTTGTGGAAAGCGCCTCATTGGCCTCCATGGCATTACTGCATTTTTGGACCAAAGTTATGTCAGGCATTGATTCGATGTAGGTTTCTAATACGTCCAGCGCAAGAGGTTCGTCGTCTACAATAATGGCGTTAATCATATAGTTTTGTTTGTTGGTTTTATTTAATAAAAGTGCTTTGCGGATGTTTTGTTATTACGAACGCTAATATGTTAGAAAAATGTAAAAGTTGATCGTTTTTATCGTCGAGAATGGTGAAAAATACGATGTACTATCTTTCAGTCGCTTGTAAATCAATAAGTTGAGCACGTTAAAACGTAGGCCCCTAGCTTAATTCCAAAGACAATCTAACAGAATAAGTATTCGGACTATCTTCTACCTGTAGTTCATACTTCTCGGGATACTGTAATTGCAAACGTCGTCGGACATTTTTTAAACCGATACCACCACTACGCTTATGTGTTTGCATGGGTAAGGTGTCCGCTTTGCTGTTTACCATTTTAAACTCAACCTGCCTATCCTCAATTTTTAACATTATATCTACAAATCCTTTTGAGATACTCGAATTCAATCCGTGCTTAAAGCTGTTCTCTAAAAAAGGAATAAATAAGAGCGGCGCTATTTTTAGGTCTCCAGCATTACCTTCCACTTTGAAGCTGATTCTCGCCTCCGGGCTCTGTCGCAGCGTTTCCAAATCGAGGTAGTTTTGAATGTAATTGACCTCTTTGCTCAGCATCACTCGTTTTTCATTACAATCATACAACATATATCGCATCATTTCCGAAAGTTTGATGACAATCTCTGGCGCCTTGTCCGATTTTTTCAATGTCAGTGCATAGAGATTATTCAAGGTATTGAAAAGGAAATGAGGATTGATTTGCGATTTTAAGAATTTTAATTCAGACTGCATGGTCTGTGTTTGCAATTCTTTTCGGTCTCTTTGATATCGGGCCCAATCAGATATGATTTTTACCACAGTAGAGCCACCCGCAATAATAAAGGTGGTAAGAAAAAACCATTTTTGGTCGATGAGTAATTGTGCTTGCAAATTGGGTAAGTAGGAAAAGGCAAAATAGAGTACCAGCATTTTTATGGGCGTAATAATCAATACCGTTAGTACCAGAAGCGACCCATAGACCAGGAATTTCTTTTCGGACAGGTAATTTGGAATCAGGTAAAGCATATTGAAGTAAACGACAGCGACATAAAACAACAGCGTTATCATCTCCACAACGATGACGAAGAACATATTCTGGCTCGTGGTATCCAAAATCACTAGTAAAAGAAAGAGTGCTAACCAAAACAAACTGTGATAGACCACCTTTTTAGTAAAGATGCCAATGAGTTGTGTTCTGATATTCTTTTTTACAATGGTGTCCATAAAGTTCGGCTGTATTGCAAATGTAACGATTAGTAAGCTTTATCTGGGACAAGAAAGGAGAAAAAGCCGGCTCTTCCTCATTTGAATAGACCAACATTCTCTTTTAATAGATTTAGTCTATAAAACAAGCGGTTTTCTAGGGATATGGTATATCCTCCCCCTCCCTTTAATCACAGACCCAAAGGAAGATATGTCATATTCAAAGGTGGAATGGCTTGTTACGCATACTACGTACGATCGGATCTTTCGCTTCGATTTAAGAATTTAGCTTATTTTCCTTCCATAGTCTAAATTCAGGTTTAATCTGAATACGATTGATAATCAATAGGTTAGCTAAATAGGTAAATAAAATTCATTGATTCAAGATTAAGGGCAATAATTTTACTTTTTTGAGCCCAAAACAATCGCTTCCAAATACTAATTCGTATTTTTGCGAGCAATTTTGAAAACGTGCTGATAACAGCTCACTAGATTACTTTATCAATATTACTGAATAGAATGGTTTACCTGACGAGAAGAGAACAATTTAATGCAGCTCATAAATTATGGGTGGATCGTTGGTCTAAGAAGAAGAACAACGCGGTCTTTGGCAAGTGTGCAAACCCTAATTGGCATGGACATAACTATACGTTGTTTGTAACTGTGAAAGGAAAACCTAAGCCAGATACGGGCTTTGTGATGGATGCTAAAAAACTCAGTAAACTGGTTCGTAAGCACATTACTGGAAAGTTGGATCACTCTAACCTGAACCTTGATGTTGATTTTATTCCTGCAAAGCTTCAACCTACTACGGAAAATCTTGTTATAGTGATTTGGCAACAACTTGCTCCGAAAATCAAAGGCTGCAAACTACATAGTATTAGGCTGCATGAAACAGATAATATCTATGCTGAGTACTTGGGAGAGGAGGAATAAAAACTACACAATGGCTTATAAAAAAATTGAAGAGTACACAGAGGAAACTACTAACGTCCTGATGGATAATTACCACAAAGTGTTGGAACAATTAGGAGAAGATCCAGAAAGAGAAGGTTTGATAAAGACGCCGGAACGGGTCGCCAAAGCCATGCAGTTTTTAACACATGGTTACGAACTTGACCCTGCGGAGATTTTAAAAAAGGCGATGTTTAAGGAAGACTGTTCGGAGATGGTGATCGTAAAGAACATCGAACTATACTCCCTTTGCGAACATCATATGTTGCCCTTTTATGGCAAAGCACACATCGCTTACATTCCTCAAGGATACATCGTTGGCTTGAGTAAAATTCCTAGAATCGTGGATGCTTTTGCTCGTCGTTTACAAGTACAGGAAAGGCTGACAGAGCAAATTCTGAATTGCTTACAGGACACGTTAAAACCGGAGGGAGTAGCTGTCGTTATTGAATGTAGCCACTTATGTATGATGATGCGAGGGGTACAAAAACAAAATTCGGTCACGACCACTTCTGCTTTTACTGGACAATTCAACCATAAAGAAACGAGAAACGAATTTGTAAATTTACTTGGCGTGAATTTGCACTAGAGGTTTCTGAATATCGAATATTGAATGGGCCTTCTAACACAGAAGCTACGTTTCTCTATACAAGGTTGGAACAGCTTTTAGCAAAAAGCATAAGTAACGCGCCATTTAATTCAGAACTCATTATTTCGACTGTTCACTAGCTAGTAAAAACAAAGCAATTACATAAAAAACAACATACTAAACCAACACACATGATTGCCTACCTATTCCCTGGTCAGGGTGCCCAATTCGTGGGCATCGGAAAAGACCTTTACGAAGAATCAACACTGGCAAAAGACTTGTTTGAACAAGCCAATGATATTCTAGGATACCGCATTACGGATGTAATGTTCGAAGGTACTTCCGAGGATTTGAAGCAAACTAAAATCACACAACCTGCTATTTTTCTGCATTCTATTGTGAAAGCAAGAATGGCAGGGTCTGAATTTAAACCAACAGTTGTGGCGGGGCACTCCCTGGGTGAGTTCTCTGCCTTGGTTGCTGCGCAGGCTATGTCTTTTGAAGAAGGCCTGAAGCTGGTTCAAAAACGAGCGATGGCGATGCAGGCAGCTTGCGAATCCGTACCTGGAACGATGGCGGCTATTATAGGAATGGAGGATGAAGTAGTAGAACGAATCTGTGCAGGTATTGATGAAGTGGTGGTTCCTGCCAATTATAATTGCCCTGGTCAATTGGTGATTTCAGGCACAGTAGCGGGGATAAATGCAGCTGTTGAAGCACTCAAAGCAGCAGGTGCGCGTCGGGCTTTGGTTCTTCCAGTAGGAGGTGCCTTTCACTCTCCATTGATGGAACCTGCAAAGCTAGAATTGCAAGCGGCTATAGAGCAAACCAATTTTAAAACACCAATTTGTCCTATTTATCAAAACATCAGCGCCCTTAAAGAGACAGACCCTGAGTTTATTCAGCAAAACCTCATAGATCAATTGACCTCCCCGGTTCGTTGGACCCAGACCTTAAATAACATGATTAGTGACGGCATTGGTGGTTTTGTAGAGGTAGGTGGAAATGGCAAGGTTTTAACAGGTCTAGTAAAAAAAGTTGACAGATCATTACCAACCCAAGCATTGTAAGTAACAACATCCTTTGATACTATTTTTAAGGATTGTGGGTTTGTCGAAAAAATACCAGAAAGCAGGTATTCGTTAGGAAAAGTAGAATAATTTGTTGTTAAAGAGACCTTTACAGCATGTGATAAAAACTAATTCGTTTGATCGCATCGTTTGTTAAGAAAATAAAAGAGGTGGAAACTTTGATCTCATTTGTTTTATGTGCAATTTTTAAATTATAAATTTCGCTCAATGTAATTTGTGACAAATTTTATTCTACGAGGAGGCAGCTATTCGACATTATAAACTTTTAAAAGAAACAACTATGGCTGATGTAAAAATAAACAGAGGAGGGGTGCTTATTGCAGAACCTTTCATGCTGGATCCGAACTTCAAACGAGCTGTTATCTTAGTTTGCGAACATCAAAATGACGGCAGCCTTGGCTTTATTCTCAACAAGTCATTAGACATGAAAATCAATGACCTCATTGCTGACTTTCCTGAATTTGATTCCAACGTATATTATGGTGGTCCTGTACAAACGGATACGGTTCATTACGTTCACAACGTAGGTGGTCTAATTCCAAATAGTAATGAAATTTCCGGAGAGATATTTTGGGGTGGTGATTTCGAGCTGTTGAAAAAGCTAATTAAATCCGGAAAAGTAAAACCAGAGAACATTCGATTCTTTGTGGGCTACACTGGTTGGTCTTCAGGACAGTTAACTGAAGAAATGAAATATGGCTCTTGGGTATCTGGCAGCTTTACGCCTGATTACCTGTTTAAGGATGAATCTCAAACTTTGTGGATGAACGCGTTAAACGAAAAAGGGAATGCCTATTCTGTTATTGCGCAAATGCCTGAAGCCCTAAGTTGGAATTAACAATATAAACTTGAACTCGCCTGATCCGGAACGGGCAGGTATCAAATCTATCGAGCCATCAGGCAGGATAGATATTTCGGAATAAAATAATGTTTAATCCTCATTTTTACCCGTTAAATTTAGCGTAATCTAGACTCTCTGCGTGATTATTCCGTATAATGAGAAAAAGCAAAAAAGCTTGATGGCCACTCTAAATTAAATTTCTAAAAAACCTTCCTTCAATTCGAACAATCCCCTAAAGCCTGCGTATTTTTGCGCTATGATCGTAGCTACAGAACTCTTCATTAAATATGGAGACAGAACTCTTCTTAATAATATAAATTTCACTATTCAACCAGGAGACAAGATTGGTCTCGTTGGTCGAAATGGTGCAGGTAAATCCACGATCCTCAAATTGATCGCTGGGATTGGCGGAACCGACTCCGGTTCCATTAGCCGACCGAATACTTCCACACTTGGTTTTTTGCAACAGCATATGATTTTGCCACAAGGTAAAACAGTAATGGCCGAAACGCTAAGTGCTTTCTCTGAAGTGAACCAGCTAGAGGAAGAGATTGAGAATCTTAACAAAGAGCTTACGGAACGGACAGATTACGAGACCGAAAGCTATATGGACCTGATCACCAAGGTTTCTGATGGAAATGATCGTTTTCAGGTGCTGGGAGGTTTGACGAAAGAAGTGGATACCGAGCGAGTTTTGAAAGGCCTTGGTTTCAAACAGACCGATCTGGATAGTATGACGAGCACCTTTAGTGGGGGATGGCAAATGAGGATTGAATTGGCAAAGATGCTTTTGCAACGACCAGATTATCTATTGCTGGATGAGCCGACCAACCACCTGGATATTGAATCCATCATTTGGTTGGAGCAGTTTTTAAAGCATTACGATGGAGCGGTCATTGTGATTTCTCACGATAAGCAATTTCTGGATACCGTGACCAAACGGACCATGGAAGTTGAGTTGGGAAATATGTATGAGTACAAAGCAACTTATTCAAGATACCTGGTATTGCGGAAAGAACGTCGAGAGAAAATGGAGGCGGCTTACCGTAATCAGCAATCGAAAATTGCGCAAACAGAAAAATTGATTGACCGTTTCCGCGCGAAGGCCTCCAAGGCAAAAATGGCGCAATCGCTAATCAAACAACTGGATAAGGTAGACCGCATAGAGTTGGAAGACGAAGACAGCTCTGCGATGAACATCCGCTTCATGCCTGCCCCACGTTCTGGTGATGTTATTTGGGAAGTAAAAAAACTGTCTAAGAGTTACGATACGGGACCTAAAGTTTTGGATAAAGTAGACTTCAAAATAGACCGAGGAGACCGGGTTGCTTTCGTTGGGCAAAACGGACAGGGGAAATCTACCCTTGCTAAAATCCTAGTTGATGTGCATAAGCATACGGAAGGAGAGTCGATCATTGGGCACAATGCAAGAATTGGCTACTACGCTCAAAACCAAACCGATACCCTCGATGATAAAATGACTTTGCTGGAAAGTATTGAATCGGCTTCTCCACCTGAAATGCGAACGAAGTTAAGAGGAATATTAGGTGCCTTTTTATTCCGAGGAGAAGACGTTGATAAAAAGGTATCTGTTTTGTCTGGAGGGGAAAAAGCAAGATTGGCACTTGCCTGCATGTTGTTACGTCCCATCAATTTATTGGTACTCGATGAGCCGACGAATCACCTAGATATTACTTCTAAAGAAATTTTAAAACAAGCCATCAAAGCCTACGATGGTTCCGTAATAGTCGTTTCTCACGATAGAGATTTTCTAGGAGATCTGACCAATCGAACAATAGAATTCCGGGATAAAAAACTCCATGAATACCTCGGAGATGTCAACTTCTTTTTGGAGAAAAGAGCCATGAACAACATGCGAGAAGTGGAGCTCAAAACAGAAAAGAAAAAGATTGTTAAAGAAAAAGAAAAGGTCGTATTAACGGAGGAGCAAAGGAAAGAACGAAAGCGTCTTCAAAATGCGGTTGCTAATTCAGAACGTAAAATCGGAGCCCTCGAAGGTAAGATTGCCAAGGTAGAGGAAGAGATGGGGCGGGATGGTTTCTATGAATCTGCTAATGCTGATGAGCGGATGGCTGCTTATCAGAAATTCAAAGATGAGTTGGGGGAAGTGATGGAGAAGTGGGAGGCTGCGACGGAGGAGTTGGAGGACTAGGGCTAGTTTAATGAGCTATTAAAATATAGCGATTGAAAAAGTACATTTTAATAATTATAGGGAACTTGTTTTTGGTCTGTTCATTCATGGACTCTGCCAAGGGATGTGATTGTAAGCCCAGACCAGAAATTGGTGTGACAGACTGGAATGATATTGCATTCATTTTTAAAGCTCGATTGGTAGCTGCGAAAAAAACAGTTCAATTTGGATCGATGACCTTTGACGTGGTCACCGAGTATAAAGGAACCCTTCCCACGGACAGCATCACTTTTTATTACCAACCTTATACAAGCCACACCTTATTGCATGCCGTCAAGGATTTTACGGCCGGTAAAGAATGGATCATATTTGCCAGACAAGAAAAAGTAGGCCAACGGATTTATTATCGATTGGTCGATACAGATAATGATCACTTCTGTGCACTAAGTCGGCCTTTGTTAAAAAACAAAGATGCTTACCTTTTTTTCTTAGACTATATGGCAGAAACGGCTAATGGCTACCGTCAGTTTTATGATACGGAAGGACACTTATTGTCCGAAGGAGAATACCATCAAAAAGTACCGAAAGGTCAGTGGAAGTACTACTGGAAAGAGAGACTTATATACGAAGGGGCCTTTCTTAAGGGCAAAAAAAATGGCCATTGGTTTACTTACACCTATAGCAGAAAAGGTAAACAAGTACTTGCTAAAAAAGAAACATATGAAAATGGGAAGGTAAAAAAGACATTTAATTACCACCTAAATGGTGACCTGCGTTGGACTTTAGAAATAACGGATCATCAAAAAACCTATTCTTATTATCGGAATAATAACTTAGACATTAAGAGAGTCAGTTCACTTGAAGACAAAACGAGTTATATCGCTTATTACAAAAAAGGTAAGCTAGTCAGAGAGGAACATTTTAATTAATGGTACTTACTTGCCTAATTTATATCAACCCCAATGAAGCTTGCATATATAAGCGCGCGTACTCCCTTTCTAATTCCCAGAAATAACAAACCCCCTTTCGACCTTAAATCAAAAGAGGATTTGCAATATCATAGAAAAGCCACACTAAAATAACGTAGCGTCTTCGTTGCGTCGTAGCGGTTACCCAAAACTACTCAACCATCAACTTCACCACTCCAATGTCTTCAAGCTCCACAAAGTACATCCCCGTTTCCAATGAGCTAACATCCAAGAAGGTCATGCCTCCATTTCCCGTTTCAGTCATCCTCAACTTACCGACGATGTCATAGATTTTTATGTCAATGATCTTACCACTATCCCAACTTACATGTACCATGTTATTAGCAGGGTTAGGGTAGACTTCTACATTGTATTTCTCAGGAGCATAAGTAGCTACAAACTGAGCGCAATAATCTTCATCTGGATTATTTTCGATGAAACCTTTAGAACCCAAGTCTCGGTTATCGAAAGCAGAATATTCTGGTGGGTAGCGAAAAGCTCTAAACGTAAGGTTATTGTTTATTTCTAAAGTGTCGCCCTGAGAAGCCGGTTGTCCCATAAGGATAGGCGTAATGTATTCCCACACGATTTCATTGTCAGGATTCAACTCTACGATGTAACCTTGGCGTCCACTACAAGCCAATAAATTACCATTAGGAAGCAGTTGTCCAGAAGATAATCCGGTAGAGTAGAAAGGCCTTGGGCCAGGGTGCATTACTGTGTTGTCAAATGATTGAGGCGGGTAGATGCCATTGGTATGGAGGTAATCAACAGCGTACATATCCCAGCTGGTCTCAAAAATTTCAATAGTAGAAAAGTCAGCACCTACGCGGTTATTGAAACAAACAAGGTGGTCTTTGAACGGATGACTGTTTGGTAAAAATTCGTTGGCCCAATGCGTGTCATGTTGGTAGAATAGAATTTGATCGTCAGCAGTTCCTTTGTCATAAGCAGCTACGTTTCCAGCACGATATAACAAGTCTCCTCCGTGGTTGGAATTTCCACCGCTATGGCCAGCCGCCTGCGCGGTTGTCGTAGAATGATCGATGATCCAAACTTCATGGAAAGTAGGAACACTCAGCATGATTTGATCAAGTTCCGGGTTGTAATCTAAGGCGTTAGTGTGCATCCAGTCCGACTTACCATCGTTGGTATCCCAGTTGAGATTGACCAATTCACGGTGATTGTTTACGACGCCAAAATTTTCTTTTGTCGCGTCAAAATCTTGAATCAAGTGATCCCAGGCGTGCCATTCCCAAACAATGTTTCCAGTACTTGGTTCTATTTCGATAATCTTTTCTGGCCAGAGAACTTCCTGAGCAAGTAGCGCAGGATCTCGACCATTGGCAAGGGCTTCTGCATTCGATTTTAATTCCCATGCAATAGCAAGTACGTTACCATTAGGCATGACTGCAATGTCGTGATGCAAGCGCGCCGTATCATTGTTCATTTCAAAAGTAGACAACAAGTCATTGTCCCAAGAACGAACTTCCATGAAGGCACCTCCACCTCCTGCCCAGATGGCATCACCAGCTATAGAAGATCCTCTTTTAGTTTTCACCAAAGAGCCATCCGGACGAAGATAAGCGGTGTTGCCTGGTCTAAAATCTTCATCGTCTGTCCAGCTGTGAACGATCTCTCCACAATTATCGATTAGATAAACATTTGGTTGGTTATGAGGATAGATCATGGTGTACCCCTGATAGGATTGAGTAACATCGTAGTCCAATAAACCAACGGTATTTTGACTATGAAGTTTGCCTCCTAGGAGAAGGCAAATAAAAAATAAAGTTAGGGTAAAATTTAATTTCATTATAATGATTTTGATTTACTATACACTTTTACCAGCGCTACCTCCAACCTTTAAAGGGGGAGTTACACCGGTGAAAAAGAAATATTTTTCTGAAAAGTGTACAGTAGTTTAAATGAGTTTTATTTGTTGATTTTATGTTATATACTAATTATTTTAGAGTAAACTCTACTAATGTAGTAAGACTTTACTGGAGTACCATTGTCCGCTCTTTTGATCAGCTGTTCCTAGTACATAAAAACCTGCGGGCAAATTGCTCAAAGGCAAGGAAAGTAAATCTGAATCTGACTTTCCAGTTAATTGCGGATGTCCGTTCAAATCGTATAATACATAATTAAAGGGATTCCCATTTAGATTCTGAACTTCTAAATCACGGTTTGTCAGATAGCGAATAGAAAAAGTCCCCTTGCCGTCTTCAAAGTCATTAATCCCACTGACGAATATTTCACATTCATAGGTGCTGTTAGTCGTAGGTGCCGGCCCGATAGGAGTCAAAGCTAAGCCCGAAAAGGCTGCGTAATCGATTGGGTATTTTTCTGTTCTAAAAATATAAGAAGCCTGAGGTACAGTATACTGCCATACAATTTCACCATTAGGATCAACTTCTATTAAGCGACCGTTAACTCCCTCTGTTATGAACATATTTTCATTTTCAAGTAGTTGCGCACCGGAGGTATAAGCAGAGTTGAAATCGGTGCCGCTGCTCGGCCCGTATACAAAATCGGGAGCCACCGGAAGAAAGGCAGCGCCAGAGCTGAGGCTATAATTTCCCTGAGCATCAACAGGAAGCGTAAGGATTGGAACCTGGGAGTAAAACCCCGAAGGCCTGTCAAGACCATTGTTATAACAAGTTAATTTACCTTGGTTAGGTCCATGAGTTATCCATTTTGGATTATGCGGTAAAAACAACCAGCGATCATCTGCATCTCCCTGCCCATAGTTTTGAGGGTTTCCCCAGCGATATAAAACATCACCACCTTTTGCCACTGTTTCCGCCGTTGTGACTGGCAGCTTCTGCAGTGGTGGTCGAATGATCTATTATGATAACCTCACTCATCTTTCGAACGCTAAGTGCTATTTGATCCAGCTCAGGATTGTAATCCATTCCATTGATCATGAAAGATTCGGTGAAGGTCCAATCGTAGGTAGAAAGGGCATCCATATCTAAAAGCTCGGGGTGATCTGCGATAACTCCATAGTTATTCAGGTTAGCATCTCGTTCTTGAATGACGTGGTCTTTGATGTTCCATTCCCAAACGATTTCGCCGGAATTAACATCTACTTCTACGACAACATCAATTTGAGAAGGATTATTTACTCCGCCAATTTCAAAGCCCAGAGCGGTAAAATCATTGGCGTTAAAAAGCCTTCTTCCCACGCATAAATAATTATTGTTAGGTAATTTTATAACTTCATAATTCAGCGCAAGACTGCCGAAGGGAATATTCACTTCATTGAGCGTAACATCGTCCCAGCTTCTTTCAAAAATGGTAGAATTGCTTTGGTAAAGTAAATTACTATTTGGTAATAGTTTAGTTTACAATATTTTTGTAGAAGATGAATTTGGATGTACCAATGAAATTACGGCGACTATTCCGCTGCCCGTTTGCCCGATTTACATCCCCAATGTTTTTACGCCCAATGGAGATGGCGCCAATGATATTTTCCAAATTTTCACCACTCGCCTCTACGATGTTGATGTCATTAATTACGACATTTATGACCGCTGGGGAGAGCACGTTTTTAGTAGCGAAGCCTTTACTATAAATACGGGTAGATCTTGGTGGGATGGTATTTTCAAAGAAGAGAAGTCAATGATCGAGGTTTATGTTTATGTCATCCGAGTTCGTCATTTGAATGGGAAGGAAGAGATTTTTAAGGGGGATGTGACGTTACTAAGATAGAAGAGAAATAGATCAGGTAATATGCCCGAATCAGAAAGTTTAAATTTCCTAGATGCGAAGGTGATCACCTGACCTACCGAGGAGTTTAAGCCAACTCCAACGCAATCTTCATCATATCCATATAACTCTGCTCCCGATCTTTCGCACTGGCAGCGACGCCCGTTCTAATATTATCACTTACCGTTAAAATAGAAAGTGCTTTGGCATCGAAACGTTTAGCTAAAGTGAATAGAATCTGCGTTTCCATTTCTACCCCAAGTACACCATGTCTTTCCCACATATCCCAGCGGTTAGGCGTATTGTAATCATAGAAAGTATTGGTACTAAAAATAGAACCCTGAATGGTATCAACCTTTAAACGCTGTGCAGCTTCGTAAGCTTTTAGTAGAAGACCAAAATCAGCCGTGGCAGCATAATGCAGCCCATTGAAATCGGAGCGGTTAGCCCCGGAATCGCCAGAGGCACTCATTGCCAAAATGACTTGTCCTACAGATAGCTTCGTCTGAATGGCACCACAGGTTCCCACCCGAATTAAGTTTTTAACATCGTAGGTATTGATTAACTCATTGACATAGATGGCGGTACTCCCCATTCCCATTCCTGTTCCTTGGATGGAAACGCGTTTACCATTATAAGTTCCGGTATAACCTAACATATTGCGCACGCGGTTGTAACAGACCGCATCTTCTAGGAGATTTTCGGCTACAAATTTGGCACGAAGTGGATCGCCAGGAAGTAGAATAGTTTCGGCGATCTCGCCTTTTTTTGCTTCTATGTGTACAGAGGACATGGTATATTATTTACTTGTTATTTAGACTTTAGTAACTTCTTTTTAGTAGGCGGGGTGGATGAGGTTTTCTTAATTCGTAAGTATTTACGTTAGTGGGAAACAACCCCGTCTGGCCCAGCACCTAATCCAGAGGATACTCATTTATTGTGTCTGCTAATTTTTGATTTTGATTCGAAACACTCTTAGTTGCAGACTCCCCTAATTCACTTGTTATTTACTTCACCAATTCCTTGATCTTAATCCCGAAGGCTGCAACAACCAAGGTCATAATCGGACTCAACCAATTAAAGAAGGCATACATGAAATATTCGCCAACCCCAACACCTAGCACACCGGCTTGATAAGCCCCACAAGTATTCCAGGGAATTAAAACGGAAGTAACGGTTCCAGCATCTTCCAACGTTCGGCTCAGATTTTCGGGAGCCAATCCCTTATCCTCAAATGCTTTTTTGAACATCTTTCCAGGAATAACAATAGCAAGATACTGATCGGATGCAATTAGGTTCAAACCTAAGCAACTTAACACGGTACTAGCAAACAAACCAAAGACGGTGCTCGCCATAGAAAGTAACGATTTTGTAATTCTTGCTAGTGCTCCAATACCATCCATCACCCCTCCAAAAATCATCGCGGCAGTAATAAGGTAAATGGTCCAAAGCATTCCCTTCATTCCTTTAGCGGAGAAAAGGTCATTGATTTGGGCATTGCCTGTTTCGATTTTGGTATCAAATAGGATAGAATTGAAAATCGTCTCAATATTAGATCCGGGTAATTTTGCCAGGACATCAGATTGAAAAACAACGGAAAAAATCGCAGCCATAATTACACCTGCAGAAAGTGCCAACAATGGCTTTATGGATTTTAAACGATTAGGAATCAAAAGAATCATAGCAATCACAGTAGCAGGTACTAAGAACAAAACAGGACTGATATGAAAGGTCTGATCGATCACGCCTAACATTTCTCCTACGTTCGTATTTCCACTTGGTTCTAATGTCAAACTTAAGAATCCAAAAATGATCAAGGTTATAATAATTGTTGGTACCGTTGTAATGGTCATGTATCGAATATGCGTGAACAAATCTGTACCTGCCATGGCTGGTGCCAAATTAGTTGTATCACTCAACGGAGACATTTTATCTCCAAAGTAAGCTCCGGAAATAACTGCTCCTGCAATCATCCCAGAAGGAATACCGAGGGCTTCTCCAATCCCAATAAGGGCAATACCTACGGTAGCAGAGGTCGTCCAGGAAGAACCAGTGGCCAAAGAGATAATAGCAGCAATCACAACAGAAGCCGGTAAGAAAATGTCTGGGTTTAATATTTGCAAACCGTAATAAATCATCGCCGGAATAACGCCACTGATTAACCAGGTTCCAGCCAAGGCACCTACTAAGAATAAGATGGAAATAGGTACAAACACAGAACGAAGGTTTTCCCAGATTTCTTGCAACATCGTTCCGGGAGAAGTCCTGTTATAAAAACCAACTAAGGCAGCGATAAAAGCGCCAATCAATAAAATGAAATGATTGGAATACTGCCCCATCATCTCCCCTCCATATTGGTTGATATTCACAGCCAGTAATATCATCAAAATGATAACAG
Source organism: Saprospiraceae bacterium (assembly GCA_047626155.1). Taxonomy (GTDB): domain Bacteria; phylum Bacteroidota; class Bacteroidia; order Chitinophagales; family Saprospiraceae; genus CALGLS01. The sequence goes on along the minus strand of JBLHRR010000025.1, from coordinate 26,137 downwards.
GGATCATGGCTTCCCAAAAATTGAGTTTCTTGTTAACTACAATGTGTTCGTCTTGTCTTTCTGAATTGTTCTTCATTTTCTCTGTAGGTAACCGCAACGGCGCAAAGAGACGCTACGGAGTTATTAAAAATTTAAAATTTACGAAACGCACCATTTGTCAATGGTAACCGCAACGACGCAAAGAAGCGCAAAGTTCTTCTTACCCACTGACCTAACCAATTAACGAATAAATTAATACACTAAATCGAGCGTACTAATTATCTATTCAACTAATTAACCAGCTATGCCCCATAAGGTACCCAAATATTCTTCATCTGAGTCGCATGCTTCAAAAACACCTCACCTTGTCCATGTGTATTCTTAGTCCAATCACGATATTTTCCATAAGAAACCCAGGTTCGTTTCAGATTATCAGCAGAAAGTAATTCCACTTCTTTAGAACCAGCTGCATCACCAAAGTACCACAAAGCACCCACATCATCATGTTTTGCCAACACTTTTGTCAAGTCCAACGCATTACCGGTTACGATATTAACAGTTCCTGCGGGGACATCTGAGGTTTCTAATATTTGATAGAAATCTGTTGCAGAAAAAGGAGCACTTTGCGATGGGATGACCACCACATTATTTCCCATGGCAATAGCTGGTATCACACTAGAAATAAAACCGAGTAGGGGGGCTTCCGTTGGACAAACAATGCCCATGACACCCAATGCTTCCGGCATGGCTAAGGTTACATTTCTGGAAATGGTACTGTGTACACGTCCGTCGTATTTGTCGGCCATCGCAGCATAGTAATAAATTCTTTCAATGGATTGATCCACTTCTGCGAAAGCATCTGCCTTTTTGCTATCGACCATCTGCATCAGCCTTTCAGCAAATTCGTCTCGTCTAATCGAAAGGTTTTCTGCCAGATAATATAAAACCTGAGCTCTAGAATGCCCGGTCAAACTGCCCCATTTTTTTCCTTTGTGTGCAGCCTCTACAGCGTTACGTAAGTCCTTTCTATTTCCTTGAGAAACTTCTCCAACGTAGGCTCCGCTGTTGCTAACAATAGTATCACTATATCCGCCATCAGGACGAGACTGCTTTCCGCCAATGTACATTTTGGTGGTCCGATCAATCCCGTTTGAAGCGGTTTTATCATTTGATTTTGAATTCGCCTTTGCTGCTGAATTTGAAATTGGCTTAGTGGAGAATTCTACTTCTATTCTAGGTTTTACATATTCATACAAACCTTCCTTTCCGCCTTCTCTTCCAAAACCAGATTCTCTGTAACCGCCGAATCCAGCAGCGGCATCGAAGACGTTGGTGCAGTTAATCCAGACCGCTCCGGCTTTGATCTGTGGCGCGATGTCCAGTGCCAGATTAATGTTCTCAGTCCAAATGCTACAAGCCAAACCATAGCGACTGTTGTTCGCTAATTTGACCGCTTCCTTATGTGTCCTAAAAGTCATAGCAACCAGGACAGGCCCGAATATTTCGACCTGTGCAATGGAGGAAGAAGGGGAGACCTCCGTGAACATAGTTGGCGGATAATAATAACCACCTTTAGGGCAAGACCAAGATGGTTGCCATATTTTTGCACCTTCGTCAACACCTTGTTGTACTAGCTCTGTTATCGTTTTCAATTGTACGGCTTCAACTACTGGTCCCATGTCAATACACTTGTCCATAGAATCGCCCATACGGAGTTTCTCCATCCGCTTTTGAATTTTTTTATACAGTTTATCCGCAATGGATTCCTGAACTAACATCCGAGAACCCGCGCAGCAAACTTGGCCTTGGTTGAACCAAATGGCATCCACCACTCCTTCTACAACAGAATCCAAATCCGCATCTTCAAAAACAATGAAAGGCGATTTTCCACCCAACTCCAAAGAGATTTTCTTACCAGTCCCAGCAGTAGCTCTTCTGATTATTTTTCCAACTTCAGTAGAACCTGTAAATGCAATTTTATTGACATCTTTATGGTTTACCAAAGCTGCTCCAGTCTCACCAGCTCCTGTGATGATATTCACCACACCATCCGGTAGACCAACCTGTTGGCAGATTTGCGCAAAGAGTAAGGCGGTCAAAGAAGTAAATTCAGCCGGTTTTAAAACCACGGTATTTCCCATGGCCAAAGCAGGAGCAATTTTCCAAGACAACATTAGTAGCGGAAAATTCCAAGGGATAATCTGTCCTACAACGCCCAGTTCTTTATAGTCCGCTAATTCCGTTTCCCGCAATTGCGCCCAACCCGCATGATGGTAAAAATGGCGAGCCACCAAAGGAATATCAATGTCTCTGCTTTCGCGAACGGACTTTCCATTATCCAGAGATTCCAATGTAGCAAACAACCTCGAATGTTTTTGTACCTGACGAGCAATGGCATAGAGATAGCGCGCGCGCTGATGTCCACTCAAAGCAGCCCAAGCAGGCAATGCTTTTTTCGCAGCTCCTACCGCATCGTTTACATCTTTGCCATTGGCTTCCGCAATCTTCGCCAGTGTTTTCTTATTGGAAGGGTTTACGGTATCAAAGTATTTTTTAGAAGCGGGCTTTTCCCATTTTCCATTTATGAACAATGAAAATGTATTGTTATTAGCCTTTAGGAAAGCCATTGCTTCTGCATCGCTTTCTGGGGCGGGGCCATATTCCATGGTGGTGTATATTTCTTTGATTGATTTTTTCATATGATTGAAAATATAATTTTTGGCTGTTGTTTTTAATTAAAAAGAATTCTCCGAAGCTCAATATCTAGGGGGAATACATTAGGGGATTCACCGAATCGACTAATAAACTAATTCACAAGTAAACTAATTCCTTATGCCATTGGGTGGCGATAGCTGGCAGAATATCGACCAGTAACATAATGCTCTAACTGTCTTTCAATATCTCCTAACAATGAACTCGCACCAAATCGAAACAAGTCCGGAGTCAACCATTCATCGCCTAATTCTTCTTTTATCAAAATTAGCCAAGCCAAGGAATCTTTAGCGGTACGAATACCACCAGCAGGTTTGAAACCAATTTTGAAACCAGTCAATTCATGATAAGTTCGCAGTGTTCTGATCATGACAAGGCTCACTGGAAGCGTCGCATTCACCGGCTCTTTCCCCGTAGAGGTTTTTATAAAATCAGAACCCGCCATCATAGCAACCATAGATGCTTTAGCAACTTTAGTCAAGGTCGGAATTTCTCCTGTAGCCAAAATGGTTTTCATATGCGCATCGCCACAAGCTTTGCGATAAGCAGCGATCTCCTTATACAACTCTTTCCATTTCGATTCAAGCACGAGTCTTCGACTGATGACAATGTCAATTTCTGTAGCGCCAGCAGCAACCGATAATTCAATCTGTTTTATCTTTTCTTTCAAGGGAACTTGTCCGGCAGGAAATCCAGTAGAGACGGCTGCGATCGGCATCTTGGAATCGCCCAAAGCCATTTTCGCATCTCGAATCATATTGTGGTAAACACAAACGGCTCCGGTGGTGAGACCTTCGTTCTCCATGCCCAAGGCTTTCAGAATATCCATCCGAACGGGAGACAAAGCTTTTGCGCAAAGTCTGTGCACGTTTCCTTTTGTATCATCGCCAGCTAGCGTAGTTAGATCAATACAAGTGATTGCTTTGAGTAACCATGCCGCCTGATATTCTTTTTTGACGGATCGTCTTTTGGTTAGTGTTCCTGCTCGACGCTCTACAGCAGAGCGGTTTATGTTGATGTCTTCAAACCAAGAGCTGTCGAATGGGACACCGTCATTTCTTTTAATAATATGCTTAGCGTGGTTCGAAGATTTACTTTTTGTTTTTGCCATTTTTATCTTTTAGAATTTATCTTGTTGCCAGTTTTGTCTTCTTATTATTACACTAAAAATAATTTCCCGATTTCTTTGGTGGAAACGATTATATAAATCACTCTCCCCGTGGTCGTTTTGATTTACATAATCGTTTCCAAATCGGGATTTAATTTTTTGTTGTTACATTAATATTCTATTCCGATCGGGGACTATGTGTCCTTTGTGGCTTTGTGTTTAAAAATCGAAATAGTAGTGAAATACGTTTTGGTTTTTAATCACTCTATCACCGTAATGATCAAAGGCTCCAAAGTCCCTTGCTTTTTATCAATTTCAAACGCCTTTCCCAACAAGGTTTTCGCCTTCCCAAAGTTACTCTTTTTATTGGTATACAAAAACGCCAAGCTTTCTCCTTTTTTCACCTTGTCTCCAATCTTTTTCTTCAATAAAATACCAGCGCCAAAATCAATCTGTGAATCTTTCGTTTGTCTGCCAGCACCCAATGCCATTGAAGCCAAACCAACATCTAGCGCATTCAAATTCGTGATGTAACCACTTTTTGGACTCTTGAAAATCCCTTTGAATTTCGATTGGGGCAACAGTTTAGTATTTTTAATAACATTAATATCACCGCCCTGTGATTTTACGAAAGTTTTAAACTTATTAAAAGCCTTTCCTGATTTTATCAATTTCTTTAAAATGGTAATCGCTTCTTTCTTTGTCTTTGCCGCTTTCGCTAAAAGGAGCATTTGAGCGCCTAGTTCTAGACAAAGCGCTGTCAAATCTTCAGGCCCATTTCCCTGTAAGGTATCAATGGCTTCCTTGACTTCCAGCGCATTCCCAACTGCAAATCCAAGCGGCTGATGCATAGCAGAAATAACGGCAATCACCTTTCTATTCATTTCCTTACCAATGCCAATCATGATTTCAGCCAGTGCCTCCGCTTCCTCTTTGGTTTTCATGTAAGCTCCTTCGCCCACTTTTATATCAATGACAATGGCATCTGCGCCACAAGCTAATTTCTTGCTCATGATACTCGAAGCAATCAAGGACTTGTTGTCCACTGTACCCGTTACATCCCGAAGCGCATACAACTTTTTATCTGCCGGAACCAAGTTCGAATTCTGTCCACAAACTGCAATATTATGTTTCTTAACCTTGTCAATAAAGTCTTCCTTTGACATAGAAACGGACAAGCCTTTTATGGACTCCAATTTATCCAAGGTGCCACCAGTATGGCCTAAACCTCTGCCTGACATTTTCGCCACCGGAACGCCTGCCGCCGCAACCAAGGGAGCGAGGACTATCGTTGTTTTATCACCAACTCCGCCCGTGCTGTGCTTATCTACCTTGATGCCTTTAATTTTGGAAAGATCAATCAAGTCGCCAGAGCGCATCATCTGGTCCGTAAGGATAGCGGTTTCTTTGGTATTCAAACCTTTGAAGTAGGCAGCCATTAGAAAAGCCGCTACCTGATAATCCGGAATTTTACCCAAAACAAAGCCCTTGATAAAACGGGTATAGTCTTTCTTAGTAAGCGCTTTCCCGTCTCGTTTCTTTTTTATGAGTTCAACCATTTATGTTTATAATTTTGTGCAAGTAGCTCTTTCCAGCTCCTTGATAATCAAGGGCTAATGCTTCTCCAATTGTAGCTGCAATATCTGCAAAAGATTCTCGAATTCCGATATTTTGACCTCCTTTTATTTTCGGGCCATAGTTCAATATGGGAATGTACTCCCGTGTATGATCTGTGCCAGGGGCAGAAGGATCATTGCCATGGTCAGCCGTAATAATCAATAGATCATCTTCTTTGAGTTGTGTACAGATTTCAGGTAAGCGTTGGTCAAAATCCATCAGACATTCCGCATAACCTTTGATATCGCGACGATGGCCATAGAGCATATCAAAGTCGACGAGGTTCGTGAAAATCAGGCCTTCTTCCACCTTTTTCATAGCGGCTATTGTCTCGCTAATTCCTTCTTCATTATCCGCTGTTTTAACATAATCCGTAATTCCTTTTCCATCAAAAATATCTACAATTTTCCCAACGGAATAAACAGTTTTATTACTTTCTTGGATAGCTGTCAATATATTGTTAGGAGGTTGAGTCGAAAAGTCTTTTCGTCTACTTGTTCTTTTGAAATTACCCGCTTCTCCAATGAAAGGCCTAGCGATAACGCGGCCCACCTCAAGATCACCAGCTAGCATATCTCGTGCTATTTTGCAAATACGATATTGTTCTTCAATTGGATAAATGCCCTCGTGCATGGCCACTTGGAAAACAGAATCTGCGGAAGTATAGACAATAGGCTTTTTCGTGCGAAGGTGCTCTTCGCCTAGATCATTAATGATGGCAGTACCGGAAGCGGCTATATTTCCAATCGTCTCGACACCTATGGATTTTTCAAATTGTACCATAAAGCTTTTCGGAAATCCGTCAGGAAAAGTAGGAAATGGTTTTTCCAATATGAGTCCGCTAATTTCCCAATGTCCTGTAGTCGTATCTTTTCCAGCAGATTGCTCGATGGCTTTTCCATAAGCTGACGTTGCATTTTCTGTTTTTGCCAGCTTATTGTTAGGGTCTATGTTGCCAAGTCCCATTTCGCTGAGGTTCGGCAAGGAAAGGGCAGGGTAGTGTCGCGCAATATTGCCAAGGGTATTAGAGCCGAGGTCATCATATAAATGTGCGTCGGGAAGCTCGCCAATACCAACAGAATCGAGAACGATAAGTATAATTCTTTTTAAGTGCATGTGTTTTTTTCAACTTTCAACTGTTAGCTATTAACATCAACTTCCTACTATTGTGTTTTCTCACTATCGTGTTATATAAATTGTAATTAATGCGGATACTCACGCAGAGAGCGCAGAGGCCGCAGAGCGAGATGCGAAAAAAGTGTTTTGGTGCGTTAACTCTACGCTCTCTGCGTGATTTAAAAATACGATTGATCTGCATTACCAAACGATACATTCGTCAAGGTTGCAATTATATCTTTTCTTATAACCTGCGAACTGAGCGCATTTTGACTTCAATTCAATTCAAATTTAGATTTAGATTTATAACCTGCGAACTGAGCGTTTTAATTTTGATTTCAATTCCAATTTTGATTCTTTAACTACTGTGATCCGCCACAATCAACCAGCTCCCTTTGATCTTTCTCCAAATTACTAAAAAGTGACCTTCCGCATCGCCCATATCCCGTTTCAAATGGAACTTCCCAGTCATCATAATCGCCTTTCGGGAAAGCCTTGTTACATCGAGTATGTCGAAAGTTAGAAATCCCATGGTTGCTTTGTCGGGATAGCCTTTTTTGTAATTGTCTTTAGTTGGTTGCCAGCCATAAGTGACTCCTTTGGAACCGATAAACTGCAGTTTGTCCGATTTCCAATAATCTTGCATGAAGCCATCAATATCTCCCTTATTCCAATGGTCGGCCTGCTTTTGCAGAATGGCTTTGACCTTCTTAATGGATTTGTGTTCCTGAGCCATAGCGGATGGCTGAAAACTAAGGCTGATTGCTACAAATAGGAAAAAGGAGAATACGTATTTCATGAATCGGGTATTTTGAATGTCATTAAAGTAATACACTAAAAAGGAAAGGTAAGAATTCTCAGTCGGCATTTAAAATTATTCAGCTACATTTGCGCCGTGAAAAAATTCGACAAAGCTTCTTTTTGGACCATCCTGCTCACTGTATTTATTGATATGTTGGGTGTCGGTATTATTATACCTGTCATTCCATCTATTTTCTTCGGTGCAGACTCGGGTTTCTTTGGACCAGAAGTTACGGAGGCGAGTAAGTCCATTTGGTATGGAGTGTTATTGGCTTGCTTTCCGGCAATGCAGTTTATCGGTTCTCCTTTGTTGGGGGCTTTATCGGATAGGCATGGCAGAAAGCCGATATTGTCGATTTCGTTGGTTGGGGTATGTTTTGGTTATCTGCTGTTTGGTTTAGCTATAGAAATGCAACATCTTGGCTTGCTGTTTTTCAGTCGTTTGTTACCTGGGTTTTCCAGTGGCAACATCGCCATTATGTATTCTTCGATTTCGGATATTAGTAAACCGGAAGAGAAGGCAAAGAACTTTGGGATGATTGGGGCAGCCTTTGGCCTTGGTTTTATATTAGGGCCCGCCATCGGTGGTTATCTGGCTGATTCGGAGGTAGTGTCTTGGTTTAATCATGCGACCCCTTTTTACTTTACAGCGATTATTACCTTTATAAATATCTTGTTGGTAAAATTCCGTTTTCCGGAAACTTTAAAGGAAAAGCGAAATACGCCAATCAGTCCATTCACTGGTTTTAAGAACTTGAAAAAGTCATTAGGCGATCCGAATTTGCGAACGATCTTTTCTGTGGTCTTGCTGATTTCCCTCGGGTTTACATTCTTTACCCAGTTTTTTGCAGTAGTCTTGTTGGAAGGTTTTGATTTTACAATTAAAGATCTCGGATTGTTCTATGGCTGGATTGGCATCTGGCTTGTCTTTACCCAAGGTTTTTTGGTTGGGAAAATAAGTATGCGATTCAGTTCCGAGCAAGTATTGAAAATAACGATTCTCACTTTAGCGATAGGAATAGGTATTAATGTGATTTTTGAAAATTATATGTGGTTCTATGTCTTTGCAGCGGTAATAGCCATATCCTATGGATTGACTTCCCCAAATTTAACAACTTTAGTTTCTGAAAAAGTAGGGGCAGATCGGCAAGGGGAGATATTGGGAATTAATCAATCTATGAATTCTTTTGGACAAATTGCGCCACCGATTGTTGGCGGCTTTTTGAATATATTGGATGGGACTTATCCGATTATTGCAGCTGGGGTGATTATAGCGATGGGGTGGTTGGTATTTGTGATTTGGAAGAAGTAGGTTTACAGCCTATCCCCATGTAGATTAAATATTCAAAAAATAATAGAGTTTATGCTGAAATGTTTTGTCTAGGAATTAAATAGATGTTTTTTTTTCAGAACGAAGCTCTTTTTTGAGTTCGTAGCCTTAGCTACGGGCGAACAAAAAGCTGAAGTGCTGGGTAAAAGATCATTTGAAAAATACAAATTATTTTGGAATAAACTCTAATAAGCGAAGTTAAAATAGATTTAAATATCCATGAAAAAATCAACACACGTAAAAATAGGAAAAACCTTTAAAGCACACGGCCTTAAAGGAGAATTGAAAGTACATATAGACGAAGAATATGTAGAGGATTTCCTGGCTGCAAAAGCATTGTTTTTAAAAACAGGCGTGAACCTCTTACCGCATTTTTTGAAGCAGGTACGAGGAGGCGCTTTTTTTATAGCCCACTTTGAAGAGGTGAATTCCCGTACCGAAGCAGAGAAGCTGGGTGGTCAAGAAATCTATTTGCGCGAAAGCGACCTTATTCCTGAAGAAAAACGAACGCTGGAAGTGGAGGAGCTGTCTTACGCATGGGCGATCGGTTTTACCTTAGTAGATGAAGAATTGGGAGAAATCGGGGTCATCAAAGACATTGAAGAATTTCCACAACAGGAAATGGCTTTGGTGGATTATAAGGAAAAGGAGCGTATGATTCCGCTACACGATCGTTTGATCGTGGAGGTGAAAGAATCGGCTAAACGGATCGTGGTTAATTTACCGGAAGGATTGTTGAATATTTAAAAAGGATGGAGGAGGACTCCCTTTTTTTACGTCAATTTACGTTTGAAGGAAGTGCCCCTTGGTCTGCCCTAAATTAGCCTTCCACAAACTTATACCCAACACCTCTAACCGATTGGAAATACACCGGATTACTTTGATCATCTTCAAAGTACTTCCGGAAAGAAAGGACGAAATTATCAATAGTTCGAGTAGAAGGATAGACATCATAGCCCCAAACCGATTGCAATATCTGCTGTCGGCTCACCACCTCATTTTTACGATCAATTAATAACTTCAACAATAAAGCTTCCTTCTTTGTCAAAGTTATTTTTCCCTTTTTACAATCTGCCTCGTACGTTAAAAAATTAATGGTATTGTTGCCAAAGTTTACGATCTCAGGAGTGAACTCTCCAGTCTTGCTGCTTCTTCGTAACAAATTATGCACGCGGAGTAGAAGTTCCTCTAGATTGAAAGGTTTCGTCAAGTAATCGTCGGCTCCTTTCTTTAGGCCAGCAATACGATCTTCAGGAGTATCTTTAGCGGTTAGGAAAATAACAGGGACGTTCATATTCGTTAGGCGCACTTGTTCACAGATCTGAAAACCATCCAAATCAGGAAGCATCACATCTAGTACCAGCAGGTCAAAATGTTGCCCATGAAAAAACTTTAAGGCTTCTCGTCCGTTATCAGAAGTAACCACTTCGTAGTCTTCCATTTCGAGGTTCAATTTGACTACATTTCTAATGTTGACTTCGTCTTCTACTAGTAGGATACGCATGATGTTGTTTTTCTAAGTTTAAAGAAATCGAATTTTAAATCAAAATCAAAATCAAAATGCCAATGAAAATCAAAACCTCCTACTGCGATCCCCAGGTCTCGGTTTTTTGATTTATGTTGAAATTCTGATTAATAATTTTTCTTCAAAAGAACGTTCTTGTAATTTAAGGCTACTTTGAATCCTCTGGAATTTGTGTTCTCTTACCGAATAACAAATGCACCTCACTCCGGCAACCACACCTCAAAAATCGTCCCTCCACCAGGGTTGTCTTTTACCGCTATTTTTCCTCCGTGGGTTCTTACCATTTGTGCGACAATATATAAACCCAAACCAGTGCCTTTTGTTTTGCGGGTATCTTCCGAACCAACCCGATAGAAGCGATCAAAAATCATTTTCTTCTCTTTATTGGGAATACCGAAGCCTTTATCTGCAAATTCGATTAGAATGCCTTGTTTCTGCTTTTTCAAAGAAACGCTTATCTCCGCAGGTTTAGGCGAATATTTTATGGCATTTTCCAACAAATTTAAGGAAATAGAATTTAAGCCTATTTTATCTACGCTAATGGTGAAATTCCCTTGTTGAGGAGAGAAATGGAGATGAACCTCTGGAGCCTTCATTTCTATTTGTTCTTGCCATACTGGAACCATCTGTTGCAAATCAATCTTTTCTTTGTGCAATTGATAAGCGGTTTCTACGCGAGCTGCCAATAACAAATTATTTACCAAAGTATTCAATCGTTCTGTTTCCTGTAAAGCACCCTCTGTTAATGGCTTGGCTTGCTCTTTTTTTAAATCTCTTTTAAGGAAAGTTTCTAACACTAACAATATACTCGCAATCGGAGATTTTAATTCATGGGTAATGGACAACAAGAAATTCCTCCGGTTTTCTGCCGATTGTACTTCCCGATGGTAGGCTCTATTTATCAAATAGATACCAATGACGAGACTGAGGATAAAAACACTGGCTTCCCCAAAAATCATCCACTCTTGCCGTTTGTACTTCTTTGCAAGGTCTATATATTCGGCACTTTTGTAAAATTCATCAACACTGTGTACACGGTGTTCCGCTATCATGACCAATTTCAGGTATTCTGTTTTCGCTAAAAAGGCATCTTCGTTTTTTGTAAACAACAATACCGACCACCAACCAAAGGCTATCAACATGTATGCGATGACCAGGTAGGAGAGGAAGCGGAGGTGGAGGTCTTTCAAGTCTTTTATTGTTAGGTATGAAAAATGATTCTCTTTACTAGAGTTTCTCGAATATGATAGATGGCTATTCAAAAATAAAATCCAATCCATCACAAACAATTGCCGCCGCTTCCAGAATGTCCTTTTCTTCATGTCCACCAGAAACGAAGCCAACCTCATAGCCAGAAGGACCAAGATAGACTCCTTGTTCTAAAAGATAGGTATGAAGTTTTTTAAACAATTCCATCTTCTCGACTTCTATCTGATCTGCTCTTGTGATTTTATTGTTAGAAAAGCATAGCCAGAAAATGGAACCAATGCTTGGGATGGTCAATTCGTATCCTTTTTCTTTAGCATGGGCTAGAATGGTATTGACCATTAATAAAGTCTTTTGCTGCATGTTGCAATAGAATCTATCTTGCAATAATTGGTGCAAAGCCGCATACCCTGCGGCCATCGCTACCGGGTTAGCCGAAAGCGTACCTGCTTGATAAACAGGGCCTTCTGGAGCAACCATGCTCATTATTTTATGACTGGCACCATAGGCGCCTACGGGCATTCCACCTCCAATTATTTTACCAAAGGTGATAATATCTGGAGCAATGTCGTAGTAACCAGAAGCTCCTTCGAATCCAACACGGAAGCCAGAAATAACCTCATCAAAAATCAGTAACACATCGTGTTTTGTGCAAACCTCTCGGAGGAATTGAAGATAATCCAAATCCTGAAGTAATAGGCCGTTGTTGGCTGGCACAGGTTCTATGATGATACAGGCAATATCGCTAGCATTTGCCTCCAGGCATTTTTCCACAGCGGCTTTATCATCTAGTGGTAAGACCAGCGTTTCTTTGATAAAGGAATCCGGAATACCGGCAGAAGTACTTTCTCCGAAAGTAGCTAAGCCAGAGCCAGCTTTTACTAACAATGAATCTACGTGACCGTGATAACAACCTTCAAACTTAACAACCTTGCTTTTTCCGGTGACTCCTCGCGCTAAGCGAATCGCAGACATTACGGCTTCAGTTCCTGAACTTACAAAACGAATTTTTTCCACAAATCGGTGATTGTCAACAATGAGTTTCCCCAGTTCATTTCCTAAACGGGTAGGAGCTCCGAAAGAAGTTCCTTTTTCGACGGCAGCAATGATGGCCTCTTTGATTGGAGTATTGTTGTGCCCATGAATGAGTGGTCCCCAACTGCAACAAAAATCAATGTAGCTTCTGTCGTCCTCATCTATAATCCGGCAACCCTGGCCTTCTTTTATAAAAAGCGGAGGCCCTGCAACCGACTTGAATGCGCGTACTGGAGAGTTTACTCCACCTGGGAAATATAGCTTGGCTTCTTCGTATAATTTAGCCGATTCAGCTCGTTGTTTTTTCATTGTATCGTTCATGCTGCGAAGGTACGGATTGTCTTGGTATTTTGCAGAAGAGAGGAAAAGCTTGGGGGAAAATTTACTTTATTTAGACACATGAAAATTATTGCTCTTCCTTATAGATGGCTCTGTACTCTCTTTTGCCTCTGTCTGGTTTTAATTTACAATAGCCTTCACCTTGAGAAAGGTGAAGGTGTTGTTGTGTAGCCACATTAAGAGTGTTTTGCTCACGCAGCGTTCGCAGAGGCGGAGAGCGATCGCGGATTTTGTAATTAAATATGAGGGCTGGAAACGAATATTTATGTACACTTCCTCCTTTAATATCTAATAAAAGAACTAATTTGACCGGTAGAACCCTATTTTTATGTGTTTTCACTTAAGCAGCTTGTTTAATCACAGGTATGATAGAACAATGATTTATTCATATATTGTGAAAAATTAAAAAATCACCCAATGTCCAAAACTATTTTCTTTTCCTTAGTCATGATGATTAGTCTACTGACAGTCAGTGATTTAGAAGCGCAAAACTGTAGTGTCTTAATTGACGAAAACATTAATATTGGAGGTACTCAGATACTCAAAACTAAGTCTAAAAGACTGGTGGTAAGAGGAGATTACAGCTATACCCTAATTTTTATGCATACGGAGCGTGGAGTTCAAGCTAAAGTTTCTTCTCACAATGGAGTGGAATTTAATCAGGGTGATGAAGTGATTTTTATGGATAAAAAGGGGAAACGGATGAGTTATCGTTTTATTGAGATGGGAGAGCTGAAACGGACCTCTGGTGCTCCAGTTCATCATAATATTTTACAATTAGATTTGGCGGCTATAGAATGGTTTTCAAAAACAGCCATGACTACTCTTTATTTTAAGAATAATGTGAGTAGCAAAATGTTCAAATTTACGGTAAATGGGAGTAGGCAGGCAGATTTTAGAAACCTGGCCATTTGTTTTCTGGCCGGATTGGATAAATCAAATGCAATAAATGTGGCCCTCACCGGAAATAATAAAACTTCCAAAACTGGAGGAGGAGGTAAACCAAGAGCGGGGCAGCCAATTAGCTCAACTTCCGCGGGCGTACGACAGGTAGTAGATATCAGCCTGTTGAACGATGAAGAATTGTCTGCGTTGAAAAAAGAATTGCGAGAGACAAAGGAAAGGATAAGAGCAGAGATCGAAGCCGAAAAAGCAAAAGGAGAACAAATAAAATCTAATTTAAGGACAGAAGTTGCTGCAGTAAGAGAGTTTGCGGAAGCCAAAAAGGCGGAATATGCAAATGAAGTGTTAGATGCACGGAAAAAATCTTCTGGTGAAATAGAGAAAACAAAACAAGAAATTGCTTCCTCTGTAGCCAATGCCCGAACAAGTGCTTCTACAGAAATTGAGAAAATAAGTGCAAACGTAGCAGAAAGCAAAACCGTCGCTGCAGCAGCTATACAGGAAGCCAAATTAAAATCGGCACAAGAAGTTGTAGATGCGCAAACCAACGCGGCTGCGGAAATTAAAAAAATCAAAGGAAAATTAGATGAGGCTAAGTTGCAATACTCCGATGAAATTGCAAGTGCTAGAGAAACCTCTCAGTTGGAGTTGTCAAAAATTCGAGAAGAAACAGCTGCGGTTATTGTGAAAGCTAGAGAGAAAGCAAAATTAGAAAAAAATAAAACAACAGAAGATGTGGTGCATGCTAAGCAAACGGCCTCTGAACAGATCCTCTCCATAAAAGAAAAATCAGCGGAAGAAGTGGCGCAGGCAAGAGAAAATGCTGTTTTGGAAAAAGAGAAAATTGCTTTTGAATTGGCGGAAACCAGAAGAAAAGGAGCTGAAGAAAAGGCAATCATAGAAGAGTCGAATGCTTCTGCTATCAGAGATATTAAAGAACGCGCGGCTAAAGAAAAAGAATCTAATGCCCTAGAGGTTGCGGCATCTAAACAAAAAGCTTCCGAAGAAATTAATAAGACCCAACAAGCTGTAGCGGTAGAAAAAGAACGTGCCCGTAATGAAGTAGAGGGAACCAAGGTACAATCTGCTGAAGAAATTGCAGCGACTAAGGCGGATGTAGAAAAGCAGAAAGCAAGTTCAGCGCAGGAAGTATCTGTTGCTAAAAATCGAGCCGCACAGACTGTAGCCCAAATTCAAAAAGAGGAGGCAGATCAGGTAGCTGCTGCTCGCTCTAATGCAAAAGCTGAAAAGGGCAAGATCGCAACAGAAGTAGTGACTGCTCGTGATAATGCTTCCAAAGAGATTACCCGAATTCAAGAGGAAGTAAAGAAAGCCATTAAGGCTGCCAAGGCACAGGAGTCTTCGGTAAAGCAACAAACTGCTCAGGAAGTTGCAGCAGCCAAGGAGAAAGCTAACAATGAGATTGCAAAAGCTCAGCAGGAAGCTGCAAGCACGGTACAGACCGCTAATGCTACTGCCGAAAAGGCAAAATCTAATTATGCTAACGAAGTAGCAACGTCGCAAACTACAGCGGAGGAACGTATTAAATCCATTAACAAAGAAGTGGCCGCCAAAATAGCAGCAGCCAAAAAGCAAGAAAAAGAAACGACTAACCTGACGGCAGAGGAAGTGGTATCCAGTAAAGAAAAAGCAGCGGCTGAAGTGGCAGCGGCTAAAGAAAAAGCGGCCCGTGAAGTTGCATCAGCCCAGGAGGAAGCAGCATTAGCGAAGCTAAGTGCAGCCAACGCAATTTCTGGATCTAAAAAAATGTCAGCTGAAAAGATAGCTAAAACAAAGAATGAGGAAGCGGAGGCAATCAGAGTGACTAAAGAAAAAGCAGCGAAGGATAAAAATGAAATTGCAAACAGTGTGGCAGAAGCTAGAGATAAAGGGGCTGCTGAAATTTCTGCCATCCAGGAGCAAGTTGCCAATGAAGTGAAAACAGCTAAAGAGACTTCTGCGAAAGCAAAAGAAAAATCGACATTGGCTATTTTAAAAGCGAGAGAGGAGGCTGCGGAAGAGATTGCGGGTACCAAAGAAACAGCAGCAGCTGATGTAGCTGCGACTAAAAAGCAGGCCGCAGATGAAATTGCTGTTACCACTCAGGGTAAAGAAAAGGCTATTGCCAAAATTCAAAAAGAAAGAGAAGAGGAGGAAGCTAAAGTAAAAGCGGATATAGCTACTGCACGTGAAGAAGCTGCGACTGCGATTGCTGGTATTCGAAAAGAAACTGATCAAAGAAAGGTAGAATACAATGCAGATTCAGAGGCTGCGCGTAAAAAGTCTTTAGGCGAAATCAGTCAGTCTCAAAAGGAATCTACGGATGCGATTTATGATGCTAAGGCGCGGGCTACTGCTCAAATTACGGCAGTAAAAGAGGATACGGCGACGAAGCTTAAGCAAGAGCGTGTGAAAATTAAAGAGGAGCAGAGTAAGTTGGATACAGCTAAGGAGGTTACCCGTGTAGCGAAGGACGAGGCACAGAAAGCGCAAGAGGCTGCTGAGAAAGCACAAAGAGACTTGCAGAAGATTTTGGATGAGATAGAGAAGAAGAAAATAGAGAAGAAGCAGGGAGAAAATCAAAATTAAAACGTGAGTCAAAGTGAAAATCGTCGTGGGGATCGTAGAATGCACGTTTCTTTTGAGTTAGTTCCTTGAGTTGGCGATAGTCCTGATCAGTCAATTCCTGTTATATTTTGAGAAAGAGAAGGTAGATCAGTTTTATCTATTAGACTTTATTCCAAATAGAATGGTACGGTCGGCCGGAAACCGAAGACCCGAAACCGAATAACCTCTATTGAGGATATTAGTTTGGACGGGTTTGTTTTTAACAATGTTTTTATTTTTTGTGGTTCTTGGAGGATAGGATCATTATAAATAATAAATTCAACAGAGGAGTCCTCAATATTATAGACTTTAGATTCTTACCCAATTAGCTGATTCACCAAAAAGAACAGCACCAAATAAATCCACAAGCCATCCAGAAAATTCCAGTAAGTGGTCAGCAACTTAAGCTTCATCAACTTCTCCGGATCAGAAAAATAGACCAAAACACTCACCGGCTCTCTCATTCGCTGTCGAGCCACATAATAGAACAAAACCAAAAATGGAAGCCCAGCCACCACGTGAACAAAGTGCATCGCAGAAATAACATAGAGATAAGAAGTGAGCGTAGAAGAAGCAATAAACAAATCTTGATTGAACAACTGCCGCCATCCGACAATTTGTAAAACCATAAAGACGACCGTCAATAGGGTAGTGAGTAATAATGCGTTTTTATACGCTTGGGTATCGTCTATCAAATAAGATTCCTTCGCCCAACGTAGGGTAAAACTACTAGCAATAAGTACCAGCGTATTCACAATAAAAATAGAAGGCAATTGAATGGGCGGTACACCATCCGAACTAGAAAATCGGGAATATAAATAAGCTGCGGAAAAGGATAAAAACAACATGGTTACACCGGCCAATACCAAATACAAAAATATTTTCATTGGATGGAATCGGGTAGACTGATTGTAGGCCGGCTCTGTCATGACTAGTTAGATTTTTCGTTTACAGTTTTTCCTCGGTATCGTATTTTATCGGAGGTCGGTAAGGCTGGAAGGGAATTTTTAAGAGGTTCGATATCTCATTAACTTCCTTCACATCCATGTGCGTATCGACACCATACACGAGTTTCTTATTATCAATAACAAGATAAGTTCCAAAGAGTTTATCCCAAAAGGGAAAGATATTTCCGTAATTAGAATCGCTATATGGTTGACGATAATGGTGATGCACTCGATGCATGTTGGGGGTACACAAAAGCAAGAGCAAGCTGTTGTCTAACCATTTAGGCATGTTTATATTCGCATGGTTAAACTGAGTCAAAACCAGCGACATGCTTTGATAGAAAAAGACAAGCCACATCGGAGCGCCAACAATAAAAACGGCCACCAGCGTAAAGACAAACCGGATGACCGACTCTCCCGGATGGTGTCGATTGGCAGAGGTCGTATCTAGATGCTGATCTGTGTGGTGGATCAGGTGGAATTTCCACATCCATTTCACATGATGCAAAACCCAGTGCGGCAAATAAGCACCCATCAAATCCATTAGTAATAAACCGATTATGGCTTCGGCGGCCAAGGGCATGTTGATCCATTGGATTAAGCCAAAGGAGTTTGCCTCTACCCAGTCCGCCGAAGATACCAAAACGAAGGCCATTCCTAAATTGACCAAAACGGTAGTTAAGGTGAAAAAGACATTGGTCCAGGTATGCTTTTTTCTATTATAGGTCAAGGCAAATAAAGGCGCCGCATTTTCTATTAGGAAGAAGATGGTCAAGCCGCCTACCAGCACAATGCTGCGATGGAGGGTAGGCATGTGCGCGAAATAATCAATGAAGGAATCCATATTATTTGAGTTGTATTCTAACGGGTATTAATTTTAATAAACTAATTTACGAAACGATTTTGAGAAATCTAACTAACTTTCTAAGGAAGTGCTTCTCCTAAGCACAAAGCCTATTGAAATCCAACCGCACCTATCGCATATCGAAATGTACCTCCTTTGATATGACAAGTCTTTGGTGATTTGCCATATCCCTAGCTTACTCCGTCCTCTGCCCCAATCGCACCAACAAGCCCAACTTGTACAAATCAAAAAGGCGCATTCCATACCTATTTGTAATTAAACTGTTATAAATCCATTTTTCAGAAAAAGAAAAGCTCCTCAAAAATAAACCATCCAAGCCCATTTTTTTTAGTAGGCCATAAGCTTTAGTCAGCTTGGTCTCTACCATTTTTCCATCCAACAACAACTGATGCAAATTCTCAATGCCCTTTCTAGTTTTATCCAAAAAGACTTCAGAACTTTCCAAACCAGTGTGTTCCAAAGGGTTTTCTAGATGGAGCATTTTGATGCCGCGTTTTTTTAACTCCATTCCAAATAAAGTATCCTCATGGCCATATTGGGTCAGACTTTCGTCAAAACGAATTTGCTGAAAATGACTGGAAGGGATAAGAAAGTTATTGGTCATAAAAGAGTGATAAGGCTGTGCTTGTCTAGCTAGCACCGGCTGCTGTTCTCTTTGGATTCCATAGGTCCAATGAAACAAATGGGCAGGGTTTTGAGGGGGAGCCGGGTCATAACAACGACCTCCATATAATAAGGTGTTTGCTTCCAGCGATTTTACGTAAGTAGCCAAATAATCGACCTTAACAACTTTAGAGTCGCAATCCATAAAAAGGAGATATTCTCCTTTGGCAGCATCCGCCAGTACATTCCGAATTTTGGAACGGCCGAGGTTAGTTGGCATTTCTCTATAATCCACCTCTGGAATAGATCCTAACTTTTTATTGAGTGTTAGAAAAGATTCTTCAGAACCATCGTCAAAGCAAAGGATTTCAAAATCCAATAAACCACGGCCTTGTTCAGCCAGGTCTTTCACGAGAGGTCCGATGGTTTCATTGTATATTGGAATGAGAATGGAAAGCATTGTATTCTTGAATTTCGGTGCCCTAAAATTAGTACAAATTAGCACACTAAAAACTATATTTGCGCGACATTGTTAGAATCATCAAAAATCAACTAACAAATGAAGGGAAAAGTATTCAAATTTGGAGGTGCTTCTGTAAAAAACGCAGAAGGAATAAAGAATGTTTGCAAGATCATTCAGAGCCAAGGGCAAGGGCCGCTCGTGGTGGTTGTTTCTGCTATGGGGAAGACGACCAACGCGCTGGAAGCCATTGTGGAGGCCTATTTTAATGGTAAAGAAACCGCAATGGAATTGTTTCAGGAATGTAGAGATCAGCATTTCAGAATCATGGCGGAACTCTTTCCGCAGAACCATGAGGCTTTTGCTCTGGTCAATGATTTATTTGTGGAAATAGAATGGGTATTAGAAGATCCTATCGTAGATAAACTTGATTACCTCTACGATCAAATTGTATCGGTAGGAGAACTGGTGTCTACTAGAATTATTGCCGCTTACTTGTCTGAGCAACAGATCGCCACTACTTGGTTAGATGCTCGTGATGTGATACTGACAGACGATACATTCAGAGATGCATTAGTGCAATGGGAACAAACCAACAAAAGGATAAACGCAAAAGTAAAACCTTTGTTAGAAAAAAAGCAGGTGGTACTAACCCAAGGCTTTATTGGTGGTACCTCTGAGAACTGGAACACAACACTCGGTCGAGAAGGCTCCGATTTTTCCGCAGCTATTTTTTCCTATTGCCTTGATGTGGAAAGCATGGTCATCTGGAAAGATGTTCCGGGCGTACTGACTGCAGACCCGCGGCTGTTTGAAAATGTTGTATTGTTGGATCGATTGTCTTATGGGGAAGCCATTGAAATGACTTACTACGGCGCAAAAGTAATTCACCCAAAAACAATAAAGCCACTTCAGAACAAAAATATCCCGATGTATGTGAAGTCCTTTGCCAAACCTGAAGATCCGGGGACACTGATTTCGATAGCAGAAGAGTTGATCAAGTATCCACCCGTGATTGTGGTGGAGAAGAACCAAAGTCTGATTCACATTTCCACTAAAGATTTTTCCTTTGTAGCAGAAAAAGAACTCAGCCACATCTTCAAATTATTGGATGAACATCGCATTCGGGTGAACATGATGCAAAATATGGCCATCAGTTTCTCTGCTTGCGTCACCCACCGATCAGAACGTTTGGAGCAATTGATTGCAGTATTAGAAGAAGATTATAATGTAACCACCACAGAAGGCCTGGAATTACTGACTGTACGACACTATAACGAAGATGTTTTACAAGAATTGACGCGTGGGAAAGTTGTCTTATTTGAAGAACGGATCAGAGAAACAGTTCAGGTAGTGATGAAGTCTGTACCCTTGACAAAGTGGAAAGAGGCGTAAATAGGATACTTCGATTTCCAAGATATTCTTTTAGGCGAAAAGGGGATATCCTGTTTAATACCCAAAGTTTACCTAGAAGTAACTCCCTTTAGGGGCTAGGGGTGAAAAGCTCAATGGTGTCCACAAACGTATGGCAGTATTTTTGATGTTAATAATTAATACTGACTACTTTTCCCAATTAATCTACTTTTGTTACTTATGAATTTAGTTTTAAAAATGTGCTTTAAAAATGCAACATTTTTATTGAAAGGTAGTTAGATAATGAATTAAGATACCAATCATTTAATCACCTAAAAAATTATTTGTTATGGATTCAAACGATTTCAACAAATTGATCAGCCTGCTTTCGAAGCTTGATAATGCTACGAATAAAGCAAAAATGGTCGATGGAAGCTTCCGTAAATACCACACGCAATCTATCGAAATATTGAAAGATATGCCTGTCCACCTCAAAAAAATTGAACAAGGATTGAGAACCGCTCAGATGCTAAAGTGAAAAAATCTTAAGTCGTACTTAAGTTAAAAAGCCTGTTTGAATCTTTACGATTCAAACAGGCTTTTTGCTTGTAGGTCCTATATAACCCCCAGCGCCTTCCCAACCTTGGTAAAGGCAGCAACCGCTTTTTCCAAATGATGTCGATCATGACCAGCAGACATTTGTACTCTTATTCTAGCCAAATCTTTGGGCACTACTGGATAATAAAAACCAATCACATAAATTCCTTCTTTCAATAGCTCATTGGCAAAAGTCTGAGACAGCTTTGCGTCATATAGCATAATTGGAACGATGGGGTGAATCCCCGGAATAATATCAAAACCAGCGGCATTCATTTCTTTTCTAAAGAAAGCGGTATTGTCTTCCAGCTTATCTCGAAGCTCCGTATTTTTAGATAATAAATCCAATACTTTTATAGAGGCACCAACAATCGGAGGAGCCAAAGTATTAGAAAATAAATAAGGTCTGGAACGCTGACGCAAAATGTCAACAATCTCCTTACGTGCTGCTGTGAAACCACCAGAAGCACCACCAAGTGCCTTTCCGTACGTTCCTGTGATAATATCTACACGGCCCATAGCACCACAATGTTCGTGGGTACCTCTTCCGGTTTTGCCAATAAAACCTGTAGAGTGGCATTCATCCACCATAACCATAGCATCGTATTTATCTGCGAGATCACAGATTTTATCAATTTGAGCAATAGTACCATCCATAGAAAAAACACCATCAGTTGCAATCAATCTTCTTCGGGCACCTTGAGCTTCCTTAAGCTTTTCTTCCAGGTCAGCCATGTCATTGGTTTTGTATCGGTAACGAGCTGCCTTACACAATCGTACGCCATCAATGATACTCGCGTGGTTTAGCGAATCACTAATGATGGCATCTTCTTTATTTAATAAAGGCTCAAATAAACCACCATTGGCATCAAAAGCAGCGGCGTATAAAATACAATCCTCCATGCCCAGAAACTCCGCCGTCTTTTTTTCTAGTTCCTTGTGAATGTCTTGTGTTCCGCAAATGAAACGTACGGAAGACATTCCAAAACCATGGGTATCAATAGCGGCCTTAGCGGCTTCAATAACAGCAGGGTGGGAAGAGAGGCCCAGATAATTATTTGCACAAAAGTTAAGCACTCCTGCTCCTTTCGTTGTTTCTATTTCTGCAGATTGAGGAGTCGTAATGATGCGTTCTTCTTTGTACAATCCGGCATCTTTAATTTCACTAATTTCATCCTGAAGGACAGGTCGTATGTTTTTGAACATGTGTTATGTATTATTTTTTGTGTAAAACAATTTAAGGGTAGTTGTTAACTTGCTCTATAAAGTAATATGAATTTTTTGTTTGCATTAATGAATCTGAGATGAGATTGAAATAATAAATAATAAATAATCAAAATTATTTATTCGATATTTCTAGTGCACTTAGTATTACACTAAAAATAATTTCCCGATCTCTTTCGTGGAAACAATTATATAAACCACTCTCCCTGCGGTCGTTTTGATTTACATAATTGTTTCCAAATCGGGATTTAATTTTTCGTTGTCACTTAGGATTTTATTTTGTACTTCTGATTCAAATGAAACAACATGTCTTTTGTCATTCCGTCTAAATCATATTTAGGTTTCCAGCCCCAATCTTTTATGGCAATAGAGTCGTCAATACTATCCGACCAGGAATCTGCGATGGTCTGTCGCTCGTCCGGGGAGTAGGAAATTTTGAAATCGGGTACATATTGTTGAATGGATGCTGCAATTTCTTTTGGTGTGAAATTCATTCCGGTTAAATTGTAACTTTCTCTTATCGAAATAGATTCCTCTGGTGCTTCCATTAATTCCAAAGTTGCCCGGATAGCATCGTTCATGTAGATCATTGGAAGTCTCGTGTTTTCCGAAAGGAAACAATCAAAGGCTTCTTCTTTAGCAGCAGCATGATAAATGTCAACGGCATAATCAGTAGTTCCTCCACCTGCCACTCCCTGATGCCCAACAATACCTGGGTAACGAATACTTCTTACATCCAGATTGAATTTTTGATGATAGTAGTTGGTCCAGAGTTCGCCCGCCAATTTGCTAATCCCATAAACCGTGGTTGGATTAAAAATAGTCTGTTGCGGCGTTTCCTTTTTAGGAGTTGTATTTCCAAAAATGGCAATGGAGCTGGGCGCAAAGACCTTATCTAATTTTTTCTCTACAGCCAAATCCATGACATTGAAAAGCCCTTGCATATTCACCTGCCAGGTAAACGAAGGATTTTTCTCTCCCTTAGCAGAGAGGATGGCGACTAGATGATAAATTTGAGTAATTTGGTAGTGATCTACAATTTCCGCTAATCTATCAGCATCCAAGATGTTGAGTTTTTCGAAAGTTGTTTTTTGGGTTGTTGGTGGATTAATATCTGAAGTCACGACATTGCCTTCTCCGTACTGCTGAATCAATGCATCGGTGAGCACGGTTCCAATTTGGCCACTAGCACCCGTTATCAGAATTTTATCTTTTCTGTGTGATGGTTTTCTCATATTTAATTATTACGAAAAAAATTAATTTGTAAGGGTTTACAAGCAAGTATTTAACTAAACACCCTCTCCCTTAGAGGCGCTATATTTCAGCTAAATGCTTGCAGGCTAACAAGTTAATTTTTTGTTGTTATTAACTGAATAGTTTCATCTGCAAAATACTTATTCTCTATGAGGAAATAATGAAAAAAGGAGGGGAAAATTGTGAATTGTCTTTTTCGGCGAAAATTTGCTTAAAAAACAAGCGAAATACTAGAATTGATGTTGTTTTATTCAGGAAAGTAAAATGAATATAACAATATTGCCAATCTTTTTCCCTTCACCTAATATTACATATCTCAGTAAGTCATCCCATAAATACAATTGTTGAGTTTATTCCTACGAACACTGAACCTTATGTAATCAGCCAACTAAAGCGACCCGTTCGGATAGTCCGGAATCTCTTCCAAAAAAGCATAGCTCTTTTCTTCATAATCCATTCTACAGCAGTGAATATCAGGCCCATTGGTTACTAACAAATAAGGTACCTTCAAACTACTATTGTATCTGTTGGCCTGCTCAAAAACAGCCAGGTTGATTGGCTGATCAGCGGATTTACATTCGGCTAATAAAAAAGGATGCATCTCTTTATCAAAAACGACAAGATCGAAACGGCGGGGCATACCATTATAAGTGATGCTTTTCTCCGCAGCGATGCGGTTAATATTATAGTTTTTTTCTTTTAGCAAATAAGCAATCAACAGTTGGCGTACAAATTCTTCAGGAGTAAATGCCACAAACTTTTTCCGAACCGGATCATAGACCTGACGCTTTCCATCCTGCTTTCGCAAACGGAGCTCAGCAGAGTAGGAGCTAAGATCAATATTTACTTGCATGTTTATTGTTAAAATAATTATAATAGTTCTGTAAAGACTGATCAAAGATCTGTGTTTTCTTTCCTACGACCGGGATCATTGAGAATATCCATTGTTCTATAACAGCCCTCGACCTGTTGTTGTATTGTGTTTTTCAACTGAGCAATTTGCTGTTGGCTTTTATCAAAAAAACGGATGTCATTATTTGACTGGTATTACAGCAGTCTAATAGAGGTTATTTGGTTTCGGGTCTTCGGTTTCCGGCCGACCGTACCATTCTATTTGGAATAAAGTCTATTTACTCAGGCTTGATTTTTTTATTGAGTATGACTTATTTTTGAAATCCTTCTTTGTAGCCATTAAGAAAGTCTTTAACATCCATAGCTCTTTTTCCTGCTGGTTTCAATTTCAAAACATCAATATAACCTGCATCAATGGCAAAGCGGAAAAAATGCTTGTAGTCCGTATGGATAGATCCAGGCTCATGTGAATGTATATCGTAGTTAATTTTAGCTTTTAGAATTTTGACTTCTTGGCCATCCATTGTCGTCCAGGCCAAAGGATAAGGATTCAGGCCTCGGATAAAATTATGAATGTAATTAGCCGGTTTATTAAAGTCAATTTTGCAATTTTCCTTAAAGAGTTTGGGTGCCTTACTTACTTTAGAAGCATCCTGAGGTTTTAAGGTATACTTCTGACTTTCAATGAGTTGCACTGACATTAGGATGGTTTCGGCCCCGAGAAGCATCATTTTATCATGAACCTCACCCGTGTTTTCATCCGGGCCTATCTGCATTGTTTCAGCTAGTAAGATATCACCAGTATCAATCTCGTGTTTTAAAAAGAAGCTGGTCACGCCAGTTTTACTGGCTCCGTTGATAACGGCCCAGTGAATAGGAGCCGCTCCCCGATAAGCAGGTAACAACGAGCCATGAAGGTTGATGGTTCCAATGGTAGGCATGTTCCAAACAACCTCAGGTAGCATTCTAAAAGCAACGACAATTTGTAAATCAGCTTTCAGACTTCGCAATTCAGCAAGGAATTCTGGGTTCTTAAATTTCGGAGGTTGCAACACCTTTAATCCCTTTTCCACGGCGTATTTTTTAACAGCAGATTGTATCAATTTTTTGCCGCCACGGCCACCCATTTTATCGGTGGAGGTGATAACCCCAACCACATTGTAACCATTTTGAATTAATACGTCTAAAGTGGGTACGGCAAAATCAGGCGTCCCCATAAATACTATTCTCAGACTCATAGTTTATTCGTAATTTAGCGTTTCGCTTTTTAACAATAAATTAAATCATAATAGGCAGCGCCACTATTTACCACTAACAACCAGAGAACTAGGCATTTAGTTGGAGCAGAACGTTGAATTTATTTTTTGCTCAAAGCTTAAAACGCAAACTTAATACTTACTGTTGAGAAAAAACGATTTGGAACAATGAAATTAACTTCAACATTTGCAATCGTTTACTTAGCTGTAAAGACCTTAGGGAGTGAAAGTTAGGTAAACGATTGACTGTGAAAATGTTGAAATTATTTTTTGTGTAATACTTAAAATCTATTATGAACGATCAATTTATGAAAGAAATCAAAGGGCTTTTTAACGAAAAATTCCAAATTAGAAAGCCGTTACTTCCTCAAACCCTCCTCCTCCTCCTCCTCCTATCTCTTCTTCCACTTTCAGCTTTCAGTCAAGTGATCTTGCAAGGCTATGTCTA
>JBLHRR010000024.1:0-49259 GCA_047626155.1 Saprospiraceae bacterium | reverse complement strand
GTCAGCACATAATGATAACCTCTAAGGTGGAGGTCAA
Source organism: Saprospiraceae bacterium (assembly GCA_047626155.1). Classification (GTDB taxonomy): domain Bacteria; phylum Bacteroidota; class Bacteroidia; order Chitinophagales; family Saprospiraceae; genus CALGLS01. Next base: position 49,222 of record JBLHRR010000024.1, on the reverse strand, counting down.
TGTCTCGCTTAGTTAAATCCGGATTTTCCGCACAATGGTTGACCCATTTGATGGCGTACTGGAGGCATGTTTTGAAATCCAATTGAATGTAGGCATACCAAACATAAGACTGAAAAAGGAATACCCGTTCGACTACCCCTAAGGTCTTTTCTTCAACACGCTCTATTTTTTTAACAAAGTAATTACGTAATTCCTCTTTGTCTTGTTGGTTTCTAATATGACCATTTCGCAAGTACTTGGTGTGCAGCTCCATTCTAAGGTTACTTAGATAAATGGTATCAGATATGGTGTCCCGAAGTATGTTCGTTTGTTTGACAAGGTCCGTCGCATTGTCCTGCCCAGAACGGGTAATGTGCCGAGTTTCAATTAATTTTTCAAACTCGAGAATCGTCAATTGCAAATAATTCAAGTGATGCTTTGTTGCTTCTCGTTTTGCAATCTTCAACATTTTCAAAGACTGTAAATATAAACCCTTTCCATAAAGGATGACCGCAAAATCCACCAACTCCCTTGCTTGTATGGTTGGCATCTTGGCCTTGTGAATGACACGGAGGCTGACAATAATTTGGCTATAAAGGTGACGTTTCAGATTGGCGTATTGTGGTTTGCTGAGGCCTTTGAGTTTTTTGAAAATGGAAGTTTCGTCGACTTCAGACTGCTTATCCATGATGTCGAAAAGATCAATGAATTTCAATGAGTCTCCAGAGTGATTCCTTTTGGCGTACAATTTAAAGTTGCGCTTTTCCGCTTTGGTCAGCGACTTGATGAGTTGAAATAAAGATTGACTATGAGAGATGGGCATGAGGAAAAGTAGATTCGTTAATTTGTAGATTCGTTAATTGGTGCGCTTAATTTTAGTGTATTGGTTAAATGGTGATTAGTTAATTCGTGGGGGCAAGGAATAGAATTCCTATCCTAATATACGTTGTCCTTGAAGGACTATAAAAGAACTTTCGCGAAACTTTTGCGCTGAAAAAAAAGGTCGAGCGAAGCGACCCCCTACTCATCAAAATCCTCCATCCAGTTGTCTTTAAAATCATCAATGGTTCTACGTTCTCGTTTCGTAGGCCTTCCTGTCCCTCGTTCTCTTCTTTCCGGCGCCGCCTTTCCGACATACCATTCTTTGTATTTATTGAGTTCACCTTCTGGTGTCAAATTTTCATAACAAGGTTCGGCCAATGTCGCAGAAACTCGTCGTTCTAACAATTCAACTACTTTGACGACTAGGTCGAAACTATTTTTACGCAAGTTTAAAATTTCACCGCCTACGATGAGGGTAGAAGCCTTTACTGCCTTGTCGTCTATTTTTACCCGCCCCGATTTGCAGGCATCCGTTGCTTTGGTCCTGGTCTTGAAAATGCGGACGGACCAGAGCCATTTATCTATTCTTACTTTTTTCATTTTTACTATTGTATAATAACGAAAGAGCGCAACCTCGGTTAAGGCAGAACAATTGTTGTTATTGTTTAACCCAAAGTTATCTATTTTAATTCATTGCTACTATTAAGATTGTGATAAATTTTCCTTTTAGTAGAACGGTCGGTGCGTTATAGGGTACGTTTAGTAAACCTTTGAGGTTTACTAAACGTTTATACGCATCAACTCGCGTTAGCTCTGCGGCCTCTACGGGCTCTGCGTGATTCAATTTCTGTTTGGCGTTTACCCCCAATTATCGTAAGTTTGCTAACCATAATAAAAGCAAAAGTCCAACTATAAAAACAAGCATGTCTAAAGACCCGACTTATCTCTATTATCTCCAAATCGCCTACAAAGGCAGCGCCTATCAAGGCTGGCAGCGGCAAACCAACAGCCTCGGCATCCAACAAGTATTGGAAGATAAGCTTTTCAAAATCACCAGAGAGAAGTGTGTGCTTATTGGTTGCGGTCGGACAGATGCGGGGGTTCATGCCTCCGAATATTTTGCGCATCTCCGCTTGAAAAAAGAACCCATTCCTAATTTGCTTTATAAGCTAAATAAGATACTTCCAAAAGACATTGTCATCCAAAAAATGTTTCCAATGGAAGGCCACCGGAATGCGCAAATGGATGCGACAGAACGGACTTACCATTACTTCATCCATCGAAAGGCAGATCCATTTATTAGAACCATCTCTTCTTACTATGAATTGGAATGCAAAAATATAGAAGGCTTACAAGAATGTGTGGCGGCCATCAAAGAAGCTACGGACTTTCGCTCCTTTTGCAAACAACCCGATAAAGTCCCACATACCTGTTGCGAAATATACGATTGTAAATGGACTGTTACAGATGGGGACGATAAGATGAAGTTTGAGGTCACCGCTAATCGTTTTCTACGGGGCATGGTGCGCTTACTGGTTGGAAATCTAATCCGAGTATTGGAAGGACAGACTTCGGTAGAAGAATTTTTAGCGGCGCTGAATAAACAAGAGCCCTTACCGTATTTTACGCAGGCCCATCCGCAGGGATTGTTTTTGGCAGGCGTTAAGTATCTGTACCCGCTTCCACAATAAATTGTCTCCCTCCCCAAATGGCCAGGATTCCAACCGTTACAAAAATGGCATTCATGTAAATGCTACTCACCTGAAAGCCACCTTCCATATTGCCGGACTGTGTGATGAATTTCGACACAATTTTTATACTGTACACCAAAATCATAAAGACGGAGGCCCATACGTACAAAACCATTTTAGTGTACTCATGTTTCATTGCCATTAAGAAAATTAACACTAGTGCTACAAATGCGGGAATGTACCCAAATGGATTGCCATTGATGGTAGCTACAATGGCTTGGTAAAAAACGACAAAGAATAGGGTAGCAGCTAAGGCTAAATAGAAAGGACGATATATGAATTTTATTTTATGCACAGGTCTACTATTTTTTTCTCTAGAATGATTTGTTTCACAGCCACGGAGGTTGGAACGATATGAATCACTTCTTTTTGATCTATTAAGAAAAGGTAGCTTTTGTTTGCACCAATTTTTTTAGCGGATAGCGTTGGCTGATCGGCAGTAGTAAATTCTACGATTAAGTCCGAGGTTTCCTGAGCTATTAACCGATCTTTAAACATTTTACTATTTTGTAAACCATATATGATAAGTACAATTACAAAAGTTAGATAAAAAGAAACTTGTCGATAGGTTTTAAACCATGATTTTTTTGCCATTCCCATATTAATGGTATTATGGAAATTTGGGTATTTCGTTTGTAAAAAGCGATCAGCAGAAAAGGCAGAAATAGATAGAATAAAGGCGGCTAACAAAATAAGGAGGTATTCTATTTTTTTGAAAGGAGCAATAAGAAAATCGAAAACCTCAGAATATTCAAAAATATTAATTCCGAATTGCCAATAGTAAATAGCTTCATTGACCATCCCTATAAGCACAAGAGCCACATAGCCTATCGGTAACAGGCTTTGTGGCTCTTCTTGTAATCTTTTTAAAAAAGGAGAAGGATTATTATTCATAAGATAATACTTACGCTATTGCCATCTTCTCTAAACTCTTACGCTGCTCCACAACAGATTCACTCATAATATACTCATCATAAGAACTCAGGGTATCAATGATTCCAGCAGATCTTAACTCAATTACTCTATTGGCAATAGTCTGTGTGAACGTATGATCATGAGTAGTGAACAAGATCGTTCCAGGGAAATTAATCAAGGAATTGTTCAACGCCTCAATGGATTCCAAGTCAAGGTGATTGGTTGGCTCATCCAAAATCAACAAGTTACCGTTGACCATCATCATTCGCGAAAGCATACAGCGCACTTTTTCTCCCCCAGATAATACGTTCGATTTTTTATAAACTTCTTCACCTGAGAACAACATCTTCCCAAGGAATCCACGAATATAAACTTCGTCTTTTTCTTCAGAGAACTTACGTAGCCAGTCAATGAGGTCTTCTTCGGCGTTAAAGAAATGCCCATTCTCCAATGGTAAATATGACTTGGTAATGGTTTGTCCAAATTCAATAGTACCACCATCTGGTTCGCGCTCCCCGGCCAAAATATCGAGCATGGCAGATGTAGCTAAACTGTTAGGAGAAAGGAAAGTTATTTTTTCTCCTTTATTAATAGTGAAATTTACATTGCTGAAAAGCGGCTTGCCATCCAACATAGCGGAAAGGTTTTTAACTGCTAGTATTTGTTTACCAGCTGCACGTTCCGGTTGGAAAATGATACCTGGATACTTTCTACTAGAAGGTTTTATATCTGCAAGGACCAATTTGTCCAACATTTTTTTACGAGAAGTCGCCTGCTTAGACTTAGAAGCGTTTGCGCTAAAGCGATCAATAAAAGCCTGCATCTCTTTACGCTTATCCTCCGCCTTGGCGTTCTGCGATAACTTCTGCTTTCGTGCCAATTGACTAGATTGGTACCAGAAAGAATAGTTACCAGTGTAAGCATTGATCTTTCCGTAATCGATATCCGCGATGTGGGTACAAACCGTATCCAAAAAGTGTCTATCGTGAGAAACAACAATAACGGTGTTTTTGAAATCCAATAAGAAATCCTCCAACCAAGTTACTGTTTTCAAATCCAAATCGTTAGTAGGCTCATCAAGAATCAGAATGTCCGGGTCTCCAAAAAGAGCCTGTGCTAACAATACTAATACTTTTTGATTACCATTCAAATCTTTGATCAATTTGTGGTGGTCTGCCTCCACAATATTCAAACCTGACAACAAAGCAGCAGCATCTGGTTCTGCGTTCCAACCATCCATCTCCGCAAATTCTCCTTCCAAATCTGCAGCCTTTAGACCATCTGCATCATTGAAATCCTCCTTAGCATAAATCGCGTCCTTCTCCTGCATGATCTTCCACAGCTTAGTGTGTCCCATCAGAACAGCGTTCAAAGCAGTCACCTCATTATAAGCACTATGATTCTGTTTCAGAACGGCCATTCTCTTACCCGGCTCGATAGTAACATGTCCTTTGTTCGGATCTTCTTCTCCAGAAAGGATGCGCATGAAGGTAGATTTACCGGCACCATTGGCACCAATAACACCGTAGCAGTTGCCATGAGAAAAAGTAATATTCACTTCATCGAATAAAACTCTTTTTCCGTATTGTAGTGTGACGTTATTTGCTGAGATCATAATAGTATGGCTTATAAAAAATTCGCGAATTGATAGCTTATTGCTGTTTCCAGCCTTGGGATGCGTTTCGGGCGGCAAAGGTACGGTTTTTTGAGGGGAATTCTAGCAAGATTAGGCTCTTTTGCTAGGGTCAACCTCAACCTTAACTTTAATTGCAAGCTCAACCTCAAAACCGCTCTGTTCGCGCCTATATGCGAATTGATCACACAGAGGCCGCAGAGCCAACGCGAAAGTTAACGCGGACGGTGCGTTTAAACGTTTAGTAAACTTCAAAAGTTTACTAAACGTCCCCCTATAACGTGAAAACGCGCGTTCGCTCTGTGCGCTCAGCGGCTTCTGCGGGTTTACAAAAAACGCCAAGACTAAGACTTGAAAAATACGAATTGATCACACAGGACGTACAAAGGCCACAGAGTTAACGTAAGAAAAAACGAGTTACCCGCGTTCTCTGTGTGATTAAAAAAAACGTCTTCATGTCCCCGCGTAATAAGGGAAGTTTAGGATTAACTTAAAAGTTTAAGTTAATCTATTCCCAAGAGCTTCTCCGCCTCCTCAATCGCCCCAAACATCTCCTTACTCACTTTATCAATCTTAGCCTGCTCGCTTTTCAGGTATTCCAACTGCTTCTCTTCCGATTCCTTTTTTGGCATTTTGAACTCCGCCATCCAGCTCATCATTCCTTCATCAGCGACATCTAAGGTTTTCATCATCTTGACCATAGCTTCTTTGTCTTCTTCCTTTGGAACACCGGCATGTATTTTTCCTCCAATTTGCTTACGCAAACGATGAATGGTTCCCATTTCTGGCATCACCTCATCATGAACAGCCATAACGGCTTTATAAGCCAGGTCAATTTTGGAGTCTGCCTTTGTCTTTGATTCAGCCGAAGAAGAGTTGTTTGTGCAACTGCTCATAAAAAGAAATAGGACTGCAATTAATAATGTAACAGTATTGTTGAATTTGATAGGCATAATTATCTTGTTTAGTGTGTTATTGATTGCTTAGTGTGTTATTGATTATGGTAACCGAAATGGCGCCACGAAATAAGGGGAAACACAGCGTCTTCGTAGCGCCGTAGCAGTTACCCAAAAAGATCAAAAAAAAGGTAGAAAAGAAACCCACCGTTGTGGAAAATCTCATCTACCTATTTTTAAAATATTTTAAGTATTACACTAAAAATAATTTCCCGATTTCTTTAGTGAAAACGATTATGTAAATCAAAACGACCATAGGGAGAGTGATTTACATAATCGTTTCCAAATCGGGATTTAATTTTTCGTTGTTACTAACTTTTTTAGTCAAATAAATTCTCGTAAGAATTATCAGAACTGGACTGTCTTGGCAGCTCCTCTGGCGTAGCTCTTGGTGCGTTCAAGTCGAGGCCAGATGTATCGGCGTCACCCATTAACATCAAGGTACTTTCTTTTTCGAATTTCTCTAACATCTTCATGCCTTCCTCTTCGAAGACTCCGTTTTGCAAATCTACAGAGTTCATGAAGTTGGCAGACATATCCATGAAACGTTCCATCTCACCTACTTTGTTGGCAACGTCATCAGCGACAGCTTCCATCGCAGCATCAAACATCGCGCGCTTATCTGGATCACCAGAGATAACGCTCATCGCAGAGGTCATAGCAGAGTGAGAAGCACGGATGGCCTTACGTTCTTGTTCTTTAAGTTGCACCTGGTCTTTGGTATCTTCCAGAAGGATTTCAGAGTTCTGATACATCCTCGTTAGAATCTTATGCATCACGTCCATTTTACTGGTCAGTGCTTTGTATTTTGCATTGGTCTCCTTTAAACGAGCCGCCTTTCGGGTAGACAACATCAGTTGTTGCTTGTTCCCTTTCTTTTGCGCCATAGCGGCGAGCTTCATATTGGTATCAATTTCTTTACTATTGTCCGCCATGATGGTCGTAAGCTTTCGCATTTGACCACGAAGGGCTCCAATCTGCTTGCTCATCTTACGCAAGTTATCCTGAAGGTCATCTACGTAGGATTTCAAAATACCAACCGGATCGATGTTGACAAACATGCCCGTAATCGACCGCATGATGCTTTTGTACATGTACCCTACGAGGTTTCTCATCTTAGGATCTAACACCATGTACACGATAACGGCCAAAACGACCAGCATCCCCGCGAGGTAAAGGATATTACTCGCCAGTGCTATAAGGGCCGGTAAAGCTGTGATTAGTAAAAAACTACCTCCAGCTACTAAAGCCGCCAGGAATATCACACCTGTTATACCTTCCGGCCGACTCCAAAATGACTTTTGTTTAAAGTTGTCTGTATTAATAGGATTTACGCTTGACATATATTGTAATTTGTTTTCTTAAATAATGAACGCTCTAAGATACTCAACCTAACTTATATTCCAAAATGGACTTTCAGATAGGACTTTTAATATCGTCGAGGTTTTAAAGGTTTTGATACCTATTATAATGAATGTTAGCTATTACCATTGGTTTTGCTATAACGCGATAGTGGGAAGTTAATAGTTATAGTTAACAGTTAAAGTTGTTTACAAATTCTCATTTATATTGAGGATGTCTTTATCGATTTGATTCAACAAACTCTGATGCGCCTGTTCGAAATTTCGGTGAATACTTTCAATCTTATCCACTTCAATTTGGATGGTAGAATCTGCCGAGTCAATGGTCGCTTGATGCTTATTGATTTGTGTTTCTAATTGGCTAATTTTTGATTTATAGTCCGACACCTGCTTTTTCAACCGCTCAATTTCTACCTTCTTTCCTTCCACTCTAGCTTTGATCCGATTGTCGAGGGCTTGTTGAAATTTATTCTTTTCACCAGCCAGAACACTCTTATAATGCTGTGCCGTTTCGATGAGTTTGTTTTTGGTAAGTCCGATCGTAGCTGCTGTTGCAAATGCAGATTTGATGGCGGTGGACTCATCCATGTTCAATTTGGTCAAGGCACCAAGAGATTGTTTGAATTCCAGATAGTCAAAACCAGGTAGGTTCGCCTGGTTTAAGGCTTTGGTTAAGGTGGCCACTGATTTCTGATCGAGGCCGTGCATTTCGCCGAAAATAATTGCTAAGTCTTTTGCCATTGGTATAACTGTGATTTATTAATTCAATCTATTGCCCGAAGATACAGCGCGCTTTTAAGGTATACAACATTTTGTCAAGGAGTTTACCCGGTTTTGGGCATCCTATCTTCGGTATCTAATCGTACGTGCTATTTTTATTGGGATAAAGTCTATTTTAACGAGCTGTTTCTCCCTGGGGTTGCATTTGTATTACTGTTAATAGAAACGGAAAGATGCAATCAAAATATCAAATATCTATTGGAACTTCGACGAATGCGGCTATTTTCTATAAGTTGAGGGCAACGGCGCAACGTTTCCCTTGGTTTAGTATTAAGTCTAAATTAGAATGTAAATCAAAATCAAAAGGCGCTCAGTTCGCGAAAGCAAGAGAAAAACGTAGCGTCCTTGTAGCGCCGTAGCGGTTACCAAAAAAACTAAAGCCACTCCACCCGACTCCCATCTCTATCCTTCTGAACTTGCAATATATTCGGAAAGTAATCCTTAATGGATTCAATATGAGAAACGATATAAATCTGCCGATACTGCTCCTTCAATAAATCCAGCGCACCCAGAATTTCAAAGCGCCTTTCCTCATCTTGCGATCCGAAGATTTCATCAAAACAAAGCAAATTCATAGCGGCCGAAGAACCGGACAATTCTGATATGGCTTTAGATATTCCGATTCGGAGACAGAGGTTAGCTAGGTCAACTTCGCCACCAGAAAAACGAGTGATCGGGTATCTTTTCCCATTGTCATAAATATAAAACTCAAAGTTCTCATCGACTTCAATGGACTCATATCGGCCTTTAGTGATTTGAGTGAAAAGCAGACTCGCATGGTTGCTAATTATGGGACGGACCTTATTTAGTGCTTTCGATTTGAATTTTGTAAAAGTAGCTTCCAAAGTTTCCAAAGTTTCTAAGTCGTCCTGCTGATCCTTAATGGAGTTTCGGATGTCTTCCTGTGCTTTTAAAGTGCTTTCTATAGATTGTATGCTGGTGCTAATATTATAAACCACCTCTTTATGTTGGTTGTATAACAATTGATTTGCATCTCTTTCTTGTTCTAGTTTGGTTTGATTTTCCTTCGTCGTTTGGTGGGCCTTTTCACTGAAGTTCAGGGTTTTCAATTCCGTCTTCTTTTCGGCGATGCCTGCCTTACCTTTTTGGATGCGTTCAAGGAGGATTGCTTTGGCGCTGATTTCTTCTGGTAGTTTGGCCACTTCGTCCAATTGACTTCGGTAACTAATATAGGTATTCCTGAAGCTTTCGATCTCCGTTTTTAAATTGTTATAAATGTTTTGATCGAAACTTATATTACCTAAGGTCTTGATTTTATCCTGGTAATCTTTGAGATTGTTTTGGGCTTTGGATTGCTGGCCCAAGAGCTTTTCTTGCTCTTTCTGGTTTTCTAAAAGAGAAGCCAATATCTTGTTGGCTTCTTGGATAGATTGCTGTTGTTGTTCTACACCTTCACGAGTTTCATTACATACTTTTGTCTGCCCGTCAATGTTCTGTTGTATCTCTTGTTTTTCTTTATTGGTGAAAGCTTCAATATCTTTTTGGAAACGTTGCAAAGTCGTTTCATAGCTATTGATCAATGGCTGAAAGCAAGTAGGGCATTCTGCATCTTTTCCGAGTTTGTTAATCTGGGCGATCTGCTGATTTCGCTCCTTGATTTTTGCATTGACCACGCTGAGTTTTTGCTTAGCCTTGTTTAAAGTTTCTTCTTTGTTGTTTAAGTCTAACTGACTGATTTTTAGTGTCTTATTTAAATTAGATATATGTTCTTCTCCTTTCTTGATCCGATTAGGAACGGCTTCTAGTTCCTTTAACTGAGTTTCAAAATCAGCCACTTGTTGCGCGACCAACTGTTGCTGTTGTTTAAGGCGTTTACTACTTTCAAAATCATCTTTTTGTTTGTCGAGAAGAGTGAGTTCTTTTTGTTGTTTTTCAAAAGCGGCAATTTGAGGCGCTTGCTTTTTAAGCTCTTTTTCTAAGGTTTTTAAAGCGGTGATTCGGGTATCATGTTCCTTATCTCTATTCAGAAGGTTTTCGACTCCGGTCTCAAAGCGGGTGAGTTCTGTTGTGAGCTCGTTGTATGTTTTATAAAGTTTGTTTTGTGCTTCAAATTCAGTTCTGGCCAACTCGTATTTTTTCTGTTTTTCCTTGAGCTGTTTGTCTAGCTTATCCAGTTGTTTTTGCTCTTTGTCTCTTTCTTTGATTTTAGCTTTTAAATCTTTCTCCTTAGCCTCCAAATCTTCTTTTTCTAACAAGAGTCCTATTTTTCCCTTGATTTGATTTTTAGCAGAATTCCGATCCTCTCTGACTATGTTTTGAATCTTATCCAGTTTATCGAGCCCCACCATCTTCCGAACCATTTTCCGACGCTCTTCTCCTTTGGTATTGGAAATTTCGCCCAGTTCTTTCTGCCCCGAAAAAATGGAACGGGTAAAAGCTTCTTTGTCCATCCCAATCAGTTTCTCTACCTCCTTCGTAACTGGTGTTGCTCCAGTAGCAATAGCCAAATCTTTATGATCATATAAATGCGCATGATGAGTCAGGGCTTTACCTTTGTAAGCCCTGACGATTTTGTAGGTCCTATTCTGAACCTCAAAAATTAACTCCAAGCTTACCGCCTTCTTCTCCTCCGCCCAGCTGGAACGAATCAGCTTCTTATCGCCTCTGATGTCTCCAAACAAACAAACCAATACGCCTTCAAAAACCGTCGATTTTCCAGCGCCATTCCGACCGACAATACCCGTTAAACCCTCCTTGAAATCAAGAACAAGATCTTCGTACTGCTTATAGTATTTTAAAGTAAGTGTTTGTAATATCATCTGTTTTTGTATTCTCCCGTTTCGTACAAATCAAAATATTCTTGCGCCTTTTCGGCAATGGTATTGGCCGTAGCCTCATCAGGAAATTCCTCACTGATGAAGGAAGTCATCTGCTTTTCTAAACTTTCATGCTCTTGTTGTTGATAATCAAATTGATTTAACTCAGTCATAAATGTCCTTTTGACTTGAATGTGAACGGCCTCCGGCATCAACTCATAAACCTTCCTGTTGGATAATATAATGGATTGAGTGGTCTTAATGTCATGGAGGTACAAACTCAAAAGCCCTTCTGTAAGAACATTGTTTTCTGTGTAAGCCACCAATTCCTCCTCAATAGCTTCCACTTCCTTTTCATGGCAATCTTTAATATCTAATCGAAACCAATTTCGCGTTTTTATAGGTATAAACTCCGGAGGACAGACTTTCCCTTTTTCGAGGTTTAACATACAATAGCCTTTTTCTTTCCCAGCTTCGGTATCGCTCATTCGTTCTGTAGAGCCGGAGTACCAACCATTGGTTAGCTTAGAAACCTTTTGGAAATTATGCCAATGACCTAAAGCCACATAGTCGAATTCGTTCAAGACATCCATTCGCTCCTTTGGGTAGAGTTGTTCGCCATATTCCTCCATTAGATATTCCTTCCCAATAGAGGTGTGTAACATCATGATATTCAACTTTCCAGGAACGGCCTTCATTCTATCCATTTCTTCCAACAATACTTTCCCATCATTGATATGTGGCAGGCCATGGACAAATAAATCACCTATTTCAATTTGCTCGTAGCTCTGATTAAAAATAGGGTAGACCCCTTTAATCGCTCGAAAAGCTTGAAGAATTGGAGAAGTATATATGGTACGAGGCGTTTCGTGATTACCCGCAATGATCACAATTGGAATGCCTTCATTAGAAAGGCGTTGCACCTGCTCCAATGCAACAATCATCGGACGGTTAGCAGGGGAGGGGCGGTGAAAAAAGTCGCCGGAGTGAATCACCACATCAGGGCGCCTTTCGATGGCTTCGTCAATCACTTGGGTAAAAGAATCATAGAAATCCTGTTCTCGCAGATTGACTCCATTTGCCGTCACCCGATCCAGTTCATTATAGCCGAGATGTGTATCAGAAAAGTGTAGTATGGTCATGATGCAAAAGAAAGGATTTTTTGGGACAAATTTATATCGTTGTTGTATTTCATAGATAGATCGAAGCGGTTCTTTTGGTCAGGAATGTTTTCTCAAACAAATATGCTATATTTACGATACTTACATTCACCCCAAGTCCTTAAGTAACAACAAGAAATTAAATCCCGATTTGGAAAGGATTATGTAAATCAAAACGACCACAGGGAGGGTGGTTTATATAATTGTTTCCACGAAAAAAATCCGGGAAATTATTTTTTGTGTAATAGAGGTTATTCCAAATAGAATGGTACGGTCGGCCGAACACCGGTAAACGAACACCCGAAACCGAATAACCTCTAATACTTAAGATTGTATCTGGAAATAATAATAATATAAATAACAATGAACTCACGATACCTCCTCTTAGTCCTCCTTTTTACCCTAGGTTGTGCTTCCCCAATGAAAACGCTGAAGGAAGGCAATTATAAAAAAGCATATAAACAGGCGAACAATCAACTCAAGCGGAGTAAGTCCGTTAATGAAAACAAAAAAGTACTGGCTAAGTCTTTAGCTAAAATAATACAGGAGGAAAATAGGAAAAAGCTAAAGCTGATGGATTCTGAAGAGATAGAAGACTTGGTTGAAGCTTACAAGATAAACAAAGAGTTACAAAACAAAATTGAAAAATCATTCACTTATATAGATAATGGAACCTTCGACAAAGACTATGATGCACAGCGGGAAGAAGCAGATTGGATGGTGGAGGAAATCGCAAATGCTTACTTTGGTTTTGGACAAAATAGTTTGGATGAATCCATTGAGATGGATAATAAAAGACAGGCGAGAGAAGCTTATTCTGACTTTCAAGTCGCTAAGAAATATGGTTATAAAGGTAAGGTCATAGATTCCTTGATGGAGGAATCCATTGTTTATGGTCGACTAGTATATACAGTGGAAGCAAGTGTTTCTTTTGGCATTTCTTATGATTGGGATGTCGATCGGAAGTTTGAAGATGTTGAAGATTATGACAGCAGGTTTCGGAAAGTTTACTTTGAACGTGGCCCGGTGAAAAATGTAGACTGCCATTTGGATGTGGGCTTTAACGGTCTAGATATCGATTACTTTGAAGATGTGGATCGAGAAATATTTTCACAGCGAATACAAACGGGTACGACTACTGTAACTGATGCCGATGGAAATGTCTCAGAACAACCTGTTTATGAAACGGTAGAAGGCCAAGTTGAAATCGTTCGGCGAAGAAAGGTGGCGGAATGGGAGGTGCGAGTAAACATCAGATCCGTTTCTCAAAATTGTGATAAAAGTGATGATCGTTTTTCCGAAAGGATACAAGCGGAAATAGAAGAGTACATATGGTCGGGTGACGAACGGGCCATTCCAAGTAGATATAGAAGAAGCAATAACGACCGCTTGCCGGAAGATGACGATATGGCGGAGGACTTATTGGATGTTTTGTATCGTCAATTTTTGAGGGCGTATTTTTAAATTAACAATAAAGCCACAACTATGAAAAACACATTTAAAAGAAAATTCAAGAAGGGCGTTGCCATCCTGTTACTCGAATTTCTAAAATAAATGAATACAGAACCCTAACCGCCCAAAAGGCTTCCCTTGAAAAAATACGGACCTCTCTAATCGAACTAAAATCCAAGGGAGGAAAAATTGAAGAATACATTAACCTGGAAAATCGCATCCTGGAAACAGAACAACAACTTCAAGACCTTGGCGTTAATTTGGGCGACTTTGATGAGGAGAATGAATTTTGTACCGTCAAGTTTTCCCTAAACGAAGGGAAAGAAAGAAACATCAATATTTTGCAAAGAGTAAAAGTGGCACTAGAATGGACCGTTCCCATCTATCTTGGTATTATGACTACTATCTTTTTCATAACCGCTTTTGTATTTTTATTGTTACTCATTATCGAAAAGCTGAAGTTGTTTGAAGGGATTATGAAAAAGTGAGGCAATTCTGATTAAGGGAAATACTGGCTGCATGAACTATGTAAACAAAGCGAACAGCTTTTCCTTTATGCCCTTATACGATAGGGGACTATGTGTTAAAAAAAAATCGCATCAAAAGAGCAATAAAGAATTACTTAAAAATCAGTCAGAAATAGAAATGCTTATTTCAAGAAGATAGAATCTGTCAAAGAACTAAAAATTAAAGTTCAGATAAACCTTTATACTATAATTCTGCGTTCCTTCGTATTAACAATTCACAGAAGAAAAGGAAATACACCACATCATATGACTGCTGACACCTTGACAGACGAAGAATTATGGACGAAAGTAAAAGCCGATGACCAGGCCGCTTTTCGTCAATTATTTGATCGTTATTACAAATATTTACTGGTGACAGTAGTAAATGTGACGGGGGACCGCACCCTTGCAAAAGACGCTGCCCAAGAAGTCTTTTTCGAACTTTGGAAAAAGCGGAGTAGCCTTACCATTAGCTCCGCTTTTAAAGCTTACATCCGACGAGCGGTGCTTAATCGCAGCTTCAATGTCATGAAAACCCAATCTAGGTTTACAGACGAAGAGTCAATTCCGGAAAGGCAAGACCTTGCTGATTCTCCTCTTAGTATGCTGGAAAACAATGACTTACAACGTATCCTTAATCAATCTATTGAAAAGCTGCCGGAGCGATGCCGAATGGTTTTTACCCTTTGCCGTATTGAAGGGATGAGCCATAAGGAAATCGCTGAACAGATGGGGACTTCCACCAAAACCGTCGAACATCAGATGACCAAAGCCCTTAAAATATTGAAAGATACACTCACACCTTACCTCTCACAAGGCATGCTATTTATGGTATTAAATTTTTTTTTGAATTGAGATAGGGGAATTTCAGATTTAGATTGTCTGGGAGTTAAGAGACAATCTAATTTCCAAAAAGAAGACCATCCACTAATAATACTAAGTTCATTTACATGGAAGAAAACATATACATATCATTAATTTATAAGCAGCTTTCCGGGGACATATCCGTTGCCGAAACAGCTAAGCTTAACTCTTGGCTGGATGCCTCGGAATCGAACCGAGTGGTTGCTAAATCGGTAGAAAAAGCTTGGTCTTTGGGCGCCAACTATACCACAGAGGTGGAGGTAGACTTGGATGAAGACTTCTCTTTGCTGCAAAACCGGATGGATGCTTTATCGGAGGCTCCGGTGGTACCGATGGAACCTAGAAGCAGTACGACGACCGCTAAAATTCGACCCTTGTTTTCCAAGCTACAAATGGCAGCTTCCGTTCTGCTTTTAGTTGTTGCGGGCTTTTTATTGAAGCAATATTTTGGAGGAGGAGGTTCCGTAGATTGGCAGGAGCACCATGCTTCCGTTCGTTCCAACAAAGCCATTTTATTGGCCGATGGAACAAAGGTCTGGGTCAATGCGGGAAGTACCTTTTCCTATCCTGATGTTTTCAATGGGAAGGATCGTAAGGTAAGTCTGATTGGGGAAGCTTTTTTCGATGTAGCTAAAGATGCAGAGCACCCTTTCATTATTGAGACTATAACAGGAACCGTATCTGTATTAGGTACCTCTTTTAATATCCGTGATTTCGACAAAGAAGAAAATATGTCTGTAGATGTTGTAACGGGAAAAGTTCGCGTTGCTATTGAAGGTTCAGATGCTTCTGTTGATCTGGTGAAAAACCAACAAGCTATTTACGACAAGAAAGCACAGCAATTGGTGAAGAAAGAAAATGATGGTGCGAATCGTTCTGCTTGGCACACCCGTAAGCTGATATTTTCTAACATAACACTTTCAGATGCGATATTGCAAATTGAAAAAGCCTATGAGGTGAGCGTGCGTGTTGAAAACAAGGAATTAAGAAAATGTCCATTGACGACTACTTTTGAGAAAATTGAAATTAAAGACTTATTGGATAATATCGGTTTGCTTTATGGGGCGCAACTAAGCAAGGGAGGAAAGACTGGAGAGTTTGTGCTGAAGGGAGGGGCTTGTGATTAGGCACCTAATATAGTATGTTTACTCACGCAGAGAGCGCAGAGCGAGATACTATAAAACTCGCGTTAGCTCTGCGCTCTCTGCGGCCTCTGCGTGATTTAAAAATATGTTTGGGTACCTAAATAACGCGTGATTATATTGTTATATAGTTTGCCTTAACCCATCCCAACACGAAATATTAAATGAGAAGAAACCCTAAAAAAAATACCTTACTGCTTTTCATTTTTTCTGTGTTAATCCAGGCGAGTTCATTCGCTCAGATCAACCTGAAAACTCCTGTCAGCTTTACCGTAAATAAACTTTCTGTCCCCGAAGCACTTGATCAACTGGCTGGTGAATACCAGATCAATATTGCCTATTCTGAGCATTTTTTTCCAAAGAAAAATCGTCTGACACTAGATTACCAAAATATACCATTAGGAGCCTTGTTGAAAGAGATATTAAAAGGATCAGAGGTTGGCTTTAAATTTCAAAATGATCAATTGATTCTTTTTCGTGATCGTAATACCATTGTTGTAAAAAGGAAGTTCACTGTTAATGGATATGTTGCGGAAGACGCCAACGGAGAGAAACTGATTGGCGTTAACGTTGTGCATAGGGCCTCTGGAAAATGGGCAAATACCAACGAATATGGATTCTACAGCATCACCGTTCCCGAAGGAAAAGTAAAGTTGAGCTTTTCCTATTTGGGCTGTGAACTTTTTGAAAAAGAATTGTTACTCAATCGATCTGAACGAGTGGATGTTAGTTTGAAATCGGCAAGTACCCTTTCGGAAATTATCGTTATGCCCACCATAGATAGCGCCCAAATACAAAGCCTGGCTAATCAAGGAAAATTGATGCCGCCAAATTATGCTTCGATAGCGCCGGGGATCGGAGGGGAAGTTGATGTTTTAAATATGGCCACCACTTTACCCGGTGTTCAAACGGGAGCGGATGGTTTCGGTGGCTTATACGTGCGTGGGGGAGAAGCAGGTCAAAATCTAATGTTATTGGATGGAGTGCCAATTTACAATCCGGGCCATTTGCTGGGGATATTTTCAGTGTATAATACGGATGCCATTCGATCTGCCAAATTACTCAAAGGCCGTTTTCCGGCACGTTATGGCGGACGATTGTCTTCTGTTTTTGATGTGCGAAGTAAAGAAGGGAATCAGAAAAGATGGACGGGAAAGGTCGCTAGCGGTCTGGTGAGCGCAAAGATGAAGATAGAAGGCCCATTGTTTAAAAAGAAAGGAGGACTATTGTTAGCTATTCGAAAATCACACTCTAGTTTTTTATTGGATGACATTTTCAATACCGCACTTTTTCAAGCTAGCTCCAACGTGGAAGATAGAACGTATAGTTACAGTTTTCATGATGTGAATGGGAAGTTGCATTTTCCTATTGGAAAAAAGGATCGATTGTTTCTAAGTTATTACAAGGGAAAAGACAGTTACATAAATGTATCATCTCAAACCTTTATGTTTGCGGAGGAGGGCTATCCTGATGTCTTTACTTTTAAAGCAAGCGAAGAAAAGGTGTTAACTTGGGGGAATGAAACGGCTGCCATCAGATGGAACAGGATATGGGGTCCAAAGTTATTTTCTAACACGACACTTACTTTTAGTGACTACAATTATCAGAATACAAATTTCAACGAATTCGTGTCCCTTGGAAATGTAATTCCAGGCCAAGTTTTCTTCTCAGATCAGCGGGCAAGTATCACAGATCAAGCTGCGAAAATTGATTTTAATTATATACTGAATTCAAAACATGACATTCGTTTTGGCTTGAATGGAACCCGACACGAATTGAGCCCATATGTCTATGAGTTAAATGAATCTTTTAGTGAGAATGAATCAGATACGACTGATTTTGAAGATTTTACGGACGAATTTGAAAAAAGAACAACCCTGTCTTATGAGTGGTCTGCCTATGTGGAGGATGAGTTTAAAGTCCTAAATAATTTAAAAATAAATGCTGGCCTGCGTGCTTCCGCTTTCAATGGAAACAATGGAGAATTTTTTAATTTGGAACCTCGCTTAAGTTTTGAATACCAACCATTAAAAACATGGTTGTTTAGAGGAGGAGTCAGTCGGATGGTGCAATATCTGCATCAGATATCCTCTACAGGTTTGAGCCTCCCTAGCGATATTTGGCTACCAGCTACAGATGAAGAAAAACCACTGAATTCTTGGGTTTATGAATTGGGGCTTACTAAAAAGCTAAGCCAAAGCCTGAGTTTATCTCTTGATGTTTACTACAAAAAAATGAAAGAAATTTTACTCATTGAAGAGTTGGGCTTAGGCAATGCGATTACCATTAATGAAGATTTTTCTATTGATGGATTAATATCAGGGTCAGGAGATGCTAGAGGTGTAGAACTATTGTTACAAAAAGAAGGGAAGACTGGCGGTTGGCTCAGTTACAGTTGGGCAAAAACCAATCGTAATTTTGAAGACATTTATCAGGGGAAGTCTTTTACTTTTCGCTTTGATCATCGGCATAGTCTGAATCTGTTTGCTTACCATCAATTCAACAAACACTGGCATGTCAGTATGAATTGGAAATGGAATAGCGCTAATCCTGAAATAAGAATCGGAGAGACAAGCAGGAGTAATACCTTTGTCTTTGATCCTTATGGGGAGGACCTGCCAGAAATAAATACAAATCTCCTCCGCACCCAACAACGAGGAAAGGCTTACCATCGGCTTGATGCAAATATTAATTACCAGTTCAATGTTGGAAAAACAAAACAGGTCTTAAAGATAGGCGCCTTTAATGTTTACAATAGAGCCAATCCGGCTTTTTATACTTACAATCGGAATTTAGGAACGGGAGCCATTACCAAAAAACCGACTACGCTCTTGAAATTTACGCCTTCGTTTTATTATTCGATTGAGTTTTAAAGATTTGGTAACAGTCAATAAATCAGCGTTCTGTCAATTATAAATTTTACCGAAAAAACGCAACGAAAACGCTTTACAATAATTAGACGTTGCGAATCTTTACGGTAATTAACGCTCATAATGTTTCCATAAAGATGACTGGGTCCATTATAAGCAAGGGCGCAAAGCAACGCTATGTTTTTTGAGCGAAAAGGAATTAACGTTGCGCCCGATTCGGCAAGCCCGCCCGTCTGTGAAAGTCGGACTGGCTCAGGGCAGGCAGTTGCGGTGAAAAAATACAATTGTCGAAATGCTAATTCACCATATCCCACAAGAGAAAATACTCCCTTTTAAAAAAAAAATAAAAAAAGTAAAAAAGAATAGGGGCGTTTGAAATTCCATTTGTCTTGTAATCGAAATGCGGCAAAAGAAGCCCATGAATACAAAACAAGCGGATTAGAAAACAAAGAATCCTTCTTGAGATTTTAAACCTTTAAATTTTTAAAAAGATGAGTATATTAAAAAAGTTAGCAAAAATAAGCATGATCATTTTAGCAATGGTTGTTCTATTCAGCTCTTGTGGTAAAGACGATAACGTCATCGAACCGACTCCAACGACTACAAATAACAATGGAACCGCAAACGGAAATTTCTTGGCTCTAGTATCAAATGGGGATGAAGAAAGCGCCATAGATTCCCTGATAGAATGTTTTGTAATGAACTTCCCCGTTAACGTAAATATCCCTGATCAAGGTGAAGTAGCAGTTAACTCGGAAGAAGAACTTTGGGATGTCATTGTAGAATACTTTGAAAATGAAGATGAGCCAGATGCTTATCCAACAATAGTTTTCCCGATTTCTGTGACGCTAGCAGATGGTGCCACTCAGGACGTTGCTGACGATGATGCACTTTGTGGTCTTTATCACGATTGCTACGGAGATATTGATGAGCCAGGCGACTGGGATGATGAAGAGCCGGGTGACTGGGATATAGATCCTTGTTTTACATTTGCTTATCCAATCAGTCTTTCTGACGGAAATGGCAACACGGTAACTGTAAACAGTGAAGAGGATTGGGAGACTGTTTTTGAAAACGGAGGTGATTATGATTATTTTGAAATTCAGTTTCCAATCAATGTCGTCTTAACGGATGGTACCGTTCAAGAAGTAGCAGACGAAGATGCGCTGGAAGATTTATTTGAAGATTGTTTCGGGGGAGAATGGGAAGACCCTGAAGATTGTGATAGTATCTTAATAGAGGAACTTTGCTTCGATTTTGTTTACCCAATCAATGTGACTTTACCTGACGGTTCAACAGTTACTGCTACTGATGATGGAACCTTATTCGGATCTATTTTCGAATACTACGAAGCAAACCCGGATTCAGATGAAGACCCAACACTGGGTTATCCCGTAAACGTAGTACTCGAAGACGGAACTCCTGCAACTGTTAATAATGATGATGAATTAGAAGAGCTATTTGAAGAATGCTTCGGAGATGGCTTCGGTCTAGTGAACCAAGAAGTAGTAGTAGGAATGGCGAGAGTGAGAATTAAATAAATAGTTTTGAGTCAAATAAAAAGGCCTCGGCATCTGAATATGGATGCTGGGGCTTTTTTTATTTGTTATCTTTGGCTTTCTAGTTTGTTCTAAATATAATGGTACGATCGACCGGAAACCGAAACAACGGAAACCGAAAAAGCACTATGTACGAAAAATTAAAATCCACCGCTAAAGCCCTACTCCCCAAATCCTTTCTCCAAAAGAACGAGTCCTTCTTCCGTTCCATCATTGCGCTAAAATACAGGGGAGATAAATACCAATGTAACATCTGTGGTTTCCAACTTAGTCAATTCGTTCAGCTCTCGAACATCAATGAAAAGCTCTGTCCCAATTGCGGCTGTCTTCCCAGAACACGCAGACTCTATCAACTCCTTGAATCCGAAATCGGACTAAATGGAAAAGACATCCTCCATTTTTCTCCTCCAAAAGGATTCGCCAAAAAAATAAAAAGCAGCCATCCCGCTCATTACATCACAACCGATTATGTGAAAGAGTTCGAGGCCGACAAACAACTAGATATCACCAATATCGCCGAACCCGACAACAGCTTCGACCTCATTATTTGCTACCATGTTCTCGAACACATCGAAGCCGATGAAAAAGCAATGGCTGAATTGTTCCGAATTCTAAAAACCCAAGGCCAAGTACTTATTCAAACTCCCTTCAAAGGTGGCGAAATTTACGAAGATTATAACATTACATCTCCGGAGGATCGCCTAAAGCATTTCGGCCAAGATGACCATGTCCGAATTTACTCTGTGGAAGGTTTAGCCACTCGTTTGAAAAAGGCCGGGTTTACAGTTGACGTCAGACGGTTTGAAGAAAGTGAAGAGAATAAGTTGGGTTTGAAAGATGGAGAGGTGGTGCTGATTTGTAGTTAGTTAATTGGTTATTTGTTGATTTGCTAATTGGTGCCCATGATTCGTGAGTTCATGGAATCGAACTACGATTTTCGCGTACATCGCCCTTATAGCATAGTGGAAAAAAACGTTGTGTCCCTTTGTGACCTCCGCCTATCGTTCGGACAGGTTTGTGGTTATAAAAAAAACGTAGCGCTTTCGTAGTGTCGTTGCAGTTACCCTTCCTCCCGCATAAGCCTTTCCACCAACTCCGGAATTCCAACCCCTCCCTTCTGCTTAATCACCTCCAACTTCGGCCGCTTCGTCAACTCAAAAGATATAGTCGGATTCGGATCAATATAATAAACCGGCACCCCCGTGCGAGCATAACCAACCAAACTAGCAGCTGGATACACATTCATAGAAGTACCAACAATGATGACAATATCAGCATTATAAACCACCTCCGCAGCCCGTTGCAACATTGGCACATCCTCTCCAAACCAAACAATATGTGGACGTAGCTGTGATCCCTCCTCACATTTATCATCTGAGGTAATATCTCCCGGCCAGTCATAGACCAGATTTGGATTTCGTGTACTTCTTGCTTTTAGAAGTTGACCATGCAGATGGATGATAGATTTGCTTCCGGCACGCTCATGCAAATCATCAATATTCTGAGTAACAATCGCCACTTCATATTTTTCCTCCAGCTTGACCAATGCTCGGTGCCCATCATTGGGTTCTACCTCATGCAATTGTCTGCGACGTTGATTGTAAAAGTTGAGTACCAATCCTTGATCCTTGCACCATCCTTCCGGCGAAGCGACTTCCATCACATCATGATTTTCCCAAAGGCCATTCGAATCGCGAAAGGTGGCGATCCCTGATTCAGCGCTAATTCCCGCTCCGCTTAAGACGACTATTTTTTTCATTTTTTGAATTTTATGTTAAGGTAAGGTAACCGCTACGGCGCAACGAGAGCGCAACGAAAAAAGGGAAACGTAGTGCTCTCGTAGCGGTTACCAAAAAAAAATCACGAAACAACATTTATCGGCATTCCCCTCATGAAAGCCTTTATATTCTCCGCCGTTTCCTTAAGCAATCGCTTACGAGACTCCCCACTAGCCCAGGCAATATGCGGGGTAACAATACAATTACTTAACTGCGTCAAAGGATGATTCTCCCGAGGTGGCTCCTGCGCCAGAACATCAAGCGCTGCTCCTGCAATTTGGTTATGTTCTAAAGCCGTAACCAAATCTGCCTCATCTATCAAATCACCACGGCTAGTATTAATCAGGAATGCAGTCGGTTTCATTTGTCTCAAAGTGAATCGATCAATGATTTGAAAATTGGCTTGAGATAAACTAGCAGCGAGACAAAGGACGTCACTTTTTTCTAGCAAAGTATCTATGTCCACCTGCTCCATATTAGGAAAAGGCTTTACTGATCTATTGTTATAAATAATGTTCATGTCAAAAGCCGAAGCAATTTTTGCAATCTCCTGACCAATCTTTCCCATACCATATATACCCATTGTTTTACCAGGAAGTTCGATTACAGGTTTTTTCCAATAACAAAAATCCCGATTCTGGGACCATTGGTTTTGTTTGACGGTGTGGTGATGCAATCCAACGTTATTGGTTAGCTCTAATAACAACGCAAATACATGTTGGCCAACGGAAGGCGTACTGTAACCGCTTACATTACTTACCGTGATACCTTTAGCTTTAGCGGCGGCTATATCAATGTTATTATAACCCGTGGCCGTAACACAGATACATTTCAGCCAAGGAAGTTGACTCATGGTTTCTGCATCAATAACAGTTTTGTTCACGACTAGTATTTCACAACTTTGCGCCCGGCCCACTACGTCCTCCGGATGGGTATGAGGGTAATAGATGCAGTCTGAAATCTTATCAATGGGCGTCCAGTCCAAATCTCCGGGATTCATACAGTGAGCGTCTAGAAGAACAATATGTGGTTTTGACATTTTTACTTTTTGAAAATTGTGGATCGTATTAGTTTTTAGTCTCCTCTTTGTGATGAAAACCCCTTAGCCAAAGTTCGAGGCTGCTATAAAGCTCCGGAAGCCAAGGTTCTCCGTTCCGGCTCCCCTCAAATGGTTTCCCTGATCGGCTGTCATTTGGGAAAATTAGAACCTGAGCGTTTTGAGCGAGTTTCAGTTGCTGATCTAACAGATCGGCATCCTCAGCAGCAAGCAAAGATAAAAGATCAGTTTGTTTTTTAGGAAAGGGTACATCATTTAATAGCGTCTGTTTTCGCTGCGCTTTATTCCTATCAAAATTAGGAAGCCATTTTCCATCTGAGAAATGAAGGTCGTAAACTCCAAGAGGGTAGAGGAGCGGACTTTGAAGGGGGAGTGTTGAGAGACGTTGTTTGACTGAGTCATTAGCCAGCCATAGTTCCAATTTCATTTCTTTTCTAAAAAGCAAAAGGTGAAGCGATTCTCCTTTTAAGTTCATTTTCTTAGAAGCAATCGTAGGCTGCTGCTCTGGTCCACACTGAAAAAGTGTACAGACCAATATTATCAGAAGAGAAAAGCGAATTAGACTCATGGTTCAAAATTAATAGAAATCTATTACCAAATGCCACACAACTAGATATTTGTGGGTTTGCGGCTACTCCTTTAGAGGCTGGGAGGTGGAAATGAGATAAATGTCTAGTTGTGTTGCCGAATGCCATATTTGCTTTATCAAAGACAAAAAATTATACGGCTTGTTTGTCCGAATAAGCTATCTTTGCGCCTTATTTCAAATTCTATTGGACTTTTGATTCTTTCCGAAATTTAGATAAAAGAAAGACGGAAAACCTCCAAAGGGCCCTTTTATAAAATCCACATAATGAAGCGACTGTTATTTTTCACCTTATTTATTTTTAGCCTTAGTATCGGACTTGTTGCACAGACTGCTACGATTAGAGGAAACGTTTACGATAAAGAAACAGGGGCTCCTGTAGAATATGGTAATGTAGCATTGGATGGCACCGCACTGGGAAGCATAACGGATGGTGCTGGCTTTTTCACTATTACTGACGTACCGGCAGGTACTTATAAGGTCGTGGCTTCCTATATTGGATATGTTCCTTCAGATGTTGAGGTAACAGTGAGAGCAGGGCAAATCCTGTATAAAAAGATATTCTTGGCCGAAGGGGTCAACTTAGATGTGGTCAACGTATCTGGTAAAAAGGAACAGGCGAGGAAAGAGGTACAAGTTTCTAAGGTACGAGTTACTGCCAAGCAAATCAAAGCCTTACCAACCATTGGTGGAGAAGCGGATATTGCACAGTACCTGACCGTCATTCCTGGTGTTATTCTAACGGGTGACCAAGGGGGACAAATTTACATTAGAGGTGGTTCTCCAATTCAAAATAAGATATTACTGGATGGTATGCGTATTTATAATCCATTCCACTCCATTGGTTTCTTTTCCGTTTTTGAAACAGAAGCCATAAAAAGTGTAGATGTATTGACAGGTGGATTTAACTCCGAATATGGAGGAGCCGTATCTGCAATCGTTGATATAAAAACAAGAGAAGGAAACAAAAAGAAAACCAGCGGTTTGGTTTCCTTGAATCCTTTCGTTACAAAAGTATTGTTAGAAGGACCTATCAAGAAATTAGATGAAGAAAAAGGAGGAAGTATTTCTTATTTGCTTACCGCAAAACAATCCTTACTTCAGGAAACCTCCAAGACCTTATATAACTATGCCGATACTTTGGGTTTACCTTATTCATTTAGAGATCTTTATGGAAAGGTTTCTTTTGTAACACCTAATGGTAGTAGTTTCAACACCTTCGGTTTCAACTTTAATGATGAGGTAGACTTCGAGGATCTGGCAAAAGTGAGTTGGAACAACTTCGGTATGGGAGCAAGCTTCACCTTGATTCCACCAGCTTCCAACTTTTTAGTAGGAGGAACCTTTGCTTTTTCCAAGTATTCGATTGATCTGGAGGAACAGGACGAGGCTCCTCGTAACAGTGAAATCAGTAACTACGCTGTAGATATTAATTTCACCAATTTTGTAAAAGACAATGAATTAAAATACGGGCTTGAATTTACAGGCTTCGATACCAACTTTCAGTTTGAGAACCTTTTTGGACAAAGTTTCACACAAAGAGATTTCACCACGGAACTGGCCACTTACCTGAAATATAAAATAAAAACGAAGAACCTTGTTATTGAACCCTCTATACGAATTCACTATTACGCTTCTCAATCTAAGATCAGATTCGAGCCTCGTTTTGGTATGAAATACAATATCTCTGATCGTGTTCGATTCAAAGCGGCTGGTGGATTCTACTCTCAGAACTTAGTGAGTACAGTTAACGAGGAAGATGTAGTCAACCTCTTCGTTGGGTTTCTCTCTGGTCCTTCAGAACGTATTTTTAATCCTGAAGGAACGGAACAAGTAAATGACAAATTGCAAAAGTCCATACACGGTGTCGCTGGTTTGGAAATAGACATAACTAAGCATTTAGAATTTAACGTAGAACCTTATTACAAGCATTTCAATCAGTTGATTGCCATCAATACTAATAAACTTTCAGCAGAGGATCCTGACTTCGTAACAGAAACCGGAGATGCCTACGGTATTGATTTCTTATTCAAATACCAAAAGAAAGACCTTTATGTCTGGACGACTTACTCCTATGGTTTTGTTAATCGTTTTGATGGCGAACAAACTTTCCCTACTGTATTTGATCGTCGCCACAACGTAAACGTCTTGGCTACTTATACTTTCGGAGCGACAAAGAACTTTGAAGCGGGTGTTCGATGGAACATGGGATCTGGATTCCCATTTACACAGACGCAGGGTTTCTTAGGGAAGTTTTTATTACTGGATGGACTAGACGCTGATCCGTTGACTGAACAACCTGAGCTGGAAACTGTTTTTGCTGATGATAGAAATGGAGGTCGCTTACCTTATTACCATAGAATGGATATATCTCTAAAACACACCGCTAAGTTTACCAAGACAACTAGCCTGGAAACAGTAATAAGTGTAACAAATGTTTACAACAGAGATAACATCTTCTTCTTTGATCGAGTGAAATATGAACGACGAAATCAGTTGCCGATTCTACCTTCGCTTGGTGTTATTTTTAAATTTTAACCTTCTTTGAAAAATGAAGTGGTTCCTCAAAAAGATTTTTCAAAAATGAATGTAGTGTAATAAAAGGAGTGGTGGAAATCTATTTGAGGAACTATAAAAACACGGAATTCGTCAAAGTACCAATTTTAATACCCTTGAATAGGTAGAATTTGACGATGTCAGAGTGCGATCCGAACGGGGCATATAGTTTGACTATATAGAGTTGCGTCGCTTTTTGGCTTTTGTCCATGAGCTTAGCAAAATACGTCATATCGGAACCCCTCAATATCATGCAGAATAATTACAATTCTAAAAGAATTCCATAAACAAAATAATTATTATGAAATCCATATTTACAAGCGTCCTTCTTTTACTGTGTTTTACAATGTCATTCACGACAAACGCTCAAGATAGAATGTTACCGAAAGGTTTTGCACCTGGAGAAGAAGCATTAATTCCCGCATACAATGCTAGCCGAGCTGCACGAGGACTTTTGGCCGATTGCGAATTTGAGGCACCTGCCGCTTCTGTCAGAACAATGGCGGAATGGGAAGAATTACAAGGATTAGCGATAACCTGGACGGGAAGTTTTAATTCCATTCAGGCTCAAATTGTAAATGCTGCTAAAGAAGAATGCCAAGTTATTATCATCTGCTCTAATGAGAACATTGTAAAGAATCAGCTCGGAGCAAACGGAGTAGATTACTCCACGGGAGTTACTTTCGTTGAAGATGATTTTAATAGCATCTGGATGAGAGACTTCGGGCCAAATACAGTTTATATAAATGATGTAGAGTCTGTTGCTTTCGTAGATTGGATTTACAACCGACCACGTCCATTGGATGATGCAGTCCCTGAAGTCATTTCAGACGAAATGGATATTCCGATTTATTGCACGACTAACGCGCCAACGGACTTGGTACACACTGGAGGGAATTTTATGGCAGATGGCTTGGGAACGAGCTTCTCTTCTGAATTAGTTTTGGAAGAAAACGATGCAAGCAATCAATGGGGAACCAGTAATCATTCGGAAGAAGACATCGACCAGATCATGTCGGATTACATGGGAATTAATACTTATCCAAAAATGACAAACCTTCCATACGATTTAATCCACCACATTGACATGCACATGAAGCTACTCAATGAAACCACTTTATTGGTAGGGGAGTATCCGGAAGGTGTTGCAGATGGGCCAACCATTGAAGCGAACATTCAGTATATTTTAAATAATTACACTACACCATATGGTACGCCTTATGATGTGATTCGTATTCCAATGCCACCTGAGAATGGATCTTATCCAAATACCAATGGTGATTATAGAACTTATACCAACGCTGTATTTGTCAATAAAACCATCTTAGTTCCTACTTATGAGGAACAATATGATCAGGTTGCGCTAGAGGTTTGGGCAGATGCAATGCCAGGTTATAATGTGGTTGGAATCAATAGTAACGCGATCATTCCTTTGAGCGGAGCCATTCACTGTATCACTAAAGAAATTGGAGTAGATAATCCACTTTGGATAACGCACCAAGCAGTAGGAGATCAGGAAATTGGAACTGATGACTACCCACTAGAGGCGAAGATTATGCACAAAGACGGAATCGCAAATGCGACGATGTATTACAAAACAGATTTGGCCGCAGCCTATACTGCAGTAACTTTATCTGATTTTGGAAGTGATAACTGGACTGCCGCAATCCCTAATCAGGAGCCAGGAACAACTGTTTACTATTATATCCATGCAGAAGCAACTGACGGAAAGCAGCAAGCGAGACCGATGCCAGCACCTGAAGGTTATTATAGCTTCGAAGTAGGCCAGGCTGTTTCTACTCAGGAAATTGATTTCGGAACCATTACTATGGAATCTGTTTTCCCTAACCCATCGAGTTCTATCACCTGTATTCCGGTAAATAGCCGAATAGCAACCAATGCTAGTATTACTATTACAGATGTATTTGGCAGAAGAGTAGCGACCTTATTAGACGGTCAATTGCCACAGGGCGAGTCAAAGTATTTCTTTAATGCTGTTGATTTTACTGCAGGTACTTACTTCATTGAATTGAAGACAGATTTAGGGGTTAAAGCGCAGACGGTAGTTGTAAAATAAGAGACATTATAAGCATTAGCTTAACACAGTTTGATATAAAAAGGCATAGAGCAAAACGAATTAAAACACGTTTTGCTCTTTGCTTTTTAAGCCTTTTCGCAATAACGTCTCCTTCCACAAGGTAGGGCATGCCCCTTTTCAAAAGGTCGCTGCGGGTTTTAGTAAAAAGCGTCGGCAACGCGGCTTACAAATTCAATATCCACTCTATAAGTTGGATAGGTTCGTTATTGGATACCTGCGCGTTCCGGATCAGGCGGGTTCAATATTCAATATTTTATATGTGGTTTTCCGCATTTACTGTTCATATGCTAAAAAGATGAACCAAAAATTCTTACTTTTGCGTACCATATAATATTACCATTTTATACCATTAATCAAATCCAGAATTACTCATGGAAAAGTTAACTCAGAAAAACCAAAGGCACAATTTAACTCCAGCTGCCTTAGTACAAAGAACAATTGAATTAAAGCAAGGAACATTGTCCAATTCAGGCGCCCTTTCCATAAAAACGGGAAAATTTACCGGCCGTTCTCCACAGGATCGGTTTATCGTAGAAGATGAAGTTACCAGCAAAACAGTAGACTGGGGGAATATCAATATTCCAATCTCAGGAGATAGTTTTGATGCGCTTTATGATGATATTATTAATTACGCAAATGGTCAAGACGAGATTTTTGTTCGTGATGCTTACGCTTGTGCAAATCCGAATTACAGATTGAACGTAAAAGTTCATACGGAATACCCTTGGCAAAATTTGTTTGCTTACAACATGTTTCTTCGTCCAACGGAGAAAGAATTGGAAACGTTTTCGGCGGATTGGGAAGTTTACTCTTTCCCTTCTGTAAAAGCAGATCCAAAGATTCACAATACCAGACAAGAAAATTTTGCGATTATAAACTTCACTAAGAAGAAAATCATCATTGGTGGAACCGCATACACAGGTGAAATCAAAAAAGGAATTTTCTCTGTATTGAATTATGTATTGCCAACAGAAAAGAACGTACTTAGTATGCACTGTTCTGCTAACACTGGTTCTACAGGAGACACTTGTTTGTTCTTCGGGCTTTCTGGAACAGGAAAAACAACTTTATCTGCTGACCCAGAAAGACGATTGATTGGTGACGATGAGCACGGTTGGTCAAAGGAATCAGTCTTCAATTTTGAAGGAGGTTGCTATGCTAAAACGGTTGATCTATCTGCTTCAAAGGAACCGCAGATTTTCAAGGCCATTAAGTTTGGAGCCATGTTAGAAAACGTAGGTTTCCAGGAAGATGGTTGTACCGTAGATTTTTCCGATACCTCTATAACACAGAATACACGTGTTAGTTATCCAATCTACCACATCGACAACATCATGTTCAAATCACGTGGTGATGTACCTGAAAATATTTTCTTCCTAACCTGTGATGCTTTTGGAGTATTGCCTCCCATTTCTAAGCTATCCCCAGAGCAAGCCATGTACCACTTTATGAGTGGCTACACCGCAAAAATCGCTGGAACAGAAGTAGGAATTACCGAACCATTAGCGACGTTCTCTGCTTGTTTTGGTGCGCCATTCTTACCGTTGCACCCAGCTAAGTACGCAGAATTGTTAGGAAATAAAATCCGTCAAGGATCAAGATCAGGAAATGGTAAAATCAACGTTTGGTTGGTCAACACCGGATGGACCGGAGGTAGCTTTGGTACAGGAAACCGTATCGAGTTGTCCTACACCAGAGCCATGATCAAAGCCGCTCTGACTGGTCAATTAAATAAAGTAGAATATCAAAATCATCCAGTTTTCGGACTCAGTATGCCTAAGTCTTGTACTGATGTTCCTAACGCTATCCTGAACCCAAGAGATACCTGGAGAAACGAAGAGGACTACGACAGTACCGCAAAGAAACTGGCTACCTTGTTTGACAACAACTTCAAACAATACGCCGCCGACACAGCTAAAGAGATCGTAGCTGCCGGCCCTGTGATTGCTTAAGTAGCAGATAAGATAATTATTCAAAAGCCCTGTTTTCCTTGTGAGAATGGGGCTTTTGCGTTAGTTAATTTGTCATTGGTAAATTGGTTTTATAAATTAATTGGGTTAACCGATTAATAGGAATGAATTCCTATCCTAACATACATCGTCCCTACAGGACTGCGCCGTGGGAAAAAACTTTGTGTGCTCTCCGCCTATCGTGCGGACAGGTTTGTGGTTAATAAATAAACTTCAAGCGAAGCGAGAAGCAAAAACGTAGCGTCTTCGTTGCGCCGTTGCGGTTACCCCCGCGTTTCTTACAAAAAACAAACAATCCAACTTACGCAATCCCATCAAATAAGCCTACATTAGCCGCGTAATGACACTACTCAAAGAAATAGCCTTCCTGCTTCGTAAAGAAGTACTAATCGAGCTTCGACAGAAGTATGCCATCGGAGGGATATTGTTATATGTTATTTCCACGGTTTTCATCGTTTATATGGCCTTTGTAAATGTCAATGCGATGGCCTGGAATACCTTGTTTTGGATCGTGATGCTCTTCGCCTCTGTGAATGCCGTGGCAAAAAGTTTTGTTCAAGAGAGCGGCAATCGGCAGTTGTATTATTATACGCTGACCAATCCAACTGCCATTATTTTGTCTAAGATTTTATACAATGTAATACTCTTGTTGGTTATTTCATTGTTGGCCTATGGGGCCTTCAGTTTAGTCGCTGGGAATCCGGTGCGACGGACAGGACAATTTGTAACAGCTTTGTTCTTAGGAAGTGTGGGTCTGTCTATAGCCATAACCTTTGTTTCTGCGATTGCTGCCAAAGCAAATAACAGTGGAACATTGATGGCCATATTGAGTTTTCCTATTGTTATTCCAATTTTAATGACTTTGATAAAAATATCAGCAAATGCTTTAGGCCTGCTGACAGATACGAGTATTTATAAAGATATATTAATTTTGCTCGCAATAGACGGCATTTTACTGGCAATGGCTTTTGTGCTGTTTCCATTTTTGTGGCGCGACTAAAGTATGTGGTTACACTAAATCAAATAATATGAAACAGCTTAACCTAAGTGACAACGAAAAATTAACTTCCCGATTTGGAAACGATTATGTAAATCAAAATGACCAAAGGGAGAGTGATTTATATAACCCTTTCCACCAAAGAAATCGGGAAATTATTTTGTGTGTAATACTAAGTGTATTTTTATTCTTACTTTTCTTTCTTCAATCTTGTCAGGCTCCCCAGGGGGGGAAGATAGAAGCACCAATTTCTGTTGAAGAAACACAGATTGCCAAGGACCTTATTCAAGGCGCTTTTGATGATTTATGGGGTGGGGTAGATTCTACCAAAATAAGTAATTACCATACGGATGATTTTATTATTTTAGAAAATGGAGAGGTTTGGGACAACGATAGAATAAAAGTTTTCATACGCAAGCAACTGGTCAATACGGAAAGAGCAAAAAGAACCAATCGAATGGAGTATATTTCCATTGATAAATATGGGCCATCTATACAGATTGCTTATCACAATTTTGCTGATTTCTCCAAAGGGGATTCTATTGTTGGAAAAGCGAGGTGGTTGGAAAGTGCTTTAGCCGTGCCAACAGAAAAAGGCTGGCGTTTGAAAATGATGCACTCTACTTATGTTAGAGAGTAGTTTGACTTTATTTAAAACAATTAACAATATAATTACAAGATATGGGAATGCGAAAATCATGGTGGAAAATTCTGGGTGCAGTTTTACTGACGTACACCTTTATTGCCGGATTATTAGTACCACTGAAGCCCGGTATTTACGATGTATCTCCTGGTAAAGCGGAAACGGGAACTTCTGTGACGTTAAATTTGGAAGGCTATAACACGGTGTACACGGCCGAAGGAGAAAAGACCCGAGTATGGCTCAAAATGACAGATGAGTTGGCCATTCAGGCGAAAAGGGTCAAAGCCATTGATGAAACCCATTTGACGGCTACTTTTGATATCCCAAAGTATATACCCTTAGAAAAAGAACGAATCAGTTGTTCTGTTTTAATTGATCACTCGGTAGACGGGGCCTCTGTTTCTCCCGATGCCTTTGTGATAAAACAAACATCATCAGGTCCGCCTCCAGGCAATAGCTTTACTAACAACCCAATTACGGGATTGACTATAAATGCTGATTTTAATTATCCCTTTCGGTCTATTTTGTACGAAACCATAAGAAACACCTATTACCATGTACCACTATGGTTGGCAATGATGATTCTGTTTATCGCCTCTGTTTATCAAAGTTTTAAGTACCTACGTTTTGGGCGACCAGAAGACGACTGGAAAGCCATGTCCTTAACGGCTGTTGGTACTTTGTACGGTATGCTTGGTTTATTTACTGGAATGATTTGGGCAAAACACACCTGGGGGACTTATTGGACCTGGGAGGAAGTAAAGTTAAATATGACAGCCATCGCCTTATTGATTTATCTGGCCTACTTTATTTTAAGAGGTTCATTGGATGATGAAGAGAAAAAGGGACGAATTTCAGCGGTTTATAACATTTTTGCTTTTGCGGCCTTGATTCCATTGATTTATGTCATTCCGAGAATGACCAGCAGTTTGCATCCTGGAAATGGTGGAAACCCAGCTTTGGGCGCAGGAGATTTGGATCATACAATGAAGGCGGTGTTTTATCCGGCTGTTATTGGATGGACTTTATTAGGGGTTTGGATAGGCTCGTTATTGTATCGAGCCATTGCGATGAAGGATCGTTTGATGGAGGAGAAGTTTAATTCAGGAGAATAGAGTTACAGTCATAAGAAACTTGAAAAGTAAAACGGTTACAATTTTTTGGAACCAACGCTTAAAAAAATCATTAAAAAAAAGGTTATGATAGTTTGGAAAGTAAAAAAAATAAACGAATTTTGGCAACGCAACAGATCAACTCTTAAAACTAGAATGGCCTTGTTGCTTATGACCTTTTTATTATGGTCACCGTTTATAAATGCTCAGTCTAACAATACCGATTTCATGCGTAACATTGGTAAAATGTATGTTGTGGTAGCTGTTATATTGGCCATCTTCTTCGGGATCATTTTATTTCTCATTTACCTAGACCGGAAAATAAGCCGGCTGGAAAAACAAATCGAAGATAATGGCTAAAAAGAAAGCATCTGCAGTACCACACGTCAGTTTCCTGGATAGTGTGAACCGTAACTTCAACAAAGCTGCTGCCCACTCTGGTCTACCTAAAGGATTATTGGAGCAAATCCGTGTTTGTAACTCTGTTTACCAAATGCGCTTTCCTGTGAAAATTGGAACGGAGTATGAAGTTATTGAAGCCTACCGGGTTCAGCACTCTCATCACAGGCTACCTACTAAAGGTGGTATCCGCTACAGCTCAAAAGTAAATCAGGATGAAGTCATGGCTTTGGCTTCTTTGATGACCTATAAATGTGCGCTAGTCGATGTTCCATTTGGTGGAGCAAAAGGGGGAGTAAGAATTTCTCCACGTGAATATACCACAGCCCAGTTACAAAAGATTACCCGTCGTTATACTACAGAGTTAATTCGTAAAAACTTTATTGGTCCTGGTATTGATGTACCTGCTCCTGATTATGGAACTGGGGCTCGTGAAATGGCTTGGATTCTGGATACGTACATGACTTTCAAAGGAGGAGATATTGATGCCGCTGGTTGTGTTACAGGTAAGCCGGTTACCCAACAAGGTATTCGAGGAAGAACAGAGGCAACTGGCCGTGGTGTTTATTACGCCTTGGAAGAAGCACTAAGCTACAAGGAAGATATGACGAAGATTGGTTTGACTACTGGAATGGGTGGAAAAACAGTCGCTGTTCAGGGATTAGGAAACGTAGGTTACTACGCGGCTAAAATCTGTCAGGAAGAAGGAGGTGCAACAATTATTGCTGTAGCAGAATACGAAGGTGCCATCTACAGTAAAGAGGGAATTAATGTTGAAAAACTATTTAAGCACCGTAAGAAAACTGGATCAATTCTGGATTTCCCAGGTGCTAAAAATATGAAGCAGCGTAAGCAGATTCTGGAAATCGATTGTGATATTCTGATTCCAGCAGCCTTGGAAAATCAGATCAGAGTAGACAACGCTTCAAAGGTAAAAGCAAAAATTATCGCTGAAGCAGCAAACGGACCTGTTACTTCTGAAGCGGAAGATATACTTCTCAAGAAGGGAATCATGATCATTCCAGACATGTACATCAATGCAGGTGGGGTAACGGTCTCTTACTTCGAATGGTTGAAGAACTTATCTCACATGCGATTCGGTCGTATGGAGAAACGTTTCGATCAAGCGAAATACAACAACCTCGTTGATATGGTACAGCGTACGACTGGCAAAATCATCGGAGCTAAGGAAAGAGATTTCCTAACTAAAGGAGCGGATGAAATTGACTTGGTTCGTTCTGGTTTGCAAGAGACTATGATTGGCGCTTACGGAGAAATTCGAGCTGTTTACAAAAAGAAAAAAGACGTGAATGATCTGAGAACAGCAGCCTTTTTAACTGCATTGAATAAAATTAGTAGCGATTATCTGGCTTTGGGTATTTTCCCTTAGTAGATTGTCTGTTATAGAAAAAGGGAAAGCGGAATCTGAATTATCGGGTTTCGCTTTTCTGTTTTTTTGGTAACCGCTACGACGCAAAGAAGCGCAACGATCTCCTTCTTTTGCGAAAAATCGTAGCGCTTTCGTAGCGCCGTGGCGGCTACTAAAATACATTCACTTAAAACAAAAAGGATAATATGAATAAAAAACTAATCATCCTCGGATCTGCCCGCTCAAATGGACACACCAGAAAACTCATTGATCACCTCCTAGAGAGAGACGCTTATGATGTAATTGACTTGTTAAATTACAAAATTGGAAATTACGATTATGAATATAAAAATGCGGATGATGATTTTCTTCCACTAATGCAGTCCATTATTACAAAATACGATACCTTTATCTTTGCCACACCAGTCTATTGGTATTCTATGAGTGCAATGATGAAAACGTTTTTTGACCGTATTTCGGATTTGTTGCGAACGGATAAAGGACTGGGTCGTCAGCTCAGAGGAAAATCGATGGGTATGATTAGTTGCAGTGGGCAGGATGACCGAAACGAACACTTTGCAGAGCCGTTTGAATTAACAGCTGGATACTTGGGCATGACTTGGATTGGAGATATCCATGGCTTTTTGGAGGCGGATGAATCAATATCGGAAGAAGTGAAATTGAGGCTTAAGCAATTTAGTGTGGGGTAACCGCTATGACGCAACGAGAGCGCTACATTTTTCCTTCGATTAAATAACCAATAGACTAAATAAAGGGTACCAATTAACGAATTACCATTTTAACCACAGAATGACCACTTACTCCCTATACGAACTCAACGAATACATCCGTCGGATCATCGCACTAAATATCCCCAGAGCGATATGGTTGACAGCCGAAATTGCGCAATGCAATTTGTCGCGGGGACATCTGTACCTTAACCTCATTCAGAAAGATGAAGAGACGGATGAGTTATTGGCAAAATCGGATGCGGTGATTTGGTCAAGGGAGCTGAGTCGTTTGAAAAGAAAGTTGGGCAAAGATTTTAAGGCTTTGATGCAGGAGGGCGTAGCCATAAAAGTAGCGGTACGGGTAGATTATAATGAGCGTTATGGAATGAAGCTGATGATAGAAGACATCGATCCGATTTATACCATTGGGAAATTGGAAACGGTGAGAAGAGAGACCATCGCTTTATTGGAAAAAGAAGAACTGCTAACAAAAAATGGGAATCTGGGGTTACCCGCAGTCTTGCAACGAGTAGCTTTGATTAGTTCCGAGACAGCTGCTGGTTATCAGGATTTTATGAGCCAGTTGGCAAACAATAATTATGGTTATAGCTTTAGTGTAAAACTATTTTCTGCAGCCATGCAAGGAAAGCAAAGTAGTTTGGAAATAGTACAACAATTGGAACGGATTGAACGCTTTGGGGGCTATGATTGTGTGGTCATTACCAGAGGGGGAGGAGCAAGGCTCGATCTAATGTCTTTTGATGATTATGCTCTGAATAAGGCGGTCGCCAATTGTAAAATACCAGTCCTGGTTGGGGTAGGGCACGAAACGGACGATTGCATTATCGATCTGGTGGCGAACACTTCTGTAAAAACACCAACGGCGGTTGCAGCTTTTTTGATTAATCATAATATGCAATTTGAAACAATGCTCTTGCAAATGGGGCAGGAACTTTATCTGCAAAGTCAGCAACAAATAAATGGGGACTTACTGTGGTTGGAAGAAGCTAAACAAGTACTTCGCTGGCAATCACAATCTCTTTTGAAAAACGAAAAGCAACAACTGTCCTACAGGTCAGATTCGGTTCAGCAATTTACACAAAATTTATTGCGACAACAGGCGGAGCAGCTCAATCATCTGGAGGAGTTAAGTAGTTTTTTGAGCCCCGCTGCAACTTTGAAAAGAGGATATAGCCTGACTAGCCAAAATGGCCAAATAATAAGCGATCCTGCTACATTGAAAAAAGGAGAACAAATAGAAACCCATTTAAAAGAGAAGACATTGATTAGTGAAATTATAGAAATAAATCCATCGGAACTATGAGTTTAGATAAAGAAAATATTAGCTACGATAAAGCGATGCAAGAATTGAAGATGATCGTCGGGCAACTGCAAGAAGAAGCGGTTTCGATTGACGATTTGTCGAATAAAGCGAAGCGGGCTGCGGAGTTGATCAGCTATTGCAGAGAAAAATTGAGAAGTACAGAAGGGGATTTGAAATCTTTGTTCGAGGAATAATAAAACAAGCTTCATGAAAAAAAAGATAATCAAGACAATTATTGAAGTCTATCCCAACGCAACGGAATTGCCTAAGGAAGACCAGCAATTGATGAAAAAAGCCCGTAAAGCATTGAAAGATTCTTACTCGCCCTATAGTAATTTTAAAGTAGGTGCAGCAGTATTGTTAGAAAACGGAAAGGTGGTAGTTGGCGCCAACCAGGAGAACGCCGCTTATTCCGTTTGTATCTGTGCAGAACGTACCGCATTATCTAACGCTTCCTCGCGTTATCCTAAAGTGCCAGTGGTTGCCATAGCCGTAACTGCCGAAGCCAAGGAGAAGAAAACAGATGAACCCGTCTCTCCATGTGGAACTTGCCGACAATATATTTCCGAGGTGGAGAATCGCTATGGACAAGCTATAAAAATAATTATGCAAGGAGTAGAAGGGCCAGTGTATGTGGTGCCTACTATTAAGTCTTTACTGCCTTTGTCTTTTGATGGATCATTCTTGTAAGAAACTGTTGCAGTTTGAAATTCTATTTTGATAGGACTTTTGACCAGCCCGACTGCGTCGGCGGGTGGGTTTTCATTTTGCTGCATTATCTTCCAAGAGTAAACATAAACGTCATGTCTCCATTCCTGAAATCATTTTGGATACTTTGTTGCTGTCTGCCCTTTTGCCTTTTTGCGCAAAATGCCATTGTGACATTGGATCTCATTAATGAAAATGAGGGAATGCGTAATAATCTTGTTAGAGATGTCATTATGGATAGCCGTGGATTGATATGGAT
Source organism: Saprospiraceae bacterium (assembly GCA_047626155.1). Classification (GTDB taxonomy): domain Bacteria; phylum Bacteroidota; class Bacteroidia; order Chitinophagales; family Saprospiraceae; genus CALGLS01. The sequence goes on along the minus strand of JBLHRR010000024.1, from coordinate 11,108 downwards.
GGCGACTCCAAATGGTTTGCATCGCTACGATGGTTATTCTTTTTCTATTTACGACAATAGGGGAGATAGCCCTGCACCTTTGGTCAGTTATAATATTTATTCTATAGTGGAAGATGGGAATGGGGATATTTGGATAGGGACAGATAATGGCATCAGTGTTCTAAACCCTACGACTCAGTCAGTTCGCAATTATTATAATAATGGGAATGAAGAATACCCACCTATTAAGCCGAGGATGAAACCTTCAAGATTGGTGAAAGATAAAAATGGAGCCATCTGGTTTTTAGAAGGAGGTTTGTTAGGTCGTTACACGGAATCACTTGGTTTTCAATACCCGTATCAGAAAGGCCTGGCCTTGTATAGTGAACTATTTATCGATAATAAAGATCATATTTTTTTGAAAAATTCGGATATAGGATTGACCAGTATCATGGATGAGAATCGAAAGTTGTACCAACCTGAGGAAAGGATTGTTTCTAAGGTAATTCCTATGATTGGCAATCCTATTGGAGGCGTCCTTTTTTATGACGGTAATGGTCAGATAAATATTTATCATTCCAATGAGAAACTTTATACTTATCATGTGGAAACGGATAGTCTGGAATTATTGTCGATAGAGAAAAATAGTATAAACGACATTGTAGTTCAAATTTTATCCAGACAATTGGAATTGAATTCTTCCTCGATTAATACAAATCGAAAAAAAGAGATGTTTAACGTATTCAAAGTCGAAAAGGGAAAAGGCAATTTATTTTGGATAGCTACCAATCGCGGGCTGCTCAAAGCTACAATTGTAAAATCGTTTTTCCGATTTGATGAGCAGCTGGATAGAGCAAGCTTACGCGGGCTTTATGAACATGATAACGGAGACATTTATATAGGAGGCTATATCCCATTTAGTTTCCTACGTTACAATTTAAAAAGAAAAGAAATCAATTATGCGTCAGATATTTTGAACTGCTGGAGCACCAATCGACTAAATAAAGATACCTTACTCTTGACCAATGACGGTTTGTCACAACTTACTTATTTTGATGTGAATAAACAGAAGGTAGTATATAAAACCAACGTAAGTAGTGTTTTGACTACGATAAGAGCCACTATAGTATTGCCAAATAAACAGGTGATCTTTGGGTCAGAGACTGGGGGTTTATTTATAGCTAACAATTCCAATATAGGAGAAGTGACAAAATTCAATTTTCAAGAGCCAGACCCTCAATTGAAGGACATTAAAGTGAACTGCTCTTTTCAGGAATCGGATTCTGTTTTTTGGTTAGGGAGTACCAATCGTATTGTTGAGGTTGACTTAAGAAAACAAAAAGCCACTGTACACGATATTGTAGATTTGGATAATGAAAGAATAGGGAGTAGAGAAGTCTGGGATATCTTTAAGAATGGGCGAGGTGATTTTTGGCTGGCGACTACAAACGGCCTGGTCTACTATGATCCCGTTTATAAAAAGTCAAAATTCTACTTTACGGTTGATGGTCTATCGGATAATTTAGTTTACAGCATCTTACCAGAGGATAGTACTGCTTTGTGGTTGGCTACTAATAATGGCTTGTCTAAGTTCAACATCTCCCAACAAAAGTTTTACATCTATACAGGAGCAGATGGTATTCGTAATCATGAATTCAATCGGAACTCTTCGTTAGCCACTAAAGAAGGACAATTGTTCTTTGGTGGATTGAATGGATTTACTTCTTTTTACCCCTCCGAAATTGAAGAAAATGAATTCCAATTTAAAGCATTTATTAGTGCCTATTCCATCTATGATCGCTCAAAAAGTAAGCTGACAGAGTATATTCCTGAGCGAAGAAATGGACAAACTATTCACCTAGATCCTGATAATAGAAATATCACTTTTCGATTGGGCTTGACGGATTATAGAAATCCCAAAAAAGCGAGTTTTGATGTCATGCTTCAGGGCTTTGATGAGGATTGGATTACTAATAGAAATACCAATGAGGTCCGCTATACTAATTTGGATGCAGGTAATTATATTTTCAAAGTCAGAGCGACCAATTCCTACGGTCAAACCAGTTTGGAGGAGGATTTTGTCCGTCTCGTTGTGGTGAAGCCTTGGCATACTTCGACTTGGTTCTATGGCTTACTTGTATTGCTGATAGCTGGTTCAATCGTGGCTATGTATTTATCCCAAATCGCTTACGAACGAAATACAAATCGTTTGCGTAACAGGATCGCCAACGACCTGCATGACGAAGTAAGTAATACCCTAAACAATATCAGGATTGTTGCTTTGGATGCGAGAAGAGGAGATAGGAAGGCAAACTCAGAGGACATTGATAAGATAGAGGCTATGAGTTCTTATGCCATTGATCACCTGCAAGATGTTATCTGGGCTATTGATTTGGAAAACCAGGACATTAAGTATTTGCTTTTTAGAATGGAAGATAATATAGATTCGCTATTACGTGATCGGCAGGTACCAGTAGAGTTGAAAAAAATTAATTTGGATGAAGAAGCCACGCTTGATTTTCTTTTTCGAAGAAATCTATTGTTGATATTCAAAGAGGCGCTATCAAATATAGTCAAGCATTCCAAACCCTCCAAAGTGGTTGTTACAATTGGAAATATCAATGGGCATTTTATATTGTCTGTGAAGAACTACATCGATGAGCGTCTGGAAGCGTCATACAAAACGGGCAGAGGCACCATCAGCATGACGCAACGAGCGATGGCTTTGAAAGGAGAATTAGAGAAGAAGGATAGTGGAGATGCTTATGAAGTGCTATTGACTTTGAATAAGACGTTGTAGTTAGTTTGATTGGGTACTTCCCTGAAAATTCAGAGGGGAGCCAAATTAATGACATCCCCTTCTGATAACCCCAAAAAACTAAATAGTATCTTTTAGTCGTATAGCTTTAATTTGAACTTTTTGTTTTAGATATTGTTTATAATAATTATACACTGTATCCTTAATGCAAACATCGGTAAATTATTGCAAAAGACCAAACAAAATGAAAAATAAATGTAGATACACGTTTGTTTTATTCTCTGGCTTTTCTGGAATAAGAATGCCGTTTAAGCACTTCCCTGAAAATTCAGAGGGGAGCCAAATTAATAGCATCCCCTTCTGATAACCCCAAAAAACTAAATAGTATCTTTAATATATTAATTTGATTTGGACAGTAAATAAAATCGTCTTTTATATAGTCACATTGTAAATATCTAAAAAAAATGCCGGTTTACAAAAATAAATAATCAACTATTTGTACATGTCCAGAGACAAATTATATACGTAAAAAACATATAGACCTGAAATTCAATTATTTATCTCCAAGGTTTGAATTACTGGCAAAGATATGACGTTGGAATGAATTAAGGATCTACCTTATTATTTTCATGTAACTACATGGATATGTAGTTTTTTATACCTTAGAATGCCTTTTTTGGCGAATTTTATATTAAAAATAAGCAGCTTCGTATTCTTATCTTTTTGAAAGGAAACTGTTTCGGGACTTTAATAGATATATTATAGAACGATATAATAGGTTCCACAAGCTCAGTTTCCTTATGGCGCACTAAAGTCAAGTCTAATGCTGCATCTGGAAAATGAAGACCCTCAATATGATTAAAGTTATTATTATTGAAGACAATCATGAGCTAAGAGAACGGCTACGAAAGTTAATGGCAGACTCCAAGGTTTTGGACTGCATTTTAGCTGTAGATTCCATTGAACGGTTTATGAAATATAGTACAGATCAGCTGGAAAGTCCTGATATTATCCTTACAGATATTGGTTTGCCTGGTGTTTCGGGTATTGAAGGAATACCTTATTTTCGAAAAACATACCCGGAGGCTGAGGTCATTATGCTCACGGTACATAAAGATCCTGATAAAATATTCAAAGCCATTTGTGCGGGAGCAACTGGTTATCTTTTGAAAGATACCAGCTTTGAGGATTTGGAGAAGCAATTGAATCAAATCAGCGAAAAAGGAGGTTCTGCATTATCTCCGCAAGTAGCCAGAAGGGTATTAGATTATTTCCAACCTTCCAAGTTAAAGAAAGAAAGTGTTGAAAAAGCAAACCTCTCTGAAAAGGAACAGCAGATTGTTGTTTTTTTAGTGGATGGTTTGTCCTATCAAAAAATTGCAGAACATCAGGGCATTTCTATAGACGGCATTCGGTACCACATCAAGAACATCTACAAGAAGCTGCATGTGAAATCCAAAGCTGAGGTCATTAAAAAATATATGGGGAAAGATCGAGACTCCTGGTTTTGACTTGAACCCTTACCTCTTTACAAATCTCGTTTTTGTAATAACAAATAACACAACCCAAAAATCAATACGGTATAAAGGCTGGCAGATACGACAGCCTCTGTTGGCTCCAGCAAAAAGGTGAATTTATTCTCCGCCATAAAATCTTCTAGCATATCAATAAACGGAACAGGAACTAAATCCTCCATTGAATTCATTGGATAAAAGTGCATGCTTTTATTCTTAAAATACCGCATGTGTATTCCATACCTAAGTAGTGGTTCCAACGCAATATTATACATCAGATAAAGAACCAAGGCCAAACCCGTCCGTCGGAATAGCAAGCCAAATAACATAGCCACACTCATAAAACCCAAAGACATCAGGAAATAACGAGGTACAAAATCTATTTCCTGTAGGAATTTAGACATATAAAATGTATCTGTTTGGAAAAACCCAATGAGCATACAACAGAGCATATAATATAAGGTAGCACCAAAACTCAAAGCAATAGCCCAGGTCAACTTTGACAAAAAGAAATCTCGTCGAGTCATTCCAGTAATAATATTCTGACGTAATGTCTTGTTGGAATACTCCGTTGTAATCGACAAAATCATGGCAAAGCCAAATAAGAAGAAGACCGTCCAATTACCTAAGAATCCTAAAAATTGCCATATATTCGGAAACATAAAAAAGCTCTTCATCTCCATCTGAGCAATTGCTGGCTTTGGTATCGCCTGAATCAAGAGGAAGATACCCGGCATAATGACCATGTATAAAATCGCCATCACCCGAAAAACCGCATTCTTATTAAATTTTTTCCACTCTAATTGAAGGTAATGTAGCATTGTTGTTATTGTGTTTATTCAGGAATAGCTTACTTGTTTCTCGTAATCTCTAAAAACTCTTCTTCCAGTCGTTTTTGCCTCAACGCAAGGTGTCCCAGGACAAGTCCATTATCAAAGGCCAATTGATTTATCGTTGTACTAGAGGTGTCTGCCGCCATTTGCGCCAGGAGCAAATTTCCTTTTTTCTCTACATCTCGGAACGCAGGTAATTTTTCCAGTAAAGTCCTCAGTAGGTCATTTTGATCACAGCTCACCTCTAAAGTAATATCACTATTAATAATAGAACCTACCGGGCCAGCAGCAAGCAATTTCCCTTTCTTGATAATGGCCACATGAGAACAAACCTTTTCTACTTCATCTAAAATATGACTGGCCATGAATATGGTCTTCCCAGACTCAGCAATGTTTAATATGATGCCACGGATTTCCGCTATACCCTGAGGGTCTAACCCATTTGTAGGTTCATCAAAAATCAGCACTTCAGGACTCCCAATCATACTGGCAGCAATGGCCAGGCGTTGTTTCATTCCCAAAGAATAGGTTTTAAAAGCAGAAAATTTACGATCGGAAAGGTTCACCTGTTCGAGAATTTCAGGGATTTGACTTTTCGGAGCTTTCTTGATGTGTGCTACTATTTCGAGATTATCAATGGCATTAAGATAAGGATAGAAATTAGGTGTTTCTAACAGCGCACCTACGTGCTTGCGGGCATGAGCGCCATATTTTCCTTCGAACCACTGAAAGGAACCACTATCCGGATTAGTAATTCCGAGAATCATTCCCAAAGTTGTTGTCTTTCCAGAACCATTTGGTCCCAAAATTCCGTATATGCTACCGGCCTCTATTTGGAGGTTAAGGTTATTTACCGCATGAATACGTCCGTAGCGCTTGTTTAGCTGATTGATTTGTAGTACTGGCATGCCCCGAAGGTAATTTAAAATTGAGAATTTAAAATTTAAAATTAGACGAACGTACCAATTTGCTAGGGGTAAGCGCAACGACGCAACGAAAACGCAACGTTTTTTTAACTACAAACCTACGCGTATGAGAGGAGTAGAGCACGAAGGGACACAAAATTTTTCGCGAACCGAGGGAACCAATTAACTAATTCCCCATTTAACTAATACGCTAAATTAACCGCGCCAATTAATAAATTAACCAATCACAATTGACCAAATAATATTACATTTGTAAAAAATAAAAACACAATCATTATGTCAACAATAACAAAATCAATATTATCAGATCGGGTTCTAAATATGGAAGAATCTGCAACTTTAAAAATGGCTCAACTCGCACGCGATGTTGCTGATCAGGGGCACGATGTAATCAGTCTTAGTTTGGGCGAACCTGATTTTGATACGCCAGACCATATTAAGGAAGCTGCGATGCAAGCGCTTCGGGATGGATACACCAAGTATACACCAGTCCCAGGGCTGATGGTTTTGCGAGAAGCGATTTCTAAAAAATTCAAAGAAGAGAATAACCTGGATTATGGCACCAATCAAATTGTGGTCTCCAATGGAGCTAAGCAAACGATTGCGAATATCTGTATGTCTATGTTGAACGAAGGAGATGAGGTGGTCATTCTTGCGCCATACTGGGTTTCCTATTCTGCTATTGTTTCTTTGGCAGGGGGCGTGCCTGTTATAATATCGGCTGGCATTGAAGACGATTACAAAGTGAAACCAGAACAACTGGAAAACGCAATTAGCGATAAGACTAAATTTGTTTTGTTTTCTTCTCCTTGCAATCCAACGGGTTCTGTTTTTACAGAGGAGGAATTGAGAGCGTTTGCCTCCATTATTGCGAAGCATGACGACGTCTATGTCGTAGCAGATGAAATATATGAATACATTAATTTCACGCTTCGTCATTTCAGTATTGGTTCTATCGAAGAGATAAAAGATCGAGCGATAACCGTTAATGGTTTTTCCAAAGGCTTTGCGATGACGGGTTGGAGATTAGGATACATGGGCGCGCCAGTAGCGATTGCAAAATCTTGCACTAAAATTCAAGGACAAAATACTTCCGGTGCCACGGCCTTCGGTCAAGTAGCAGCTGCTTATGCGCTTGGAGCTGACAAATCGGCCACTGATGAAATGCGAGCAGCTTATTTGAAACGTCGCGATTTAGTAATCTCTTTGTTAAATGAAATTCCAGGGTTGAAAACCAATAACCCACAAGGAGCTTTCTATATCTTCCCAGATTGTAGTGCCTACTTTGGCAAATCGGATGGGACGAATACGATTAATAATGCGGATGACTTTTGTACGTACTTAATGAACAATGCTTATGTAGGAGTCGTAACTGGATCTGCTTTTGGAGCGGATAACTGTTTCCGAATTTCTTATGCGGCTTCAGAGGAGCAGTTGACGGAGGCGTTGAAGAGGATGAAAAGAGTATTAGCTAAATTGTCTTAATTTAACTAGCTTAGATAAAGATGCGGCATATATTAGGAGGAGACTTCAGTCGGCTCTTAATATATGCCCTCCATGTGCTACGGATTAGACCATCCCTTCTTTACAGCTCAAAGCCATTCTGAATTTGTCAGAAGGACTATGGTGGTTGATCGGTTGAAGAGTACTTCCTGCAATTCGCATCGTTTTATAAAATAGACCTTGCATACGAAAAATGTTAGCTGCCTGGATTTAAGTATTTTTTGTGTAATACTAAGTAACTATCTATCTGTTCATGGAAATTTAGTATTGAATTTTGTAACTATTCAGACCGGAGACGGAAGTCCGAAGTTTCCATCGAACGTGAAACCCACAGACTACTAAGGACTGTCAAATTCAAGATTTGCATTAGTGGAAAACTTCCGAACTTCCCTCTTCCGACTTCCCTCTTCCGACTTCCTCCCATCCACAGCTAAACTATACCCCACTGAACAGGTACTAAGTTTTTTAAAATACGATACTAACATCCCCTCGATAAAACAAGGTAAACCCATCCAAGTAAGTGACCTCCGCAATCCAAGTATATACCCCACCGTCCATTCGCTTCCCTTTAAAATCCCCATTCCATCCCACTCTATTATTCCCAGAAGGAAGATCGAATGCCTCATAAACCTGCGCCCCCCAACGGTTATATACTTTTAGGAAATTGACATTGCCAACTGACTTCCCAGGATAAACAGAAAAGACATCATTGATGCCATCCCCATTTGGAGAAAAAGCAGTAGGGAAATATACATCACGATCTTTAATAACAAATACGTTGATGCTGTCTGTATCTACACAGCCATCAATAGAAGTCACTGTTAAAATGTACTCCGTTTCATTAACAGGATTTACTTTTGGACGAAGGCAGCTGTCACAATTAATGAAGGAATTTGGCGTCCATTGAATTTCTGTAAGTGTTGTGTTATTTGTTAGTGTTGGAATAGTAATGTCACAGCCGAGGTTTACTTCCAAATCTGAATCGAAAATGATTTCAGGAATATCTGGAATACCCAATGTAGCGGTAGTGTCAACCAAACAGCCATTGTCATCCATTACATAAAAAGTATAATCTCCGGGGTTTAGGTCATTGAAAGTAAAGAATAACCCAAAGGAATCATTATCCATTGAATAAAGGAAAGGTGGGCTGCCACCATTAACAGAATCCCGATGAATAATTCCCGTATCATAGCCATCACAATTTGGGTCTATGAAATTGACGAAGGGTTGAATGACAGGTGGTTCCGTCAACTCCGTTTCTGCGGTCACTTCACATCCATTTGCATCAGTCAAACTGAGGACATAGTTTCCTGCGCTTAAACCCACAATGCTATCTGCGACTCCGCCACTACTCCAACTATAAGTATACGGAGGAACGCCACCCATCGGGAAGCCCCAGATTCGACCATCAGCTCCACCAAAGCAACTGAGGTGGTAGTCGTCAATGTCAATAGGGTCTACCGCTACACTTAGAACAGGCGGATCAAAAACAGATTGGAATTCTACAGTCTGGTTACCAAAAGTATCAAATATTTCTATAGTATAGTCTCCCGCAGGAACATTAGCGATTGTATTGTTATCAAATAATAAGGTACTGCCATTTCCATTGATAGTTGGATCGGTAATATGTGCCCAAATATACGTAAAAGGCGGAGTACCATTCTCTACAGAAAAGGTAAGAAAGCCATTGCTCTCTCCAGTGCATACTGGTTCTAGAAAACCCGTTTCAGCTTCGATAATACATTCTACAATAAATAAATCTAGTGTAATAATACTATCGCAATCCATGGCTGTTGCGATGGTGTCTATAGAAATTCCCGTTTGGTAATAAGGAATGTTGCCTACAAAAAAGGTATCCTCTGCACACATATTAATGTCAATGAATGCCTGCGCTTGTGGTAGTATTTCCAGACTAACAAATATGGCACTATCACAACCGTTTTCTAAAGTGATGTGAAATTCATATTCTCCAGTTTCACACAAAACAGTATCCGCTATTTCCAGACAATCATTATCACAAAGTACTTCATCAAGGCTTAGCGTTTCCGGGGTTCTGACTAGGTAAGTCACACAATTAGGAGCCGCTTCATCGCAAGCATTGGCTGCAGCAACACAGACTTCATAAGTACCATCGGCAGGAAAAGTAATGTCGGTCGTTTGCTGCAAATTTGAGTGAGGCACTCCATTGACCGTCCAGTAAAATAAAGCCGCACTTGGCGTATCGGTAACGGAGAAGATAGCAGGTAGCTCCGGGCAAGTTGATTCGGTCTCTACAGAGATAACCCCAGTTGGACCGATAGGCGGAACTGCAGTAGTTCCGGAAATGACATTAAAGGTCCAGTCGCAAATATCAGAATTGGAGCCATCCATTATCAAATAATAATAAGCACCGATGGTCAGAGGTATGTCGTTAGTAAAGGAGACAGTGGTATTGGGAGCAACATCAGTATTACAATCAGTTACGGAGGTGAAAGTTTGGCAATCGGAACTTTCAAAAAAGCCAATTTCCAAACCCCAATTTATGGTGCAATTAGTTACCGTTACCGCAATTTCTAGATCAACACTTCCGGCAATGAAAGCGATGTATGACATGTTGTGAAAAGTAGTGGTGCAAAAGTTAGGAAAGGTTTGTCCCTGAGCCGTAAGGTTATTTCGGCCCGTAAAACCATCTATATCGCAGATAACACAAGCATCGAGGCAAGTGGAAGCCATCGCCGGATTGCCAGCACAAGGAGAGGGTTGAGCAAAGGCAGGTAATTGAAGGCCAACTAGAAAAAGGAGTAATATCAAGCGATTCATAGTGGATACTTTATTTGCGTTTAAGATAAGACAAATATAAGAAACGCTGCCCCTATGAGCTGGCACTATGTGTTTTGTATGCCACTTGTCAAAATGACAACTAGATTAGAATATTCAGCAAATCAGGCTTCTCGTTTAAGTACTCCCCAAAAAAGTTGCGTTTTTTCATACGATTTATAAGGCTACCTAAATCTGCTTTATTCTTGATTTCGATTCCAACGATAGCAGGACCTTTTTCCCTGCTTTGTTTTTTATAATATTCAAAATAGGTAATGTCATCCTCCGGACCCAAAACTTCATTTACAAATTCTTTTAAAGCACCAGCTCTTTGTGGGAAATTGACAATGAAATAATGCTTCAATTCCTTGAAAAGCATAGCGCGCTCTTTGATCTCCTCCATTCTAGTGATATCATTGTTAGAACCGCTGACTAAACAAACGACATTTTTCCCTTTTATTTCTTTATGAAATTGATCGAGAGCGCTGATGGTCAAAGCGCCAGCAGGTTCCACCACAATAGCATCTTCGTTATAGAGTTGGAGAATGGTTTCGCAAACCTTTCCGGAAGGAACGGTTATCATATCGTCGAGGGTGTTTCTGCAAATGGCAAAGGTCTTATCCCCAACCCGTTTTACCGCCGCTCCATCTACAAATTTTTCAATCTCAAGCAGCGTTGTGTTACTCCCGTTTTTGATTGAGGTACTCATAGAAGGCGCTCCTTCAGGTTCCACTCCTATAACTTTTGTTTTAGGTGATAGTTGCTTAAAAACAGTGGACACTCCAGCAGCGAGGCCTCC
>JBLHRR010000023.1:0-50078 GCA_047626155.1 Saprospiraceae bacterium | reverse complement strand
GATTACCCCCTTCACCTGAAGCTGTTGATTTTGACGGAGCTGGACCAGGTAATTGCTTAATCTGGCACTTATCTTTTGAAGACGGACTTGGTGGTGCAGAAGTTGGAAACAATGCTTCTGAATTGACGGGTTGCTTCAACTTGTCTAACCCAATCACGGTTGTGCGTTTATCAGGTACTGATTGTAATAATGGTGAAGGAGACAACGATTACGTTCTTATCGGATTGGACGAATTAGATATCGAAAGAAACTTCATCAACCTTGGAGGAATCGGAGTAGTGAGTGATAGTGGAGATGCAGAAATCAGTGAAGATTCAGAAGTAACTGCGGATGGAACTTTCGTTAGAGCTGACGAAGCTTGTTTCAATTCTGGTGCAATGGCTAACAATGTACATGCAGTACCTGCTCAGCCAAACTTACCCGACTTCATGGAAAACAACAACAATGTTGGAAATGATTTACAAGTAACGGTTAGCGCAGGCGAGACGGTAACTTTGACAGAATCTATTTACGAAGACATCCGCGTTCGCGAAGGAGCTACCGTTATCTTCTCTGGTCAGGAAAATGTATACATTGAAGACCTAAAGACAGACGAAGGTGTAACCTTTATGTTTGGCCAATGTACAAATCTGATACTAAGCGGTCGTTTTGAATTGGGCTATGACAACCAGTTCAACCCAGGAGAACAAAACGTTTTTGTTTTCGCGGAGGATGATGCATCCATCAGATCAGGTAGTACGGTATATGGTGTGGTTTACACCGAAAAGGATTTGAATATCCGAAAAGGTACTGTTGATCGTCAGACCTACTTATACGGAATCTTTATTGGTGACGATGTACGGTCCAGAGATTACGCAAACTACTGGTACCAGCAGTTTGATCAATGCGGTACAAATATCATCGATCCAACTAATGGAGCACAAAACCGCAAAGAAGCTGTTGTTGAAACAACAGAAGCAGCGGCAGTACAACTCTCTATATTCCCTAACCCTGCAAACGATGTTGCAACCATCAGTATCAACAAAGCAACACAAGGAGATGTAGAGGTAGCGATATATTCTGCAACCAACCAATTGGTTTCTACGAACATGAAAATCAGTAACGACCAAGGGGAGATTTCCTTGAACGTAACACAATTACCTGCTGGTATTTATTTTGTGAAAGCAATGTTGGAAAACGGAGAAGTTATTACAGAGAAGTTGATTGTAGGCGGTAAGAAATAATCCGCCCTTTGGCAATTCATCAAAGAGGATACCATTTTGACATGGTTAATTAAAGACGAAGCTCTTCCTCCGAAAGTAGGAGGAGCTTTTTTTTGATTTAGTGTGGGGGTAACCGCAACGGCGCTATGAGGGCGCTACGTTTAATACGTTCGGCGCGTTTGCTAAACTTCAAAAAGTTTGGTAAACGTTCTCAATCACGGTACGCTCGGTGCGCTTGGTACGTACCGTTCGTGCGAACGTTTACTAAACTAAAAAAAGTTTAGTAAACGTACCTATACGCGCCATACCCGCGACCTAAAAACCTTCTAACATGATTCTCCCGTTAGAAGGTTTTAACCCAGCCGCCGATACCGTCGGGCTGGTTTTTATTTTAGTTTCAATTAACATTTTGATTTCACTCCTCCTCCTCCAACAGCCCCACAATCGCATCCCGATCCCCCAAGCGCTTCGCCAATTCCAAAGCCGTCTCCCCTTCCGAGGTCGGCACAGACAAATCAACTTCTTCTTCCAGCAATCCATTTACCCAATCCATGCGATTAAAAGTTACGGCCCATTCTAACAATGTTTTCCCGTCGACCAACTGATCGAGATCAAATTTATTTCTCACCAGAACCGGTAAGATGGCCACGCTTCCTTTTTTCATCGCTTTCACAACAGGAGGCGTTCCTTCTGTCCCACCCCATGCAGCGTTAGCGCCAGCACTTAGCAGTAAGTTGAATAACTTCGCATTTTTGTAAGCTAGAAATTGAGGACTCAACATTTGCTCCTCGTCATTACATTGCTCGGCTACTTTTTCAGGGTAGCGATCTACAGTTATTTCTATGAACTCTATTGTTTCATCCAATACGGCTCTGGAGAATGGACTGTGTTTTTGCAAAGGCGCATATTGAAAAGGATCAGCCTCTTTATCTAGGAGATAAGTGGCTAATTTCATATGCTTGCTTCTCACCGCTTCCAATAAAGGGGTGGTTCCCTTTTCAGAAATCTGATTGAGATTTTCTGTTTTGTCAATGAAGACTTTAGTTGCTTTTGGATCCTTTGCCAAAATGGCTTCCATCATAGACTCGAAATAACCTTTCTCCTCCACCTTATATTTCTCTTCCAAACTTTCCACCGCTTTCGTCTTTTTTTCTTCGGCTGCTTCTACTGCCTTTTTAGCCTCTTCAGATTGTTCCGCTTTCACGGCTTCTATTTTTCTTTTTTGTGCGGCATGCTTTGCCTTGTCTCTGGCAATCTGTTTTACCCGCTCTGGATTTTTAAAATCCTCCATTAAATCTATCATGGATTGATAACCATTCCGTGTTGCTTCTAACATTGCACTTACACCTTCTCGGTTTGGCAGATCTTTTCGAGCGCCCGCTTCCAACAACATTAAAGTAATGGATTCGCTTTCCCAATAGACTGCTTTCCGCAAAGGGAGATCACCATCGCTACCAGGTAGGTTGGGATCTGCTTTTGCCTTGAGCAACATTTTCACAATTTCAACATGATTGTTTTCTACGGCCATAGGGAGCGCCCGTCGGTTGATGCCATCCCGGCCATTTGGGCCTACACCAGCATAGAGTACGCGGGCTACCTGGTCTGTATCACTTTTATTGACGGCACCGATGAGATCCGTGATATCGTAGGTCATTCTATCTCTTAATCCACGAACACCTTTTCGAAGGAAGTCCCCTAATTTGTTTTTGTCTTCGTTATTTTCGTCTGACATAGTTGGTTTGTTATTTCAGCTTAGCAATTTCGTTATTATCCATAATAAACGGACAACAACGACAAATATACTAACCATCAGCAGGTTATAGAATTTATACCCACTATAATTAATACATTTTTACAATAGAAATAACATAGAGTTAACATAGATAGCTTATCCTTGTACTTTGTATTTAGGTCCGTTTTTAGTGACCGGATTAAGTGACAGATGACTCCATCTACGATATAGTTTTTTATTTGAAAGGCACCATTAGAAGGGAAGCAAAATAGGTACATGACAGTCCTTGCTCTACCCGGTGCCTTTCTTTTTAGATTCTTCTAAAGCTTTATGTTTAGCTTTTTAATTCAAAAAGGGCTTAAATCTACGCAAATAGGTTGTATTTACATAACCTATTATCATATAAAGCTGGTTCTCAGCCTTTATCACATTTCGATAAATGCCATGCATAAAATACCTTTTTCTCTAGTCGGAATTCACTCAAAATTAACATACAGTTAACATTCCACTAGTATTTTTGCACGAACTATAAAAAAATCTGTCATGTACCGAACCATTACAACAAGAAGCGTAGCTCTGCTCGCTTTGCTCTTAATTTCTATGGCCATATATGGTCAAAATTCAAAACCTAAGGCTCCCCAGTTCGGGAAAGGCATCTCTTATATGGCCAAGGATTCCACTTTCAGTACCAAGTTTAATCTTCGAATACAAAGTCTGTATGTTGCGACATACGACCAAACGGAAGAGAACGATGATGATGCCTGGAGCTCACAGTTCCTTGTTCGTCGCTTTCGTTTAAAATGGGGCGGAATTGCACTTACACCAAAATTGAAATATAAAGTCGAATTAGGAATGAGTAATCGCGATATCAGTACCAGCAGTGAAGATGGCAATACCAAAGGAGGTGCACGTGTGATTCTTGATGCAGTCCTAAAATGGCAGTTTGCTAAGAACTGGAACCTTTGGGTAGGACAAACCAAATTACCTGGTAACCGCGAACGTGTCATCTCTTCCGGCAGCTTGCAATTCGTAGACCGATCACTTGTTAACAGTAGATTTACATTGGATCGTGATGCAGGTATCCAACTTCGAGGAAAGCTTCCCATTGGCCAAACCGCTTATATCGCTCCTTCCCTTGCCATTACGATGGGAGAAGGTCGTAACATTACTTCTGACAACCAGGGCGGTTACGATTATACCGTCCACGTTGACATTCTTCCTTTTGGTAAATTTGCTAAAAAAGGAGACTACTTCGGCGCTGATCTTGCTCGGGAGCAAACACCTAAGTTGGCTTTTGGTTTGACCTTTGACTACAACGACGGCGCTGTTCGCCAAGGTGGCCAACTGAAAGCTTTCGTTAGAGACAGCGCTGGTATATATGCTGAAAATGACCTGACTTCCTTTATGGCTGATATGGTCTTCAAATACAAAGGATGGTCTGTTACATCTACCTACATCAACAAGTCTGCGGCAAAAGATATGGAAGGTCTTTCAAAGAATTTCAATACTGGTTCTGGCTTCAACATTGCTACTGGTTACCTTTTTAACAACAATGTAGAATTGGCCCTCCGATATACGACCATTAGAAATGATGGTGACTTTTCTGGTCTTAAAGACGAAAACGAAATCACTCTTGGTCTATCCAAGTATGTTGTTGGCCACAAATTAAAAGTTCAAACAGACATTGCACATATCGCTGCACCGGGAGAATCAGAAGGAAACATCCGGTTTAGAGCGCAGGTGGAAATGCAATTTTAATACAGTTAAGAATTCAAAATTAGTCTTTTCAAAAAAACAGTCTTTTATCTAAAAAAAACAACTATTATGGAACCAGCTGGCATCGAATTTGGAATTTTTGAAGCAATTAAAATACTCGGGGCACTCTGCTTTTTCGTCTACGGGATGAAGATGATGAGTGACGGAATTCAGAGAGCAGCAGGTTCTCAATTAAGAAACATTCTTAGAACAATGACTAAGAACAGATTTCTCGGTGTCTTCACCGGTTTTCTTATTACGGCATTGGTTCAATCCTCCTCAGCAACCACCGTTATGGTTGTTAGTTTTGTAAACGCTGGTTTATTGACCCTTATGGAATCGGCAGGAGTTATGCTTGGTGCAAATATCGGTACGACTATTACCGGTTGGATTGTGTCCATTCTTGGTTTTAAAATAAAATTAAGCGTATTTTCTATTCCTTTATTTGCTGTTGGGGTACCTATGATTTTCATTGGAAGAGGTAAGGTAAAATACTGGGGAGAGTTTATACTTGGTTTTTCCATTCTATTTCTTGGTCTGCAATATCTTAAAGAGGCCGTTCCTGATTTGAAAGGAAATACAGATGCGCTTAACTTCCTTACAAGCTTTACAGAATGGGGCTTTTTATCTCGCGTTTTCTTTGTCTTAGTTGGTACGGTTGTTACGGTTGTAGTACAATCTTCCAGTGCAGCTATGGCGATCACCTTGACGATGTGTGCTCAAGGTTGGCTTCCTTTTGATGTAGCTGCTGCTATGATTTTAGGAGAAAATATTGGTACAACTATTACGGCTCAATTCGCTGCTTTAGTTGGAAATACAAATGCCAAGAGAGCTGCAAACATTCACACCATATTTAATTTATTTGGTGTAGTATGGATGGTAGTTGTATTGCCTTATTTCTTAATTGGCTTATCTGCTTTCGTTCAAAATGTCTTCGGCATTGAAGATCCTTTTACCAGTGCCGCTGATATGCCAATTGCCTTATCCGCATTTCATACTGCTTTCAACATAATCAATGTACTAGTATTGTTACCTTTCATTCCTATGTTGGTTAAGTTTGCGACCAAACTCGTCAAAGAAACATCAGATGGTGATGATGAAAGCTTGAAATTCATTTCTGGTGTTGCAATGTTAACACCTGAATTGGCTACTATCGAATTACAGAAAGAAGCTGCTCACTTTGGAACAGTCACTAGCCGTATGTCTGAATTCATGGGCACTTTACTCAATTCAACAGAGGGTAAGGAACAACGTAAAATGTTGAAGAAACTCAAGAAATACGAGAAGATTACAGATGATATGGAAATCGAAATCACAGAGTATATTACGAAGTTAGCAGACAAGGAAATCACACCTAAAACGTCTCTTCGTTTACGTTCTGTTCTCAACATTGCCAATGACTTAGAGCGCATCGGTGACATCTATTTCCAGATTTCTAAAACATTAGAGCGTAAAATAGACGAGAAGATTTACTTCTTACCAGAACAAAGAGAGAATCTCAACAAGATGATTGCATTGGTTGATGAAGCTTTCACTGAAATGATTTCTAATTTAGATACGCCTAGTTACGATGATGTAACGAAGGATAAGGCTAGAGAAATAGAAAAGAAAGTCAATAAACTCAGAGATGAACTACGTAGTGCCAACCTTAAAAAATTGGGTGGTCCAGGTTACAATGTAGAAGCAGCTATGATTTATAACAATTTATTTTCTTCACTCGAAAG
Source organism: Saprospiraceae bacterium (assembly GCA_047626155.1). Taxonomy (GTDB): domain Bacteria; phylum Bacteroidota; class Bacteroidia; order Chitinophagales; family Saprospiraceae; genus CALGLS01. The sequence goes on along the minus strand of JBLHRR010000023.1, from coordinate 43,665 downwards.
AATTGGTGATCATATCGTTAATGTAAGTGAATCTGTGGTAGGTGAAATATAATTAGAATACTACTTATATAAAATGAATACGGCGGGCGAGGGAACTCGTCCGCCGTATTTTTTTTTGACAAATGTCCTAATACAATATCCAAAGTATGAAAAAATACATCGCTGAACTCATTGGTACCTTCGGACTTGTATTCTGTGGCACCGGCGCCGTTGTCATGAATGATGCTTCCGGAGGTTCCGTTACTCATGTAGGCGTCGCCATCACTTTTGGACTGATTGTGATGGCCATGATTTTTACTTTTGGTCCTGTTTCAGGAGCGCATATCAACCCAGCAGTAAGCATTGCCTTTTCACTGACGGATCGTTTTGACAAAAAAGAATTGGCACCATATATCATCGCTCAACTGGTCGGTGCATTTATGGCTTCCTTCGTTTTAAAATTCCTTTTTCCTTTGCATGAAACCTTAGGAAGTACTCTTCCCGCAGGCAGTCAAATGCAATCTTTTATTTTGGAGTTTATTCTAACCTACTTTTTAATGTTGGTTATTATCTTCGTAAGCCAAAATGAAAAGACGGAGCAATTTACCGCATTTGCTGTTGGGGCAACAGTGCTACTGGAAGCTATGTTTGCCGGACCGATTTGTGGCGCATCCATGAATCCGGCTCGGTCAATTGCTCCGGCGATTGTATCTGGAAATCTGGATGCTTTGTGGTTGTATATCGTGGCTACGATTGGAGGAGCAATACTGGCTGTTTTGACCTGGAAACTGATGTCGCGTTGATCTCTTTTGCTTTATTTGATGCGCCCACTAATGCGGATAATCACACAGAGAGCGCAGAGGTCACAGAGCGATTTACTATAAAACACGCGCGTTCGCTCTGCGCGCTCTGCGGCCTCTGCGTGATTTAAAAAACGTATGGTACGCGAATTGGCTCATGTAGAGGGAACAGAGCAAAACGTATGATAGCAGAAATCTAAATTTTACAAACTTAAACTCACTTATTGATTAATATTATGAACAAGAATTTAAAAGAAGTCGCTTCTGTATTTTTCAAACTCGGCTGCATCGCCTTCGGTGGCCCGGCAGCGCATATTGCTATGATGGAAAAAGAAATTGTAGAAAAGCGACAATGGATGACGCAGCAACATTTCCTGGATTTGATGGGAGCCACCAACCTGATACCAGGACCAAACAGTACCGAGATGACCATGCACTGTGGCCATGAGCGCGCGGGTTGGATGGGACTTTTTGTGGCGGGTGCTTGCTTCATTTTCCCCGCCGTTGTGATCACTGGAATTTTAGCTTACCTCTATGTAGAATATGGCGAACTTCCTAACGTCGCTCCTTTTATCGAAGGCATCAAACCGGCGGTATTGGCCATCATCCTCGGGGCCGTTATTAAACTGGGAAAAAAGGCGGTGAAAAATACGGAGCTTGCCGTTTTGGGCATATTGGCCCTAGCACTAAGTTTCAGTGGAATAAGTGAAGTAATTGCCTTATTAATCACCGGCGTAATTGGCTTGTTATATTTCTCTATAAAAAACAGAACAGCAGGCCCAACCAAGGCCTTTCTTCCATTGATACTTTTACAAAGTGGACAACTATTCACTTTTAGTGGTACTACTTTAAAAGTATTTTTGACCTTTCTAAAAGTAGGCGCTATTCTCTATGGTAGTGGCTATGTATTGTTTGCTTATCTGGATGCAGAATTAGTTGCAACGGGTTTATTGACTCGTCCGGAATTGATTGATGCCATTGCTATTGGGCAATTCACTCCTGGCCCCGTGTTGTCAACCGCTACATTTATAGGCTACCAACTCAATGGAATCCCTGGCGCAATCGCCGCTTCCATAGGGATCTTCCTCCCTTCCTTTTTATTCGTTTTGATCTTAAACCCTTGGATTCCAAAGATGCGAAAGTCAAAGACCTTATCTTACTTTTTGGATGCAGTTAACGTAGCGGCCGTAGCAATTATGGTCGCGGTATTAGCTAAGATGGGGATGGATATTTTCACAGATTGGCGGCCTGTTTTTATTTGTGCTTTGGCCATTTTTGCTGCTTTTCAATTGAAGCTTAGTTCGATGTGGATTGTATTGGGCGGAGCGGTTCTAGGTTGGGTTTTGGCTTTTATTTAAGTATTGAATAACATTACTACTGCAAACCTTTCAGAAACGAGTCTCAATTTTGACGAGATGCCCACGGGCGGATTTCCCCCTTTAGGGGTCGGGGGTTGCGCTGGCAAAAAACTACAGTAACTTTAACAATACTACTACATACCTTCTAAATTAAAAAGGTCTTCTATCACCCTCGCTTTGGGTAATAGAAGACCTTTTTTAACAACAACCCCCACCTGGCGTACACCCTCCCTCATTTGGTTTCGCCATCAAGTCTACCAAGTTAACTTTCACTTTTGTTTCCGGAACTAGGCATTTATCTGGTGCCAAACAGTCCGTCATTGTGTTTACCAGCACAAAGTTATTCCCATCGAAATCCAAAGCGTATTTGCCAATGGTGTCCGATTGGTATTCCACTTCAATTTCCTGGTCCGTGATGCCTAGCTTTGATTCCGAGAGGGTGATAATATCCCTCATCTTTTTAACTTCCAGTCGATGGTCTACATCGTTAGAGAACCAGAGTTGAAAATTGACTCTTTCTTCTTTTCGGATGATGCCACCACAGTCGATGAATTTTTTGGTAATTTGCCCTACTTCAGTTACATGATAATGAGCTGGGACTTTTTCGCCGTTAGACAATTGAAAGTTCAGTTGATCCAGGTTTGTTAGGATTTCTTTGAATTTTGATAATTTCATTTTTATTATTTTTGGTAACCGTAGCAGTGTTTTTTTTTTTTGGTAACCGCAACGACGCTACGAAAACGCTACGATTTGCTTACGAAACAAGGGATCAACTATTCCACTAATCAGCAACAACCGGAATTCGGATCATTCAACGTTTTAAGGACTTCTGAGCTGAATTTGGCTAATTGTGCAAATCCTGTTTCATCCAGACAATAACAAACAGCATTGCCTTCTATAGTGCCTTTTATTAGACCTACTTTTTTGAGTTCCTTTAGATGCTGAGAGATGGTGGGTTGAGCAAGTAGTAGTAGTTCTCCAACAATGTCTTTACAAATGCAGGATTTCTTTTTCAGCAGGTATTTAATGATGGCTACTCGTGCGGGGTGTCCGATGGCTTTTTTGATAGACATCATAGACGGTAACAATTCAGTCACATATTTCACTTCTTCATTAATATCACCAGGTTTTAGTAGTTACATAGCGCTCCAATACCGTATTAAAGCGAGGATCCTCTCCATATTCAAAGCCTTTAGGAAGGCCGAAATCTAATTTAAAGTCTTCTCGGGGGTAAGCATAAACCCGATCACAACCATAGGAAGTACTTTTTGTCCAGAGCCAAAATCCATAGACCGGTTCGCCATTCAGTACAAAAGCTACGGCCAATCCTTTTTTAGGAATATGAAGCTTATTCACTTTTGCCTTTGCCGATTCCGTAAGAATTATTTGTTGCGCTTCCCAATCGAAATTAGCAATATCGTTTTCTAATAACAATGGTTCTTTATACAAATTGTCTTTACTGGGCTCAAAACAGTAAAAGCAATGATCCCCTTTCACATTCCTATTTCGAATATCTGGATGGGCTTGATTCACCCGGTAGATCTCAAGAGGGCCTGAGGGCGCTTTTTGACAAGAAGCCAATAAAAATAGTGAAAATAAAAACGGAAGACATCTCATAAAAGGGTATTGTTATTCAATTGGAAATTCAGAGCTTATAAGAGCAAAATATTATAGGAGCCATGTGAATCAACAATTAAGTTGAGGTTCGCATGACTCCTACCTTTGGGGTGTAGCATTAATCTACTTCTTCTCTTCTGCCGGCTTAAATTCTATTTTATCTTTTGTAGTCACTTGATAACCACCTGTAGAATTAATTATAGTTCCCTGATCCTTACGTTCCAGGTCAAGGTCCAATTTTGTAATAATTAATTCATTGTCCTGCATGGCTGGCAACCAAACGTTCTTTGTTTTCTTATCATAATAAAAATCTGCGGGGCCTCCAATCAGGCCGTGTAAGATCGGACGTACTTCTTCGGTAACTAAATCGTAGAAGGTCAAATTTCCTCCTTTTTCAAAATCCTGCCAGTCAGAAACCAGCACCATATCGTCAGCTACCTGATGAATACCATCAAGAAAACCTCTAAAAGTACCAATAGTTTTTTGCTTTAGCTTATCTCCTTCCAATGGACAGACGCCTACCATTCCATAAGGAGCACCATCTATCCCAAAGCTATTTATCATCAGCCGGTTTTTAGCTTTATCATATTCCAAACCATTCACTCCAGTCAGGTCGCTGTAGATGTCTACCATCTTATAACTTCCCTTTCCTTTTAAATTCACTTCGTAAATAAAACCAACATCAGTGGCAGAAACAAAAAGGGTATTGTCATCCTTTATAGCGAGATCATTTAGGTAAAGCGTTAACTCCTTAGAGAAGTCCAATTCAAAAACCTTTTCTTTATTCTTTATTTTATAGCCTCTGATCTTATCTACATCCGCCACATACAACACTCCTTTTACAATAGCCATTCCTTTAGGAGCATGGAGGTCTTCGCCTGCTATCCATTTTAGTTCGAGTACTTCTCCTTCAGCATCTAACTTAGAAATAAATCCATCCGCATCTTTTGCAGAAGGCGCCAACTTTGCACCAACATTAGAGACATAGAAAAAGGTACCATCCGTAGCTACGGATTCAGGAGATTGGAATCCAGTAACGATTTTATCGTACTTTATCCGATTCTCTACCTTTAGTTTTTGAAGGGCATCCATTCTCTCCGATGCCACTTTTGCTTTCTCCGCTGCCACCTTTTCCGCTGCTGTTACTTTTGCGGCGGCCTCGTCTACTTTTGACGAAGAGTCAGAAGCACAGGATAACATAGTACAAAAGCAAAGGAGGCTCAAAAAATAGTTTATTTTTTTCATATTGAGTTGATTGATTTTATAACAAATAATTCGATTGGAACAAAGATAATCTTTTCTGAGCTGATCACAGCTGGCTTAAGATCGTACGATCGGTAATCTTACGGTCTTCTGCTAATAAGAAGGCTTTGCTCATGATTATCGACAACATATGATCTCCTTCAAAAGGCAGAAAAACTTTATTCCCTTTCTCTTCTTTTCGATTTGGAACAATACAAAGGTATTGGTCGTTCGGCTCCATCAATATATTTCCGGAACCGATATGGATTTTATACGTTCTAATGTCGCCACGAACCACCAGGTATTTCCCGCTAAAGGAACAACAATTTGCAATTTTTAACCGAGGCACCAGATTTTCCAAAACAGTCTTCCGCATTTTCGAAGACTCTGTTAAGTCTGCGAAGGAATAATCGCGCCAATAATCATCATAATCTTCATTCCCACCATCCTGCCAATTTGGGTCGTTTCCGATACTGGTAACCCCGACAAATAAATCCACATCACGCATTACTTCTGAAAAGACAATGGCGGGAATATCCACCATTTCCATTTGCTCAAAATCCCGATAGAAACGCACCTGATCGGTGAAAATATGAGGGAAGACTCCGGAGGGCAACGTTTCACTATCCCAATCCCGATCCACCCAATATTCTGCACGGATCTCCCACTGTGGTAAATGTATTGTTGGGATAGATTCAGAGTCCCACATACCGAGCAAAGTAAATTGCCAGCCACGCACTTTACACAAAGCAGCAAACTGATGTTGCCGTAAGATGTGCGCCGCAAAACGATTGGAATAATCTTCTGTGGCTATCTCTGCGTCTGTTACCAAATATATCTCCCGAAAGGCTTGTTTGAAAGGTTGTTGTATTTCATGACTTGTCAACCAAGTCCTCCACGCCAGAATGTAATCTGAAGAAAAACCAATGGGATGCCACAACCGAACCGTACATCCCTCTCCTATCCACTCCACAATTTCATTCTCTGCATTCACCCAATCTCCTTGATGAAAAATAGCCGTTGCTTTTCTATCTCCTTTTGAAAAATGCCAAATCAGTTTCTTTGCAAGCACCTGCAATAAAACATGACCGATATACAAAGGATACCAATTCGCGTAGGTCCATTTTCTTTCCTTTAAATAAAATTGTTCTATACGGTTCCGTTGAACGGGCAAATAACTTTTGAGTTCTTTTGCTGTTTTCCTCAGAGATGTAAGCTCGCTGTTATGTAATTCTTTTAAGGCAGTGGGAATCGTTTTCAATGTAGCACCCGCCTTTCGGCAAGTAATGGAAACCTTGTTCACCGTCTCCACTTGCAACCGAAGCGCATAGGGTTTTAGCAAGAGCGAAATGCCTCCTTTCTCATCCAATCCAAAGTTGGAGACCACCATCTCTTCTAGTTCATCCGGCGTTTTTCCTTCTTGTGCCGCAATGGCCGTTGTATATTTATTGATTTGTTTTCTAACAGAAGGATAAATGATTTTCATCCTAAACTTGGTTAGCTTCGCAATACCTGATTGAAAGGGCAGCAGTGAAAAAGCATACAAACAAGCATTTCCTAATTTTGCAGACAAAGCGCCATGATTCGGTACTTTTTTAAAACACCATAAGCCTAAAATCTCTAAACCATCATTCAAAGATTCTTCATCCATCAATCCTGACATCCAAATAAATCCCTTTAGCATTTCCTGAAATCGGTCATTAAGAAAGTGAATCTCCCCACGGTCTCTCCTCAATTGATGCGCTTCCTGAATCAGCTCAACCACTTGACGAAATGTATCCTCTAACAATAGTACCACTTCATCAGTCGGCAGCTGTGGCAAGACCTCCGCAGACTCTTTAAGCCATTTTTTATTAGGCTTGGCCGTTTTCTTTTTAAGGCAGAGATCCAGAAAGAGGCGCCAGTCACGGTTATCGCCTTTCTCATTGTAAAAATCGACGAGGTTGTTTTGAAAGATTTCTATAGATTGCTTATTGGTTTGCATGAAAGACGGGAGAGGAGTGAGAATATGAGCATGTGAGAGAATGAGGAAGGGGCTAGAGGAAATCGATCCTACCCTCCTACCAATGGCGTCAACCGCACAAAACTCACCTTTGTATCATCGCCTACTATAATCGGTTCTTCCAGATCGCCAATCTGATAATTATCTACCAGTATAAAAAAACCGTTCTTCTGAAAGGCATCCAAAGCGATGTAGTATTGTTTTTCAGCATCTATGTCTCGGGCTTTTTTTAAGCGATACCCATTAAGTACTCGCTCCGCTTCTTCAGGTTGAATAAGTCCATTGAAGATGCCCGGTTTTTTCTCATTATAGGCTTCCACTTCGGCATAGACCCGAGCTTGGATCAGCTCCTGCACTGTAATCGTTTCCGACTCTACCTCCAGTATCAACTGGTGCAGCAACTTGCCTGTCATGGATTCATCTTGAATGGTTAGTTTCATAATTTTTATTTTCCGCAAAGATAAGAAACGAGAAGAGAAAGGGAAAGACTGAAACCACAATTAAGCAATAGCCATAGCGTTATGCCTAAGGCTAGGCCTTTCATATGGAGACTAGCCTGAAAAGCTTCAGAAATCCGGTAAAATGAGTACTTTTGAAATCTTTGTATCTGAAAAAATAGGTACAAGTTCATGCGCCTTTATCGATCAAACACTTTTATGAAAAATTTAACCCTACTATTCCTTCTTACTTTATCTCCCCTTTTTTTATTCGCTCAAGAGGAAAAAGACCATAACCTTAGATACGAAGACCATGTCTATGTGGATAATATCCGCTCCGTAAAGTTTATCCTAAATGGGAATGTGGAAAGCTACCCATTTATACCATTAGACATTCGCTCAAATCGCAATTTTATTTCAACATTAGTTCTAAGCTTTGATGAAATTGGAGAGGAGGTGACCGACTATGTTTATACGCTTGTACATTGTGATTCGGAATGGAAACCCAGTAATATTTCTGAAGCGGTCTATATGGACGGTTTTAACGAAGACGATGTAGACAACTACGATTTTTCCTTTAACACCACCGTCAATTATACCAATTATAAAATTACGCTTCCCAATTCAGAAGTCAGTTGGACTAAAACAGGAAATTACTTATTAAAGGTATATGACAATACGGATGACCGCTTCCTAATCATCACCCGCCGCTTTGTGGTCTATGATCCAAAGGTTTCGGTTCAGGGACGAATGCAAAGGACAGCTATGGTCAGCAAAAGCAGAACGCATCAGGAACTGGACTTCACCGTAAACCATGAAGACCTCCCGCTCCAAAATCCGCAATCCGACATTAAAGTAGTAGTCTTACAAAATGGACGATGGGATACCGCTATAAAGCCCATAAGAGCGATGTTTATCAAACCGAATGAGTTAATCTATGACCTTCAGGACAAAATAGTATTTCCTGCTGGCAGAGAATTTCGGCAAGCAGACCTCCGTACATTTAACTACAATACCAACTCCATAGCAGAGATCCGTGAAACCAGAGACCGTTTCGACATAACGCTTACCAAGGATATATCCCGCTCCAATTTAGCCTACCTCTTTAATTATGACCTGAATGGAAAATATGTCATCCAGTCGTTAGACGAACGCGATGGAGATCTCCGTGCAGACTACGGCTACGTATTGTTTATTTTAGAAGAAAGCCCTCCTTTCAGCAATCACGATGTTTATCTTTTTGGAGAATTGACAGGTTGGAAAACAGATGAGCGTTATAAGATGGTTTACAACCCATTGATCAATGCTTATGTTGGTCAATTTTTTCTAAAACAAGGCTTTTACGATTACCTATACGCCGTAGTAGATCGTGACGAACCCAAGGTTATAGATTTCGATGAGTTGGAAGGCAGCTGGCATGAAACAGAAAACGATTATACAGTTCTGGTTTATTATACTCCTTTTGGAGCGCGATACGAACAGGTTATTGCGGTGGCGCAGTTTAATTCTATACGGTAGTAACAAAAAAAAAGAGCGCACTTTCGCACGCTCTTTTTTTTTTAAAATTCATTGTTAAAAACATCAATTTAATCCTTACGATCAATCCGCTCCGGGCCGTGATCAAAATAATGAACATTGACATCCTCGTCCATTTTTAATACTTTCACTTCCGTTCTACGGTTGTATTGGTGTTCCCCTTCTGAACATTCGACACCATCCTCACAACCATTTCTGAGGTTCGATTCTCCGTAACCTACTGCTGTAATTCTACTAGCGGAAATGCCTCTACCTACTAAGTATTCTTTAGCAGAAATAGCACGCTTTGAGGACAATTCCTGATTGTAGGCCGCTGTCCCTCTTGAGTCCGTGTGCGCACTAAGCTCGATCTCCATTGATTTGTATTTCAACATCAGCCCGCGCAATTCATCTAGTTCTACATCTGCCCCTTTCCGGATATATGATTTATTGAAATCATAATAAATGTTTTCCAGTACGATGGTTGAACCTTCCATAATACCATTGTTACCCTTTATTGGGCGAAGCATCAAATCGGCATTCAATGCATTATCCAATATAACTCCTGTAAGCGTCTTTGTTCCATTTTCATATCGTTCCTTAATAGCAGTGACTACATAATCACAACCGGCAGGTAAGCAATAATTGAATCTTCCTTGACGATCTGTCAGAATCACTTCCTCTGATTTATCGCAAAGGTTTAACACTTTGATTACAGAACCTGAAAGGGCCTCGCCGGTCACCTCGTCTTTTACTGTTCCTGTGAATGTGGTACAATTTACTTTGCCCATTGGCACTTCGATCATTGCATCTCCAACGTTACCTACCGTGGAGTAAACCACTTCTTTACTGGTGTAGCCATCCTTAGTAACGAGTAATAGATATTTTCTTTCGCCCATAAATTCATAAGCCGCCTGCCCTTCTCCATCTGTCGTTTTATCCGCTGCTCCTAAAGTACCTGCGTCTTTTCTAACTAGCTTGAAAACCAATTCACCGGTTCCTTCATTTGACGGCAAGAGTACCGCTTCGTATAAGGTATTACCAGAACCAATAAAGCCTTCAGACGTTCGTTCAAAAATTCGAACCTCTGCTCCTTCAAGCATATCTGAACTCTCTGCGTCGTATACTTTAATCATCGAAGAAATAATGGCTGGTTTGGTAGAACCTGAAACACCATCAAATGCTTCAAAAAGATAAATATCGTCTTTACCCTCTCCTCCTTTACGGTCAGAAGTGAAGTAACCTTTCGTTCCTTCTGGGTTCAGAATAAATCCTAAATCATCACTTCTTGAATTGAAAGGTTTGCCCATGTGGCTTATTTCAGAAACATTGTCTCCTACACCAACCATAAACAAATCAAGTCCTCCCATTCCTTGATGTCCGTTAGAGGAAAAGAATAGATTGCCACTACTATGGATAAATGGGAAGACTTCGTTCTTAGTCGAATTTACTTCTGCACCGAGGTTGATCGGTTTAGACCAACTCTCTGCCTGTCTTTCTACATACCACAAATCAAAGCCGCCCTGGCCTCCCGGCATATCCGAAGCGAAGTACAATTGTTTTCCATTTGCAGAGAGCGTTGGATGACAAACGGAGTATTCATCACTGTTGAAAGGAAGCTCCGTTACAGTTTGCCAATCTCTTGGTCCTTTTTCTGCTGCATAAATTTTCAGACGGGTTACGCCTTTATCATCTGCTTTTCGAACGCCTTTCTTGAGGTTATTCCTGGTAAAGTAAATAACATTACCATCACGGCTAAAAGTCACCGGGCCTTCATGGAGGTGAGAGTTCACTTCTAAAGAAAACTGTCGTGGCTCCAATGGCAAACCATTTCCATCTAAATCGCAATAGAATAATTCAAAATAGGTTTCATCTATTTTTTTGTCCCGTTCTCCCTGACTGCGTCGGGAAGTGGCATAAACTAAACCATTTTGATAGAAAGCGGGTGAAAACTCCAAATGACTTGTATTGATCTTCTTTGTATTTTTGATCACTACCATTCCTCCTTTTTCATAAAGCTTATTGGAAGCCTTTGTTTTAGAGGTTTGCTGTGCTTCCGCTGTATTTGTGAACAAACAAATGCAAAGCAGCATTAGTATCATCCATTTTAGATCTAAACCTTTCATATATTTTCTTATTTAAAACGGCGCCCTAAATCGGAAAGTTAGTAACGACAAAAAATTAATATTTACGGAGTCCTAACGACTTAGTCTTTTAAAAATTGTCAAACGACAAAACAAGACTACTCTCTCTTCTTTCTTAAAAGAATCTCGGATTGATAATATCTTCTCCTTCCGGACTTCCGAAGCAGTAACGCAATACCAACTCTAAACTACCGCTATTGTATTCCTTCAATTCAGAAAGAGTAATATCATAGGATACGCCCAACAAAATATGTGGCGTTAAATGAGCAGAAAGCAATAAGTCTATCGATTCTCCAAAGCCAGTTTTTCCACCTCCTGCACGATAAGTCAAACCTGCCGTGTACTTATTGTTAAAAATAAGACTGGCATTGATATCCATATCAAACGGAGAGTTATCCGCATACTTCAAGAGCATCTGTGGCTGGAATTTTACGCTTTCGCTTAATTTGAAAATTACGCCCACCATTCCATAAAGGTGAACCGCTTCTTTACCTAGAGTAATTCCCTCCTCACTATTGAAGTCAATATTATTCAACAAGATTCTTGGCGCAGAAACACCGAAGTAAAATTTATCGGAAGAGTAATACATTCCTGCACCAAAATTTGGTACGTACTTACTCTGTTCTCCAACAGGAATACTTCCATCTATACCAATTGGTTGTGTAGCCAATAAACGGCTGTCGCCATAATCATTACCAATGTAACGAACGGAACCTTGTACACCTAAACTCATGGTACCTCGACCGAGCGGGATACGATAAGAGTACATCCCATCCATTGTCCAACGGTCCGTAATTCCAATAGTATTTCTAACTAGGTTCATTCCTACCCCAACTCTTTTGTTGAGTAAAGGCATGTCAAAACTAAGTCCCATTGTTTTTGGAGCCCCTTCCAAGCCGATCCATTGGTTACGGTAAAAGCCGGTTAGGCAAGCAGACTCATGGCTTCCAGCATAACCCGGATTGATGCTGAGTTTATTATAAATAAATTGAGTGTATTGCTGCTCTTGCTGAGCAAATGTAGTTAATGCAAAAAGCGAGAAAACGAGTATAGTAGTTATTTTTTTCATAACATATTTATTTTCAGAACGCATGATAATCGGTTTAGCAACAACAAAAAATTAACTTAGATCAAGCCTTCTTTTTAGAGCAAAACGACCGTAGGGAGAGTGCTTTAGCTAAAAGAGGGAGTGTATAGTGGTCTAAATTATTTTGTGTGTCATTTATTGAAATCGGTGATTCATTAGTAATAAGAACAGTGAATCGCTGCAAAATTATTTTGATAACATCTTTGGCAGATACTACATCACTGAATGATTCAGAAATACGGTATCCACCAAAGAAGCTTTTATTATCTTTCTAACACTATAAATCCGGATTGAACAGCCTCTCCATTTCCGAATTCAATCACGTAGAAGTACGTACCTACTGGTGAGTCCTGTCCGTCATAAGTTCCTTTCCAGTTGTTGGTATAAGGTGCAGAACGGAATATCTGATCTCCCCACTGGTTGAAGACGGAAACTACGTTGCCAGGGAAACGATCTGAAGCCAAACAAGGAATCACGAAGTCATCATTAACACCATCTTCGTTAGGAGTGAAGATCGTAGGAACGGTACATAAGGCATCTTCTCCAACATTCACTAAAACGGTTGCTGAAGAACATTCATCCGGACAAACTTCACTACATATTTCGTAGCTGAAAGAATCTATGCCCACAAAAACAGAAGTAGAAGTGTATTGGAAATCAGATCCAGAAGGATTCGTAACAACTCCATGCACCGAATTTGTTAACAATGCAATAATAAATCCTCCAGGAGTATCGTCATTAACGGTTACGTCAATCGTACTCTCTCCAGCGAAGCTTACAGCCAATTCATCATCCATTGCAACTGGTACAGATTCATAATCTATCTCGATGGAATCTAAAGTAATTCCACAAGATCCATTATCCAAAGTCCATACAAAAGTGTATATCCCTGTTACCAGTCCTTCAACAGTGGTTCTTCTATTATTCGGTTCCAAAATAGTAAGTCCGCTATTTACAGTAGACCAGGTACCTGCTCCAAAGCTGGTAACCAATGCTTCTAACTCCACGGAACCATTTCCACAATCAGCAAAGTCCAAACCTGCATCAGCTATTACATTGCTTTCTTCTATTTCGATATTCAATTCGTCAGCAGCAAACTCACCACAACCTAAATTACTCAAACTCCATACGAAGGAGTAATTGTTACCTGGCTCCATCCCTGTAATATTAGTGTTAGCATTAGTAGGGTCAGAGATAATTATTCCGAGTGCTGCTTGTGCAGGCGCTTGTGTCCACACCCCTGTGATTCCCGTTCCCGCGGCTGTTGCCGTTAAGTTGGCAGAAGTTTGATTACAAAGGTTCATATCTGTTCCAGCAAAAGCTGCTTCAGAGTCAGAGTCAACATTTACAATCACCTCGTCAGAGTCATAGCCCATACAAGCACCATTGGAAAGTGTCCAAAGGAAAGTATAAGAATTACCAGAAACCAAACCACTTAATGGAGTGGTAGGTGAATTTGGGTTTACGATGACTACTAGTGGCCCTGCCGTTTGGAACCAGCTACCACCGCCTATCGTTGGCGCCGTTGCACTTAGCGAAACGGATTGTCCATTACAAACCCTCAAATCAGTACCTGCATCTGCTTCATTAGAAGGAGCTGTATTGATTTCTACCGTAGTTGGGATAGAGTTAACAGAGTTACATCCATTCAAATTGGTGATGACATAAAAGTCGTATAAACCATTATTCGGGAAATTAGAGAAATCAACAACAGGAGCATTCAGAGAGGTCGTCGGCCCTGCGATGGTATCTCCCAACTGAGCATTAACCCAGGTATATGTTGCTCCAGGTACCGCCGTCGCTGACGTTACAGATAACAATAATGTAGCACCATTCTCTTTACAAATCGGTCCGTTGTTTATGGCAATGCCCGGAGTTGGTGTTTCATTAACTTCCACGTTCACTGGCACAGAGAAAGTAGAAGGACAACCGCTGATAATTACTTGCACCTGATAAGTACCTTCATTGTCTTCATCTACTCCGGAAACTTCAGGGTTGTGTAACCCTCCATTTCCATCGAAGTTACCGGGTCCCGTCCAAATATATTCTGCTCCAGAAATCAAAGCGGTAGATAATTCTAAAGTTTCTCCTTCACAAATCGGACTGTTTGTCATAATGACTGGCGTTGGAGGCACTGCTCCCACATCAATCGTCAGCTCATTTGATATCAATGAAGTACAACCATCAACGGTAACCAAAGCCATATATAAACCACTACTTGCAGAGGTGGCATTTGGTATGGTCAAGGATGGAATACTAGTAGTGATGGTTCCAAGCGGAGTCATCCAAGTATAAGTTACTGTCGTGCCGACATAAGGGTCTCCTTCATGCGTAATTGTAATTGTTCCACCTTCGCACAATGCAATTGTTCCAGTAAGTGCAGGTGCCGCTGGTGCATCTGATACGTTTACAACTGTCGTTACAGCATTAGAAGTACAACCAGAAGCATTCGTTACGACCAGTACATAGGAACCATTATCTATTGAGGTACCGTTTGGTAACACTGGGCTTACATCTGTAGAAATAAAGCCGTTTGGTCCATCCCATAAGTAAGTGTATGTTCCATTATCTGGAGGGAATACCGTTGGAACCAACATAATATCATCCGCTCCAGTTACACAAGGAGCACCAGTGTTACTTAATGCTGTAATGATTGGAGCAGTGCTTACGGCAACAGATGTAGAAGCCGTGTTGGTACATCCGGTAGAAGATTCAACCGTCACCGTATACATACCAGCTACTGCTGTTGTTATTGGATTTTGAGAAGCAGAAATAAAGCCTGCTGGCCCTGTCCAGGAATATACTGCCCCCGGAATGCTATTGACCAGTAAAGACACATCGTCTCCTTCACAAATCGGCCCATCGTTAGAAGCCACTACAGTAAGGGTTGGTTCTACAAAGACAGAAACTGGAGAAGAAGTTTCAGATACACAACCATTGGTTGTGACATAGAGACTCCAGTTTCCAGATTGACTCACCGTTACATTTGTCAAAGTCAAGCTATTGGTTGCGGTAACAATTTCTGTAAAGTCAGGCGCGATCCAAGTATAACTATTTGCTGTATTATTGTTAGAAACTAAAATAACGTTATCGCCTTGACAAGCAACTCCTCCTGTAGAAACAATAGGTTGTGCTGGTGTAGGGGTAACATTCACCACGGTAGTGGCAATGTTAGAAGAACAACCATTTGCTGTGATAATCAAGTTGTAAGTACCAGAGGCATTCAAACTTGCATTATTAATAACAGGGGGCGTTTGTCCAGATTCATTGTATCCGTCAGGACCTGTCCAAAAATAAGTATAACCTACTCCTATAGCCGCTGTCCCTAACACGATGTCTTCTCCTTCACATATATTAATAACCGCATTATTAGTGGTTGCCACTGGTGAAGGTGAGACAGTAATGGTTTCAAAACCAGAAGGATCCGAAGTACAGCCATCCAATTCGACAACAACATAATAAGATGCTGTACCTGTCGCTAAAGGAGCTGGTATTGTGTATATTGGTAAAATGGTTGTCGTTAGCAAGGTTCCGTTTGGAGCAATGCCGATGTACCAGTTATAAGTTACGTTTGTGCCTGAGAAGGACTGCGTTATCAATGTTATTTCGTCGTTGTCGCAAAGTACATTGCTGTTTACGGTTAGCAATGGTACATTTGGTGAACTACTGATAATTACGTTTACTACACCGATTGCAGTACATCCTGTTAGGCCCTCAATCTCTACAGAATAAAAACCAGAATCAGTATCATCTACGCCCGTGATCACTGGATCTTCTTCATTAGAAATAATAGTACCATCTGGATTTCTCCAAATATAAGTATAAAGCGTTCCCCCCGGAGCCCATGGTGCGTTAGCAAATAAGCTCAAGTTATCATCTCCACAAAGGCCAATCGCATATTCAGGTTCTGGCAACTCCATAGAAACACTAACAATAGTAGTACAAGAATCTAGATTTCCACTTTCGTCTTCTGCAACTAATGTTACCGTAACAACATCTTCTGCCTGCAAACAAGTGAAAACATTTGGTGTTACCGTAAAGCTTACGATGTCGCAATTGTCATCATAACTATCGTCTTCAATTTCATTAAATTCTAAAATGTAATCTTCTACGCCTGATGGACTAACAAAAATTGTAGTCGGCTCACAAACGGCTACTGGAGGAATCGTATCCAGCATATTTACAACAAATGAACAAGTAGCTTCATTATTTGCATTGTCATAAACGGTATAAGTCACATCCGTTTGCCCCAGCTCAAAACTTACCGTAGGCGCGATAGCTGGTGGTAACATTTCAGTGAGCGGCGTATCTGTTGCCCCTGTTGTAGAATAGAACAAGTCCGTAAGCTGGTATTCCAATTCTATGAAAATGGTAGAAACATTATCCGTGGTTCCATCTGGCGTACCTCCTGCAAATGGAGCACAAGATGGATTGATACCATCATCAGCACCACCAGAAGGAGGAACAGCGAATGTATTGTTAGAAACAGCAGCCACTGTTACATTTCCATCAGCTGCCCACATATTGAAAGTCGCTGTAGGAACAGTGAATACCGCTACCGTTGTTCCAGGTACCGGACATGCCGCTGGTGTAACCGTAACGTTCGCCTGCCCTACTTCTGTAGTTCCAAGACTGTTTCCGTCTTCATCAAAAATGGTGAAATATTCTTCCGCATCATCAGCATCTCCTGTGATCGTTACGGTGAATGTTGCATTGGCTCCAACTGCATTTGCAGCTACACCAACGAAGTTAAAATCTTTATCATCTGCTACATATTCCAAATAGTTTGGATTGTAGGAGAAAGTCAATAAGGCATCACTGTTATTGCCCGGTTGCGTTTGTGAGTTGATATCAAATGGGCAGTTGTCTGCTACCAAAACAGGTATCTCCAATTCGATATCAATATTTCCACAATCGTCACCTGGTACCAGGTAGTAATCTATGTTAGCCGGACAAATCAATACTGGTGCTTCATTATCTTCTACGGTTATAGTGAATTCACAGGTCTCTGTATTTCCTGCACAGTCTGTTGCGTAGTAAGTAATATCGTTATTTCCTACTAGCAAGCTAACGGTGGTTGCTGCAATCGGATCAACTGTGACCAAAGTATCGCCGTTTATTCCATATTGGAAAACCAAACCATTCGGATCGTTAGCGGCGTATGAAAGTGTTCCGGTTACAGAACTACCTCCTCCGGTGCCTCCGCCATTCGGACAGATGTCGTTGATTGCGAAAACGCCTGGCTGACCCGTTGGAATATTTGGAACCAAACTAATGTTAACTTCTCCGTCACTCGCCCAAGCATTATAAGTTGCTGCCGGAATCATCAAAATGGTTGTTACATCTCCACATTGTGAAGAAGTATTGTTAGATACACCCAGTACAGATCCGTCATCACCAAAAACATTAAAGAACTCAGATGATTCTTCTCCATCCAACATGGTAAAGTCTAATACAAGAGAAACTATTCCTGTTGCTAAAACGGGAGCCGTTGGTAAACCACTGAAACCTATCACCACGGTATTCACGATGGCATTGTCATCTCCAGGGTTAGAAGAAAAGATGGCTTCCGTTTCTGGGAAGTTATACATCAGCATTGCGTTACAACCATCAGAAATGATTGGAGCAGGTAAGGTATATAAAGCGAAGCATTCTCCAGCCTCTGCTGTATCTGTATCATCAGATGGACAATAATCAAAGTCAGGTGCATCTGTATCAATAACATTGAAAGTCGCTGTTGAAGCGATTACCATTTCACATTCATCATAAACAACGAAGTCTACAGTTTCTGAACGATAAATGCCAGGTGTTGGAGATGGACACGCGGAAGAAGTCAATCCACCCGGAGCCGTTCCAGGCCAAGTGGCCGGATCATTAAGGTCGTAAGTACCAGGTACTGCTGCAAACCATTCTAAGTCTGCATCATCTGTGCATAAATCTGTTGCTTCTGCGTTTCCATAATCGGCAACCCAGTTTATGAAGCTGTCTTGAGCCGTTGTTTCTGAGGTACATTCCAAATCAACATTAACGGCCTCCATTGTAAATTCAGGACGCAATGTATCTTGTACTGTTATCAACTGAATCTGACTAACAGCCATGTTTCCACAGGCATCTTCAACCATCCAAGTACGCCGAATCATATAGTCATTAGGACAAGCCCCCGGCGGGTTAATGACCAAATCCATATAATTTACATCAGGATCGTTATCACAAACATCTAGGACATCAGTAGCATTACCTGTGCTTGCTGGCAGCCAACTAACATGACAATCTATAGTCGTATCAGCTGGTACCGTAAAGGTTGGAATAGCTAGATCTTGAACGGTGATGACTTGTGTGTAAGCTTGTCCGTTTCCGCAAACATCAATCACTGTCCAATTTCTTGTAAGTGTATAGTTATAAAAGCTACAACTATCGGGATCGATACCCCGTGTGCTAACCTCAACAAAGCCAACGCCATCATTTATATTGACATCACAGTTGTCATTCGCCGTATAGTCAGTTCCTAAAACAGGGATTGCCGGAACAGCGTTACAACTTACAGTCATATCGAGAGGAATTCCAGAAAGGAAAGGTTTAGTGGTATCTTGTACGATAAGTACTTGGGAGATTGAAGAAGTATTGTTACAATCATCCGTACCTGTCCAAGTTCTGATTCTTACAAAATTATAGAGACAGGACAATTGAGCCTCAACAGAGTCTACCGTGATCACCACGTTTGCAGCACCACAGTTATCAGTAGCTACAATATTTGGAAAACCAGGAATCACTGCATCACAATTTATTGTAAGCGTATCATTAGTTGCTGTTGTTCCACTTAACACCGGATCAGTTGTATCCGTAATAGTGAAAGTAGCCATCGTTTCAGAAGTATTATCACAAGAATCTTTTACAGTAAAGACAACTTCTACGCTCCAATCACAATCATTTGCTACAATATTTGGATAATTCAATGTATCTCCGAAAGCTATATTAGCATCTACTGCACCTACAGAGGTTGTGTAAGAAATTTCGCTCCATTCTGCGTCCGAACAAACATCAGAAGCTGCTGCCCCTCCAAAAGAATTGATCCAGTTGTCTAGTACTGTTTGGTCGTTACCTCCTCCACACTCTTCAGAAATACTTGTTGCCGTTGGGCTAATGGCAGGCGATCCATTATCTTCTACAATATAAGCCGCCGTTGTTGTCACTGATAATCCACATTGATCTGTTACCGTAAATTCTACCGTTCGGGTACTTTCGTCAAAACAAGGACCTGGTACCGTTGAAATAATATTCGTAGTCCAATGTGGAGAGGTTGCACTATTATCTATACCGGTACAAGCATCTGTTGCAATAGCTCCTCCACGAGTTTCCAACCAAGTGGCAAAAGTTACTGTTGGATTATCACATTCTACAATAACCTGCGCTGCCGAGATGGTAATGGTCGGCGCAAAAGTATCCAGCACTACAAAGTCTGCAATTGTTGCCGATGTGTTACCACATAAATCAGTAAAAGCAAATTCTACGGTAACAAATGCACCACAACCTGTTGCTAGCTGATTGTTCAACGAGTCCTGAATCATAGCTGCTGTCTGCATATCACCACCTACAATTAAGTCTAATAATATATCTTCATCATCCGTACAAAAATCTATTGCGTTCGCATATCCTCTGTTCGTAAGCCAGTCAGCCAACTCAGCGGTATTTCCTGCACCATCACAAATAACAGTAGTATCAAGTGCTCCTGTAATGATGTCCGGATCATTAGAATCATTTACGGTAAAGTTGATGGTAATCATATCAGTGTTTCCACATTGATCCATTGCGGTATATTCTACAGAAGCGGTTCCAGTATTACCACCACAACCTCCAGTTAAGTCGGTAAAGTTATTCGTCCAGATAATATCTCCAGTAGCCGTACAATTATCGGATACGGTTAAGTTATCTTCCCAAGATAAAATTTGAGAAATAGGATCAGTTGGAATGCCGTCACATTCTAAGGTAATGTTCGTAGAAAGAGGAGGTGCGATAAATGGATCATTGTTATCCACTATTGCATAGGTGACTGTTACTGAAGCAGCATTTGTACAGCTATCTGTCGCCGTGAAGGTAATATCAATACTACTACAGTCTTCATCATAAGCTCCTGGTGCATCGTCTGTTAAAGACAAGATACCACAACCACTATCTGTTGCAGAAAAGTTGGATCTTTGGAAACCAAGCCACGCAGGATAATTTGAAAATTCGCAAGACTCCGTGATACTAGTTGGTGTACCTGTAATAACCGGGTCGGTATTATCTGCACTAATCGTAATGTCCTGAGAATAGGTAGTGAAGTTCCCAAAATCATCCGTAGCCGTCCAGGTCCTGGTAAAGGACCCTCCGCTACAAGTTAAAGGCGGATCTGTTTGTCCATTATAAACGACTGTAACTCCGGTACTCCCTCCTCCCGGAGCAGGACAGTTGTCCGAAGCTGTTGGGTCCACAACCGGAGGAACGCTCGCCAGGCAACCAAAGTTATCAGAAGGCGGAAGCGTAAGCGGGTCAAAGACTGGACCTATAATATCTATGAAATGAATACTAAAGGTAACCGAGAGATCACCTGCTGATCCATTGATTGTGTATTCCACATTGTAAGTAAGGAAAACTTCCTCTCCACCAGCTACTGGATCGTTCTCTACATAGCCATCACTGATAAAGAGTAAGCTGAAGCTCTGAATAACGCAACCCGCAGTATTACAAACAAAATCAACGCTGGAAGGAGCTCCCCAATCTAGAGGTGCGGTACAATCGTTCCCTACAAAAATAGTATCGGGTCCGCTGTATTCAAAGGTCAAGTCGACCTGTGCCGTAGCGACGTTGAGAAAGGCAAATAAACCAACGATAATCAACGCAAAGCGCTGAAGTTTAGGTAATCGGTTTTCCATATTTTTAAAATTAGTTAATAAGTAGGGAGTAGGTTAAAAGCGAATTCAGAAATCGGTTAGTGGTTACTCCTCGGTATTGTGTAAAAATTATAATTGAGTCTATTAAGTATCGTCGAGAGGTCAGAAAGCTCCTCATCCAGACAATTGCGGCTTATCACAAATTTATAAAACAACCAAAGCAGTGCTCCAAACCGGAACCCTGCGCCTAATTATGTTTAGCCGATAAATGTTGTAAGCCGATTATTCTGTCTGTCAGAAAAATCAAATGCTTCCTTCAGTTCTTCCATAAGTATTACACAAAAAATAATTTCCCGATTTCTTTGGTGGAAACGATTATATAAATCACTCTCCCTGTGGTCGTTTTGATTTACATAATCGTTTCCAAATCGGGATTTAATTTTTCGTTGTTACTAAGAGGATAAAGCCAAGTAAAAAGCATTTTTGAATCACGATTACGAGCAGTCTGATCTTCATCATAACCAACAGGTAGTACGTGCTGACACTTAGATTCGTTTGAAAAGAATGTGTATTTAGGAAAGACGGTTGGCTTATTACAGTTCCCTATACGAGGACACCTGTAAAGCCGGAGCTTTAGTTTGTTCGTGGGATGCATTAATTTGATATTAAACTCCCAGAGGGGAATCGGTTTTTAAGAATGTTCGCTCAAAAGTGAGACATTATTCTTGAAAAACAAAAATAGAATTCCGAAAATCCTAATTTCACCCTACAAAACAACAAACTTTAACTATAATCCGCACTTTCGCTTATTCTATACTGCTTCAGAAAAACATATTGTCTTTTGAAAAAATATAGGACTTCCCTAATTACGAGGAATACTAGCAAAAGTTTTGGATTTTTACTAAAAAATAATGTAACTGTTCAGTGGGGGGTATAGTTTAGCTGTGGGTGAGAGGAAGGGCCGAAGCCGGAAGTCCGAAATTTTCCACAAATGCAAAGCTTGAATTTGACAGTCCTTAGGCTGTGAATTTCAAGTTCGATGGAAACTTCGGTCTGAGTAGTTACAGAATAATTATAAAAACAATATGTGATGGACCAGTCGTATGCTTACTAAGCCTATCCGCAAATTTACAAATAAAAGGGATGTCTCCTGTTTAACTACTCTTCTTCATCTTCTGGTAACGGTTCATCCTTTTCTGTAAACTTTTTATCCGGTACATTTTCGTTGAGGAATTCGTTTATTTTATCTACTTCAAAATTGGAGGTAATTTCTCCAAAGCTGTTGATCTTCATTTCGAAGCCGTCTAGTTCTTCGTGTACTTTGGGCTTCTTGTCTGTTTTTTTCTTTTTTGCCATGACTCTGTTTTTTTTTTCGAGCCCCGAGCTGCTGCTCGGGGTGAATGTAGGGTCGAATCCTCCAGAGTCTTTTTTTTGCGGTTTGACTCCTTCGGGATTTTTTATTCTTTATGGGCTTGGTCGAAATGGTTGAAGGCTGCTTTTAGGTGTTTGATTACCTTTTCTTTGCCCATTAGAGCCATCATATCGTAGACGGCGGGGCCTTTCATGGATCCGGCTAGGCCGAGACGGAGGGCTGGAAATAGTTGTCCGTTCCCTACTTCGTTTGCCTCTTTGAAGGTTTCTAACCCGGCTTCGATGCTTGCGGCATCAAAAGGGGTTTGATTTTCCAAATGAACTAGGAGCGCATCGAAGGCAGCTCGTTTTTCTGGCTTCCATTTTTTGCGAACCATTTTTTCGTCGTAGGTTTTCACTCCTTCGAAGAAGTAGTAGCCTTCCTCTAGGAAATCGGAATAATAGGTGACACGCTCTTTCATCAATCCGCAAAAACCAACTAGGTATTCCATATCGAATTTGGCGCGTTCTTCTTCTTTCATCATCGCCGCTACTTTTTTCGCCAACACCCTGTTATCTGTTGCTTTGATGTATTCTTTATTGAACCACTGTGCTTTTTCGAAATCAAAACGAGCACCGGATATTCCTACTTTTTCAAAACTGAAAGCTTCGCAAAGCTCCTCTAAAGAAAACATTTCCCGCTCTGTTCCTGGGTTCCATCCGAGGAAGGCGAGGAAGTTAATGACTGCTTTAGGATCGAAACCAAATTCTTTAAAACCGGTGAAAGATTCTTCTGGAGTTGCACCATCCCACTTCAGTGGAAATACAGGGATTCCCAATTTTTGTCCATCTCGTTTACTTAATTTCCCTTTGCCGTTTGGCTTCAAAATCAAAGGTAAGTGAGCAAATGTAGGGGCTTCCCAAGCGAAAGCACGATATAGCAGCACGTGATGTGCCGTACTTGGCAGCCACTCCTCTCCTCTGATTACGTGAGAGATTCTCATATCGTGGTCATCTACGATATTAGCCAGATGGTAAGTCGGCATACCATCGCTCTTCATCATTACCTTATCATCTAAGAGGTTACTGTCAAACTTGACGGCTCCTTTTATTAGGTCATTTACTACTATAATTTCACCTGGTATTACCTTGATACGAATGACGTAAGGTGCACCATTAGTCAGTCGTTTTTGCACGTCCTCTTCTGACATTGTAAGACTATTGTTCATCGTTCCGCGAGATGACGAGTCATAGGCTTGCGAATCTCCTCCTCCTGCTTTCAACCTTTCGCGCATGGCTTCCAATTCTTCTGCCGTATCAAAAGCATAATAGGCATTGCCGCCGTCAATGAGTTGCTTCGCAAAATCAGCATACATTGCTTTTCGTTCCGATTGCCGGTAAGGGCCGTGCTCGCCTTCCATACCCGGACCTTCGGTAGGCATAATGCCACACCATTCTAAAGCTTCTAAGATGTAATCCTCTGCTCCTTGTACATATCTTTTTTGATCAGTATCCTCTATTCTTAAAATAAAGGTCCCACCCATTTTTTTAGCGATCAGGTAGTTAAATAACGCTGTTCTGACCCCTCCAATATGTAACGCACCGGTTGGGCTTGGCGCAAATCTTACTCTAAAATCTTTCATTATTCCGTTGTTATAAATTTATTATAGTTCTTTGACGAACCTGTCCGCCATCTAGACGAGATTCTGTATTTTTAAAATTCCTCATTTGTCAAAGAAAGTCTGTTATTTAATTGCTGTTTCGTCAGTACCTGTTCTTCTGCTTAATTTGTATCTTTCGCCAAGCTGCTGTATACTTTTTGCCAGCGCGCGCCCCTCCCTAAAGGAGAGCTTCCACCCACAGGCATATCGGTGAAAGGAAAGGTTGTTTTGAAAAGTATATCGTAGTTTAATCTTTTGTGATACCTTCAGGTTTTTGACTATTGAATTTCAGGCTGCAAATTTAGGAATATTATAGCAACTCTACCACACCATCATGTATTTAGTAAAAACGCCTTCTTTTATTCAAAAGTCCTTTCCCAACTTTCTGTGGCGGCAAGCGACGGAAGAGAAAACGCTATACCTCACTTTTGACGATGGCCCTATTCCGGAAGTAACGCCTTGGGTATTGGATCAACTGGATCAGTATCAGGCAAAGGCTACTTTTTTTTGCGTAGGCGATAACGTGGAGAAACATCCGCATATTTTTGCAGAGCTGACCCAACGAGGACATCGCGTGGGAAATCATACCCAACAACATTTGAGTGGATGGGCAACGGAGACTTCAAAATATATGGCTAATGTTGAGCAATGCGCAGCAAAAGTTGATTCTGATTTATTTCGTCCGCCCTACGGCAGGTTGCGCCCGAAGCAGGCAAAGCTCTTGAGACAAAAATATACAGTGGTGATGTGGGATGTACTTAGCGGAGATTTTGATGTAAACCTTAGCGGGAAACAATGCTGGGAAAATGTGCGAACGAATGTACAAGCGGGTTCTGTGATTGTTTTCCACGATAGCCTAAAGGCTAAAGATCGATTGTACGAGGTGCTGCCCAAGACCTTGGACTACTTTGCCAAACAGGCTTATACCTTTTCCACTATTCCTTAAGCCGTTAGCGAATACAATAGACCTTTTTCTACCTTCCAATGAAGTGACCGCCCAGCCTAGTTCTATCCAGCCATCCGATAAAACATCGTATATTCCTTAAAGGAAATCATTCGTTGTTTTTCTTCATCCCAAAGTTTACAAGACATCAGTTTCAGGCTCTCCCAAAAGGTAACAACCGTTACATATTTATTTAAAACCTTATTTTCAGTCATGCACTTTTCCAGGTTGTAATTTGGAATCAAACTACTGAGATGGTGAATGTGGTGGATACCGATATTTCCAGTTAACCATTGGAAAACCTTTGGAAGTTTGTAGTAGGAACTACCACGAATGGCAGCTACGACATAGTCCCAGTTGTGCTTCCATTGTTTGTAGCTTTCTTCATGTTGATGTTGAACATAGAAAAACCAAAACGAAATTATTCCAAAAGAAAAAATGAGAAAGAATTGTACGAATAAAAACTTCTTCCATCCCAGTAGAAGAGCCAGAGCGATATATACAACAGCAATCGCTATGTTATTTCTAACCTGGCTCCAACCTGCTTTTTTCAATTTATCAATTCGAATTGTAGGAAGTCTGTTAGAAACAAGCATATAGTATATAGGTGCCACTACAAAAGTAATAATGGGCGAGCGCCAAATTCGATAACCCAGCTTACCCCAAAAACCTTTAGCTTGATATTGCTTAACGGTCAGTGTGGGAATATCGCCAATATCCCAGACCTCTATTTGTCCTGCATGACCGTGGTGGAAGTTGTGCACCTTAGCCCAATACTTATAAGGCATGAAACTAAAGAAACTACAAACATAGCCTACTACATTATTCACCTTTTTAGAACTAAAAAAAGACTGATGCCCACAATCGTGTTGAATGATGAAAATGCGAACTAGGAAAAACGCATTGACAATCCCTAAACCAATGGTGATAAAAATGGACCAATTCAAACTGAAATACATCAACACCCAGAGTGCTACATATGGCCCAAAGGAATTTAGTATCTGTATAACGGCTTTAGTGGTATCCGGTTTCTGGTACTGTGCTACAATCTTCTGCCAGTGTTTAAGTGACTCTTTAATTTCCTCATTGATTTTCTCTGTATTGACCTTCATACGCGATTTTCTTTATAATAAGTACATTCTAATTTTAACTAAGCTCCTAACAGACTGAGTAATAATTTAGTTGTAAATCAAAACATCAATTTTGCAATCAAAGCCTTCTTTTGCTTTAGGTAATTATGATATATGACTGAGGAGAATACAATTATAGGGAAAACTCTATAAATTTCAGGTCTAACAAAGCGTAAACTCGCTAAAATTAGTACAAAATGTCCGTCTTTGGAACTCAATGGTTAAACAGAGTTAAGTCGCTATTAATTGCATTCTGATATTCCCTCCGCTCACCCTTAAATCCCTAAAGGGAAATCAGCCCGCACCTCAGCAGAACCACTGGACTAGCAATGAAACCAGAGTTAGTTACCATTATCAGCAATCACTTCATAGTTCAATTTCAATTGTTCTGCTTTTCGCAAAGCGGTTTTAACATCAGATACAATACCCATATCAACATCCTTATCTACTTTGAGGGAATTGATCCACCCTGCTTTTATTGATTCTGGCTTCCCGGCAATTGTAATCCGTATAGCTGCTTCCAACTTATGTAACGGAACAAAAGCATCATTGATTTGAATACGGTCTGCGGTTCCACGTTCTTTATCAATCGGCTTTCCAACATAGATGTATTGGATGGAAGAGTGATTGTGCAGTTTAGTAATCTCAGTAGCGGAGGGGAGTTTGATATTTAGCATTCTTTTCTGCTGTCGCATTACGGTAACGACCATAAAGAAAAAGAGGAGCATGAAAATGATGTCCGGCAAGGCGGAGGTATTGATGGCGGGTTTAGTGCGGGTTTGTTTTTTTCGGATCATAATGGACGATTTTTTGGTAACCGCAACGGCGCTACGAGGATGCTACGATCTTTTCTTTAAATAGAGTGTATGAACCACTAAGTAACCACTCAACTAATTCACTTCAGCATAAGCTGTTGGTTCAGCTTCGGAGATGATTTGTGGCCATTGGCTTCTGATGCTTTTTTGTTGGGTCCGTGTTAAGCCTGCGTATGCTTTTTGGAATTGCTCCTGGGCGCGTTCCGTCCATACTTCATTGTAAGCACCTTTGATTTCGTTGTAGACAGAGAGGTAGTATTTATAGGCTGTCCCTCTATCGTTTTGCAAAGAGATGACGGCTTTGTTAGGGCTAGAAGGTAGGTCAAGTCGCTTCATCGGATTGGTAATAAATTCTTTAGCGATATCACGGAGCTCTGTAATTTTAGTTTCTTCCTTTCCTACCAATAACAATCCTTTTGCATTTATTTTAATGGGAAGTAGATTCCTTGGTCGTACAGGAACTGTAGTATCTATCACATCTGACCAAGGAGGCAAACGCACTAATATACCTTGATCTTCCAGGATGGTAGTAGCTACCAGAAAGAAAATGAGTAATAAAAAGGCGATGTCGGCCATAGAGCCAGCATTGATTTCGGAGGGGAGACGTCTTTTTCTTTTTTTCATGTCGTCGATTTTTTACCGTTATAAGTAGAGGAATACTTGCATTGCACGAAAGGCTTCTTTATTTTGAAGCATCTAATGATGAATATTCCTTTTGCTCAGTAGAGCTTTGTTCGACGATGAGAAAAAAGCAAGGGGCTTTAAATATAGTAGATGTAAGAGCATAGCTTTTGGGTGGGAAAGGTTTACACAAATACTTCTCCGCAAATGCCTGTTTTATTCTGTCCTTTCCACATCAACTAATTTTGACTTTTTTACGTTAAGTAGTTAATCAAGAATAATGATAAGTTTTGGCCAAGGCTATTTTTGGCTTAGTCGAGGAGTGAAAAACGGAGCCCGCCCGACCGAAGTCTTTCGGGCAGGTTATGGTCTTAGCATAATGAGTATTTTTGCGACGAAGGATAGCTTAAAAAGAGACTGCCATAACTTATTGATTATTTTGAACAATTACTTATATTGGACAATCATTATAAAGCAACTACTAGAACTACAAATCAGATACAATACATGAAAGACAATCTCGATCCATACAAAAAATCCTTTTCCGAAAATATTTTTTGGGGAAAGTGTAAGCGATATGCTCAACAGGCCGGTAGTAAAACCATCTACATGGCCCTTCTACTTTTCTACGCCTATAGACGAAAAGAGACACCGGGCTGGGCTAAGCACATCATGCTGGGCGCTTTAGGTTATTTGATTTCACCGATAGATGCCCTTCCTGATCTGACTCCGCTTTTGGGATACACAGATGATGCTGGTGTACTCGCCTTTGCGTTAGTTGTTGTTTCCGGTCACATCAATGAAGAGGTTAAAGCTCAAGCCAGAGTACGACTAAATGGCTGGTTTTCGAAAATGGATGAAGCCGCTTTGAATGAGGTAGACAAAGAGTATCAGTAAGCCCCCCCCTCTTTCAAGGAAAGAAAAACATAGTAAAACCCTAGACCGGATACAGTATAACCGGACACCGACAAACCATCAGATCATTTTTCACTATGAAGTACGATACCATTAACTCTTCCCTTTTCAGCACCAACCGTTCTCGTTTCACGGCTGCGATGAAACCAACCTCCATCGCCATCTTCAACTCCAACGATCAGATGCCGCGTAGCGGAGATTCTTATTTTCCCTTTCGGCAAAACTCAGGACTCTTTTCTCTTTGCGGAATTGATCAGGAAGAAACGGTTCTTGTTTTGTATCCAGATTGTGTGAAAGAAAACATGAGGGAGGTTTTATTCATTAGAAAAACCAATGAATTTATCGCCCGATGGGAAGGACACAAATACACCAAGGCCGAAGCTACCACCGCTTCGGGAATCGAAAAAGTGTATTGGCTCGACGATATAGATAACATACTCAATGAGTTGATTCTCCTTTCGGAAAATGTATACATCAATACAAATGAAAATGATGGCTTCAAGTCCAGAGTTCCCTCACGAGATATTCGGTTTGTGAAAAAATTAAAGGAACGATACCCCATCCACAACTACCTACGGGCTCAGCCCATATTAAAGCAAATGGCGGTGATTAAGTCTTCGCATGAAATTGCTTTGTTACAACAAGCTATTAACATCACGGACACTGCTTTCAAACGAGTGCTCGAATTCGTCAAACCTGGCGTAATGGAATATGAGATCGAGGCGGAGATCATTCATCAATTCATTCGCAACCGCGCTAATGGACATGGCTACTCCCCCATTGTAGCTTCTGGGAAAAATGCTTGTACATTGCATTACCTGGAAAACAATCAACAATGTGTTGACGGAGATATATTACTTATGGACTTTGGCGCAGAGTACGCCAACTATACCGCAGATTTATCCAGAAGCATTCCGGTGAATGGCCGCTTCTCTGGCCGACAGCGGGACGTCTACGAGGCTGTCTTAAAAGTGATGAAAGAGGCGACCCAATTGTTAGTCCCTGGCACCATGATAGATGATTACCAAAAAGAAGTAGGCAAAATAATGACGAGCGAATTGATTGGGATTGGTTTACTGGATCAGACGGATGTCAAAAACCAAGACCCGAAAAGGCCGCTTTACAAAAAGTATTTCATGCACAGTACTTCTCATCATCTCGGGTTAGATGTACATGATTTGGCGCATCGCTATCAACCGATTCAGACTGGAATGGTTTTTACGGTAGAACCGGGTATTTATATTTTAGAAGAGAACCTTGGCATTCGGATTGAAAATAACATTCTAGTTACGGAGGAGGGGCCTGTGGATTTGATGGCTAATATTCCAGTGGAGGTGGAGGATATTGAGGAGTGGATGAGTAAGGAATCCGTGAGATTTAAGTAGTGTAAGAGCTAACCGCAACAGCGCAACGAACACGCTACGATAACACATTCTATATTCCTATAAAGAAAAAAAGCCTGACGTAATTATACGCCAGGCTTTTTTTTATGATGTTGAAATTTAAATGCTTAAGCCGTCACTGGTTTACCTTCCAACAAATGTCTTACATCAATCTTCTCCAAAACGATTTTTTCAATATCCTCAATGGCAACTCGCTCCTGCTTCATCGTATCTCTATCTCGAATCGTGACCATATTGTCATCCAATGATTCGAAGTCAACCATCACACAGTAAGGTGTTCCGATGGCATCCTGACGACGGTATCTTTTTCCTGGAGAATCTTTTTCATCGTACTGACAGTTGAAAGAATATTTCAGACGGTTAAAAATTTCACGGGCTTTAGACGTTAACTCTTCTTTATTTTTTGCCAATGGCATTACCGCACATTTGATCGGTGCTAAAGCAGGGTGTAATTTAAGCACCGTTCGTGTGGAATCTTTTCCATCTGCATCCGGCACTGTTTCATCAACCAAAGCCATAGCCATCGTTGCTAGGAACATTCTATCCAAACCAATAGATGTTTCTAACACATAAGGCACGTAGCTTTCGTTTAACTCCGGATCGAAGTATTGAAGTTTTCGTCCAGACAAATCCTGGTGTTGCTTCAAGTCAAAATCGGTACGAGAGTGAATTCCTTCCAATTCTCTGAAACCAAACGGGAATTCAAATTCGATGTCCGATGCAGCATCTGCATAGTGCGCTAGCTTTTCGTGATCGTGGAAGCGAAGTGTGTTTGCTGGGTGAAGGGCCTGATGCCATTTCATCCGTGCTTCTTTCCAGTAGTCGTACCATTTCTTTTGCTCACCTGGGCGGATGAAAAATTGCATTTCCATTTGCTCAAATTCCCGCATTCTGAAAATAAACTGACGGGCTACGATTTCATTTCTGAATGCTTTACCAATCTGTGCTATACCAAAAGGAATTTTCTGACGGGTTGTTTTTTGTACGTTTAGGAAGTTCACAAAAATACCTTGTGCTGTTTCTGGACGGAGGTACAATTTACCTGCTTCACCAGCTATCGTTCCCAACTGCGTATTGAACATCAAGTTAAATTGACGAACGTCTGTCCATTCTCTCGACCCACATTCCGGGCAAGCAATTTCCAATTCTTCGATCAGTGCTTTTACATCCACTAGATCTTCATTCGTCAAAGAAGTATTCAATCGGGTAAGAATGGTCTTTGCTTTTTCCAAGTACCCCATCACCCGTGGGTTTGTTGTTTTGTATTCTTCTTCATTAAAGTCATCTCCAAAACGTTTTCTCGCTTTTTCGATTTCTTTAGTCGCCTTCTTCATTACCTTATTCTCCACATACTCCTCCACCAACTGATCTGCTCGGTATCTTTTGTTAGATTGCTTGTTATCAATCATCGGATCATTGAAGGCATCTACGTGACCGGAGGCTTTCCATACGCTGGGGTGCATAAAAATAGCAGAGTCAATCCCTACGATATTTTCGTTCATCTGCACCATAGCTTTCCACCAGTAGTTTTTGATGTTGGTTTTTAGCTCGGCGCCATAAGGTCCGTAATCATAAACGGCAGCGAGGCCATCGTATACTTCACTGGATTGAAAGATGAATCCGTATTCTTTGCAGTGGGAGGTTAGTTTCTGAAATTTATTTTCGGTAGCCATAGATCGTGCGTTTTTTTTATGTGGTACTTTGCCTTGGAGGGCGTTTTTTAATTTTGGATGATGATGTTTGGCGGCGTTCCGCCTTTAGTGTTTTTTTTTAACCACAAGGGGCGCGAAGGTTTCGCAAAGGTTATAATAGATCGCGCATTAGCTCTGTGTTCTCTGTGTGATTTTATTAAAACCAAGGGCCTTCGCGAAAGGTTATACGAAATCAAAAAACATAAGTTTTCTAGAAAGAAATCAATATGCCATATCCGCTGATAACGCGAGAGGGGTTATGACATATTTCAAGAAAGTGGATCTCACATGCTTAGAATTCACTCTTAAAGTGAAATTCAATTTTTGGATAATCCTCCTGCAGCTTTTGCAGCATCCACTTCGACTCTGCTAGAAAAACATCTTTGCCATCTTTGTCTTTGGCCATGTCTCTTTTTCGCTTGTCGAGGAAATCCTTGTAAGCCTCTTCATCATCGCTACTAATCCAACAAGCTTTATGCAAAGCGACCGGATCGTAACTACAAGAAGCACCGTATTCATGTTCCAAACGATATTGGATGACATCGAACTGTAGCGCTCCTACTGTACCGATTATTTTTCGACCATTGATATCTCTGATGAACAACTGAGCAACTCCTTCATCCATTAATTGGCGTAAACCTTTATCCAGTTGTTTTGCTTTAAGCGGATTCGCATTATTGACATAACGGAATTGCTCTGGCGAAAAGCTAGGAATTCCTACAAAGTGGAGCTTCTCCCCTTCGGTAAGCGAGTCTCCTATTTTAAAGTTCCCCGAATCGTAAAGTCCGACGATGTCACCTGGATAGGCTTCCTCAACGATGGACTTCTTCTCGGCCATAAAAGCCGTTGGATTGGAAAACTTTATCTTCTTATTATTCCGCACATGAAAGTAGTTCGTATTTCGTTGGAACTTACCCGAGCAGATACGCAGGAAAGCAATTCTATCTCGGTGCTTCGGATCCATGTTGGCGTGGATCTTAAAAATAAAACCAGAAAAATTATCTTCATCCGGTTCCACAATACGTTCTTCCGTGATACGTGCTAATGGTGTTGGCGCTATTTCCACAAAACAATCTAACAATTCTTTTACACCAAAATTATTAATGGCAGAACCAAAGAATACCGGACTCAATTTTCCATCAAGGTAATCCTGGCGGTTAAACTCTGGATAAACTTCTTCTATCAAGTGAACTTCAGAGCGCAACTCATTCGCTGGCTTTTCCCCGATCATTTTTTCCAGTTCTGGGTTCGCCAAATCGGTGAAGGCAATGGTGTCGTCACTGGTTTGTTTGCCGTGAGCGGAAAATAGATTGAGGTGCTTTTCATACCGATTGTAGACCCCTTTGAATCGCTGCCCCATTCCTATCGGCCAACTAAGCGGCGTAACCGTTAGTCCCAGCTTTTTCTCTATCTCATCTAAAAGGTCAAAACCATCAAGTCCTTCTCTATCCAATTTATTGATAAAAACAATGATCGGCGTATTTCGCATACGGCAAACTTCAACGAGTCGTTCCGTCTGCATCTCCACTCCCTTCGCTACATCGATCACCACGATTACACTATCCACCGCCGTTAGGGTTCGATAAGTATCTTCCGCAAAATCTTTGTGACCAGGGGTATCCAGGATGTTGACCTTCATACCTCTGTAATCAAATGCCATTACGGAAGTAGCCACGGAGATTCCTCTCTGTCGCTCTATTTCCATAAAGTCAGAAGTAGCAGATCTCTTTATTTTATTAGACTTTACGGCACCCGCAGTTTGGATGGCTCCACCAAAAAGGAGGAGCTTTTCCGTAAGGGTTGTCTTACCAGCATCCGGGTGAGAGACGATTCCGAAGGTGCGGCGTTTATTTATTTCGTTAGTTATACTCATAATTCCTTTTTAAAGCGGGGCAAAGGTAAGTAATTTATGGAATGAATGAAGGAGAGAATGAAGAAGGTGTTAAATGATTTCATTTGATGGTATTTCGTAAGGTGATGTTCTGCCAACTATATTTTTCACCGCAAACCTGTCCGCCAGATAGGAGAAGGCGCGAAGGTTCGCAACGTTGAATTTATGAAAAGCTCCTCGGTTGTACCATTGCCGTAAGCGTAATTCATTTAACCAAATAAATCCATAAAGAGGAGGTCGCTGGAAAGCTACAGAACCATGGTTTGTTCTAAAACAAAAGGAGTCGCTACGATGAATGTAGCGACTCCCTTTCTTTTCTTTTGGTCTTAGTAAATTTACTTCAACGTAGCCCGAGTTCCCAAGAACAATGACAAACTATGTATCCGATCATTGTTAGGCCCTAAGGCTCTTTTGTACAAGGAATGTTGATAAGTAGGTTGGAGGAAAACAGACCATCGAGATGTAACGTATCTTTCCATTCCGAAACCAAGGTTAGCGGTTAAGAAAAAGTTCTTTTTAAAACTTCCACCTTCAAAAGCTCCGCTATATGGATCTTCCACAACTTCTTCTGGAATTGACATTGCCGCGATTATCCTTGGATCAGGCCTAGCTCGACTACCGCTAGCTGGTTCGCTCTTAAGGTCGAAGTTATTGATAGTGGCTAATTTTGCGGAAACACCTAATAAGGCATACCACTGCCATTTCCCTTTATTGTCAAAGTTGTACGTAAAGTTTGCTGGTATGCTCAGGATATTCAACTGTGCTCCTTGAAGCCCTTCTTCTACGTAACCTCTCGCCAAACTGCCTACCACTTCTTTATTCTTTCTTGGCTCGTAGGATTTAGAGGAATAAGTAGCACCTGTTGCAAAACCCAGTCGATTTCTGTGTACACTAAAGCTTAGGCCGCCGGTGTAACCAGAAGTCAGTTGGTCATAAGAATCAGAACTAAAATAGGCATCAAATGGTGTCATAACCAAATTAAAATCAATGGAAGCTAACATTCCTAATTTGAATGCCCAAGGTCTTTTAAAGGTACACGACTTACAATCAGGAATGATTGGATCATCATTTTTAAAGACATCCATTTCTTTTGTTTCCAAAGTCAGTAAGTCAAAAATGGTTTCGTCGAGAAGTAAGGCTTCTTGTTCCATCTCTGCCTTTCTTTGCGCCGTCGCTTCTTTGTCGGCGGCGACTATTGCTGCAAGTTGGGTGTCAGAGATACTGGTATCGCCATGTTGCTCTTTTTGGAGTGGTAGTGGTGGTAATAAGTTATCGATTGAATTAATTTCTGCCGAAGCTATTACTCCTTCATTCGCTTTCGCTAAACTTGTATCTGTATTGTTATAAGCGCTGTTGAAACTATTGTTAGAACTATGATTAGATCCTTTTTGAGATTGCGATTCTAATTTATCTTTTTTAGCCGCAGCTATTAAAGTAGCGTTGGAAATATTTTCTTTTTCAATCGTTACTTCTACTTCTGTTCCTCCTAAAGTCATCTCCTCTTCAGAAACGATGGATTCTGTTGCAGCTGATTGATTAGTCGTCT
This sequence comes from Saprospiraceae bacterium, assembly GCA_047626155.1. Classification (GTDB taxonomy): domain Bacteria; phylum Bacteroidota; class Bacteroidia; order Chitinophagales; family Saprospiraceae; genus CALGLS01. The sequence goes on along the minus strand of JBLHRR010000023.1, from coordinate 8,651 downwards.
GATTGGCTTCGATGTTTTGCTCCCCTAAATTGGAAGAAGAGTTATTTCCTGGATAAAATTGTAGCAGCGTCAAAATCAACAATAGCATGAGCGACACCTCTGCAACCTTATATTTGTATAAATGGTGTTGGATAGAAAATTCTTTATTAATGCGTCGAAGCATTAACTCCCAGTGGTTGGAATTATAAGGAACTTGAAAAGAGTTGAGGTTTTCGTAAACGAGTCCATCCAGTTCAAGGTCTTCTATTTCTGTTGGAGATAAATCTGCGTCTGCTTCAATTCTGCTTTCCATCAGCGACCAGAAGCCTGGATCATAAGCGGCAGCATTTCCACCTTCTAGTTTTGACTTGATCATTTCATCAAAGGGATCAGCGCTCAAGTCCGCGTCCGCAGCCATCTTCCCTTCTAGTGCCTCCCATCCTTGGGGCGCACCAGTCTCCTTGAGGTTTTCCAAACCCCTTCTTATGTTATCGTCAAATAATTCGTCGAAACTATTGTCCATACTTGATCTGTTTTGCGGCGAGGAGTTCTTTCAGTTTGATTCTCGCCTTGACTAGGTTCGACCGGGAGGTACTCTCGGTTACTCCAAGCTGATTGGCTATCTCTTTGTGAGCGTATCCTTCTATTACGTATAAATTAAAAACCGTTCGGTATGCAGGCGATAAAGTTTGTACCGCTGCTAAAATTTCTTTTTCTGTGCACTGACTAACGACATCTGCATCGGAAGTACTAAGCTGATAAGCTTGATCCAAATCCTCTGTCCGACGTCGGATGCTTTTTCTATAAAAATCAATCGATGTATTGACCATGATCCGTCGAATCCAGGCAGAAATACTCGTTCCAGGTTGGTATTTACTAATGTTTTTAAAAACTTTAATAAACCCTTCATGAAGAATATCCAAAGCATCCTCTCGGGTACTAGAATAGCGAAGACAAACCCCCATCATCTGGCCATAGTGATCTTCATACAACTTCTTCTGAGCCCAACGCTCCTTGGCAATGCAAGCAGTGATGAAGTCCTTTTCCTCGTGCTGTAAGTTTAAGGCGATATCCATCAGATAGTTTTTTCGTGATCAAATCCTGGTTCAAGATCAGCATTTGCTCGGGAACGTCTTATACTGAACGCATAAAACAGTCACTTTGCTGCGTAATCTTAAATTAGGTAACAAAACTCAAACGCTTCATAACCAGCATTCTATATACTTAGTAGCATGAAAACCAGTTATTTAGCAGGTTTTCTGTGAAGAAGACCTGTGACTAAGGTAGGTAATTTAGGGTAAGGGGATGTGCGGGAGGGGGACATTTTTGGAATTTTAACAGATTAGAAAGAGTTATGAGTCTTCTTTGCAATGAGGAAATTTACCTCTAAATTCGAAGTGGGTATTTGGGGGTGGGGTTACAGTACCAAAATCTACAATTTATCTCTCCAACAAAATACACTCAAAGATACTGATTGTAAAATGGCTTATGAATAAAAGCCATACAAAGTAACCAACAAATTGTTTAAATATTCATTCTTAATTTTGTAACTTTGCCCTCCCAAAAAAGTAACACTCATTAATTCTAAAAGAAACACGACAGCTAAGTATCACATGGATAAGAACAACGGAATCACTAAAAAAACGATGAAAGAGCTAAAGACCATCGCTCCGGTGGTCAGCGGAAGTGGTAGTACGGCCGATAATATGGTCTCCCTTTCCGGAATGTATCAGGAATATTTTCTCGATTATGCCTCTTATGTAATTCTCGAAAGAGCGGTACCTTATATTGAAGATGGCTTGAAACCGGTACAGCGAAGGTTGTTACATGCCATGAAGGAAATGGATGATGGCCGTTACCACAAAGTAGCGAACATTATTGGGCAAACCATGCAGTATCACCCTCACGGAGATGCAGCGATTGGTGGCGCATTGGTGAAACTGGGACAAAAGAATCTACTGATCGACTGCCAGGGGAACTGGGGTGATGTGCGGACTGGAGACAGCTCTGCCGCACCGCGTTATATAGAAGCACGATTGACGAAGTTTGCGCTGGAAGTTGGCTTTAATGGGCAAACTACGGAATGGCAATTGTCTTACGATGGTCGTAAGCAGGAGCCGATTAACCTTCCGATGAAATTTCCTTTGTTACTCTCTCAGGGAGTAGAAGGGATTGCGGTTGGTTTGTCTACCAAAATTTTGCCGCACAACTTTATTGAGCTCATAAAAGCTTCGATCAAAATACTGCAAGGAAAGAGTCCTAAGATCTACCCGGATTTTGAGAATGGGGGAATGATCGATGTAACGGACTACAATCATGGTAAGCGAGGCGGTAAGGTGAAGGTTCGTGGACGTATCGAAATCATTGATAAAAATACGCTGGCTGTTCGGGAATTGCCTTATGGCGTAACGACGGGTGGGTTGATCGACAGCATCATCAAAGCCAATGATAAGGGTAAGATTAAAATCAAAAAGGTAACCGATAATACGGCGAGAGATGTCGAGGTTTTAATTGACTTGATGCCAGGTACTTCTCCTGATGTAACCATGGATGCCCTCTATGCTTTCACGGATTGTGAAGTTTCCATCTCTCCGAATGCTTGTGTGATTATAGACAGCAAGCCACACTTCATGACGGTGGAGGAAATCTTGCAAATTTGTACAGAGAACACGCGCCTCTTGTTGAAGATGGAATTGGAGATTCGTCTCAATGAGCTGCAAGAAAAATGGCACTTCGCTAGTTTGGAAAAGATCTTTATTGAAAAAAGAATCTATCGCGATATTGAAGAATGTGAGAACTGGGAGGAGGTTATTAAGGCCATTGATGTTGGTTTGAAAAAATATGTGGCTGGTCCAAGTGACAAGCCGAAAAAATCAGACAAGCGTCTTCAGTTGCTTCGTGACATTACCGAAGATGATATTGTTCGTTTGACGGAAATCCGAATTAAGCGAATTTCTAAATTCAACTCTTTCAAAGCAGATGAATTGATCGCGAAGATTAATGAGGAATTGAAGCAGGTGAAATACGACCTCAAACACCTGACCGAATATGCGATTGCCTATTTTGAAAATTTACTTAAAAAATACAGCAAAGGACAGGAGCGTAAAACGAAAATAACGACACTTGATACCATCAAAGCGACTCAGGTAGTTGCCAACAATGCTAAGTTGTACGTCAATTACAAAGATGGATTTATTGGTACGGGGATGAAAAAAGATGAGTTCATTTCTGACTGTTCTGACATTGACGACATCATTGCTTTCTGTAAAGATGGAACTTGCAAAGTGGTAAAGGTTGCGGATAAAGTTTTCATGGGTAAGAACATCATTCATTGTGCGGTCTGGAAAAAAGGAGATGATCGAACGACCTATAATATGGTTTATGTTGATGCCAAGAGTGGAAATTCTTACGGCAAGCGTTTCAACGTAACAGGAGTTACACGTGACCGTGCTTACGACCTAACCAAGAAGGCAAAGGGTTCTAGAGTTCACTATTTCACAGCCAACCAAAACGGAGAATCTGAAACGGTTTCTGTTTTATTATCTCAGGGTTGTAAAGCCAAGAAAAAGAATTTCGAATTTGACTTTGAGGAATTAGCTATTAAAGGACGGGGCTCTGCTGGTAACATTATAACGAAATATCCGGTCCGTAAAATAACACAGTTGTCTATTGGTGCTTCTTCTCTTGGCGCCATCAAGTTGTGGATGGATAAGGTTAGTGGCCGTTTAAATACTGAAGAACGTGGCCTCTTCCTGGGTGACTTTGACAGCGGCGATCAGATCGTTGCTTTATACAAAGACGGAACCTATGAGGTTATTGATTTTGATGTCAATAAGAAATTCCCGCATGATGAGATTCTTTATGTTGGAAAAATGAATGCTAGGCTTATCATCAGCGCCGTTTATTTTGATGGCAATAAGAACTGGACCATGGTGAAACGTTTCCAAATCGAAACTTCTAAGAGTGGACAGCGCTATAGTTATCTGACAGAGCACAGCAAGTCAAAATTATTCTTCGTTAGTATAGATGCCAAGCCTCTGATTTTATACGATGTAAAATTAAAAGGACAGAAGGAGAAGGAGGAGTTTGAATTGAGTCTTAAAGATTTTATTGATGTCAAGGGTTGGAAGTCTGCTGGTAACCGATTGGAGGAAGCTCGTATTACTAATGTTAGGGCGATCACGAAGAAGCCATCAGAAGGTAATACTTTGAAGCCGGGGGATACGATTGAGTTTTAGATTATTTGAACAGTTAGCAGTTAGCTTTCCCACTTTCGTGTATTATAGGGAAGCCAACAGCTACGGGCCATATGCTAAATAGATGCTCTAGATTTAGATAAAAATAAAGCAGGAATACTCCGGAGACGTTGTGTTCCTGTTTTTATTTAACTTTAGCCTTTAGCCACACAAAGGTATTCTTTCTTGACTGTTGCCTAAAGGCAAAAGCTCTTTATAAACCACGAAGGACAGAAAGAGCACGAAGTTTTCACAAAGTTTTTTTTTATTCTATAAATAGTGAAAACTTTCTGTCCTCCGTGGCCTTTGTCGTTAATTCCAACACTAAATGCGGAACACATAAAGTTTCAAACAATGACCACTAAAGACTACAAAGAAATATCCGACTCCCTCCCCAAACAACCCGGGGTCTATCGCTTCATCGACAAGGAAGATACCATCCTTTACATCGGCAAGGCGAAGCATCTAAAGAAAAGACTGGCTTCTTATTTTGGCGATAAAAAACACAGAACCAATAAGACGCGCACCATGGTTCGGAATGCGAATCGTATTGAGTATACAATTGTAGATACGGAGACCGATGCATTGTTATTGGAAAGTACTTTGATCAAAAAGTATCAGCCTCGGTACAATGTGATGTTGAAAGATGGGAAGTCGTATTCTTACATTTGCATAAAAAAGGAACGATTTCCACGGGTGTTTTTAACGCGGCGGGTTATCAAGGATGGTTCTACTTATTTTGGTCCTTATACTTCCCGCAACCGAACCAAAGATTTACTGGACCTCATCAAAATCCTCTTCCCGCTCCGAACTTGCACCTACAACCTTTCGGAGGATAACATTCAAAAAGGAAAGTTCAAAGTTTGTCTCGAATACCATATCAAAAACTGCATGGGCCCTTGTGCGGAACATGAAGACATTGAAACTTACAACAATAAGATTACACAGATTAGAAATATCCTTAAAGGAAACTTTGCAGCGGTGAAAGCACATTTCAATAAGGAGATGCAGGACCTGGCCGTCAACTTAGAATTTGAAAAAGCACACATACTAAAAGACAAGCTCCGCGCCTTCGAAGATTACCAAAGTAAATCGACGGTAGTTAGTACCACCATTCGGGACGTGGATGTATTCTCGATTGTGAGTAATGAAAAAGATGCCTTTGTCAATTACATCAAAGTGGTCAATGGGGCGATGATGAATAGTTACACATTGGAATTGGTTAAAAATTTGGATGAAGACGAGGAAGATTTGCTGGCCTATACTATTCCACACTTACGGGAAAAATTCAATAGCATTGCTCCGGAAATCATTGTGCCTTATCTAATCCCCATCCCGGAGAAAGATGTCAGTTTGACCGTTCCTAAAATTGGAGACAAGAGGAAGCTACTGGATCTTTCTGAAAAGAACGTCAAATACTTTTTGCTGCAAAAGCAACGAGAAGCTATTAATAAAATCAGTAAGCAAACACCGGCAGAACGAATCTTACGCACCATGCAAAAGGATTTACAGATGACACAAGTTCCGCTGCATATCGAGTGCTTTGACAACTCGAATCTCGGAGGCGATTTCCCTACCGCTTCCTGCGTTGTTTTCAAGAACGCCAAACCTTCTAAGAAGGATTATCGTCATTACAATGTGAAGACCGTAATCGGCCCTGATGATTTTGCTTCGATGACGGAGATTGTATACCGACGCTACAAACGCTTATTGGATGAAGAACAGCCATTGCCTCAGTTAATCATCATTGATGGAGGAAAGGGACAATTGAGTGCTTCTGTAAAAAGTCTGGAGGAGTTGGGGATTCTGGACAAAGTCACGGTGATTGGTATTGCAAAAAAGTTAGAAGAAATATTTTTCCCTAATGATTCTATTCCGTTGTACATCAATAAAAAATCGGAGTCACTGAAATTAATTCAGCAAGCGCGAAATGAGGCGCATCGTTTTGCCATTACTTTTCACCGGGTAAAGCGTTCGCAGTTTTTCACGGAAACGGAATTGAAGAAGATAGCGGGGATTGGCGAAAAGACTGCTGATAAATTACTGATTCATTTTGGGTCGGTGAAAAAAGTGAAGGCGGCTTCGGAGGAGGAGCTGAATGAAGTGGCAGGGAAACGAATTGTGAAACTATTGTTAGCGTATTTTTCGGAGCAGGAAAAGGAGGAGGGAGAAAAGAATGGTGATCTAGACGTATAGCGAATTGGCGTTCCGCCAATTGTTTTTTTTTCACGCGAAGGGGGATTTACGTTGCATTCCTTTGCGGTAAAATCAATTCATTTGAAGAATGAATTTGCCTAAAAGTAAAAATAAAATAACAACAAAAATAAAATCCTATGTTCGGATTAATGCGTCCAGAGAAAAGTAAGTCCTGTAAATCCGATGTCAATTATCGTCGCCATCGAATGCACTACTGCGGCACCTGTAAAACTCTTGGTGTGGAATACGGACAGCGAGCGAGGACTGTCCTAAATTTTGATGCGGTCTTCTTTGCAGAAATGCTATCTCAATTATCCAAAGAAAATCTTTCGGACTGGCAACCAGGATATCAAGCGATTAATAAGTGCTTCACCATGCCGGAGCAAGAGCAGAGCAGTCCCCTATCTTTGCGATATGCCGCTGCTACAAATGTATTGTTATCCGAACTCAAAACGGACGATAATATTAAAGACCTTTCTAGCATTAAATGGAAATTCATCCGACATTTCTTTTCCGCGCCTTTTCATAAAGCACAACAGCAATTGGAAGACTGGGGACTTAACACTCCCCTCTTGTGGGAACAAATAAAAAAGCAAGAAGCTTTAGAAAGTTCTCCTCATAAATTCTTTGTTTCTCTGGACGAAGCTTTAAAACATTATGCTGCCCCTAGCGCAACCATAACTGCTTTGGTGTTTGAACGGGGAGCAAAGGTAATTGGACTAGAGCAGGAGACGGAAGCAATGTACCATTTGGGTTATCAATTTGGAGAATTGGTTTATATGCTGGATGCTTTTGAAGATTATGAAGAAGACCTTTTTCAAAAACAATTCAATCCTCTTTTTTCCTTCTTTGGAATTGAGGAAAATAACGCGCATCAAAATACTTTAGCTAAAGATCTAAAAAGCAAGGCAGGAATTCTTCTTGCAGAGACCTCCCGAATTATATTAGAAAAGCAAGAATCCATTAGTCAGCAATTGCAAGGATTTCCGCTTCCGAAGGAAATTATCGAAGAGTACAGCGTTCGTTTATTTTCAAACGTAACATTAAAATTACAAAAAGAGCGGAAAGTGCCTTTGTCAGTCAAAGAATCTGCACTGAGCGCTTGGAACAACTTTATAACAAAAGCGGTACAACAAACAGCGTGGGCAATATCCAATGTACGATATGCTAATTACTATTTAGTATCTCTAATCATCTTCGTCCTTCCACTAGTTGTCGAATCTGTTAGTAAAAATGACAGTACGGAGGTATATAAATGGCTAGCTGGTTTTACCGGTTTGCTAGGAAGCATTGGCTTCGTACGTTTTATCATTGCGAAGCGAAAAAAGCGAAAGGCAAGACGAAAAAAATGGTCTTTCAAAGGCAGACTCAAAATCGCACAACGAAGAATACGTAGATTTTATCGTAGAATGAAAAAAAGGATGTCGAGTAAAAGGCCCTGTGCAGCAGATTGCTTTACGATCTGTATGGAAGTTTGCTTTGACGAAATGTTTAATGCTTGTTGCGACTCCGTTTGTCAAGCTATAGAAGATGGTAAAGCCTGGCCTTGGGCTGTCTTAATACTTATTGCTTTTGGAATTACAATACTGGCTGTGGGTTTGATATAAATATCACATCCCTTGACTATCCAATGCACGATTCGCCATTGCCATCAACTCTGTGTGGTAAGCGGCTCCTTGTTTGGATTCCAACACTCGTCCTTTTTCGTTCAGGAAAAGTAATGTTGGATAAACACCTACGTTGAAAACCACAGCAAGATTTATCCCATTGCCTTTTTCAGCATTTACCTTATAACTGATGAAATTCTTTTTAAAAAAAGTACCTATTATTCTATCTGGAAAAACATCTTCATCCATCATCTTACAGGGCGTACACCAGTTGGTATAAAAATCAACGAAGACTAATTTGTTTTCTTTTTCCGCTTGTTCCAACACTGCTGTGAGGGTTTTGGAATCCACGAATTGTACGCCTCCTTTACTGGAATTTCCTTTGTTCACTTTTCCTGAATTAGAAGTTGCTCTTTTCGAGCTATTACAGGAGGAGACCATAAAAAGGGTACAGAACAGACAAGTGATAATGAGTAAGTGCTTCATGATATTAGGTGTGATTTATTGCTATAGTAACAACGAAAAATTAAATCCCGATTTGGAAACGATTATGTAAATCAAAACGACAACAGGGAGAGTGGTTTATATAATTGTTTCCACGAAAAAAATCGGGAAATTATTTTTTGTGTAATAC